>JBBTVB010000001.1:0-85374 GCA_038063455.1 Patescibacteria group bacterium
TTAGCTCAGTTGGTTAGAGCGCGCCGTTCACATCGGCGAGGTCGAAGGTTCGAATCCTTCATCGTCCACCACGCACCAGTCGCGAAGTTTACCCCGCAGCTGGCGGGGCTCCGATGCGTGGCAAGCCACATTTCATCATCTCACTCTCACACTTTTTTCATGCCAACCGCAAAACTACCCCTGAAAATGTTCACCGGTTGGGCCATGCTCTGGGAAGTGATTAAAGTAGTAGCAATCTCGCTTGCCATTATTATTCCCGTTCGCTACTTCTTGCTCCAGCCGTTTTACGTGAAGGGCGCATCCATGGAGCCGAATTATGAAGACCACGAGTACTTACTTATTGATGAGCTTAGTTTTCGTTTCCGTGAACCACAGCGGGGCGAGGTGGTGGTGTTTAAATATCCTAACGACCCCAGCCAGTACTTTATTAAACGCGTCATTGGTTTGCCCGGCGACGGGGTAGATGTGCGTGATGACGGTGTCTTCGTAAATGGAAAAAAACTGGATGAAAGCGGGTACCTGGCAGTAGATTTGGCGATTGGCCCCACGGCCAGCACCATAGTGCCGTCTGGCAGCTACTTCCTGATGGGTGACAACCGCCCCGCCAGCCTCGATTCCCGCATCTTCGGCCCGGTCCAGCGCAGCTTCATTGTGGGCAAAACCTGGATTCGCGCGTGGCCGCTTACTCGACTCTCTCACTTCTCGGCGCCGGCATACCCGCTCGCCACTCCGTAACCGCACACCGCTATGTTGCCCAAGAAAGCCCCCCCGGTTCCTGAACCGTTTGTTCCCAAGAAAGGGAAGACCCCTGCCCTTGTCCGCGGCATGAAAGATATCCTGCCCGCAGACTGGCCGTGGTGGAATTTGGTCATCGACAAAGTGCACGCGGTTGCCCGCGACTTTGGTTTTGAGCGCATCGAAACGCCAGTTGTCGAAGAAAACAGTATGTTCGCGCGTTCGGTGGGCAAGGAAACGGACATCGTAGAGAAGGAAATGTTTTCGTTTACCGACCGCGGCGGCGAGAGCGTTGCGCTGCGGCCGGAAAACACTGCTGGCATTGCCCGCGCCTACCTAGAGCATGGCATGATGGCGTTGCCGCAACCGGTGAAGCTCTACTACGTCGGGCCCATGTTCCGCTATGACCGCCCGCAGAGCGGCCGGTACCGCCAGTTCTGGCAGTGCGGCTTTGAGCTGTTCGGCGACGCCCACCCGGTGGTAGATGCGGAAATTATCGCCATTGGGGCTACGCTGTTTTCCGAGCTGGGCATTCCCGTGCGCGTGCAAGTGAATTCGGTCGGTGATGCCGCGTCCCGCACCGCCTACATGAAAGTGCTCAATGAATATTTCCGCAGCCGCAAGAGCCGGCTATGTGAAGACTGCAAGCGCCGTTTGCTCAAGAATCCACTGCGTATTTTGGACTGCAAAGTGCCCGATTGCCAGTTGCTGACGCAAGATGCACCCGCCATGGTGGACCACTTGTCCGAGCCGGCACGCGAGCACTTCGTGAAAACCCTCGAACACCTGGACGACATGGACATTGCCTACGACCTCAACCCCCGCATCGTGCGCGGTTTGGACTACTACACGCACACCGCTTTTGAATACGTGGCTGCCGACGGCGTGGGGGTAGAAAAAGCCCAGAGCGCAATTGGCGGCGGCGGCCGGTACGATGGCCTGGTAGAACTCTTCGGCGGCCGGCCCACCCCGGCCGTGGGGTTTGCTGCCGGTATCGAACGAACCATCATGCAGCTGAAAGCCCGGGGTGTGCAGCCACCCGTGCCTGGCCGGCCGGATGTCTTCCTGGCGCAACTCGGTGACACCGCCCGTCGTAAGTCGCTCAAGCTTTTCCGCGAGTTGCGCGGTTTGGGCATTCGCGTGGCCGCCACTTTTTCCAAGACCAGCATCAAAGCCCAATTGGAAGCCGCAAACCGTTTGCGCGCACCTTTCACCCTTATCCTGGGCCAGAAAGAGCTAGTGGACGACACCATTTTGATGCGCGACATGGAAAGCGGCATTCAGGAAGTGGTGGACTTTAGCAAAGCCGTGGTCGAAGTGCAGAAGCGCATTCTGAAAACCAACGGCGAGAAGCAGCTGGTCAACGGTGTTGCGCCAATCGAAACGCCCACCGCCGAGAGCTAATGGATTGCCTGTTTTGCAAGATTGCAGCCAGAGAAATCCCTGCCGAGATTGTCTGGGCAGGGGATGGGCTGGTGGCGTTTAAGGATATTCATCCAAAAGCTCGGATACACGTGCTACTGATCCCGACCGAACACATCGAAAGTTTGGTCCATGTGGAGCCGGCAGATGAGCCCATCCTCGGCAAGCTCTTAGCTGCCGTGCCCGAAGTTGCCGATGTGTTGGGCCTAAAGGAGCGTGGGTTTAAAACCGTCATCAACACGGGGGTGGAGGGTGGCCAGGAGGTGCCGCATTTGCATGTGCATATACTAGGTGGGGGAGTTATAGGGTGAAAGGTATAGAGGCTGGTTAGGGTTTGGAAGGAAGGAATAGAGTGTGCACTTACTTCCAAATCATTTGACCCTTCCAGCATCCACACCCATCACCCTTAGACCCACTTTTTCCGACTTGCGTTTTTTTCGCTCTCGTGTCATAGTCACATTATCGAATTTCATCTTTTAAAGGAGGTGTTCCACTGTGGTAGAAGTAAAAAAGAAGGACAACGAATCATCCGAAAGTCTGATCCGCCGTTTTAATCGCCGCGTCCAGCAGAGCGGCGTGCTGTTACGGACGAAGAAGGATCAGTATTTTGTGTCTGCGCCGAACGAGCGCAAGCTTAAAGACAAGGCGATTCGCCGGTCCAAGATAAGCGAGAAAAAAGAGTACTTGCGCAAAATTGGCAAACTCGACGAGCTCATGGCCAAGTCCAAAGGCCGGGGCCGAACCCGCAGCTTGGCCAAACTTTTGAACGTCAAATTGAAATGACCTTATTTGAACGCCTCGACGCAGACCTGCTAGCCGCCATGAAAGCGAAAGACGCAACGCGGCTAGAGGTTTTGCGGTTTGTAAAAAGCGCCCTGCAGAACGCCAAAATTGCTAAGCAAGCAGACCTCACTGATGCCGACGTTGAAAAAGTTGTGGCTGGCGACGTGAAGCGCCGCGCCGAAGCTGCCGTCCAATTCCGCGCTGGCAACCGGCCAGAATTGGCTGATGCGGACGAGGCGGCCATTGTTATCCTGCAAACGTACTTGCCCCAAGCCCTTTCGGAAGCTGAACTTGAAGCCTTGGTCCGCGAGCAGGTGGCGGCAGTGGGGGCCAGCAGCTCCGCAGATTTCGGAAAAGTCATGGGCCCGGTTATGGCCAAAGTCGGCACGCGCGCCGACGGCAAAGCCGTGCAGGCCATAGTAAAAAAAGTGCTTACCCCCTAAACGTTTTCTCTCACTCTCACGCACCGCTGTTCGCTTGTCGGCTAGGCAGCATGAGCAAAACCACACAATCTTTTTGGCACGGTTTGTTGCTTCCCCTTGGCCTGGTGGCTGTGGTGGGTTTTGGCATATTCCTTGTGCCTGCAGCAGCACACGCCCTGACGGTTGAGAGCGTTGGCAGCACGTTGGGTTTGGGGAGCGCCGACTTGAAGCAAACTATTATCAACATCATCAAGTGGGCATTGGGCCTGCTGGGTTTGGTCGCCGTCATTGTCATGCTGTATGGCGGGTTTTTGTGGCTGACGTCGCGCGGTGACGAGCGCCAGATTGATAAAGCCAAGCGCACGCTCATCAACGGCGTTATTGGTCTAGTTATCATTCTGCTGGCCTGGGCCATTGTGCTGTTTGTTCAGCGGTTTGTTACGAATGCCACCACCGGCACAGCCAGCGCCGCGGCCTGCACCACCATTGGCGAGGTTCAGGGGTGTGTGACGTGTGCGGATGCTGCCCCGGTCGGCGATGGTGAAGGGGAATGGCAGCCCAACGGCAGCTGCGTACCGATAGCAGGTACGGAAGATTGGCAGGCAGTAAACCAAGTGCCTGCCTTGGCCGCTACGAATGTCAAATTGTGCGCCGCAGCAGTAGAAGCGTATGGAGGTTTGTCTGTAGGCGTAGAAAATAATCCAAGTGCGGGTAGTTTTACCGTCAACGAAGTTGTCGGCGGCGGTGCCGTCGCCGGCACAACCAACTTGGGCACCAATCGCACGGCAACGTTTTTGCACCCAGCGGACTTTAAGCCCAACACCGAGTACGAAGTGACGCGGACCGGATTTTTGAGCTCATCCACCCCTGCGCTCCCGCTGACATTGCCGCCAACGTGGAAGTTTACAACCGGCACAGAAGGGGATGACACGCCACCAACCGTTTCGGTGGTTGCGCCCACTGGCACCATCAACTGCCTTAAGCCGGAACTCGACGCGGTGTTTAGTGAGCCCATGTTGCCGCTGTCCGTCCACGTCGACAACATTACCGTAAGCCCAACGCCGAGCACAGGTGCAAAGCTCACGAACATTGCCATGAACGGCTCGCTCGACGGTTTTAGTGCGACGTTCGATAAACCCTTAGATCCGAGCGTGACCTACACTGTAACCTTGAATGCCGAAACCGACCCGACGGTTGTGCCTAGCAGCACCGGCGGACAATTTATTAAAGGTTTTAAAGACATGTGCGTGAAGAACGCGCTGGATGGCGACGGCGACGGCACTGCCGAAGACACGCCGGCGGACGATTATTCGTGGACGTTTACCACAGCGAACACCACCACGGTGGATTGCACGCCGAAGATTACCAATATCGCGCCAACCGGGTTCTACGGCAATAATATTGCCAACGGCCAGCAGGCCTTAATCATAACTGGCGAGAATTTTGGCGTCACTGGTGCGGGCGTGCTGTTCCCTGGTACCAGCGCGTTTGCCACCACGGCGGCGAATGCGGCTAGTAGCTGCTTTAGCCCCGGTTACCGACCCAAGCAGGCGGGCTCCGTGGCGTGCATCCGGCCGGCAGACTGGCAGCCAACGCAAATTACGACGCTGGTTCCTGCCGGGATAACCCCGTCGGCGTCCGCAACGGGCCCGGCAACGGGCGGTGCGGTGGATGGCGGCGTGGTCGTGCAGAAATCGCAAAGTAGTCCGCCTTCCAATCCGCTAGATATCCAAACCCCGCACATCGACTGGGTCAGCCCGGCAGATGGTAAGGTCGGCACGTACGTAACTATTGGTGGCACGCACTTTGGCAACACGCCCGGGCGCGTACTGTTTCGCAAAGCCGATGGTACAGAAATTACCGGCAGCGTGCCGGCGTGCGCGGGCAGCAACGGCTGGACCGAAGACACGGCCTCGGCCAACAAGCGCAGCCAAATTATTATCCAAGTGCCGGCGGGTTTTAACGTGAATGACCTAGCGGACATCCAAATCGAGCACAGCAGTTTGGTGGGCGCGGCTGGGCGTAGTAACCTGCATCGTTTTACAGTCAACGACACCGAGCGGCCAGGTTTGTGCAGTATTACCCCGCAGTGTCACAACGCTGGCGGTGGTACCGTGGCCGTGGTGGGGCAGGGTATTGGCACCAACCTAGCGGACATTCAGAGTTTGTACATCCCGGGCGACGCCAGCAAGCCCACCACCAACGGTACACTTTCCAATTTCAACAGCGCCGCCGCAACGTTAGATTCTCGGGCCGGTAACATTGGCCAAGATCAGTATCTCTTCCAGCTGAATGTAGGCGGCAAAGCCACCAACCCACTCAATTACAAAATTCCGTGCTTGCCCGCGCCGGCTGTGGTTACCGATAACGCGTGTAACCTTTCGAACGGTACGTTGCCGTCGCCTAACCCTGTGCCCAATGCCACCAACGTGTGCCGCAACATTCGCGTTGGGATTCGGTTTAACCAAAGCATGAACCCAGCAGATTTGGCGAACACCGCGAACGTGCAAATGAGTAGGTGCGACAACGGCACTACATTTACGTGTACTGGCCGGCAACCAGTGACGGTTGCCGCAGCAGCTGACACCTACACGGTGGCCAATGATAGTGCCATATACACACCCAGCACGAACTTGAGCGATGGCTACTGGTACGAAGTAACCGTCCGTGGTGCTATCCAGAGTGCTACCGGCGTTGCCGTAGGGCAGGACTACACTTGGAACTTCCAAGTGAAAACCGGTGGTCCAGATTGCGCGCTTGATGGTGTGTCGGTGCTGCCTGGATTCCAAGGACCAAAAACCACTGGCCAAAGCTCGTCGCTACTGGCTCGACCCCTAACCAATACGTGCAGCATTCTTACCAATGCCACAACATTTACCTGGAGCTCCACTGATGTTGGGTTGGCGCCACTTTCGACCATAACGAATACCGGCCCTCTCTATAACAACGATGGTTTAGTAAGTATTGTGCCAGCCGGCAGCTATGACGGCACCGCGACGTTGACCGCATCTGCTGGCGGTAAGTCTGGCACCGGCAAAATTCAAGTTGTCCGCAACTACTGCGAGACCGACGACACGTGCAACGCGCAGTGCGGTGGTTCGACCTGCGACGTGGCAGCCAAGCGCTGCCGGCCAGTGGTATCCGATGTCGATCCGGTGTCTGGTCCTGCGGGAAATATCGTCAATGTCAACGGTTGCTTCTTTGGCAATGCTAAAGGCGACGGCAAGGTAACCTTTACCGGCGGCGGCAACAGCTACGATGGCAGCTTTGCCTTGTGCGGCCCGGCTGGTTGGACCAACAACCAAATTCGCGTGCAAGCCGCGCCAGACTTTGCTGCAACGGGTAGCACTTGGAACGTGCAAGTGCAGACCAGCACAGCGAATGGCCGTCTCTTAAGCAACAATACGCAAACCTATAGCATTGCCAACGTGTGCCGGTCCACCACTAACGGCACAGTGCCTATTCCTGCGTCGGGCGTGCCGATTGTGTGTAGCATCACCCCCACTGCAGCAAAAGAAGGCGCGACCATTCGCTACGCCGGTGACAAGTTTAGCACCACGACCGGCCAAGCGTTCTTCACCAGTGCCGGCGGCACCGCCAACCAGCTGACGCTCCCTGGCACGAGTACGGTCATAGGTTCTGCTACATCAGCTACCACTCGCGTTCCGGGTGGGGCGGGCACGCCGCTTAGCGGGATTTCCGAAAGCAGCATTGGCACACCTTCGGGCGGCGACTTCTGCCTGGCCACGCCCGCGCCGTTTAACGTCAGTTGCAGTCAAAACGCCGAGTGTAACACAGGTTGTTGTGCCGCCAATATTTGCTCGCCCCTGGCAACCTGCACCGAAGGGCTTATCCAGAGCATTACCCCGGCGGCCGGCGCCTTGAGCTGTCGTAATGCCGCGTTTGTCGTCACCTTTGCACGTGACATGCAGTTTGGTTCGTTGAACTCTAGTAATATCCAATTACAGCTAACGTCGGGTACGGTGGTACCATCGACGCTTTCGTTGAGTGGCCGCACTGCCACTCTTGCACCAACCACCGCCCTTACGAATGGTAGCTACCAGGTATTCGTCCGCGGCGGCACGGCGGGTGTGGTGTCGAGTGCGAACACCTACATGAGTAGCGCCAGCTACATTGCTGGGCCCTACACTGTGGGGGCCAGTGCCACCATCTGCAGCATTAGCCGCACAGAAATTTTGCCCACGTCAGATTTGTTTACCTGCAGCGGCGATAGCTGTGCCGGCGACGTGCAAGTGGCGACGCCCGGCAACCAGCACAGCTACATTGTGCAGGCGTACGATGCAAACAACGTGCCACTCACGTTACAAGCCCAAACCTGGACGCAAGGGGATAGCGGCGGCACGGGCGGTGCGAGCAACGTGTATCGCCAGGGCGCAACTGGCGCAACCTGCCCCAACAACAGCACCAGCAGCACGTACTGTTCGGAAAGTTTGAACGTCCCCAATGGGCAAGAACAACTTAGCGTCTCCGTCACGGGTACGGGCAGCTCGGGTACGGGGAATGCCAGCATCAATGTGCGGTCTTTCTTGTGCAGCAAGCCCTGGCCAGCCGCACCCAATCCGTGGCCCTTCGTCGATCCGTCGTATGGTGCAGGCCCATTAGGTTCACATGGTTTTACCATGGCCTACTGTGGTGATAATGTGGGCAACGTCGAGCTTGGTTTGCCGCCGATTGCTGGGTTACTCAACCAAGGCGGCGTGCTAAAGGAGTACTTTATGTTCGTGCAGGATGCGACCACAGGCGCCAACACCGGCGATGCTATTGGCGTGCGTACCTACATTAATTTAGAAGACCTTTCGCCCGAGCGTTGGTACCAGCACCAGTTTGGCCGGCCGCACAGCGGGTCGACGCTGGAAGTCGACGGCTACCCGGCCATACGGGAAGGCCGCACGGTGTACGTTGCAGGCACCAACTGCACCAATGCCGCGTGTACCGCGGTGTACCCCAACATCTACGTGTTTTCATACTCAGACAATGCTAAAGCCGACACGATAAAAATATTCGACCAGCTGCTCAAGAATATCCGTTTTAATACCAACGCCACATTTAGTGCCGACGAACAGGCGCAATTGCGGCGGGACACGAAACGCGTGCACAACATGTTTGAGATTGTGTACGCCCTACAAAAATATACAGCCAGCCATGGTGGCGCGTACCCCAAGCTTGCCTCTGGCTCGTACCTGCCGGGCATTTCGGTTACCTCGTGGCCGTCCTGGCAGCAAGCGTTGGGCCAAGAGCTGCAAATCACGCTACCCAAAGACATCGCACCCAAGTGGGACGAAGCACTGTGCCCGGACGCGGATACCGAGCAAGCCACGTGTTGGAACCAAACCGCGAAGAAATTTACTTTCCCCAGCGATGCGTCCGATCCGCCCGAGTCGCGGGCAATATTGTACCGCTACGTCGATGCAACATCAATAAGCCTGTATGCCACGATGGAGCAGAATACGTTGCGGAATTCTCAATTTGGCGTGGCGCAGGCTGCATCACTTGTGCTGGCAAGCACAAATGTATGCCCTGGCCCGTCGAGTTGTGTGGGCTTTAACGTGCGCATTGGCCAAGACCTGTTTAAAGATATAGACACCGCCAAAAACTACTCGGCCTCGAGTACGGAAAAAATACTACCCGTGGTGGCAATCGATGCGCCTGCGGCCGGTACGGTTGTGGGCACGGTTGATGCGGTAGCGTCTGCAACCGACAATGCGCCAGGCGATTCTGGTATTGCCTCGGTACGTTTTGTGGTTACTGACAATGCCAGCAAGCAAGTGGCAAATGCCATTGTGACCACCCCAAGTGGCGACGGGAAGTACCATTGGTCGTGGAATACGCGTTCGCTCTTGAATGTGCAGCACACGCTTACCGTAACCGCCACCGACCGCGCGGGTAACACCCGCACAGCGACGCAGACCTACACGCCCGCCAACCCGCCCGGCGATGCACAGCCACCTAGCGTTACCATAAACAGCCCAGCCGCAAGCGCGGTCTTTGCGGGTAGCGACCAGAATCTTTCGGCAACGGCTATAGAGCCTGCAGCCCCCCACAATTCTGGTGTTGCCAAAGTGGAGTACTACCTGGGCACCTCGAAAATTGGCCAAGCCCCAGCCACTGCGTGCACTACTGGTTGCCCCACCACGTACACCGCAAATGTGACCGTGCCCGGCACGCTTATCCAGCAATTTACCCCTGGGGCATACACCTTCTCGGCGGTGGCCTACGACCTTGCTGGCAATACATCTATTGCACAGCTCGGTATTACCGTGCAGAGCTCAGCAGTCGAAAATACTCCACCAAGCGTAAGCATTGTTGCGCCTGCCAGCACCATAAGCGGCACATCGACTAACGTTTTGGCCGATGCGGCAGATGCGAGTTCGGGCGTGAACCGCGTAGAATTCTACGTGGATTTCGAGGCCACGCCACGGGCGGTAGACTACGCCTCGCCCTACTCGTTTGCATGGTCGCACACTGGCTACGTTGACGGCAGCACCTACGCTGTGCGGGCTGTAGCCTTTGATTATGCCGGCAATCTAGCGGTAGCAAATCAAACGGTTACGTACACCACGGCCGCGGGACCAGACGCCCAGCGCCCAACGATTACGGGTCTTACCGCCACTCTCACCAATGGCACGCCATCAACCGCGGATGATGTTACTGTGCCACTTGCGAACGCGTCGCTGAAAGATATTGTTACCCTCAATGCCACACTCACCGACAATGTGGCAATCCTGCGTGCCGAGTTGCGTATTGATGGAGTGCTTGTTCCGCTGCCCAGTGGGAGTTATTTCCCGATCACGTCCCCAACGCAATATGGCATGGCCTACAGCTGGAACACCTTGCCCGAGTTGATTGGCGCCCACACCGTTACCTTCTCGGTATACGATTCGTCAAACTACGTAACAACGGCGGCGGCAAACGTCAACGTCGATAACGGCGTAACCATGACGATAAACCAGCCCCTGCCGAACACGACGGTGCAAGATAATCCAACAGTACCAGTGGTTATTGATGTGTCGAAAACCTGTCGCACCGACCAGCTGCTGAGCAGCGTCGCACTGTTCATTGATAATGCCACTACGCCGTTCGATACCATTACCAACTGCACCAACCGTCGTTGCACGTATGCCTGGACGACGTTGACGAGCACATCCAACGGCACGCACACGCTCAAAGCAATTGGCACCGATAGCGCGGGCTGTAAAGGTGGCAGCCAAGTAAAAGTTATCGTTAACAATAACGTCAACGATACAACCCCTCCGTCGCTTACCAACTTCCGATTCAACAGCACCCTCTGGAATACTGGCAGTCCAGTCTTTATCAATAACGGAGGACTCATTTCTGTAGATGTTGCCGACAATGTCGGCGGCAGCGGCTTGGCGCAAACCACGATTGCGGTGAATGGGAGTACCATACAAACCTGCGGCGCCGTCAGTCCGTGCCAGGTAAATTGGGCTCCCGTTGATGGTGGTAACTACACGGTTACGGTCAATGCGTCAGACTCAGATGGCAACACTGCGGCCGGCCTGTCGCAGGTGGTCAACGTCGACCGGGGTGTCCCAACTGGCAGCTGGCAATCACCAGCGAGCGGCAGCACGGTAAACACCCCGCCCAATGTCACTCTGCGTGTGCAGGCCAATGACCCGCAGGTGAATAGCTACGCCTCGGGCATCGCGACAGTGGCATTCTTCTATACCAACACCAGCGGTGCACTGCTGCCGCCTGCTACCACCCAAACTGCAGGTGCGTACGTGTGGGTAGGCCAACCGCCCGCTGGCACGACCAGCTACTTTGCAGATATTACCGACCGGGCAGGGAATACCTTTCGCACGGCACCAGTCACCCTTACCGTTGGCGGGCCCGACGTCACGCCGCCAACCGTGAATATCATCCAGCCGGCCACCGACAATTACTGGCAGCGCGGCAATATTTTACTCGAGGCCTTTACCAACGATGTGCCCGGTGTGGGCGTGCAGGATGTAGAGTTCTTTGTCAACGGCGCCAGCCTTGGCACGGTCACGGGTAGCGGGAATGTCCAGTTCAATTGGAATTCCGCATCTGGTGCGTACCCCAACACCAGCACCAGCACGGGCGTACCCATCTACAGTGTTACTGCCCGCGCCTGTGACCAGAATAACAATTGCGCCACCTCTGCCCCGCGGCTTATCAAGCTTTCCAATGGGGCCACGGGCAACCTCTGCGGCCCGTTGCTATGCAGCGGGGCTGCGCCCCAGTGCTGTTCGTGTGCCACCTTCAGCTGCGTGCCCGCCAGCCAAACCTGCCTGACGTGCTCGGGAGCTGGCGGCCCAGTTGATTAACTTTCCTGCCCACTATGCCCGAAGATATTTTTGAAAAAGTTGATCCTGCCACCCCGGCGGCGCGGAGAGTGACGCGCCCGGTGCAGCCGGTGCCACCGCCAACCCCCAAAGCTATGTCGCAATATACCACCACGCGACGCTGGCCAATCCTGGCTGCGGCCGGTGCGGTGCTGCTCGTGGGCGGGGGTGTGATTGCGTACCTGGCCATGCGCGCGCCCAAGACAACGAATACCTCCAACACCTCAACGGTCGTCACGCAAACCACAACAAATACAGCATCACCCATCAACACCAGCACGCAACCTGCCGAGATACTCACACCCAGCGGGCCGTCAGATAAAGATGCCGACGGGCTCACTGACGCGCGCGAAGGGGAGCTCGGCACCAGCCCCACCAAGGTGGATACGGACGCCGATGGGCTGAGCGATCGTGACGAAGTGGATGTCTACACTACCGACCCGCAAAAGCCCGATTCCGACGGCGATGGCAACCTAGATGGCGCAGAGGTGAAAAAAGGGTATAATCCCAAAGGCGCAGGGCTGCTGCTCGACCTCAACGTCGGCAAGCAAAAACTTCAAAAGTAACTTTCTCACTTTTCACTACGCGTATGTTCGAGTCTATTGGTCAACCGTCCGCCACCCCGCAAGCGCCGAAACCCCCAGCCACCCCGCTGGAGATTCACACCATGCCCGAACGCTTCCTCGGGGCGACCACCAAGACCAGTGGCCCCAATCCCGCGCCCAAGCGGGGGAATAAGAAATTGCTCATGGCCGTGGGGATCATTGTCGTCGTGCTGCTTGGTGCCGGTGCGGCCGCGGTTTTTACGGGCGTCTTCAACCGTAATGCCGCCAATACCAGCAACGTCAATTTGGTCACGAACACCCCCGTGACCAATACGAACCTCAACCGTAATACCAATAGCAACGCCAATGCCAACAGCAATGGCAACGTTAATGCAACCAATGTGAATGCCAACGCGAATACCAATGCCAACCTCAACGCCAATGCGAATGCAAACGCCAACCGCAATACCAACGTCAGCAACCCGCTGGCTGCTTCGAGCTTGGATACAGACAAAGACGGCCTCACGGATGTGGAAGAGAATACCCTCACCACCAATCCCAGCTCGCAAGATTCCGATGGCGACGGCTTTTTGGATGGCGGCGAAGTGAAGCTCGGTTTCAACCCCAAGGGCAGCGGCAAGCTCAGCGCATCCGTCCTCATTAGTAGCTTTACCAACGGTTTGTACGGGGCCACGGTGCTTTTCCCTCACAGCTGGACGTCGGTGGCCCGCAGCAGCACCGAGCAACTTTTCACTAGCCCCACCGGCGACGAAACCATGAGCCTGAGCGTGCAGGATAACCCCGCCCGCCTCACCGCGAAGCAGTGGTATATTCAGCAAGCGCCGAGTGTGGACGCGACGACGCTCACCGAGGTGCAAACCTGGGACAAGCTGAGCGCGGGCATTATGAGCCCGGACGGCAATGCGTACTACTTTGGCAACGGCAGCCAGGTCTACCTCATGTCCTTGAGTTTTGGCGCCAAGCCGTCGGTGGATTCCCGCACGACCCTAGAAATGCTGGCGCGCAGCTTGGTCGTTGACCCCAGTAAAGTGAACCTTAACACTAACACCAGCGCGGCCAATACGAACAGCGTCAACGGGAATACCAACACGACGAACGTCAACACCAACACCAACACCAACACCAACGCTAACGCCAACAGCAATACGAACACCGGGTTGTAGGGCGCATGGAGTTCCGGGTCGTGCAAGCAACACCGAAGCAGCGAGCGGCCGTACGTTGGGCCGCGCTCTTCCGTTGCACCCAGCGTCTGGTACGCGCGCACCCCAGCACCAGCGTTGCCCTGCTCTTGGTACCGCCCAGCCGCATGGCCCGGTTCAACCAAACCTACCGGGGCAAGCGCGGGCCCACGGATGTCCTCGCTTTTCCGGCGGCGACGCTACAGCCCCGCCGTGACGGCAGCGGTGATATCGTGCTTTGCCCGGCTGTGCTGCGCCAGCGATTCCCTCGCAAATCCCAGGCACCCCTGCTCGCCCATCGCTTCGTGCATGCCTTACTTCACTTGCACGGCTACCGCCACGACACTGCCGCCGCTGACCGGCGGATGGAAGCGCAGGTGCAACGGTGTCTTAACGCCTTCTATGGTCCAAATTACCTCACGCAGCATTAAGAATAGTTTCCGCTACGCCTTGCGGGGCCTGTTGCACACCTTCCGCACGCAGCAAAGTTTTCGATTGCAGGTCGTGGCCACCGGTCTGGTTGTGCTACTCATGGTCATGCTCCAGGTAACGACGCGCGATGCCATCATTCTCATTACCATGCTGGCCGCTGTCCTTACCCTAGAGCTCATTAACACGGTGGTGGAGCACATTACCGACTTGCTGAGCGCCAAGCTCACTGCCGTGGCAAAGTTTGCCAAGGATGCAATGGCTGCGGCAGTCCTGTTCGCGTCACTGGTCGCAATCGTTATTGGCTGCTTGGTTTTTTGGCCCTACGTTCGCTAAGCGCAGCATTGCCGAAAACGGCTTTTTTTTGTATACTCAGTGCACCCTATGGCTCGTGAATCTACTCTGGTTGGGCTCGATCTCGGCTCAACAACAATCCGTGTCGTCGTTGCCGCCCCTGTTGAAGGTGTAGGGCAACTGCAGATTTTAGGCGTGGGCGAGCACGCCGCGGACGGCATAAGCAAAGGGGCGATCACCAGCATTGAAGACGCTATTTCGTCTATTTCTGGCGCGCTCGAACAAGCCGAGCGCATGACCGGCGTGCCAGTAACGCACGCGTACATCGGCATCAACGGCACGCACATTACCTCGCAAGAAGTGCACGGGGTGGTGGCGGTGGCCAAAGCTGACGGCGAAATCCGCGAAGAAGATGTTGAGCGCGTCATCGATGCGGCCCAGACCACAGTCATCCCGTCGAACGTTGAAATTCTTCACGTTATCCCGCGCACGTTCACCGTCGACAACCAGAAGGGGATCAAAGACCCGGTCGGCATGTCTGGCATTCGGCTGGAAGTCGACGCGCAAATTATCCAGGGCCAGCACGCGCATATCAAAAACCTGACCAAGTGCATCTACCGCACCGGCGTCGAGATCGACGGCCTGGTGTTGGGCGTGCTCGCCGCCTCCGAAGCCGTGGTAACGAAGCGCCAGAAAGACATTGGCGTTGCCATTCTTAACATTGGCGCTTCGACCAGCAGCCTCATGGTCTTTGAAGAGGGTGACGTACTGCACACGGCCATTCTGCCGGTTGGTTCGGGCCACATTACCAACGACATTGCCATTGGCTTACGTACGTCCATTGACGTGGCCGAGCGGGTCAAACTCGAATTCGGCACGGCGTTGCCGGAAGAGGTCAGCAAGCGCGACGAAATTAATCTCGCCGAACTCGACCCTAAGGAATCCGGGGTGGTCTCCCGCAAGCACGTGGCCGAAATTATCGAGGCGCGGGCATCGGAGATTTTTACCATGGTCGATAAAGAGCTGCAAAAGGTGGACCGCTCCGGCTTGCTCCCCGCCGGCCTCATGTTGGTTGGTGGTGGTGCCAAACTCCCGGGGCTGGTAGATGTGGCCAAGCGCGAGTTTCGCCTGCCGGCCAGCGTCGGCAACCCGCTCAACGTCGTGACCGCTATCGACAAGGCGCACGAGCCCGAGTACGCTACGGCCATTGGCCTGGCCTTCTGGGGCGCGTCTCTGCAGCACGCTGGGGGCAACCGTACGTCCAAGTTCTCCACGGTCAACGACGTGGTTGGCAAGCTTCGTGGTTGGGTCAAGAATCTCACTTCTTAAATTCTCGCAGCAATGGCTCGTAGCGCTATGGAGATAAAACCCGACATCGAAACATTTGCCAAGATTAAGGTGGTTGGCGTGGGCGGCTCGGGCGGCTCGGCCGTGGACCGCATGATCAACGCTAAGATTCGCGGCGTCGAGTTTATTGCGATCAACACCGACGCGCAAGCCCTGCACCATTCCAAGGCCTCCACCAAAATTCACATCGGCAAGACCGTAACGCGCGGCCTGGGGGCCGGCATGGACCCAGATTTGGGCCGCAAAGCCGCCGAAGAAAGTCAGGACGAAATTCACGAGGCGCTCAAGGGCGCCGACATGGTATTCATTACCTGCGGGCTCGGCGGCGGCACCGGTACCGGGGCTTCGCCCGTGGTAGCGGACATTGCGAAAGACATTGGTGCCCTGACGGTTGCGGTGGTTACTAAGCCCTTTGCCTTTGAAGGTGCGCAGCGCAAAGCCTTGGCCGACCAAGGCCACGGCGACCTCGGCGACCGGGTGGATACGCTCATCACCATCCCGAACGACCGCTTGCTCCAAATCATCGACAAGAAAACCAGCTTGCTGGACGCCTTTGGCACGGTGGACGAAGTGCTGCGTCAGGGTGTGCAGGGGATTAGTGAGCTCATCACCATCCCGGGGCTTATCAACGTGGACTTTGCTGACGTGAAGTCGATTATGGAAAATGCCGGCTCGGCCCTAATGGGCATTGGCAAAGCGACGGGGGACAACCGAGCAGTGGATGCTGCCAAAGCTGCCATTGATAGCCCCCTACTCGAACTCTCCATTGACGGGGCGAAAGGCATCCTGTTTACCGTCACCGGCGGTCCGGATTTGGGCATGTACGAGGTCAACGAGGCGGCGCGGGTGATTACTGCTTCGGTCGACCCAGCCGCAAAAGTCATTTTTGGTACGGTTATCGACGAGAGTTTGAAAGGTGAAGTCCGCATTACCGTTATTGCCACCGGTTTTGGCAAAGGTGCCCTGCCGCGGCCGTTAACGAAGAAGATTACGCCGCAGGGTTTTGAAAATTACGACGCACCAAAAGAGATGGAGCGCCGCCCCATGGCTAGCGAGTCAGCTCGGCCGGTCATACGGCAAGTGGTTCAGCCGCAACCTCGGCCGCTTGAGCCAGCCCCACAGCCAAAGCCCCAACCACCCCAGAAACCGGAAGACGACCTTGAAATTCCAGCGTTTATCCGACGGAAGATGATGTGACCTGGTATCCACAGGTCTCGGTCTGGTGCGGGAGAGCCCTCCCTTTCGCGACACACCCAAACTCCAGTAGCCATAGGGTATTTGCCCAGGAGGCGTTTTTGGGTTGGGATTGACAATCCCATATGTAGTGGTATACTACCCCCTAGAGCTACTACATATAGTGTTACCTAGGGCATTGGGCCCTAGCCCCTCGCTCTGGCGGGGGTCGGGAGCGTGCACGCTGGTTCTCACGCTTCTTTCAAAATCAACACCACGCCCGTCCCGCCGTCGGTTACGCCGAAGCGGTTCGAGGCGGATCTGGCTCCGCTGGCTGCTTGCCCGCCTCGGCTCCGCCGAAGGCGAGACGGGTCCCTAGCCAACGCCGTCCAACGTTTTCCTCGTGTTCCTCGTCACAACTTGGCGAGGAGCGCTCATCGTTGTACGATAAGCTTCCTGCCTGCGGACGCCTCACCGTGACGCATGGTAGTCGGGCCGCGTTCTAGCCTCCTTTTATGAAATGCCCTGCCTGCCATAAACCAGATACCCGGGTCATGGATTCCCGCCTCATCGAGGACGGGCTGGCCATTCGCCGCCGCCGGGAGTGCACGCGCTGCAGCTTCCGCTTCTCGACCATGGAAGAGACGGAGATTCTCAACCTGACCGTGGTCAAGCGCGATGGCCGGCACGAGCCCTACAGCCGGGAGAAGCTCGAAGTGGGTTTGCGCCGTTCTTTCCAGAAGCTGGCCATTACCCAGGACGAGTTCAAGCGCCTGGTCAACCGCATCGAGCGGGACATCCAGATTACCGGCCGGCAAGAGATGAAAAGTTCGGACATCGGCGAAATTCTGATGAAACACCTGAAGCGGGCCAATCAGGTTGCCTACATCCGCTTTGCCTCGGTGTACCGGTCGTTCAAAGACGTGGCCACTTTCCAGCGCGAACTGCATACGCTGTTGAAACCCGGCAAGCGCGCCCGTCGAAAGTAAATGCTAAAAAATCATTCCTCTTAATCAGCAACCTGCCATGCCGCACCCCACCCTCGACATTGCCACCGCAAGAACTTCTGCTGGTGTGGGGAATATGTATCCGGCCAATGGCTTGCGCATAACTCGGCGCTACACCACGGCCGGGGTCGATCCGCTGTTGCAGGTGGAGTACGAGTTACGTACCTCGGTCATCAAGAATACCGATGGCCGCATTGTGTATGAAATCAATGATGTGGAAGTGCCAGTCACCTGGTCGCAGGTCGCCACCGATATCATTGCCCAAAAATATTTCCGCAAAGCTGGCGTGCCCGTGCGCAACCCGGACGGCAGCCCCAAGCTGGATAGCCAGGGTAACGCGGTCACGGGCCCGGAGCGCAGCGCGCGCCAAGTGGTCCATCGCCTGGCCTTGTGTTGGCGCACCTGGGCCGAGACCTGGGGCTACTTTGCCTCGGCCGCCGATGCGCGGGCCTACCAGGACGAAATGGAGTACATGCTGATTCGTCAGCTCGGCGCGCCCAACTCGCCACAGTGGTTCAATACTGGCTTGCACACGGCTTACGGCATCACCGGCAAACCCCAGGGCCACTACTACGTGGATCCGGCCAATGGCGAACTCCATAAATCCGACGATGCCTACTCCCACCCCCAGCCGCACGCCTGCTTCATCCAGAGCGTTAACGACGACCTGGTAAACGAGGGTGGGATTTTCGACCTGGTCACGCGGGAGGCGCGCCTGT
Source organism: Patescibacteria group bacterium (assembly GCA_038063455.1). GTDB lineage: Bacteria > Patescibacteriota > Patescibacteriia > PEXW01 > PEXW01 > CAIPSZ01. Next base: position 18,424 of record JBBTVB010000001.1, read on the forward strand.
TCAAGTTCGGTTCTGGTACGGGCAGCAATTTTTCCAGCCTGCGGGGTCGGGGCGAGAAACTCGGCGGTGGCGGCAGCTCATCGGGCATGATGTCCTTCCTGCAAATTTTCGACAAAGCGGCCGGCGCCATTAAAAGCGGCGGCACCACGCGTCGGGCGGCCAAGATGGTCATCGTCAACATCGACCACCCGGACGTGGAAGAATTTATTAACTGGAAAGTGAAAGAAGAGCAGAAAGTGGCCGACCTGGTTACCGGTAGCCGCACCAACAGCAAATTCCTCAACCAGATTATGAGCACAGCGCACGCCGAAGGTGCCACCAGTGTGGCGCAGTCGCCGGCGCTCAAAGCGGTGGTTCAGCACGCCATCAAGCACGAAGTACCGCTCAACTACATTGCCCGCGCGCTCGACCTGGTCAAACAGGGCCACACCACCCTCGACTTCCCGGTGCTCGACACGCATTTTGAAGGCGAGGCTTACGCTACGGTTTCTGGCCAGAACAGCAACAACACCGTGCGCGTCACCAATGCGTACATGGAAGCCGTGCGCACCAACGCGCCGTGGCAGCTGACGGGCCGGGTGAGCAAAGAAGTCGTCAAGACTGTACCCGCGCGCCAGCTGTGGGACCAAATTGCCTACGCTGCCTGGTCGTGCGCCGATCCGGGCTTGCAGTTTGACGACGCAGTGAACGAGTGGCACACCTGCCCAGTGGACGGCCGCATCAACGGCTCTAACCCGTGCAGCGAGTACATGTTCCTGGACGACACCGCCTGCAACCTGGCGTCCATTAACTTGGCGCACTACCTGGACCCCGTCACCGGCATTGTGGATATGGACAGCTACCGCCACAGCATCCGCTTGTGGACTATCACCCTCGAAACTTCCGTGCTCATGGCCCAGTTCCCGGGCAAGGAAATTGCCCGCCGCAGCTACGAGTACCGCACGCTCGGCTTGGGCTACGCTAACCTCGGCACCATCCTGATGACCATGGGTATTGCCTATGATTCGCCCGAAGCCCTGGCTATTACCGGTGCGCTTTCGGCCGTGATGACCGGTGAGTCCTACGCCACCAGCGCCGAGATGGCCAGCGTGGTGGGGCCCTTCCCGGCGTACGAACGCAACAAGCGTCACATGCTACGGGTCATTCGCAACCACCGCCGCGCAGCCTACGACGCAGCCAAGGATGAGTATGAAGGCCTCACCATCACGCCCATGGGCATCGACCAGACCGTCGTGCCACCCTATCTGGGCGACGCGGCTAAGCGGGCCTGGGACCGCGCCATTACCCTGGGCGAGCAGCACGGCTTTAGGAACGCGCAAACCACCGTTATTGCCCCCACTGGTACCATTGGCCTCGTCATGGACTGCGATACCACGGGTATCGAGCCCGACTTCGCGCTGGTCAAATTTAAGAAACTCGCGGGTGGTGGCTTCTTCAAGATCGTTAACCAATCCATGGACAAAGCTCTGCGTCGTTTGGGCTACACCGAGCAGCAAGTCAAAGACATCGAGAACTATGCCAAGGGCCACGGCACGCTCCAGGGCTGCCCGGCTATCAATCCGCTCACTTTGCGTGAGAAAGGTTTTACCGACGCCGATTTGGAGAAGATTGAGTCTGGCCTGAAGACCGCATTCGACATTCGTTTTGCCTTCACGCCCTTTACCATGGGCGACGAGATGCTCAAGCGCATTGGCCTGAGCGACGAGCAAGTGGCTGACCACGAGCTTAATGTCCTAAAAGCTCTTGGCTTTACCGAAGCCCAAATTAACGAAGCCAACGAGTACGTCTGCGGCACCATGACCATTGAGGGCGCGCCGCACATCAAACCCGAGCACCTGCCAGTGTTCGACTGCGCCAACAAGTGTGGGGCCAAAGGTACCCGCTACATCCAGTACGAAGCCCACCTCAAGATGATGGCCGCGGCTCAGCCCTTTATCTCTGGTGCCATTTCCAAAACCATCAACCTGCCGGGCGATGCCACGCTGGTAGATATAGAGCAGGCCTACCACAAGAGCTGGAAGTACATGCTCAAGGCCGTGGCCCTGTACCGCGATGGTTCCAAACTCTCACAGCCGTTGAACAGCATTTCTGGTTTGGACGAAACCGGCCAGACCGATACCACCGAAGACGAGACCAACGAGCAGGTCACACCCAAGCACGTCAGCGATGCGGTGGCCGCGCAAGCCGTGAAAGTGTCTTTGCCCAGCAAGCGCCACGGCTTCGTGCAGAAGGCCTACGTCGGCGGGCACAAAGTCTACCTGCGCACCGGCGAGTACAATGACGGCAAGCTCGGCGAAATCTTCATCGATATGTACAAAGAGGGGACGGCCTACCGCAGTTTACTTTCCATGTTCGCCATTTCCATTTCCAAAGGGTTGCAGTACGGCATCCCGCTGGAAGAGTACGTCGACACCTTCACCTACACGCGTTTTGAACCGGCTGGCCCGGTGCAGGGCCACGACAACGTGAAGATGTCCACCTCCATTCTGGACTACGTGTTCCGCGTGCTGGGCTTTGAATATTTGGGCCGTACGGATTTGGTCCACGTGAAGCCCGACACGAAGGATGAAAAAGATTTGCATCAACCCGCTGTTGTCCAGCAAGCCACCTTACCCATGAACCTGCAAACCGCCGAGCAGAAAGAAGCCACCAAGAGCAACATCAGCTTCGGCATGGATGGCAAAGACGAAGCGCGGCAGCAAGGCTTTACCGGCGACCAGTGTGTGGCCTGCGGGAGCATGAAGATGAAGCGCAATGGCACCTGCAACCTGTGCCTAGATTGCGGGGAAACCACGGGGTGTAGCTAGGCAACACCCACGATTATGTGCGTACAAGCGCGGGCGTTTCTGCCCGCGCTTTTGTGTCGCTACCAACGACATGAGTAAAATCACCCCGTCCACCTACGCCGAGGCTTCGGTGGCCACCCCTCCTCCCCTTACGAAGCAATGCCAATAAAAAAGAGCGGTCCGCAGGGATCGCTCTTTAGGAAGAAGAACTATTACGTTGCAAATGGTTTGCACACCTGTGCTTTGAATGCAGAGAAGCGCAGGAGGAGAGTTTGTTTTTCGGCTGGGATGTCCGTCAACTTTCCACTTAAAGGCAGTTGATTGCACAAGAGCGGTTGAAGCTCAATGGTCATGTTGCGTCGGGCAAGTAGTCGCATCTTGAGCTCTTGCTGTCTTTTCCGATTTGCTCGTTTATCTAGAAACTTACTAAACGGAAAACTCTTTTGTAGTTTTCCAAAACCGATTACACACACCGAAGCCACAATTACGACGCCTATTATGGAGCCAAGAATGCTTATCATTGTCTGCATCGTTGGTTGCAAAAGTAGTTGAATGCAAAGCAATATCATGCCGATGGCGCTCCAGGTCGTCGGTCGTAACAACTCGGTCCAGCCACGTCCATCGAATATTGGCCAGTCAGGACGATACCACCATATAGACTTTAGTGATTGTTTCCATGGGTGTAGCAGTACGGTGAGCACAGGTCCTGGTACTTTTCCTCGACTAACCACGAAAACTGCGCCGATGAGCCCAATGATCGTTCGGGCTATAAGCCAGGCGGCGATGACAAAGGGTTGAACAGTAAATGCCGTAAGGGCTCGACGTCGAAGGTGGCATTGATCACGTGGCTTCGTTTCAAACCATAAGTTGCACCAGAAAGTGAGCCACTGGGGCGGCTTCTTGGCGAAGAATTCTAACGCAACATGAATTGGTCGCGTGTCGGCCCCACCTGAGACAGTAAATTTTTTCTCAATTCGTTGTCCACCCCTGTTGTACAGCCGATAGGTGTACTGTTCTCCTTCGCGTTCGGTGTATTTGGCCAGATCACTTCCATTTGCATTATCACTCGATAGCATTATGGCGTAGAGTTCATGTTGACCAGCACTTTGAAACGTAATGTACGTTACAATTGCGTCCAGTCTACACAACATACGATGCTCATGGCTATTTTCCATGTTTCGATAGCCCACAAGCACGTAGGGGTGCAATATACTACCTGCTCGTAGACGTTCCACGGTTGTTGGAAGCAGACACCACCGAATCGGGATAGTTGCGCTTGTAGCTTCTTGGCTTTCAACCAGTAAACTAAGACTTTTTTGCATTGTCAAAACCTCCAATGTGTATGATTCATTTGTATTGTATTTTCAGATGACTCTAGCAAGGGTGGTGTATACTGTCAATCTTATTATTTAAAAAAGAGCGGATCCGTTAGGGTCCGCTCTTGCTTTAATGCGTTTTGCTTGAGGTTTCTTCCTCGGGCATTTGCGGCAGTGCTGCGAATAGATCCACCAACTGGTTGTAGCGGAGCGCTAGCAGTGTATACGCGTCCGGTTGCAGGCGGCGCATTTCGTAGAGTGCAATAAGCAGTTCTTTCGTTTGAACACGTAGTAAAAGGCGACGGAAGAAAAACTGCTCAATCGTCTCATCGGAGACTTGCTTTTTTAGCAATTCGAGGAACGACTCAACAAGGCCGATATGCGGGCTTGCCGCATCAAACGCGTAGGCTAGCCTATCAAGATCCTGCGTTTTACTAATAGCCTTAATATACGCCTGAAGAATATGGGCTCGGCCAGTCTTTGACTTTTGCCGACGGGCCCTCTTTAAGACTTTTTCGAGAGCCACTATGCTCATGGCAGAACTCCTATGTGGTAAGGTGCGTAACTTTTACCTCACTCTACTTTTGTTGGACTACGGCGTCAATACAATGTGTACAGGAAAATAGCCACCAGGGTTTGTGGTGGCTGGTTAGACAATCGGGCTGTGCGGGCGCAGAATTGGTCGAAGCACCGCTTCCAGCAGGTGCTCGCGGAAGCCTACGCTTTTAATAATTACGATGAGCTCGACAATCTGCTCGTCGGGCAAATCGTCGCAACGCTGCGCGTTTTTTATTTGCAGTTTCAGCACCTCGTCAGAACGATTTGGATTTTTGCAATCCAACGAAAATGCTTGTATGTTCATGCTCACCTCCGGTATTTTTTGTGTGAGCAGTATACGCTCAACGCCCGAACCGGTCAAGGCCTTTGGGTCCGAACCAGAACATTCCCGCTGTACAAAAAAAGAACCACCCGGGGATGGTTCTTACAAGGTGCTTAAGCAAAGTGGATGTGGAGGTCTGCGGCATCCAGCGCGGTTACATCTGGCATGTTCCGCAACACGTACTCTCGTGTTGCAATCCATGCCGGAAGGATGTTGTAGGAGTCCCTGGAGACTCGAGGTTCTTGCCAGCGGATTTCCACTTTGTCGTGGCGGCGGCCTTCTACGACTGCCCCAAGGAGTGTGAGGGTGTATTCTACCCGCATTGCTGTGCGCCTTTCTGGTGGCGCGTCCTATGCGAGGTTTATCCTGCTTCCTATTGTGCAGGGTGTATCATCGATCTATCCATTTTTTGCTGAACAATGTTTATTTCGGGCCAAATGCAGTGCGCTCTTAATATTTTTATGCTGCGTCCACACCCAGATGGTAATGCATAGTGATGAGACCCATGCTGCTACATTTTGGGAGTCAGGATAAGACAATGCTACTTCGGAAGGTACAGCATGCATCATTCCCAGAACACACAGGGCAGCGAACCAAATTAGCATGCCCAAGAAGATGTTTGTTACAAATCCAGCCACGAGGTAGTACAGGAAGCGCACAATGATTCCATCTTGCGATGCTTTTGTAATTACACCCTCCAGCTTTAGAAGGATATGCACGCAGAAGACAAAGCCAACGATACAGAGTATGAGAATGTCCATTGTTTCCTCCACAGACTTTTGATTTTTTTATATCTTACTTACTTTGACGCTAACAACTTTAGGGTGCCATTATTATGCTGTCAAGCTTAAAACCCGCTGTGTTGGCGGGTTTCGAAGCAGGGGCTAAGCAGCGTCGGGAGCAGGTTCAGTTTCTGGCTGCTCGTCCAATATGCTGTGTAAGGTTTCCAGTGCGGCGATAACGCCGTGCACCCCTAGGTCTGGTCGCTGATCCGTAAAACGTTCAGCATGAGCCTTGAGTTCTTCCATATATCGACAAGGGATTAATGGCGAACCCAGAAGCATAGCGCAGCCTATGGGTTTTGTCAAGGCATAACAATAAAAGCGGCTGCCAATCTGGGGTCGATTGGCAGCCATTCGAGAGGGGGGTGAGCGTGAGATTTTGTTTGTGCAATGAGTATACGGCCACCCTTTTGGAGAGTCAATAGCATCTTGACAGCCTGTGTGCAACGGGGTAGAGTAGCGTGTTTATAGGAGTAACAAGGCACATTACAAACCCAGGAGGTTGTATGAACGTCGAAAAAATCGGCGTGAATGATCCGCGCACAATAACCATTCACACCCGAAACTCGGAGTACACCTGTAGTCAGCCGAATGTCGCCAAACAGCGCCGCTTCTTTAAAGACGGAAAGTTTCTTTTTGAGGGCTTTATTTATGGCGTCGCTTTAATGGCAGATACCGCTGAGAGAGTTCTTGCCGGCATGAAGATAAAATTTACGGAAATGAAGCCGCTAGGTGATGGTCGTCAAAGTATAGGCTGCACGGATATTTTCGTTGGCCATGCAGCAGTGTTTCATTTTACCAACCTGAATACTTTCGAGTTGGACAGCTATGTGACTTCCGACGTTATAAAAATCGAAATCGATTGATTGTCAGATTGTACTTTTACAAAAGACCGGGAATGTGTACCGGTCTTTTTTCTTGTCTCCACAAACATATTCCCGTACCCTAGAGGCATGCCAATCCGCAAAGCTCCACCCAAAAAATTGAAACCCCTCAACCGCGGCGTGACCATTGCCTACATTGGTGATGGCAAAGGCAAGACCACGGCCGCAGTTGGGGTGGCCACACGCGCAGCCGGCTATGGCTGGAAAGTCCTCTTCTTCCAATTCTACAAAAGTCCAGACTGGCCGTCGGGCGAGCGGGAGGCTTTGCGCAAACTGGGTGTCGACGTAGAAGTGCACGGCCAGGGCTTTGTGGGAATTTTGGGCGACCGCAAACCACTAGCCCAACACAAAGCTGCAGCAAAAAAAGCCTTAGACCGAGCATGGATGCTCATCCATTCGGGCAAATACCAGCTGGTGGTTTTGGACGAGATTATTTCGTGCTTGGAGCAAAAGCTTTTCCCGGTGTCTGTGGTTGTGGCAATGCTGAAAAAGCATGCTGCATCGCCAACCGCAAAAAACGTTCACCTAGTTATGACTGGTCACGAAAAGTTTGCAGCCTTGCTCAAGCAGGTTGACCTAGTGACAGAAATGAAAATGCTGAAGCATCCGTACTACAAAGGCTTCATTGCGGTGAAGGGGATTGATTACTAATATGTTGTTGACTTTTTACTAGGCACGTATATTATGTAGTCAAAATACATATTGAGGAGGAAGCATGTGGGAATTAGTAGGGTTTATAGTCACTAGTATTGTTCTCTCTTTTGTTGGAGCTCTGATCCTTAACTTTCGAAGCTGGGAAGACCTACGTGAGGCTTTTGGGAGATCCAAAAGTAAGACCGACAACCCTACAAAACAGTAGGGTTGTTTTTTTTAGGTAGTCTGGTATGGTAGATATGCTTTGAAAATTGAGCAGGCAAACCGGTGCGCCCCTCGACAAGCTCGGGATCAGGCAATTCCGGTACGGTCCCGCCACGGTATCCCGGCCCAGCAATGGGCGCAGGGGAGTCCGACGCCTATCTTGCCTCCTGGCAGGATGAAGATAAATCCTTCGGGAAAAAGGTCGAACAAGGATGGAACCCGTCCTGCGACTGCCCTGATGTCGCAGCTATTTTCGTATGTATAATACGTCATATCTATGGAATTTTTGAAACGTTTCCGCATCCCGTTCTTAAGTGTTTTGGTTATCGCTGCACTCGCTGGGGTTGGGGTCTATGCATACCAGCATCGTACGGTTGCGTATACAGACTGCGCTAACGTTAACGCCCAGGCTGTTGCTACGACCTTTACGTATCCTGGGAAAGACGGCACGACCGCGCTTGAGCTGCTCAAGGGCAAGTATCCAAAGACGAGCACCAAGAGCATGGCAGCGTTGGGTGAATTTGTGACCGGTATTAATTGTCGCGAAGCGGGGAAGAGCGAGTACTGGCAGTTTTTTGTGAACGGGAAATCATCCGACGTCGGTGCAGGTTCGTACACCAGCAAGTCCACCGATACCATTGAGTGGAAACTGACGTCTTTCTAAACTCACGGACATGCACATCCGACGATATCTTACGCCAACCAACATCGTGCTTGTGGTGCTTGTGGCATTTGCCAGTGTTGCGCGCTTGCTGCCCCACCCCCCGAATTTTGCCCCGGTGGCGGCAGTCGCGCTCTTTAGTGGCGTGTACTTGGGTAAGCGCGCGTCGTTGATTGCCCCAGTAGTAGCCATGGTTATTTCTGACGCCTTCTTGGGTTTTCATAACCTCGTATTCTTTACCTGGGGCGGCATGGCCCTGGTCGGCATTCTTGGTTGGTGGGTGCGCGAACGCAAAGGCGCGCGGATGATTGTGGCCGGCTCGCTGGCTGGCTCGGCGCTGTTCTACGTCCTGACCAATTTTGGGGCGTGGCTTACCAACCATGGCGGGTTGTACACGTACGATATAGCTGGACTGACGCAAGGGTTTATCAACGGCCTTCCTTTCCTGCGCAATACCGTGGCCGGTGACCTGTTCTACACCGGAGTATTCTTCGGTATCGCGGAAATTGCTGTAGCGTGGGAGCGGAGCCGGGCCAAGCGCCAGGCAGTGCGCGCCTAAGGGGAAACTGCACGCCCGAGTATGCGGCCCGCGAGGGGCTTTGCGTTACCCTGGGAATCGCAGTACTATGGGGCCTATGCGGAACTACCGTCGGTACACCTCAGCTTCGGGGCATATTGTTGGGCGCAGCCGGGGTACCCCCCCAGATCGCAGCCGGTTGGTGGTGGGGATTGTTATTGTTGGCCTGATTTTGCTCTTCGTGGCGTACCTGCGCACCGGCAAGAAGGCGACGCCTGCAACTACCAGCAATACGAATGTCAGCACCAACGTGGCAGTGAGTGTGCCGCGGGCGGCAGGTTTGAGCACCGCTGCCTGTCCGAGCATACTTGACCGCGCGAATACCACCGAGAAAGCGGTCGCCCTTACGCTGGATATTGGCACTGTCCCTGGCGATCTATCAAAGACTCTCCCTGCGGCAAAAACTGCAGGCGTACCCGTTGCGTTTTTTATAACCGGGAAGCTCGTAGAAAATGATAAGGCGGCGGTAGAAAGCATCCGGGATGCGGGTTTCCCGATATACAACCATAGCTACGACAACCTCCGGTTTTCCAAACTGACGACCAAGGAAGTGCAGGCGCAGCTGCAAGCAACCGACGACCTGATTCGCAGCGTGACGAATGTGTCGACCAAGCCGTACGCGCGTCTGCCTTTTGGCGATAGTTCTGCCGAGGCGATTTCGGCAATGCGGGCTGCGGGCTACTGCGCGCTGACCTGGACCGTGGATGGTTTGGATATAAGTTCAACGGCAACCGTGCAGAGCGTTACCCAACGCGTGCAGACCTACATAAAACCCGGCGGGATTATCCTGCTGCATGCCGGTAGCGACTTGGCCTACGCGGCAATTCCGGAAGTTGTGCGCACGCTGCAAGCGCAAGGCTACCGCTTTGTTGCGCTCGACGACCTGTTCCGCATAGCGGCGCCGATCAGCACCAATACGAATACCGCTACCGCAAACACGAACACGCCAGCGAGTCAGGAATAAATCCGCAAGTCTACTACACAGTGTGGTATACTGTTTTTACTCGCATTTTTTGCGCATACCTATGAACGATTTGCCAACCCCACCCCCGAAGCCGCAACCAACCGTGACGCAGCGTACGCTGGTCGGCGCAATCTTGCTGAGCATTGTGCTGGGGGCGCTGGCTGGGGCACTGGGCGGGGCCATGAGCTCTGGCCGTTTTGACACTTGGTTCCGCCAGGTTTTTGGCACCCAGGGAGATGCCATAGCTACCACCCCGTCAACAAAAAATGTGACCGTGCAGGAAGAGTCGGCAACTGTTGACGTTATTAAAAAGGTAAAAGGCTCGGTGGTGAGCATTATCGTGAGCAAAGATTTGAGCAAAATCTACAATCAATCGAACAACGCTTTTCCGTTCGACTTTTTTGGCATCCAGCAACCGGTGCCGCAAGGCAAGCGAGAGGTTGGCGGGGGCTCGGGCTTCATCGTTAGCGCGGACGGCTACATTATGACCAACAAGCACGTGGTGGAAGACACCGACGCCGAGTACACGGTGCTCACCAACGACGCCAAGCGCTACACGGCAAAAATTATTGCCACCGACCCAGTCAACGACCTGGCCGTGCTGAAGATTGATGCCAAAGACCTTACGCCCGTTGCTTTTGGCGACTCCACGGCATTGGATATTGGCCAAACCGTTATTGCCATAGGGAACGCGTTGGGTCAGTATCGCAATACCGTTACCAAAGGGGTTATCTCGGGGTTAGCGCGTCGCGTGACCGCCGGCGACGGCCAGTCTACCGAGACGCTGGAAGATGTTATCCAGACTGATGCGGCCATCAATCCGGGCAACTCCGGCGGGCCGCTGCTTAACATCGATGGCCAAGTGATTGGGGTGAACACCGCGGTGAGCCAGGAAGGCCAGCTGATTGGCTTTGCCATCCCAGTGAACCAGGCCAAGCTCGTGTTCGAGAGTGTGAAGAAGCATGGCAAGATCGTTCGTTCATTCCTGGGCGTGCGCTACGTGCCCGTGACCAAAGCCCTGCAAGAGCAGAACAAGCTGAGCGTGGACTACGGTGTGCTTATTCAGCGCGGCAACACGCAGGGCGAGCTGGCGGTTATTCCCGGCAGCCCAGCCGATAAAGCTGGCCTGGTGGAAAACGACATTATTCTAGAAATTGGCGGCCAAAAGTTGGAAGGCGATACCAGCTTGGCCAGCCTTATTCAAAAGCGCGCGCCAGGCGAGAGTATTACCCTTAAAGTACTGAGCAAGAGTAAGGAAAAAAGCGTTACGGTGACGCTGGAAGAGTTGAAGTGAGGAGCGTATAGTCAATAGCATATGGTTTTTGCATCTGAGCTATTTGCTATACGCCATTAAAAAACCCGCACTGGATAAACCAATGCGGATTTTTGAAAAAGATAATTCTATTTGCTGTTTGCGAAACGAGCTGCAGGATCATTTTTCAGCCATTCGAGACCGAAATAGCTCCAGTGTAGGATCACTTTGCCCGCGCGCACGTTGAGACACGGGACGCGGAGGTGACCGTCGCGGCGCCGCACAACTGATTTCCAGAAGTATACGGTTTTATTACCGAATATCTTTTGAAATGCAGGTACGCCGAGCTTTTGGATCGCCAGAGCGTCAGTGAGGCCAAGGCAGGACTCGAGCATGGCTTTCTTCTTGAGGTAGTCATATATGATCAGTCCATTGGTGACGCCTCTTTTCTGGTCGTTATGAAGCCATAACTCTACTGCAGTAGTAAGGTCATACTCGCTGGAACCGGTATTTTCCAATTCCGGATGCATCAGTACTTTCAAGCAGGGGTAGGTTGGGCTAACCGAACGGTCTACACGGACGATGGTGTTGGCAGAAGTTTTTTCTTTGTGTGTAACCTTTACAATTTCTGAACGTCCATGTAGGACATCGAGCATTCCTGGCAAGTTATTACACTGACCAAGAAGAGTTATATCTGCAGCAGTAAAGCCTGCCGCTTCCAATTTTTCCATCAACTGATGGACTTGACCTTCTGAATACGAAGACATGTCTTCTCTCCTTTTGTGGCACATGTGCCGTTGTTTTTTTGCTAGCGGGCTATCTCTGTGGTAGCCATAGCCAGAAAACACCGAATGCATCTCGGTCACTTTTGGCTATGGCCATTTATTGTAAGTGGATTGTCAATGTGCGCGGAATTACAGCCCACCTTAGCACCGTGGGATGGTTTGTCAATATTCCCTTTGTCATTCCGAGTGCCGCAACGGCGGCGCGACCTGCCCGCCGTACTTCGCTGGCGAAGGCAGGCGGGGGAATCTCGAATTTTCTCTCCAAATGCGAGATTCCTCCTCTCTCCGGTTGTCGGAATGACAGAATAGGAAGGCGAGCTTTACAGTCCTACCGCTTTACAGCTATCTTCCCCTCATGCCCAGTCTCACCGACCAGATCCGCGACCTCCAGGCGAAGCTTGCTTCGACTTGGGGGTTACTTTGACCTAGACCAGCGTCGGCAAAAACTCGGCGAACTTGACGACCAGATGGCGCAAGTTGATTTTTGGGCTGACCAGGAAAACGCGCGCAACGTAAGCCAGCAAGCTGAAGCCTTGCGCAAAGAAGTGGGGGAGTGGCAACAGCTGAAGGCCAACCTGGATGACCTAGGTAATTTAGCTGACGAGACTCATGAAGACGCGAAGCTGACCAAAGAAATTACGGAGCAGTTTGCCCAACTGAAAAAGCAGTTTGACGGTTTGGAGTTTCAGGTGCTGCTCGCCGGCGAGTACGATAGTAAGGACGCAATTTTTTCCGTCCACGCCGGCACGGGTGGTACCGACGCCCAGGATTGGGCCGAGATGCTGCTACGTATGCTGTTGCGTTTCTGTGAACGCCAAGGCTGGAGCGCGCGCGTCGTTGATGAATCGAAGGGCCAAGAAGCGGGTATAAAAAGTGCGACCGTTATTGTCCGTGGTCGATGGGCCTATGGCTACTTGAAGAGCGAAGCAGGTGTGCACCGCCTGGTGCGTATTTCACCCTACGACGCGGAGAAGATGCGCCATACCTCATTTGCGCTGGTCGAAGTGTTACCCGAGTTTGCGGATGTGGAAGAGCAGGCGATTGACGAGAAAGATTTGCGCGTGGATACGTATCTCTCATCTGGTCACGGTGGGCAGAGCGTGCAGACGACGTACTCGGCGGTGCGTATTGTGCACATCCCGACGGGCATTACCGTGACCTGCCAGAACGAGCGCTCGCAGCGGCAGAACCGCGAGACCGCCATGTCTATCCTGCGCGCCAAGTTGCACCAGCTCAACATTTCCAAGCAGCAAGAAGAGAAACAGGCTTTGCGCGGGGCCTACAGCGAGGCGGCCTGGGGCAACCAAATTCGCAGCTACGTGCTGCAGCCGTACCAGCTGGTGAAAGACCACCGCACCAGCGTGGAAACCACCAACCCGGACGATGTGCTCAATGGCCATTTGGAACCGTTCATGGAAGGCTACCTGCGCTGGCAGAAGGGTAAAGGCAAATAAAAAGCAGCGCGAATGCACTGCTTAGAAGAATGCCGAATTAGTAACCATTGCTTGTTTTAGCGAATGTTTTGATGTGTTCCAGTGCATCGGCAGCAGCTTGAAAACTGACGAATGCCTGGGCATCAATTTCATCTACCATGGGGCCGAGCACGGCTTGCATTTTTGGCAAACTTGGCCGTGTGTTAATTGCGCCGAAGCAGCCATTCCACAGTAGCAGCAATCTGGGCAAGGGCTGCCGCGTGAGCGTCAGTGTGGCATCACTCCGCTGCTCGTTAAGTAGGCAAAGGATAGTGCCAATATTGCCGCGGTTAATATCGAGGCAGATAACTGTCGATGCAGAGCTTACAAACTGGCTTCGCTCCAGCGATGTGCCGTGTCGTTTTGTGTAGTAGCCGTCATTTTCTGTCCAGCGAGAGAGTACGCTGGTATGGATGTCATGGATGTAATGGGTAGTGACGTGCCGGAGCGATGACTCAAACGCCCCTTTACGCACTGCCTCAGATGTTCCACTTCCAGCCCCAGTAACTAAAATTTTGTTACCGGGTATGCGAGCTGGGCGGGCATGTGTACCTTCAGTATCTGGCATTGAGAGCTCTTTACCAAGCAGTATTGCAATGTTATTGATGTCCTGGTTTTCTTGGCGTTTGCCGAGTATGGCAATGTTCATTGTTCCTCCACTGGTTCGTTTTGTTGCTTCGAACCTAGCATAGCTTGATATTGCTAGCAAATTGACAGGCGCGACGGTGGTCGGTACTCTAGGTATGCAAGAGGGCGAGGTCCACTATGACCCCGTCGCGTTGGCTATTCTTTACCGCTGCAGCTACGGCTGCCGCCACGAGCATACTAATAACCGAACCCCAATGGATTCGGGGTGTGGTCGTGTCCGCGCTGCTGGTTACACTCTACATACGTTGGCGACCAGGTTGGCGCGCAGTGTTTGTGTGCACTTGTATTTTTGCGGGCTTGGCGTTCCGCATCCACGTGAGCCCAACCCTGGAGCCGGCGCCGCCGGAAATCGGATGGGTGGGCAACGTGCGTGAAGACTTTGTCGAAAAGCTTATTGCCGCCATGCCCGAGCGGGAAGCGCGTCTGGGCGCGGGTATGCTGCTGGGTGATGTGGCTGAACCGGCAAAAGACCTGGTGCAATCTTTTCGGCGCGCCGGCATTAACCATTTACTCGCGGTATCGGGCGGGAACCTGGCCGTCGTCTTAACTTTTATTAGCATTTTGGGTGCCAGCCGGTTTTCGAAGACCACAAATATGTGCGTGGTGCTCGTCGTGGCACCAGCCTTCTGCTTGCTGACCAATGTGGAAGCGTCCATTTTACGTGCCAGCGTCATGGCCGGGTTGGCGGTTGTCGTCCAGCGCTTGGGTCGGCCGGCGCAAGCCATGAATGTGCTGGTGGCCGCGGCGTTGCTGCTGGTGTGGGTGTGGCCAGGCTTGCTGTGGGAAAGTGTCGGCTTCCAACTTTCGCTGGCTGCTACCTTTGGGCTAGTAGCGTTTAGTGGGCCATTGGAAGAGCAGCTTGCGCGTCACCTCCCATCAAGCATTGCAACCGTGCTCGCTGCCACGCTTGGTGCAACTTTGGCTACGCTGCCACCAAGCTTAGTTACCTTTGGTCAAGTTTCCATTATTGGCCCGTTCGTAAATATTATAGTGGTGCCGCTGGTGCCTTTGGTCATGGCCTGCGTGGGTGCGGTGGCGGGTATGAGCATCCTGTTGCCCTTCCTGGCTACCTACGTTGGCTCGGCAGCATGGGCAGTGTTGCACGCAATTGAGTTGGTCGTGCTGTATGCCAGCCGGTTACCAGCCGCCAGTGTCTTGCTGCCCAGCAGTGCTGCGCTGGGGTTAGCTGGTATCATTACGTTTGCCTCACTCCGATTATCCCGACGTCATGTCCGCCCCCTCTTCGACTAAAATGTGGGCCCTGCGGTTTGCTTTGCTCGTTGTTGTGCTGGCAGCGGGCGTTACCTGGTCGTCGGGCCGCGAGCCAGCAGCATTGCGCGTGTGGTTTGCCGATGTCGGTCAGGGCGATGGCATCATTCTCCGCACCCCCAGCCGCGATACGATTGTGGTGGATGGGGGAGTGCATCAAGATTTCGTGCAAGAAGTTGACAGCCATATTCCCATCAACGACCGCGCTATAGATTTGCTGGTGGCCACGCACGCCGATGCGGACCATATCACCGGCCTCGTGGGTGTGGTGGAAAGTGGGCGCGTCGCCAATGCGCTGATAAATCGTGATGCGATGAAGCAGACCAAAATCTACCAGCGATTGCTCACCGCATTAGAAAAGTATCACGTCAACGTTATCGAGGCGCAAGCTGGGCAGGGATACACTTTTGGTGACGTGCGCGTTCAGGTGCTGTGGCCAACCATTGAAGGCTTGGCGCACGCTAAAGAGAGCAATGAAAAATCTATTGTGCTGCGGGTGTCGTATGGCAGCCAGGATATTTTGCTCACCGGTGACGCGCCCGACACGGCAGAAAAGCAGTTGCTGGAGCAGGGGAGTAATGTGGCCGCAGAAGTGCTCAAAGTTGGCCACCATGGCAGCAAGTACTCTACAACCGAGGCTTTTCTTACTTCTGTCCACCCAAACATTGCCGTGGTATCCGTCGGCGCAAAGAATCGTTACGGCCATCCCGCAGCCCGGGTGCTGGAGCTGCTCGAGAAGCAGGGGATCCAGATTTTCCGCACAGACCTGCTAGGCGACGTATTGGTGGAGTGTTCAGTGACGCAATGCCAGGTGCGCTAGCGGCAGAGGTTGACAAATTGACCACTTCTTGCTACTGTACAGCGTTACAAACAATAGGAAACTATTGGCTGTAGCCTCGGCCACAAGCTGAGCGTTCGTTGACAAGTGAATAACAAGTTAGCGAAAAAGATAGTAAATAATATGAAGTAACGTTATAAACGACTTCCGCCAATGGCGAGGAGTAGGAGGTTTCTCATGTCTGAGCAAAACCGTGGTCCAAGAAGAGGTCCACAAAATCACGATGACCGCCCAAAAGGTGGTAATCGCACACAAGATGATCGTACTGCTATCCATGCATTGCAAATCACCAAGTGTGTCTATGATCCCTACATTTCTGCCCTGGTGGTAGAAGTACAAGCAGTTCGCGGGAAAAAACCCTGGCGAACCACAATGCTTGAGCTCCTCGTCAATGGTAGTCCGGTTTTCACTGACACAACCAATTGGTCTGGCATTTTGAAGTTCCTTATTAAGGATTTTAAATTGCCGATTAATAAACACCGCGTGACAGTTCGTGCGGTTGGCATGCTAGATGGTGACGAAAATGAATTAACCATCCAAGCTTCTGAGCTTTTTGATGTCCTGCCCACGAGTGCCGTACCATCAAATGCTGTGCGCGCAAGTGTGCAGCATGTAGTAGAGACACAAGAGAACGCCTTTGCGGTTACTTGCGTTGTTTCCACTACACGTAACGACATTGTTGTGCCAGATGTGAAGGTGGATTTAGTAGGTTATTCCGAAACTGTACAGACCGTACAAACTGGTCCGCATGGTGAAGCGAAGGCGGTTCTCATTCTTCCATTTTTGGAAGATGGATCAAAAAGACTCGTACCTATCCGTGCAATTGTGCAAGGGGTTGGTACAGTATTTTCTGATATTCTTGAATTGATTCCCCCGCCCGAACCCATCCCGTATCATGTCGATTTTAGCGACCCAGAGCAGATGGAAACAAAAGGGACGTATACGGTTCGGGCAAAGGCCGAGTATAAAGACGGGCAGCCAGTGAAAGGTGCGCGTCTTACTGTCACCGGTTTTGGTAACGAGAAGCCCTTCGTTACCAATCTGCATGGGGTGGCAATCCTTGAGCTTGCTTGCGATCCGAACACCGATTGGACGAAATTCCGAGTCGATGTTTCGGGCAACAAGCAGAGCCAAATCTACGATTTACCCAGCGCGCTCGGGCAAGAATCCCGCGCTGTAAAGAGTGAAGAGAAGTTGTTGCTTCCCGTCCCTGTCCCGCAGCATTTCATGCAGGCTTTCCGTCGTGGGGCCAGGATTATTCAGTACACACCGAATACCCAGCCGCCGCCATCGCCTGGTTTACTTGTGAGCAATCTTGCCGTACCTACAGTTAAAGCGAGCCGCTTACAGCGCAAGACAAAAGCATTTACGCGTTTTGTCCGACGTAACGGCCGGCCGACTATAGTGTATGGTGTGGTTCGCCCGATTGCTGGCCTCCTCGGTTTTTGCTGGGGCACCAACAATCGACGTTCAAACATCCTGCTGTTTCTGGGCGTGCCAGTAATGTTTGCCTGGGTTGCCTGGACCCTTATGCTTGCCGTGCAAGCCTACCTCCAGCATCCCGTAAGCGAGCAATTGCCGAATGTGGTGGCGGGTGTCGAAACCACCCTCACTGCATACCGCAGCGTACCAATGAGCATTGGGAATTTTTTCCTGCTTGTTGGTGGAACTCTACTGCTCTCGCTGTTTGCAATGCCATACTGGGTAATTGCGCGGCGGGAAGAAATAGAGCGAGGTTTCAAGACTATCAAGCACCGCTTACAGCCTCATTCTGGGGGCGTGATTGAGCTTGAAGAGCCTGGCTTAGCAAAGCAGTGGGTGCAAACGTTACTCGCCAACCAGAAAAGACTTTCACAACAACCAACAACGAACACTGCAAATGCAACACCTGTAACTGTGGCGACTGCGCCAGCAGCGAGCGGCCATGGAACCTTGCTGATGCTTTTGACCATTGCGGAAGTTGTTGATTGGGTGTACACGATTTACAAAAAGCTTGTGAGAAGGTAAGAAACATGAATAAGCATTTGAATGGAAAAGAAGTGTTTTGGGCTATTGCTCTTACCTGGGTAATAGCGATACTCATTGCAACACAATGGGCTATCCCAAGTTGGTGCGAGTATATACCAGGAGTAATTACCGCGCTCTTACTAGCTGCGTGGTTTCGTTACTGGGCAACGATCGTAGTGGGGGCACTGGTTACCCTGCTGTTGATGTATAGCCTCTTTTCGAAAGCTGCTTCAGCGTACGAATCTGTGCGTGACCCGTTAACAGTTACGCTTGAGAAGACTGATCGCACGTTAAAGAATAATGTCAGCCGCGAGGTTGGCAGGATTACCAGCAACCTTGACAGTGGTTCGATTCAGCTTTCGCAAGCAAAAAAGGATTCTATCCTTGCTGCTGCAAAAGTGTATCGCAAAAATCAGGAATTCCTACAGCAAGTTGCAGAAACAGCGCAGTTGAAGCAAGCGTCTAGTCCGCAACACCCACAGCTAAAAGACTCGGTTACAAGTGACTCATTGAACATCGATACGCTGCTGAACTTGCAGAGTAACGAGCCGCTAACCTTTGTAGTGAAGCAAGGTTGGCGTGCAACAGTGTGCGTAGACTCGGCATGGTATTGCCCCGATCAGGTGTACGACAAGAAAATTGCTGGTATCCAAGATTGGTGGTGTGATGAAAAGGGCTACAACCGAAATGCGAGTGGCTTTCCGGATGCAGAAGAATGCCGCGCGTCAGACGTCAATCGGTATGCGGTTATCTACAGCCAGAACAGCAGTCCCTGGCTACCCTTGCATAATGCACAGAGTAAGACCATCGTGCTTGCTGAGGAAGGCGATGCCACCTTGGAATTTTCCATTAACGATCCGCTCGACGGTTTCGAAAGCAACAAAGGCGCGGTACGGATCAGCATCCGCCTTGAACCTTTGTAAGTAAACATTGTACCCTTCAACCAAGAGCACGTCGTCTTACGATGTGCTCTTTTCTTTTTGTTTACAATATGCTACAATACATACAGAAACAAAAATTTCCCAATGAAAAATATACTTATGCCTACACACGCTCGTTTGCGCGTGCTCGCACTTTCCGCTCTGGTTATCAGCGCGGCGTTTTTGTTTACCCCCACGGTACAGGCTGCCTATGGCGATGTCTCGACTTTTTTAGGAAAAATGTATAGCGGCGATGGCGGCACACGTACCAATGCCCTTTTGGATTTTCCCGAAGACTTCGAAGTTACCAGCAATGGGACCTTCTACATTGCAGACACGTATAACAATGTTATTCGTAAAGTCACACCCGCTGGTGTTGTGTCCACATTCGCCGGAACAGGGGAATATGGCAATAAAGATGGTGCAGGGACGAGCGCAACCTTTGCTTTACCACGCGGCATAACCCTGGATAGCAGCGGCAATGTATACGTGGCCGACTCTGCGAACAATGCAGTTCGAAAAATTACCCCAGCGGGCGTAGTTACGACATTGGTCAAAACCGGTTTAAAAAATCCGCAAGGCGTGACGCTACATAGCAGCACGCTTTTTATTGCCGATACGGATGGCAATGCGATCCGCAAAGTACGCACCACCGGCGGCAAGCTGCTGACTGTTTCGACACTGGTCAAGAAACCAAAGAAGCTTGCGCTCTCTGCAGATAGTGCGTCACTGTACGTGGCAGACAGTGGTTCGTACCGCGTGTTAGAAGTGAACATTGGTACAGGGTCGGCCAGCGTCGTTGCTGGTTCTGGCGCGGCGGGCTACTGGGAAGGCACGGGTGCGGCCGCGCAGTTTCGCAACGTTTGGGGCGTCACCCGGGATGGCAACACATTATACGTCAGCGATGGCAACGGTCTCACTGACTACATTCGTACCATTGATTTAACGACCAAAGCCACAAGTCTCTTTGCGACGGATTTCCGCATGCGAGATTTAAACCTCCCAGTGGGCCTGCGCGTTTTTGGTGCAAACGTCTACGTTGCAAACTCAGGCATTGGTACGATCCACCGCTATAGCAAAACCGCGCCAAGCGATGAAGATGCGTACATTGGTTCAGTGCGTTTCGGCGACACGAACGGCGCTCAAGCCGATGTGCTGTTGGGGCGGCCAACGGCGTTTGCCATAACCCAGGATGGCAGCACTATGTACGCAGCCGTGAACAACCACGTGCGCAAGATTATTTTAGCTACCGGAGAAACGTCGGCAGTTATTGGCGATATCATTGATGACTACGGCGAAGGCCCAGCGGATCAAGTGAACCCACGAGTTCGCTTTAGTAGCATTGCGTCGCTTGTTCTAAGCCCTGATGACAGCACGCTCTACGTGACCGACCGTTGGAATAATCGTATTCGAAAGATACACGTAACTACCCCAGCTGTCTCCGCACTTATTTCTGGCGCGGGGCTTATCAACTCCAACGGCAGCATGGACAACGGCTACCAAGAGGGCGGTACCTGCGCTACCCAGAGTTTAGCCCAAGCAGGGTGTGCGTACTTTCGGGGGCCTCAGGGCATCGCCGTTTCGCCGGACGGCACCACCCTGTATGTTGCCGACTCGGGGAACAATCGTATTCGTACGGTAAACAGTAGCAGCGGCCAAACCGCATTGCTGGCTGGTGGCAGCGCAGGATATGTAGACGGCGTGGGTAGCGCTGCGAAGTTCCGCGCGCCCAAACGTCTGGCGCTGAGTTTGGACGGGACGACGCTCTACGTCGCGGATACTGGCAACAGTAGCATTCGCGCTATTGTGGTTGCGACGGGCAAAGTGACCACCCTGGCTGGCAGTAAAGTTGGGTACGCGGAAGGTAAGGGAAGCGGCGCGGCCTTCTCATTGCCAAGTGGTTTGGCCATGGGTCCGGACAACCTCTTGTACCTGACGAGTTCTGGTTCTAGCCATGTGATGGTAGTAAACACTCAGACCGGCCTTTCCACGCTCGTTGCTGGTTCCGGCAAGCTTGGCTATCGTGATGGCGGCCGCTTGGTTACCCGGTTTAATGGGCTAGGGAGTTTAGCCATAAGTCGTGATGGTACAAAACTCTACGTTGCCGATAGTAACAATGACCTTATACGGATTGTTGACGTACGGGGTGGTCCAAAATTTGGTTTACCTGCTCCAGTTTTTAGTCGCTTCTTAGTGAGTAAGCTTAAGCAGGCAAAAGTCAACACGCAGACCGCCTACCTCGATATTTTTGGTAAGCACTTTCGCAGCGCAGCCAGCGTTACCGTCGGGCCGTACAAAGTAAAAACTTTTGTTAAAAGTAGTACAAACATGAATATGCTTATCCCGTACGGCAAAATGCAACCTGGCTACTACGATGTAAAAATTGTTAATCGCGATACACAACAAGTTATCAAAAAAGGCGCCTTTGCCATAACCGATAGTAAGGGGAAAATACCCTCAGTATTTTTCCGAATCACGCCCTAGTTGGTGGCGCAATGCGTCGGCGACGTTTGACCAGCCAGGTCCCGCCGATCAGCAGTAGTACACTACAGCCGCTTACCAAGGCGCCCAAGCGAACGCTGGTTGGTTCGTAGCGGAAGCTGATCGTATGCGTGCCAGTGGGTACGCTTACGCCGAGGAAGCTGGTGTTGACCTTTAGTACCGGTGCTGTTTTTTCATCAATGCGGGCTTGCCACCCCGGATACCACTGCAGGTTAGTAACGACAACGGTCGAACCCGTTGTTTTTACTTCAGCTTCCAGGTTCGTTGCTTCCTGCGTATGTATTCGAATAGTAACCAACGCACTCGCATCTATAGCAGGCACAGCACCTGTCACCAGTGCCTCGGTGGCTGGATTAATATTCTGTATCGCCGCGGGGTTACTGCTAGCGACGAGTCGCTGCACTGCATGGATGGGCGGCACGGGGGCAATGTGCTCTGCCAATGTCCAACGGCCTTGCGTGTTAAGCGCGCGCCAATCTGGCGGCAGGGGCTGGAGGGTCAAAACCGTTTGTGTCCCGGTTACGGCAAGGACTTGGGTATTTGGTGATCGCACCACTAGCTGATTCTTTTTTACCAGTTGGCTGTTTGCACGCCACAATTCTAAGTAGGACAGCGGGTAGAGCGAATCATACCCAAAGATTGTGGGTATGCCATAGGCCATGTACTGGCTGAGGTCGCTATCTCTCGACCAAAGTCGCCCAGTTGTCGTGGCTTGCGCGGTTGCTTCCAGGATAGGTGATGTGGGGTACAGGTCGGCCCGAGGCCCAAAGGGCAGAACGTGCTGCCATTGCCAAAGTCCAACCACAACTAGCGCAGCCAGTGCAATTCTGCCGCCCCAGTGCTGGAAGCGTTGGCCAAGTATTTCTGCACCCAGGCCAGCGAGAATTGCCGCACCAAACGTCAAGAAAAAGGAAAAGCGCCATACGGTGGCTAAGGCAAGGGGAGGGATAGTTTGGCTAATGAGCAATCCCTTAAGTGTGGGAAACGCAATGAATACACCAACGACGGCTACGGTGCTAGCTGCAACCCACCAAAGTCTTCGTCGCCAGGCTGCAAAAGAGAGCATGGCCAACAACAGCACCACGGGGCCAATGTACAAATTTCCTTCCAGGTAGTTTGCCGGACCACGGAAATTTTTTGCGTTCCCAAGAATGTTCGGGTCTGCCAGAGTGGCAAAGGCGCGGAGGTTGCGGGTTTCAAGATTAAACAGCACACTTGGCCGCACTAACTGCGACCAACGTGCAGGCGCTGGTTGCCGATACGCATAACGCGAAGCCTCTGCAATAGGCAGTAATTGTATTGCACTCAAACCTATGCCAAGAACGAAAGCAATTGTAAAAAGGCCAAGACGTTTTTGCCATTGGTTGCGTTGCCAGAAGGCCACCGCCCAAATACCGCTAACCAGCATAACCAGCAAGCCAATTTGCACTTGGCCACTAAAAAATGTCGCCATGGTAAGCAGGGCAATACCCACGACCCAACGCCAAGCCAGGGTACGGTGCAAACCTTGAATGGCCCACACAAGCCAGGGTAGCCATGCGGCGACCGCGCTCATGATGCTGGTGGTGCTCCACAATACAAATGGTGCACTTAATACATACGCCAGACCAGCAAGGATACGCGATGACCGGCGCCAGCCCCAAGCTCCAGCGCACACGTACAGTCCAAGGCCACCAAGTAGGAATTGGCCGAGTATGGAGAATGTAAAGCTCACCGCTGGTGGCAAAGACCAGAAGAGCGCCTTAAGTGGCGAGAGTACTGCTGCCTGGCCATTGGCAAAGAACGGTGTACCGGCAAAGATGAGCGGATTCCAAAGCGGAAGCTTGCCTTGCCGAATAGCCGCGTTCGTAAAGACGTGGTATGGGTAGGCTTGTACCAGTGAGTCATGTAACAAGCTGTGTTCTGGCCCATCTGTAGTGATAACCGGTAAAATCTTTGAAAGGTAGCCGACGCCTAAAGGCACATAGCCACGCAGGACGGGCCCAAACAGAAAGAGTGTGACTCCAGCAAAAATGATGACGGCAACTACGGGACCACGTCGAAAAAATGCAAGAATGCGTGACATGCTATTAGCCTAGGGGATTTTGCTAACAACGACAAACGCTCAGTCACCACGTTGTGGCCCCAATGGGTCGCCAGCTTTGATTCCTTCAATACGGGGTCCCCGCGAATGTGGTGCGCACCCTGAGCTTGTCGAAGGGGAGCACGCGTTCGTGGGGTAAAGCGAGGATTCGCACGCAACCCGAAGAACCACCTTCGGTGGGGCGAAGGGTGAAGAGCGAAACGAGCTGGCGGACCCGAAGGGAATCGTCACTGCGTGACCGGCTTGCTCCCGATGGGTCGCAAGCTTCGATTCCCTTCAGACAAACGATCAGTCACCACGTTATGGTGCCTGTTCGTTTGGCGGACCCGAAGGGAATCGTCACTGCGTGACCGGCTTGCTCCCGATGGGTCGCAAGCTTCGATTCCCTTCAGACAAACGATCAGTCACCACGTTATGGTGCCTGTTCGTTTGGCGGACCCGAAGGGAATCGAACCCTCGATCTTCTCCGTGACCCGCGCACCACACGCACTAGGCTCGTGTGTGCGGGGCAGGCAGGGAGACGGTGCAGCGCTGTCGGCTGGCGGACCCGAAGGGAATCGAACCCTCGATCTTCTCCGTGACAGGGAGACGTGTTAACCGCTACACTACGGGTCCAACCGACAACGCTGCAAACTCTTTTGACGTGCTCGCCCCGTACCATCCGAGCACCAGCGAGGATTGGTGCGGGGTTAACCGCTACACTACGGGTCCAAAATTGAGCTAGCCGATTGTAACACGGCCTTTAGGACATGCCAAGGTCGCTAGTGTTGTATACTGTAACGTATGCAACACATTCAAGGAAGCAAGGCAGAATGGACGCACAAGCCAGGGTATAGCAAAAAAGTCTTGGCGACTCCGGAAGTGCTAAAGGCGCCTGGCCTTTTGGTGCAGGAACTTTCGATTGCTCCAGGGCAAGTGGCCGCGAGCCACTACCACAAGCAGCAAGTGGAAATTTTTTACTTCCTCAATACCGCTGGGGAATTTTGGGTAAACGGCGAAAAGATCCCACTGGCAGCCGGGGATATTCTCATCGTCGAACCCAATGACAAACACGAAGTTCGGAATACCAGCAATGAGCCGTACCGGTATGTAGCGTTCAAGTATAATTGGGTAGACGACGATTACTTTGAGGGCTAAGGTGCAATGCGTACCAGCTGGAAATCTGGCGAGCTCAGCAGTAGGGTGCCAGGGAATGGCACGATTCCGTTTTGAATTTTTTCTAAAACCAGACCGCTGGTTGGTTGCAGGCCTTCAATGTGCACCAGCGTGGTCCCGGGTTCATTGCCCAGGTAGTAGCGAATAGTTGGTTCATGGTGCACGTAGATATTCTGTATGTACAAGGTTTCCGGCTGTTCGGCCTGGAGGATTTTTCGCGTGGCGGGTAAGAGCGGTTCGCCTCGCTGCAGCATAAGTTCAGCCCGTTGCCCCGCCAGTGCGAGCGTGCCCACCCAGAGGAGTACGGCCATGGGTATTACTCGCCAGAGTAGTCGGGATTTACGGTAGTGCGCAACAATAGTTAGCGCCACAGTCAACAGGCCTATACCCAGGGCGGTAAGCCACCGTCCGCTCTGGCCATCCAGCCCAGCAACATAGGCTTGGGGCACCAGCCAATGGGTCAGGCCGTCATCGGGCACCATGCTCGGCAGCCGCCGCACGAATGCGACCACGCCCCACCCAATGAGCGCCACGGTCGTCCAGCGCAACGGCCAGGCAAACCAGCGCGTGAGCCACATTCCCATGACGAGTGCAAGAATCGGGTAGAGGGGTAGGAGATACCATGAGCTTTTGGTTGCGTTCACCGAGAGCAGGATGATTCCGCTGGCGAGGTATATTAGGAAGAAGGTTAGCAGTTGGTCGCGTTTTTTTAAGGCCCGGCCGATTGCCCAGACGCTGGCTGGCAGGGCAAAGGCGGCAAAGGGGAAGAAGCGCTGAATAAAAACTTTCCAGTACCAGCCTGGTCCGGCCGAGAAGCCGTACAAGTTTGTTGAAGATCGTTCCACTACATCGTTGCTAATAGTGGTTTGTATAAATGTAAAGCCCCGAAGCAGCAACTGACTCACGATCCAGGGCGCGATAATTATTAGCCCTACACTAATGGACTGTAACCAAATTTTTTTTGAGTATGTATTAAAGCCTCGTGTAAAAATGAGGTGGAGCAAGATTGGGATGCCGGCAAATGCAATGGCCGTAAATTTTGTAATAAAACCTAGTCCCAGCGCAGCCGCGACTAAGAGTAACCAGCGCGGCTTTGACCAACTCTTCCAGTAGGCCCACAGGCTAAGGACCGTAAAGAAGGTTAGCAACCCATCAGTCTCGCCAGTGCGGAAGGCGTGGCCAAAAAGGTATTTTCCCGAAAGAAAAACCATCACAGTCAACCAGATCGTTGAATGCTTTTTACTCATCTGCCATGCCCACAGTCCTATTAGTAACGTGGTCAGCGTGCCGGCAAGTGCAGACCAGAAGCGAATGGAGAACTCGTTTTCACCAAGCACGGCAGTTGCCACACCGCCCAACCAAAAACGCAGGGGCGGTTTCCAATAGTACGGCTCGTGGTTCCAGGTGAGCTCCAGCCAGTTACCGGATTCGACCATTTCGTGCGTCACTTGCGCGTGGATCGCCTCATCCCATTTTTCCAGCGGGTTGGTGCCCAAGCTCCAGAAGAACATGACGCTGGCAAGCACGGCAAGAGCAATGAACGACAGGAGTACGGAACGAGGCGGAATCATGTAGGCAGGATAGCTGTAGAGCTGTAGAGGCGTAAAGCTATAGACATAAAACCAAGCGCAGCCTTCGCCTCCGCTTGGTACGCTGTCTATTAAAACTAAACGAGCGCACCCACGGAGAGGCGCGCTCGGGCTATATAGCTTTAATGGCTTAGCCTTTTGCCTTGGTTACAATCGCCTTGAATACTTCCGGGTGGAATTCGGCCAAGTGAGCTAGAATCTTGCGGTCCAGCTGGATATTTGCTTTCTTCAGGGCGTTGATAAGCTTGGAATAGGTTGTCTCATTCAAGCGGGCAGCAGCATTAATCTTAATCTGCCACAGGCTGCGGGCGTCGCGCTTCTTCAAGCGGCGGTGGATGTAGGCATAGCGGCCGGCTTTGCGGACGGCAACCTTAGCTAGCTTGACGCTGGACTTGCGCTTCCAACGATAGCCCTTGGCCCGCTCGAGAAGGTTTTTACGGTGTTTAATGTGGCTGGTACCTCGTTTGACGCGCATAGGTTAGGCAAATGGCGTGAGCTGCTTGATAGCGCGCACGTTGGTGGGGTGAGCTTCCTTGTCTTTCCGCTTTCCGCGAGTAATATTTCCAGATTCTCGGGCATTAAAATGGTCTTGCCCCGCTGCACGGCGCATGATCTTTTGGCTGCCCTTTTTGGCGCCGGAGCGCCGAAAACGTTTGGCCGTTGCTTTGTGGGTCTTTACTTTCGGCATAGTTTGTAGACTGTACCCGGTTTTGCCTTTGGCGTCAAGGGATGCAGATCCCGCCAAGGGGGCCTCAACTCTAAACTGTCGGCGGGATGATGCTTCGCTTAAACTTTATCATGAGGAATTGCTATTTCCGCGAAGCATCACTTCTTCTTCCGGATAAGCACGCTCAAACGGCCGCCCATGGCCGAAACGGGGGAGTCGACTACCACGCCCTCGCCCAGGCTGGCAATGAAGTCGGACAGGATTTTTTTGGCCAAATCCATGCGGGCGCGTTCACGGCCTCGCAGAATCATTTCCAGCTTCACCCGGTCGCCATGTTCGAAGAATTTCAAGCTTTGGTCGCGGCGCATGTCCAGGTCGTGCGCGCCGATTTTTAGGGACAGGCGGATACCCTTAATTTCGGACACTTTCACTTTGGCCTTCTGCTTGCGCTCGGCTTTTTCTTGCTGGTAGAGGTACGAACCCCAGTCAATGATTTTGCAAATGGGCGGGTTGGCCCGCGGGTTCACTTCGACCAGGTCGAGTTCTTGCTCTTTGGCCAGCGCAAGAGCCTGCTCGGTAGGCATTTTGCCAACGAACTTGCCATCCGCATCAATAATTTGCACCTCGGGTAAGCGAATCTGAAGGTTGATGCGGAAACGTTTGGTACTTATACGCGTGAGGAGTTAGGAAACGAGATGGGAGTAGTATAGCAGAATTTACTTGCTTTCCAGGGTGTCTTTCAGGATGGTACGGAGGGCGATTTTACCTTTCGTGGTTTTGAAGTACGCCTCGCGCCGTCGGGCTTCTGGAGCAGTTAGGAAGCCTTCAAAGAAGATGAGTTTGAATGGACGACGGTTTGCCGTCGAAATATTCTGGCCGGCGTTGTGTGCTTTTAGGCGTTTCTCAAGGTCTCCCGTGGAACCGATGTAGAGTTTTCGATCCTTGAGGCTTTGGAGCGCGTAGACGTAATGAAAGTCCGTAATCATCTATACATTATAACCGAAGTGCCCCACACCAGTCGCTTCTCGCCTGACGGCGAGGCTCCGGTGCAGGGCATGAACCACTCGTCACACTTTCATGGCTTGGTCATTTATAAGAGGTTGGTACTTCTTAAAGATGGCCTGCCATGAACCCGAGCGAAGCGTGGGCGACTTTGGAAATTTGCCCCGAACCACTCGCTACTCCGCTTTCGCGGAGGCTCGGGTTCAGGGCATGCCCCAGTCGCTAGAAGCTTTTCTTATAGAAAGGCTTGTTAGCAGGTGGCCTGCCATGCACCGGAGTCCGAGCGAAGCTCGGGCGACTGGTGCATGGTGGAGATGAGGGGTCTTGCACCCCTGTCTAGAATGCGGCGGGCAGGTGGTCTACAGGTGTAGGGCGTTCACGGGTGTTTCGATTGTGCCGCATGGAGCGCCCAAGCCCGGCAGAATCTAGTGGAAGTAATTTTCGGTTGCGTTGTTACCACCCCCGCGCAACCTACGCCTGGAATATAACACTCGCGATTCCCGCGCCAGGTCGCGGGGCGAATGGGCTATCGGTTTTTAAGCGAACGCCGGAGCAAAGCTGGGAACTGTGAACGCGTTAGCGAACGCAGTCTTCACCTTGCTGACAATGCTATTGGCAGTTGTCGAGTTGTCCAGCAGTTTTACGCCGTGCCGAACGCGGGCGACCCGCACACCAACCGTAATGCAATCTATCAACTTCTGAACATCCCCGTGGAGACTAGGGCTAGTCCTAGGCTCAACGGGACTTTTCAGTATTGGCCAGCAAGCTGGCCCGCTACCTGTAGTGGCAGAGCTTGCTCTGCTTTAACCCTTTTGCCGCATCGCGCGGGCAACGTCACGCGACACTTCTCGTTTTTTAATCGATGCTCGTTTATCATGTGCTTTTTTCCCACGCGCTAGGCCAATGCTCACTTTTACCAAGCCGCGGTGGGTAAAGAATTTTAGCGGGATAAGCGTGCAGCCCGCGCTGTGCATTTTTCCAATGAGCGTAGAAATCTCTGAGCGCTTCATCAGCAAGTGTCGGTCGCGCTCAGGATTGTAACCGACTTGGACAGTAGCTGCGGGTTTGTACGGCGCAATGTAGGCGTGGACAAGCCACAGCGATCTTTCCCGCAAACTCACGTATGCGCCCTGCAGGTTCATATTGCCAGTTTTGGCTGACTTTACTTCCGGCCCGGTAAGGACAATGCCAGCATCGTACGTTTCTAGTACGTCGTAGTTAAAGGTCGCTTTTTTGTTGCGGGCCAGTTGAGGCATAGGAGAAGGGTAGCTGGAGAGCTATAGAGCCGTAAAGCTCGCCTCGCTCCGCGAGTCGGAGCGGGCCGTAGCGTAGAAAAAATGAGGCCCGCGTCCGGTAAAGGATAGCGGGCCAAGGTTGGGGTGCATGGTTTAGACACATGCAGGTAGACGTTCCGGCAGGAGCCCACTGGTTAGCGGGTGATGGCGCAACACAGCCTCGAAGTCATCATCGGTCTGGGCACCGAATGCCAGTCCCAGGACTTGAAGTGCTTCGGAGCACATGTACATTTCGCTCGTTGGGTTGCCAATTACTTGGCAACGTTGCTTGATTGCCCGGGCTATGGCCCTGCCAATGGCGACAGCGTTATTTGAACGTACCGGCATAAAGCTCGGCGGCAAATCGGTTGCCGCAAGCAGCCTTGTAAATGCCATACTCATGCGCCCAGAGTCGCTCACAAGCGCCTTACGAAGAGCTTCTGGAATTTCATTCATCTTGACCTCAAAACGGATCTCTTCAAGAAGCGCGTGAATGATTGCGGCAAAGAATGGACTAGAGTTCGAAGCCTTCAAAGTACTACCTCCTCAAGGTTTGATTTTCGGTCTGTTTTAAGGTGCTTTCTACCGACATCAAATATTACAAGAGTGAGCGTATTTTGTCAATGCTATACTTTAGCCATGAACATTCGTACTGAACTGCAGGAGTTGATAGCCAAGGTTGCCGGAATGCCGCAGCCGAAAATTGAACGCACACCGCGCCCGGAGTTTGGCGACTACGCTACCAACGTCGCCTTAGGCGTGGCGCAAAAGCAAGATGCCTTGCCGCGCGACGTGGCCCAGCAGTTGAGTTTGCGACTAGCGGCAACGAAGGCAGAGTGTATTCAAAAGGTGGATGTGGCTGGTCCAGGGTTCATCAACATTACCTTGAGCGACAAGTGGTTAGTTGCCCAGGCCAAAGGCCTGCAAAAGTCTGCGGCATCACTAAGCAAGTCAACAGCGTTCAAGGGCCAACACGCGCACTTAGAATTCATTTCGGCTAACCCCACTGGACCCCTCACGTTGGCTAATGCCCGCGGCGGCTTTTTGGGCGATATACTGGGGAACGTCCTGCAGCGGGTCGGCTACAAAGTCTATCGCGAGTATTACGTGAATGACCGGGGCAACCAGATTAACGTGCTGGCCGAGTCGGTGCTGCGCCGGTACTTCCAGCAACAGGGGATTACCATTGATTACCCAGAGACGTGTTACCAAGGCGTGTACATCGAAGAGTTGGCCCGCAAGTTAAAGCTGCCGAATTATAAAATGACCGACGTGGCTAAACTCGCCGAGATCCGCGACAAGATTAAAGACAAGGTCGTTGCCACGATGCTCAAAGAAATTCAACGCGTGGTTACGAAGGTTATGGGCATCCAGTTTGATAATTGGCTCTCGGAAAAGGCGCTGGTTGCCTCGGGCGTGCTGGACAAACTTCTAGCCCAGCTCAAAGCGCACAACATGGTCTACGAGAAAGACGGTGCGACCTGGCTGGCAACCACAAAGTATGGTGACGACAAAGATCGCGTGCTCGTCAAAGCCGATGGCGAAATGACCTATTTCCTGCCCGACATCGCCAACCACTGGTTGAAATTTACGAAGCATAAGGCAAACATCGGCATTAACATCCTTGGCCCTGACCACCATGGCTATACCGGCCGTATGCGGGCTGCACTTGCAGGTTTGAATATCGACCCAAAACGCTTCTCCCCACTTATTTTTCAAATTGTGAGGGCGATTAAAGACGGCCAGGAGCTACGAATGTCAAAACGCCGGGGAACTTACGTAGAAATTGAAGAAATTGTTCAGGACGTTGGCTTGGATGCCGCCCGGTTTTTCTTTTTGATGTATGACACGACCACACCCCTAGATTTCAATTTGGATCTGGCCAAGGAGCGGAGCGAGAAAAATCCGGTGTACTATATCCAGTATGCGCACGCCCGGCTGTGTAGCATTTTGGCCAAGGTGAAGAAACTACCCGCCGCAAAACAGCGGCTTGATGTATTGCACCCCGCCAGCCGAAAGCTTATACTGGAATTCCTTCACTGGCCGGAAGTACTGGAAGATGTCAGTCGCGACTACGGTGCGCAACGGATTCCGCAGTACGCCTTGCACCTGGCCCGTACATTCCATGAGTTTTACACCCAGGTCCGCGTGATTGATAATGACAAGGTCCAGGCATTGCCACTCGCGCTGGTTCGCGCTACAAAGAATGTACTGGCAGACGTGCTGGCAACCATGGGAATAAGCGCGCCAACAAAAATGTGAAACTTCGGAGCAAAGTACATTATTCAAAATCACGGCAGGTCGAAGTTTCATCCCGCCTTGGCGGGATCCCTCAACTCGCAGCTCATCCGATAACTATGCGCATCGGTATCGACTGCAGAACTATCCTCAATCCACACTCTGGCGAACGTGCCGGCGTGGGCCACTACGTGCATGGCTTGGTGAACGCGCTCATCCGGCAGAACCCCAAGGACGAATTCGTCCTATATTTTGATTACCGCACGCCAGATATGGGCATGTTTAGCCGGCCCAACGTGAAGGTGAAGCACTTTCCCTTCTCGCAGTACGGCAAGTACTTATCGTTTGGGTACTCGCACATGCTCATTACTGCCTACTTGCTGAAAGAAGGGTTGGATGTGCTGCACATCCCGGCCGGGTCCATTCCGCTGACGTACCCGAAAAAGGTGGTGTACACCATGCACGACGTGGCAATTTTCAAACACCCCGAGTGGTTCCCGTCATCTTTTGTTTCGCGCAACGTGCTGGTGCCGCAAACCCTGCGCAAAGCCGACGCTATTATTGCCGTGTCGGGCAGTACGGCAAAAGACCTCAAGCAGTTATTCAACATCAATGCCAAAAAGATTACGACCATTCACCACGGCTTCGACGTGCAGAAAATTCCGCTCAAGCGCCGCGCTACCGAAACGTTGGCCAAGTTCAAATTGCCGAAGCAGTACTTCCTGTTCGTCGGCACGCTAGAGCCGCGCAAAAACGTCGAAAACCTAATGCGCGCCTTCAAACAGCTGCAAGAAAAAACCCCGGCTGCCAAAGATGTGGTGCTAGTGCTAGCTGGCCAGTACGGCTACCACTCCGAACAGATCATGCAGGAGATGCTCGACTTAGGGCTTAAACGGAGTATCCGCTACCTTGGGTATGTTAGCCACAACGAAAAGTTAGAACTTATCAAGCACGCTACGGCCTTTACCTTCCCCACGCTGTACGAAGGGTTTGGCTTGCCCGTGCTGGAAGCGCTCGCTTTGGGCGTACCGGTTATCACCAGTAATAACTCTTCGTTGCCAGAAATTACCGGTAAGGCTGCAATCCTGGTTGACCCGAAGAACGTCAACGACATTGCCCGCGCCATGCGCGACATTTTGACCAAGCCCGCAACCGTGCAGCGCCTGCAAGCAGCCGGGCCCAAGCAAGCGCTGTCGTTCTCTTGGGACACCTGCGCGCAAGAAACCATGAAGGTGTACCGCAAAGTGGTGGGGAAGAGGGCGTAGGGGCGAAGCTTGCTTCGCCCAGACTATCGATGCACCCCTTAGGCCGTCGTTCAATTCGTTTGCAAGAGTATGACTACCGTTCTGATGGGGCGTATTTTGTTACCATATGTACATTTAATAGAAAACGGTCAATTACCGAATCGCGCAAACTATTACTCAAACATGAGCTCAAAGCCCTTGAAGTCAGGTTCCAAGGCCTCCACCTAGATTTTTACATATTCATGGCTAATCATATTCACGTCATTTTTACATTTCGCAATGTAGCAACGGAATTATCAAAAGTTGTCCAAACATACAAATCTCGAACAACAATCGGTATACGCAAGGGCGGGTATACTGCGCCGAAGTTCTGGCAAAGAAATTATTATGAGCGAGTTATCCGAAATCAAGAAGAGTTAAATGTGCTGCGTGAATATATCCGTCTTAATCCAGAGCAAGAACGTTTTGATTTTCAAGAAATTTTACGTCAGAAGGGTCGAGCAAGCTCGACCCCTACGGCACTATAAATATTGAGACCTGTAGGGGCAGAACTTGCCTCTGCCCCATAATTTAAAATTCATGCTACTCCTTGACAGAGTTGCGTTTCGGTGATAGATTAGCCGGAAACATAAAACAACATTGCAGGAGGAGTATATGCCAAATGTCTTGGTGCAGTATAGGGTTACGGAGCATGGCACCCCATCATTGCTTTTGAAGGCCGATCTGGCAAGAATTGTTGCCAACAGGCTGAATGTCGGGGAAGCTTCACCGATAAGCTGCGACGATGTTACTGTCGTGTTCCAAAAGTTCGGCTTCAATGACGTACATAAACGTGATGTGGTAATACAGGTAACTGCGCACGACTTCCCTGATCGTGTCCGGGAGCACAAGGCAATTACAGAAGCGATCGCTGACGACATTGTGCCGACGCTGAAAAATTTTAGCTTCGGAGTGATCGTCAACTTGACGCCGCTGGAGTGGGCCGCTCGCGAACCCAAAATGTAGCCGACATCATTTTCCTCTTTTGAAAGCTCTCAACTCAATGAGGGCTTTTTTCATTCCTCTTGCCAATGAGGCTGCTTTATCGTAAAGTATATTTTGCACATACGGCTATGAAGAAAAAGGCAGCGCAGCAAGAAAAGGCCGCGACGCAGGAACCGCAAATGCGCGCCGCCCCCGTGAACCACTCACAGAGTTCGGATTCACGGCAAACCCCCTTCCCCGCACTGGAGGAAGCGGTTTTGCAATTGTGGGAGCAGGAACAGGTATTTGCCAAAACCTTGGCGCAGACCAAAAACGGTCCGCGCTTTGTCTTTTACGAAGGTCCGCCCACGGCCAACGGCAAACCCGGCATCCACCACGTACTGGCGCGTGCGTATAAAGATGTGATTGTTCGCTACAAAACCATGCGCGGTTTTTACGTGGAGCGCAAAGCCGGCTGGGACACGCACGGCCTGCCCGTGGAGTTGCAGGTGGAGAAGGCCCTAAACATTTCGGGCAAGCAGCAAATTGAAGACATTGTCCCCGGTGACAAGCGCGCGAGCATTGAAAAATTCAACCAAGAGTGCAAAACCAGTGTCATGGCGTACCGGCAGGACTGGGAAGCGCTAACCCGCCGCATGGGCTACTGGCTCGATGTAGACCACCCGTACATTACCTACGATGCAGGCTACATCGAGAGTGTGTGGTCGGTGTTGAAACAGGTGTGGGATAAAGGTCTCGTCTACAAAGGCCATAAAGTTGTCCCGCACTGCCCGCGCTGCGAGACGGCGCTGTCTTCACACGAAGTCGCGCAGGGCTATAAGAGCGTTATCGACACGTCGGTGTACGTAAAGTTTAAAGTGACGAACAGCAACGTGAAAGCTATTCAGAACCTTACGAGTAAAGGCGAAGACGTTTTCATCCTCTCCTGGACCACAACGCCGTGGACGCTGCCGGGCAACGTCGCCTTGGCGATTGGTAAAAAAATTGCCTACCAACTGGTCAAAGCGGATGGCGCGTACTTGGTCGTTGCGAAAGAACGCCTGCACGTCGTGGGCGAAGATGCCAAAGTGCTGGAAGACTTGAAAGGCGAGCAACTCATTGGGACGACGTACGAGCCACTGTTTGCAGGCGCGGTAGAGCGAGGCAATGCACAAACTGCCTGGACGGTGTTGGACGCTGCTTTTGTAAACACAACCGATGGTACCGGCGTGGTGCACACCGCAGTGATGTATGGCGAAGACGACTACCAACTCGGAGCCACGGCGGGTTTGCCGAAGCAGCACACCGTGGATACGACGGGAAAATTTTTACCCTCGGTTCCCAAATGGGCCGGGAAGTTTGTGAAGAGCAAAACCGTTGAAACCGAAATTATTACCGACCTTAAAGAACGTGGCTTGCTTTTTAAAGTGGAAGCATACACGCACGACTACCCGTTCTGCTGGCGGTGCAGCACGCCGCTGCTCTACTACGCTAAGGATAGCTGGT
Organism: Patescibacteria group bacterium; assembly: GCA_038063455.1. Taxonomy (GTDB): domain Bacteria; phylum Patescibacteriota; class Patescibacteriia; order PEXW01; family PEXW01; genus CAIPSZ01. The sequence goes on from JBBTVB010000001.1 coordinate 53,546, forward strand.
TTATTAAGATGTCGGCCGTGCGGGACCAGCTCATAAAAAATAACCAGACCATCAATTGGGTGCCGGCGCACTTGCGTGACGGCCGCTTCGGCGAATGGCTGAAAGACGTGAAAGACTGGGCCATCTCCCGCGAGCGTTACTGGGGCACGCCGCTGCCGATCTGGGAGTGCGAGCAGTGCCAGGCGCAGAAAATGGTGGGGAGCTTTGCTGAGCTGAACCTCCAAGAAACTGGCGTTGAAGTTATGATTATGCGGCACGGTTTTTCGAAGAAGAATGAGCCGTCTATTATTCAAGGGAACCTTGAAGAAAGCGAGGCATGGGGGTTAACCGCAGCAGGGCAGGCCGAGGTACAAAAAACCGCAGTCAAACTGGTTGGCAAGGTTGACGTTATTGTGGCATCAGATTTTGGTCGTACGCGCGAGACCGCCGCCATAGTCCAAAAAGCAACTGGCGCCTCGGTCCACTATGATGCTGACTTGCGGGAAATTTACACTCCGGCTTGGGAAGGCCAGCTGGTTGACGAAGTGCTGCGTACGGTACCCGAACCTATACCGCTCAATTACCGTATGGGTGCGGGCGAAACGTACTACGCTCTCCGCGAACGCATGCAACGTGCAGTGCAGCGCGCTATTCGCCAGCACCCAGGCAAGCGCATTGTGTTTGTTTCGCACGGCGACCCGTTGTGGATCCTCAAGTGGTCATACTCGGACGTACCAGAAAACACGTATCACGAAACGGCATACCCGAAGAAAGGCGAAGTGGAGACCCTCCACGTTCCCGTGCAATTCGATCCCCACCGGCCATACGTTGATGACCTAACGCTGGTGTGTGAAAAATGCCAAGGCACCATGCGCCGGGTGCCCGAAGTACTGGATGTGTGGTTTGACTCGGGGGCTGTGCCCTATGCCCAGTGGCACTATCCATTTGAACAGCTGGCGCGCGTGGATGAAGGCACGAACTTCCCAGCAGATTACATTGCTGAAGCTATTGACCAGACCCGCGGGTGGTTTTACACCCTACTCGCCATTTCCACGTTGCTTGGCAAAGGCGCGCCCTACAAGAACGTCATTTCGCTGGCGCACATTTTGGATGCCAAAGGCCAGAAAATGAGTAAGTCGAAAGGTAATGTGGTAGAGCCAAACGCCGTCATGAATACATATGGAGCTGATGCATTACGACTCCATCTTTTTGGTATGAACCAGGCGGGGGATAATAAGCTTTTCGACGTGCGCGACGTGGATGGCGTAGTAAAGAAAACCTTGTTGATTTTTTGGAATGTGGTGACGTTTTATATAACGTACGTTGTAGAAGCTGCGCAAGATCCTTCGTCCCGCCGCGGCGGGACTCAGGATGACAATGGGAGTAAACCCGAGCACGTTATGGACCGGTGGATTTTGGCGCGGCTGGCGCAGGTAACCAAGCTGGTAGCCGACAAGTTGGATGCCTACGATCCAACTACAGCCGTGCGCGGGCTGCAGGAGTTTATAACCGAGCTTTCCACGTGGTATTTGCGCCGTAGCCGCGACCGGTTGCGCACCAAGGGCGGGGAAGAAACTGGCGCTATCCTTGGTCAGGTTATTCAACACACCGCTATGCTCTTGGCGCCCTTTACTCCGTTCATTGCGGATACAGTGTATGGTGAATTACGGGCAGAAAGTGATCCAGTGAGCGTCCATTTAGCAAGCTGGCCAAAAGCCGTGGTTTCGAGCCAGAAACTTTTGGAATCGATGCAGATGTTGCGCGACGCTGTGGAGTTAGGTCACGCCATTCGGAAAGATGGCAACCTCAAGCTTCGTCAACCGCTTGCTTGCGTCTTTGTGAACTATGAAATGTCGGCGGAACTGCAGAGCGTGTTGAAAGAAGAGCTCAATGTTGAAAGCTGCAAAGTTGGCAAGGCTGTTCCTGCTGGAACGTCGTGGCTGCAAAAAGGCAAGGGTGCGTTGCTAGTGGCTATGGATACAGCAATGACCGATGACCTGAAGCACAAAGGCCTTGTGCGCGAACTTGCCCGCCACATTAACGATTTACGCAAAGTCGCTGGCCTCACCGTGAAAGATTTGGTGGATGTCGAATGGATGACCGACGACCAAACCTTGCAGCATGCCTTTACCGAGCACACCGCTGAACTGCGTGACCTTACTCGCACCCGTGGTATAAAAGCGTCGACGGTGACAAACGTCACACACAAGAAAGAACTCGTCATGGGTGGGGCACGCGTGACTATTGGGATTAGCGCATAACTTAGTTAAAAGTATTTTTGTCATGATACATTCGCCAACACCCGTTGATGAAATACTTGATCTTGTTGATAGCAATGACATTGTAGTAGGACAAAAAACACGCTCGGAAGTCTATGAACAAGAGTTAAGTAATTTTCGAGTCATCAACGTGTTTGTAGTCAATGACCGTGGAGAATTATGGATTCCTCGACGTACTGCGCAGAAACGAATTTTTCCACTGCACCTCGATGTCAGCGTAGGCGGACATGTCGAAAGCGGAGAAAACTATGAAGATGCATTTCATCGCGAAGTGTTAGAAGAAATAAATATTGATACGAGAATTACTCCCTATAAGCTATTGGGGAAGCTCACACCTACGGACGGTATTTCAGCGTTCATGCAAGTGTATGAGATTAAAAAAAATTCAGCACCCCGGTATAATCAAGAAGACTTTATAGAATACTTCTGGTTGAAACCACAGGCTCTTATGCAGAAAATTGCAAAAGGGGAAAAAGTAAAAAGCGATTTACCGAAACTTATCCAGATGTTTTACCCACCACAGCATGAGCTTGCTTGACGTTTCCGGCGTCGTGCTCAACCGCCGTGACGTACGCGAGGACAGTCGCTTGTATAGCGTCTACACCCACGAACGCGGCAAGGTAGAAGTTTTTGGCCGTGGCATTCGCAAGGGGAGCGCAAAGCTCGGCGGTCACTTGGAACCTGGTGCAACTGTCCGGCTCACACTTGCCCAAGGCAAGAGCGGGGAGACCATTACGGCGGTCGAGCGCGATCACTATCCTGCTGCCACGATGCAAAGCCTGCCGCGGTTGGCGAGTTTAGGTTTTGTACTCGGCCTTGTTGATGCGCTTACTAAAGCAGATTCGCCCGACCCAGCGCTAGCCACTTTTTTGCAAGAAGCGGTTGGCATTATCGAAACCTTTGATGAGCCTAGTAACCACTTTGCGCGCTTTCGCATGTGGTTTGCTTGGCACGTGCTTGGCCTAACAGGCGTGGGTCCAGAGTTGGACCGGTGCGTGCAGTGTCGGCGGGAGTTGCCAGAAGCTAAAGTACGCTTTAGCGCATTGCTGGGCGGCTGGCTGGGACCAGAGTGTAGCGATAAAGATGTTGATGCCATTGCCGTCACCGCTGACGTACGGGATTGCGTGCGCGTGTTGGTACGCAGCAATTGGACAGAAGCTTTTGCGTACGGTGCGCCAATTAGCGTGGAGCAGACTGTTGCAAAGCTGACGCGCGCAGCTTTGGACCATGCCCTAGAGCGTCGCCTGCCCGCCGAACGCTTCGTCGCCTTTGTCCGTTCGCTGTCGGTGCCGTATACTGCCTAGCGATATGCCCAAAGCAAAAGTCCCAAACGAAAAAGTGAGCAAAATTCCTGTCCGCCGTACCAAACCCAAGGCAGACCCAGAGGCGGAGCGGGATGCAATCGTGCTGGAGGAATTGCCAGCCATGGATGCGGCCAAAGACACGCGGGACACGGAAGCCTCGGTCGGCATGACCAAGCTCGACCGGGCCAAGCGGGAAAATGTGCTGGAAGAAATTTATCACCCAGATGAACCCACGGCTGGCAATGGCTCGAACGTTCAAAAAATCGACCAGCAAAAACGCCGGTCACGGAAGTTGCTCATTAGCTTTATCGTGCTGGGCGTGCTGGCCGCCGCTGCCGCGGCTGGCTACGTGGTGTTTAGCCACGGCAGCAAGTTCAGCGAGCGCGTCACGCTGTCGGTTAACGCGCCGGCCGACGTGGCGGCAGGTGACCAAATAACCTTGAGCATTGCCATCAAGAACGAAGAGCGCACGGCCCTGCGGAATGCCGAGCTCACCTTTAACGCGCCCGAAGGTTTTACCTTCCAGTCCAGCACGCCTGCCGCCTCGAACGAGTTTAACAACGCCTGGTCGCTGGGCACGCTCAAAGATAATGCCGGCACCACCGTGACTATCACTGGGCGGCTACTGGGCAACCAGGGTGAGGAAAAGCAGTTTAGCTTCACGCTCGGCTACCGGCCGGCAGACTTTAACTACGACTTCCAGAAAACCACCGAAACCAAAGTGCGCATTAGCAGCTCGGTGTTGCGGCTAACCCCCGAAGTGCCCCTGCGACTTATCCCGAGCGCGCCCACAGAAATTCCCATCGCCATTGAGAATACCAGTGCCGAACCGCTCACGGATATTACCCTGGTCGCGGAGTACCCCGAAGCTTTTACCTTTACCAAAGCCGACCCCAAGCCCTCCGAAAAAAATACTATTTGGAATGTACCCGATATCCCGGCGAATGGAAAAGTAAAAGTAACACTTACCGGCACGTTTGCAGGCAAGCCCGGGGATACGCCAGAATTTAAATTCCGCGCGGGCAAAACCTTGAACCAAGGCTTCGACGTGCAGGCCGAGGCCAATGGCATTGGCACGCTGGTGCAAGCCGGCATGACGCTGACCACCAAGATTACCAACCCAGGCAGCGGCGCGGCCGTGGGCTGGGGTGACACGCTCAACTACGTCGTCAGTTATAAAAACAACAGCGACGGCGACATGCAAGATGCCAGCGTGACGCTGGAATTTGCCCAGAAGAATGCGGGCGGCAAAGACGTGCGGATTCTGGACCTGGATAACCGGTCGGGGAGTGCGAGTAGCAAACTTGATGGCCGCACGCTGACCTGGACCAAGCAGGACATTCCTGCCTTGGCACTGGTGAAGGCGAACACGGGCGGCGACATTCTGCTGCGGGTTGCCGTGGTGTCTGGCCCGGAGATAAAGGGCCAAGATGATCGCAACTTTACTATTACCACCGCCTCACGTGTGGCAGTGGGCAAGATAGAGGGCGTGGAAGGCAAGAATTTCGAAACGCAAGCGGACCAGATTGTTACCAAGGTTACTAGCAAGCTCAACGTGGAGTCGGAAGGCCGCTTCTACAATGACGAACAGCTACCAGTGGGTATGGGCGCGTTGCCGCCGCAAGTCGGTCAAACCACCACGTACCAGCTCATTTGGTCGCTCACCAACCCAACGAATGAGGTAACCCAAGTGGTTGTCTCGGCGACCCTGCCAGACAATGTGATCTGGACCGGAACGCAGGCGGTAACTGCTGGGCAAGCGGTGGCGTTTGATGCGGTGACGCGAGAAATAACGTGGCGCGTGAACCGCGTGCCGCCCGGTACCGGCAGCTTGTTCCCCAGCCTGGAAGCAACGTTCAAAGTGTCCATCACACCTGTTACCACCGACCTGGGCCAGCTGATGCTGCTGCTCAACAGAACCGTGGTCACGGCACGGGACGAATTCACGGCCAAAGATATTCGCTTGGAAAAAGCCATTGTGACTACCGACCTCACCACCGACGTCGCCGCGCAGGGCAAGGGCTTGGTGGTTGCGGCACAGCCGTAGGGAGAAGCCATGAAGCGCGTAGGCGGGAATCCCTATTCCCGCCGAGGTTGGGGAACCTCGGCTACGCGTAAAAAAATCCGAGTGCACGCTCTCCAGCGTGCGCTCATGTTTACGTTAACTATTGACCCAGCACCACTTTTGTAACTCAAAAGTGGTGCTGGGTTGACATTTTCCCGATACCGCGCTATAGTAATCTGTAAATTTCTTTGAAAAACGTGGGCACTAACGCCCACCACTGTGGTTCCGACAGCATTCGGACAAAACGAAGATAAAGGAGCTGATCATGGCTAGTACCAAGATCGGGGACACGCGGGAGCAAGAAACTCTGCGCGTGATTGCGGACATTACCATCAAGTTGGCCAACGGGTCACTCACTCTCGAATCGGCAAAACGGTTTGCAAAGAAGGAAAGTCCCTTTACCATGCCGCAGAAGCTGTCTGTCGACGGCAGCGAACCACGCTTTCAGAGTATCTCGAAAGACGCGTACTACTACGTGAACCCGAATTTGAAAATCGAGCACTTCCCGCTAACGAATCCGGCGGTTCGCGACGTGGAGTACGAAATTGTCGAATTTAACCATGACCCGACGACGCAGGAAATTCTGGACGCTTGCGAGACGGGTACCCTGCGCCGACCCGAACGCGACGAAGCTGAAATCTACTTTGACAATGTTCCAGACTCCAGAGACCAGCTGGGCAAATCACCGATTGTTGCTTTGTGCGGCTCTCTCCTAGAGCTCGAGGGCTACCGGTGCGTCGCGTACGCTGAGCTCAACGACTTCGGTCGCAACCTGGGCCTCCGCGGCTTCGGCGATCGCTGGTTCGGGCAGTGCCGTTTCCTCGCCGTCCGCAAGTTTGCACTTTGAGACTTGGACACTTCGCTCTTTTGGACCCTTAGTCCCTTAGCGTTTTCCCCCACACCAATACGTTGGTGTGGGGGAATTTTTATATTTTGCTATACTCCCAAACGGACAGTAGGCGAATCTGCCCGCGACTACGGTTTCGGGCGGCCGAACTCTAGGACGCAGGATCTGGCCAGAATGCCGTCGGGCATGCCTTACGGCAGCGCGCCCCCGCGATTCCTCTACAACCGTAAAGGTACTTGGTGCAGAGTGCTGGCGGGTTACCCATGACCCCGAAGAATATACAGCCCGAAGAGTACTCAACGGGCAGTGTCACGGATGGCACCCTGCACATTACTGACGGCTCTCTCCTAGAGCTCAAGGGCAACCGGTACGTCGCGTACGCTGAACTCAACGACAACGGTCGCAACCTGAACCTCAACGACTTCGACAATCGCTGGAACAGGCAGTACCGTTTCCTCGCCGTCCGCAACTCCCTTTACGTGCACAACCTCACCCATCAAAAATGGTGGGGTTGTTTGTGGTTGTTTTTGCTATACTCTATGCATGCCCGATGCGCTTGCCAAAACTGCTACCCGGTTCATCCTTCGCGAATTTGTGGGGGATATTTTGCTGTTCCCGGTATGGTGGTTTGGCAAAGGCCTGCAACGCGTTGGCCAAGCGACTTGGGCGCGCCAAGTGCGGTTTACGAACCGCAGCCGCTGGAGCCCCAAAGTGTGGTTCCAGAATATTTTTGTGCCCATGTACGGCGACTACTCGCGCAGCGGCCGGGCGATTAGTTTTTTCGTGCGCCTTGTGGTGGCCCTCGCGCTCTCCCTCGTCTTTATTATCTACACCCTCCTCGTCTGTACGAGCTTTGTGCTGTACCTGCTGCTGCCGCTAGGCGTGGTGTACTTTTTCTTGCGTCAACTCGTCGGCCTGCCTTGGCCAGTCTAAGCAATGGCAACCAAACCCATCCAACCTTTTGCTTTCATCACCTGCCCGGCGTGTGCGAACGCACCCGAAGGCTGCCCCGCGTGCAAGAACCGCCGCGCAACATTGTGGTTTTTGGGCCGACTGTTTGTGTGGGACAAAGCCATTGACCGGTGGACCATTGCCGAAGAGCGCATTCAACGCTTGCTGCATCGCGGTTTTAACATTGCGCTCGGCGTCTTCGGCATCCTGGGTATGTTTCTCCTCGTCTTGCAGGCGATGGACCAAAACCTTATCGCTGACGTAGGTGCGGTCGTGCAATTCCTTGGTACGCGTTCGGTGCCGCACTTGGTCGTTGCGCTTGCCTTGGTCGGGGATCTCATTTTGGTCAGCCGGTTGTTGAAAGCCAGACAAGAACGCACGCTGGTGGTGCCCCGCGATAGCGAGCTCATGCGGGTTCCTGCCCCAACCCTTTCGTGGACCGACGTCATGGCGAGCGAGGCGCGATTCCAAAATATTGCCCCGGCATTTTTGCAACCGGCCGAGCGAGCCATCGAAGGGGCGTGGACCTTAGCCGAGCGCATGCAGCATGCCGACGTTGCGCCGCTCCACATTTTTGCTAGCCTCTTCGCCTTCCACGACACGCAAGTCGTGTTTGGCCGGCTCGGCATTCAAAGCAAACCCTTGAGCGAGCGGGTGACGCGCGCCCTGGTCACGTTGCCGAAGAGCGCCACCACCCCGCGGCTGGGGCAGGATGCGACGGTGGTAATTCTGCGGGCCTATTTGGAAGCCGCCCTGGAAGGCCGGCCCGTGGTGGATATTACGGAACTCCTCGTGGCGCTTGGGCACGACCCAGTGGTTGCAGATATTTTGGCTGACCTGGCAATTGACGAGCAGAAACTTCGGAACGTCGTCGCCTGGATCGCTATTAGCCGGCGGATGTCGCGCAGCTACCAGCGCTGGCGCGGGCAGGCCCGGTACCGCGGCAAGGGCGGTATGAACCGGGCATTTACCGCCATTGCCACGCCGATGCTGGACCAGTACAGCCACGACCTCACCGAGCTGGCGCGCAGCGGCGCCCTGGCCCGCTGCATTGGCCGCGAGCGCGAGTTTGAAGAAATTTTCCGGGTGTTCGAAAGCGGCCGCTCTAACCCGCTGCTCGTTGGGCTACCCGGCGTGGGCAAGACGGCAATCGTCGACGGGCTGGCCTACCGCATGGTGGCGGATGACGTGCCGCCCGTGCTGCAAGATAAACGGTTGGTGAGCTTGTCCGTGGCCTCGCTTGTTGGTGCTGCCGGCCGGCAAGGCGAGTTAGAAGAACGCTTTACTATTATCCTCAACGAAGTCGTACGCTCGGGCAATATCCTGCTCTACATCGACAACATTCAAAATCTCATGGGTCTTACGACCGAGGGCGGAAGCCGTTTGGACTTGGCCGAGATTCTGGCCCAGGCGTTGGGCCACCAGGCATTCTTGTGCATTGCTACCACCAACCCCACAGACGAGCACCGCTACGTCGAGCGTTCGGGTTTAGCGTCTACCCTGCAACGCGTGCCTATTAACGAAGTCGATACCAATGGCGCCATTCAAATTTTAGAAGGCAAAGTAGGTGCTGCAGAACACAAGCAGGAAGTGCTATTCAGCTACGATGCTATTGAGCGGGCGGTCACCTTGTCGCAACGCTACATCCACGACCGGTACTTGCCCGAGAAAGCCGTCAGCCTGGCCGAAGAGGCAGCAGTGTACGTCCGCAAAACGCGCGGGAAGGGGAGTATTATTTCCGGTGAGGACGTTGCCGCGATTGTTTCGGAGCGCACGAACGTGCCGGTGACGCAAGTGACCGAGGCTGAAACTGCAAAACTCCTGCACTTGGAGGAGCACATCCACGAGCGGGTCGTTGGCCAGGATGAAGCCGTCAAAGCCGTGTCCGCATCGTTGCGTCGCGCCCGTGCCGAACTGCGGGATGCCAAACGGCCAATTGCAAACTTCCTCTTTCTCGGCCCCACTGGCGTGGGCAAAACCGAGCTGGCCAAAGCCGTGGCCGAAGTGTACTTTGGCGACGAGCAGAGCATGATTCGGCTGGACATGTCCGAATACCAGGTGCAGTCGAGTCTGGGCCGGCTTATTGGCACGGCCGAAGGCGAGGGTGGCTTCCTCACCGAGGCAGTGCGCAAAAATCCGTTTACCATGCTGCTGCTGGACGAATTGGAAAAAGCCCACCCGGATATTCTCAACGTCTTCTTGCAGGTTATGGATGACGGGCGCCTGACCGATAGTACTGGCCGTACCGTTGACTTCACCAACGTCATTCTCATTGCTACGTCCAACGCTGGCACGCCAATTATTCAAGCGGGGATCGATGCCGGCGAACCACTGGAGCACATCAAGCAGCGTCTGGTTACCCAAGAGCTCGGTCAGCACTTTCGGCCCGAATTCCTCAACCGTTTCGACGGCATCATCGTCTTCACGCCGCTGGACTTTGAACAGGTTATTGCCATTACCCGCCTAATGCTGGCGCAGCTAGCGAAGCTGCTTAAAGACAAGGGTGTGCAGTTGCAAGTGTCTGAAGCGGCAATAATTGAGTTGGCGCAAACGGGTTTTGATCCACAGTTTGGAGCGCGGCCGTTGCGCCGTGCATTGCAAGAGCACGTCGATAATGCGCTCGCTAATGCGCTGCTCACCGGTGAGCTTGCCCGGCGGGATATAGCCATATTGGAACCCGGCGGTAAGATTCGGGTGGAGAAGGCAAAGGCTGTGTAATACGAAAAAAAATTCACCCACCCGCATTGCTGCAGGTGGGTGGTTGTGCATTGCACTGTCCAGCCAGACCCCGGAGTAGGAATTCGCCTCTGGTGCCTTGAAATGAGCAAGAAGGACACCATTCACTGACCCTAATTAAAGGGGTGAGTTTTCACCAAGTCGAGTGCTCGGCCAGCGGCTAGTACGATGACGAGGCCCCTGCATCCGTAGACGCAGGGCTTTGCTGGAGCGGCGATTATAACAAACTCGATCTCCGTATTCGCACTTCAGTGCAATGCTGGAAAGGGCTGGAATGTGGACTTTACCGAGTCCCGCCGCGTGATGTCAAGAAGAGACCAGGGGTGTTGACCAACTACCCAAAAAAGCCTAAGCTTTTTTGCCAATACAAAAAACTCTTTAACAACCATACAGAAAGCGAGGCACACATTGTTGATGCATATTGGCGGTTCGAAGCGTGTGCTGCAGTCGGCATGCGTTGGCGAAAAAGTGTACCGGTTTCATTGCCGCTTACTTTTTTCGAGCAGCATTGCGGTCGTTACCGACATCAGCTACCCAGATTTTTCTGGGGCGCTACTCATGCCGCGGTGGAGCGAAAAAGGCAAGCACAATTACGTAGTATATTCTGACATATACGCATTGCACCGTGCATTGGCTCATGGACAAGATACGTACGAGCAATCCACACAGGGCGAAATACCCCGTATGGCCAAAGCACTTACAGCGGCAACGATTTTGCAAGGTATACAATTGGGTGTCAACACGCAGAATGCCGGAGCCTATCAGGATGAGCTTCTCACTGCCGCCGCTACAGCGATAGATGCAATTGGCCCAAACGCACGCCTGGTGGGGAAGCGTGAAGCCCTGGATCAACTTGCGGCTATTGCAAAAGGTCGGGACAGTCGCGGCCGCGTAAACCCTACAGTGTTACTCACGCGCCTCGCCGCAGTTATCCGGCGTGTCGATGCGCGAGAACAAGATGCCACCAATATCGATGGCGTGTTTGCTTTTCGTCGTCAGATAGTACGAACCACTATTCAGCTATTAGAAACCCAAGTAGCAGTGGCAAGGAGTTTTCTGGCACAAGTGTTGGCAAATTGGCCGCAGATTGCGTCACACAAGCGTCACCTCATTGCAGGGCACGTAGATGCGATGGCCGAAGTATTCCGGACAATAGACATTCAACCCTTTCGGACAAACTTTGCATTTGCCGCTATCGAATATAATTTTGCCGCCAGCGCATTACGTAATGGCAACCCTGACACAGCTAAAGTGTTTCTGCAGCGTTCGGCCGCGGGCTTTGCTTTACGTAGTCTGCGGGCAGAGCTGGAACGTGCGTACTTTTCGATCAGTCGGGTTGTGCGTTTGCGACAACCATTAGACACGAGCGCTACCCTATTGGTGCTGTCAGATTGCACGCAGGAATTAGAAAATCTGTACACCGACAACTTACGCCAGTTTGATAAGCCAGTTGTTTCGGCAGGTATCAAGCATGCAGCGCAGCACCTTAGAGATGCGAAGTTGCACGATGCGTACACCACATTGCAACAGGTTGTTCGGCTAGTCTAGCATTGGCCTTGACCGGCTGCCATATGTACAGTACAGTGAGGTTCTTGCATTTGCTCTTTCGGGTGTGTAGTTCAGGGGTAGAACGCTGACAAACGATTGGTCCGGAGTCAGAGGTCGCTGGTTCGAAACCGGCCACACCCATTGGTTTGGACGTCTCACATGAGGCGTCCGTTTTTTTATAAAAAAAGAGTCCCAACTATAGAAGTTGGGACTCGTACGTACACCTGCTGATCGGCAGAGCTGGGGTATGCTCAACTCCTAGAGCCCACGTTCAGGCAACACAAGCGACTCGCTCACATTCGTGCGATTTTAGCCTGCCCGAGTACAGACTAAAAAAATGTGAGATTTCGGAGACCGACAGTATCAGCAACCAAGAAATGGACGTAACGTGACTAGAGGTTCCCAATGAAAAAGCGTTAAGAACTCGGACCCACGGTGTACGTAATAGAAAGAACAAATTGCATGGCCAGCCTACCTGATTATACGCACTATGTCAACGCTGCTGGGGTGCGCCCCGTAGTTCTTGTCCGAATGCCAAAATCCTCGTAGAGTATAGGCACTATGCCTGTATCCATGGAAACTCTGGTTTCGTTTGCCAAGCGTCGCGGCTTTATTTTCCCCACTGCCGAAATCTACGGTGGTCTGGGCGGCTTTTGGGATTTTGGCCCTTTGGGTGTGGAACTCAAGAACAATATTAAGCGGGAATGGTGGAAGCGCTTCGTGCAGCAGCGCAACGATGTGGTTGGTTTGGATTCGTCGATTGTGACTAACCCGAAGGTTTTTGAAAAAAGCGGCCACCTGGTGAATTTTCACGACGCCCTGGTCGAATGTAAAAAATGCCACCAGCGTTTCAAAGCGGATGACCTTGGGCAAGAATGTACGAATTGTGGCGGGAAAGAATTTACCAATCCTGCCAACTTTAACTTGATGTTTAAGACGTTCATCGGCTCGACCGAGGAAAGCGTCTCTACAGCCTACCTTCGCCCCGAAACCGCGCAGGGCATCTTCGTCAATTTTCAAAACGTCCAGCAGAGCATGCGACTCAAGCTGCCCTTTGGCATTGGCCAAATTGGCAAAGCTTTCCGCAACGAAATTACGCCCGGTAACTTTATCTTCCGCTCGCGCGAGTTCGAGCAAATGGAGCTGGAGTTTTTCTGCAAACCCGGCGAAGACGACCAGTGGTTTGATTACTGGCGCAAAGAAAGTATGCAGTGGTTCTTGGACTTGGGCATAAAAAAAGACCATATCCGTTTCACCGACCAGCCCAAGTCCGAGCTAGCACACTACTCCAAAGCCACCACCGATATTGAATATCATTTCCCCTTCGAAAAAGGTTGGAGTGAACTCATGGGCGTTGCCAACCGTACCGACTTTGACCTTAAAGCGCACGGTCAGGTTCTGCGTGACGAAGAAGCCAAAGGGGACATCATCCCATTCTGCATCGAACCATCAGCAGGCGTGGACCGCGCGGCACTCGCTTTTCTTATTGATGCCTACGAAGAAGTAGAGGGCGGCCGCTCTACCACCACGGAAGCCACCAAAGAAAAAGAAGTTGTGCTACGGTTGCACAAATCTCTTGCACCGATTAAAGTCGCCATTTTGCCGCTATCTAAAAGAGAGCCACTCGCAACAAAGGCCAAAGAAGTGCAAGCACTCATCAACAAAGACTTCACCACTTGGTACGACGACACGCAGTCTATTGGCCGCCGCTACCGCCGCCAGGATGAAATTGGCACACCGTATTGCGTGACCATCGACTTTGAAACCGTGGAAAAAGACAACGCCGTTACCGTCCGCGACCGCGACACCATGGCGCAGGAGCGGGTAGCAATTGCGGAATTGCCGGGTATGTTGAAAGAGCAGTTTGCCTAATTGTCATTGCGAGCCCCGCTACTGCGGGGCGAAGCAATCTTACGTTTCTTAGCGAAGGCAAGATTGCCGCGGTCGCTTCGCTCCCTCGCAATGACAAGAGAAAATATGCTCATCGACACGCACTGCCACCTCAACTTCCAAGCCTACAAAGCTGACGTGGATGACGTTATCCAGCGCACGCTGGCCGCGGGCATGCGGGTTATTAACGTGGGCACGCAACGCGACACCAGTAAAGCCGCGGTTGATTTAGCGCAGAAATATCCGGGTAAGCTTTTCGCCGCAGTCGCTATCCACCCCGTGCACTTACACAGCCAGCATGTTGATGAAGAAGAATCCTCATTCAATACGCGGGAAGAGGACTTTGATCACGTATATTATTCTGACTTAGCTAGCCAGCCGGGCGTCATCGCCATAGGAGAATGCGGGCTGGATTATTTTCGTGCCCCGGATGGCGTGGATGAGCAAACCTACAAACACAAGCAGAAAGAGGTTTTTCTGCAGCACATCCAACTGGCCAAAGAAAAAGACTTGCCACTCATTTTGCACGTCCGGCCCAGCAAGGCCGAACCGCAAGGCGCGTACCTGGATGTGCTTAAGCTCTTACAGCAAGCCCAGTACACCCGTGGCGTCGTGCACTGCTACACTGGCGACTTGGAAACTGCCAAGAAGTTTTTGGCTGCCGGTTGCTTACTATCTTTCACCGGCATCATTACCTTTCCCAACGCGAAAGAGCTTCTTGAGGTGGCGAAGTTTGTGCCACTCGATCGCGTGATGGTCGAGACCGACGCGCCCTATCTCACACCCCAGCAATTCCGCGGCAAGCGGAATGAGCCGCTCTTTGTGCAGTTTGTGGCGCAAAAAATTGCCGAAGCCAAGGGCGCCAACTACGAACAGGTAGAGCAGCAGACCACAATTAACGCGGAAACTTTTTTTAGATTGCCAGCCTAAAAAAACCGCGCTCTCCATATTGGAAAGCGCGGATCACATTTTGCTTTTTCGGCTAGGTATTTGACTAGATAGTCGAGAGACCTTTGTTGCCGACTTTTGTGCGTGCAGTTTTGGTAAATTCCTTACCAACGCCTCCTGTGCAGTAGCCTGACCCCTTCCCATCTTGCTCAGCAATAGTTAAGAATCTTTTTGGCTTTCCATCCGGTCCTGTTGGCGGTGGGCTGTCCTGAAAATGTGTACCGGTAGGCAAGGTGGGTTTGTATGACACTTTGAAAGAGCTCCTTTTTGCGCTTCCTTTGCGCAGTTTTTTGGGTTACGGTCTGTTTTCCGAAGTTGGTAGAATATCAGAAAGTACCTATTTGTCAAGCAAACTTTCCACATTGAAGGCCCTAAGGTAGAATGCCCGCATGGACATTGTCCCCATAATTCTTACAGTTCTCGTGCTTATTGGCATTGGTTTGCTTTACGCCCGCATGGGCAAGGGCGGTGGTGGTGCTGACCCGCAAACCCAGGAAAAACTTATCCGCATGGAAGAGCGTTTGCAGCAGCTCAATGAGAAAAGCACCGAACAAACCCGCGTGCTGGACGCCAAGCTCGGGGAGTCAACCAAAGCCCTGCAGCAGCAGTTTGGCCAGTCCACCAAGATCGTGCAGGATGTTACGGAGAAACTTACCAAACTGGATGAGACCAACCGGCAGGTGCTCAATTTTTCTGATCAGCTCCGCAACCTCCAAGACATCCTGCAAAACCCTAAGCAGCGCGGCATCCTCGGCGAGTACTTTTTAGATAGCTTACTCAAGAACGTTTTGCCCCCTGGTTCGTACCAAATGCAGTACAAGTTCAAAGATGGGGAGATTGTAGACGCGGTCGTCAAAATTAAAGACCGGCTGGTGCCTATCGACTCCAAGTTCAGTTTGGAGAACTACAACCGCATGGCCGACACGCACATGGAAAGCGAGAAGAAAATTTTGGAAAAAGCCTTTGTCAACGACCTCAAGGTGCGTATCCAAGAAACCGCCAAGTACATTCGGCCCAACGAAGACACCATGGACTTTGCGTTCATGTTCATCCCGTCCGAAGCTATTTATTACGACCTGCTCGTCAACAAGGTCGGCGCACTGACCGAAGAAACTGAAAACCTGATCCAGCGGGCGGCCAACAAGTATCACGTTATCATTGTGTCACCCACGTCTTTCCTAGCGTACTTGCAAACCGTGCTGGAAGGTTTGCGCGCCATGCAGATTGAAGAGTCGGCCAAAGAGATTCGAAAAAATGTGGAGCTGCTGGGCAAACACATTTCGGCGTATGATGCGTACATGCTCAAGCTCGGTAACAACTTGGGCACAACCGTGAATGCCTACAACACAGCGTACAAAGAGTTTAAGAAGGTAGATAAAGACGTTTTCAAAATTGCGGACGTCGGCGGCAAGATTGAACCCCTGGAACTCGAAAAGCCGAAATCAAACGAGTTATGACTTTTGTAGAATTCCAAAAAGTTATTCATCAGCACGATTTTCTTATCGTCTGTTTGAATGATTACAAGCGAGAAGGAATCTTCTATACTTTTGTAGCTATTCAAAATAAACTTGGCCATGGTTATCATGCAGAAGGTCGTACGGATGTACTCTCGGATACTTTAGAAGAATTAGTAGCGCAAATGCAGAAGTCGAAAGGGGAGTAACCCTCTGTCATTCTGAGCGAGGTCTCCTGACCGAGCGAAGAATCTTGCGCTATTTCATTCCAGCATGATCCTTCGTCCTGATGGCCTCAGGATGACAAATACTTGCCAAAAGTATTTTTTTGTGTTAGAATGTATTTATAAAATAAATATGCATACGTATTTACGCAACACATTCGCTTGGTACCACAAGTGGCACGAAGATTGGGTCCATGGCCCCTCGCACTGGGCAATTTTTGCGTGCGCAGTTGTAACGGTCGTCGCGCTCGGTGTGTATGCAGTACAAACGGGTTCGCCAAGTATCGTCGAGACAGCACAGGCCCAGGTTGCAGCCTGCAGTAACCGCAGTCCTATAACCAGTGCATGTTCCTGCAACGGCGCAACCGTAAGCACGGGCTTTTGCTGCTACAACAAAGTGTACCCGGCTAACCAGAAGAGCATCGTGCACCAAACCACCCAGTGCGGGTACACCGAAGTCAGCCCGCACTTTCAAGGTTTGCAATCCAATTCGCACGGTAATATTTATTTTACCGGCGGTACGCAGCGTAAGAACAACCCGCCCGGTACGCCCACACCGTATCCTGCCAGCTTTGCCGATGACCGCACCAATTGGGCGCGACACTATGATGTCATTATCAATGGCAACGACCAGCTGTACGACCTGACGAAGCCGATTAACCCGAATATCCAGATGACCAAGTACATGACCGGCAACGAACTGGACTGTGTTTTAGAGAACCACACGTTGTGCGAGAAGTATGACTACATGCAAGCGCGTGCCACCGCCGATGGTATAAATTTTGAAGATCTTTTCTTACACTTCAAGAAGAACACCACTATCACTGCCAGTGGGCAAACGCGTGTTTTCCCCGGTTGGAACCCGGCGGACGACCAAGGCCAGTGTGGTGGCACGGCCAACGACGGGACAAATGACCGCATTGTCTCGTGCGGGCAAGCGGCGAGTGATGCGAATGCCACAGCGCGTACGCGCTTCTTCGCGCGCGTCCCGTTTGGGTACGACGAGTACTGGCGTAACACCAGCGCGTCGCAGTACTACCCGCAAGATTGGCGCTGGCGCGTGAATGGGAAAAATGCCAAGTACCAGCAGTACAATGCCGAATACTATGCGGATGCCGTGCGCAGCAGCAACACCGGTGGGCGTGACTACAGCGGCATTTTCGTGGACAACATGGGCCGCAGCCCGTATGGCTCCAAAACCGATCCCGTCCTAGAAAATGGCAACACGCACGAACTGGTTTCGGTGTTTAACACCTACAGCAATAGCAGCAACTACACCAACGACTGGTACGATAATCACATTTTGCCGACGCTGCAGGCGGCAAAAGCCAGCTTGAATGCCATTGGCAAAAAACTGTACATCAACGCCATCACTGCCGAATACTGGTACCCAAACTTTTTGAACGGTGCCGATGCCTTTGTTCGCGAGTGGGTCATTAAAGCGAAGTCCACCAACACTACCACGGTCGGTCGCTTCCTGAACGATTTGTGGCCGCAGGTACAAGCGAGCCGGGCGCAAAGCAAAGAGCAGCACTTTAATTTCACCATGGAAACGTCGTGGGACGATGGTGGTAGTGGTGGATGTTTTCAGGGCTATACCTTGGACCAAGAAAAAATGTGGAGCTTGGGCACGTACCATTTGCTCCGCTACCCGGGATTGCATTTTTATCCGGGCTGGAAAACCTGGACTGGCTACTACTTTGGCGCCATGGCAACAGATTTAGGCGACCCCGTGGGCGATTGGTTTGAGTGGAAAACCGGCCTCAAAGATAGTGCCGACCAAGGGACGCGTACGCACAAAATTTATCGACGCAATTTTGCCAAGGGTACAGTCTTCGTGCGCTTCTATGAAGGGCCCGAAGGCTACTGTCCAACGGCGAATTTTACGGCCACCCCGGCCACTGCCGCATTTGATGCGGCAGACTTGACCAAAGATTACCGCAAGGTGAATGTAGACGGTACGCTCTCGAGCTTGCCGGCCAACGTATCCTTGGGTACGGCCCAAGCACTTGTTTTGGTGCAGGCCGCCAGCGGCCCGTCGGCCGACACCACAGCCCCAACGGTGACGGTGTCTTCACCGGCAGCCGGCGCAACCGTAAGCGGCACGGTAACCCTGGCAGCGAATGCCTTGGATAACGTCGGGGTGGTTGGCGTGCAATTTAAAGTGGATGGTGCAAATGTTGGCGCCGAAGATACAACTAGTGGTTATGCCGTAAGTTGGAATGCAGCCAGTGTGAGCTCGGGTTCGCACGTCATTACTGCAGTGGCCCGCGATGCCGCCGGCAACACCACAACTTCAGCTAGCGTCACGGTGACGGTCAACAACGTGCCCACAGACAGCACGGCCCCGGGCCAGGTGATAGACTTGCGGTTGCAGTAGGCGGCCCCCACCTTGGTACAGGTTTCCACTAGCTGTCTATATCTTTAATCTTCGGCCCTATGTTCGACCTTAATATCACCAAGCGCAGCGGTGAAGTAGTGTACGGCCTAGGTTTCGTCGGCGCGGTCATTTACTACATTTCCGTGGCCAATGGTTTTTGGGAAGGTGTGCTTGGCATTTTGCAAGCTATTGTCTGGCCCGTATTCTTTGTGTACGAAGCCTTGCAATTTTTTTACACCCGCTAATTTTTTATCCTGACGCATATGGAAACTAAAACGGTTGATGTTGGCAAAGCCTTCCGGTACGGTTGGGAAACGCTGAAGAAAGATTTCTGGTATTTCATTGGCATCTCGGTGCTATATGTGGTTATAACGAGCGTGCCGAATGCAGGGGACAATGATAGTGGCTTGGGTATTCTGGGCATCTTCATTGGCGCCTGGCTCACTGGCGGTTTGTACCGTATCTTGCTCGATTATCACGTTGGCAAGAAGCAGGAGTTCACCGTGCTCTTCACGCAGCTTAAGCATTTTTGGCGCATCCTGTTAGGTACGCTGTTACTGCTCCTCATCATTGCCGGCGGGCTCATTCTGCTTATCGTGCCGGGCATTATCTGGGCGCTCAAGTACCAGTTCACCATAATGCTCATTGTGGACAAGGACATGCAGATTATGGATGCCCTGCGCGCGAGCGGGGAGATGACCAAGGGCATCAAATGGCCGCTTTTCGTCTTTGGCCTGGCCGCCTTGGGCGCTCTCGCCCTCGGGCTCATTGCGTTGGGCGTCGGCGTATTCGTTGCTGTCCCGGTTATCTGGCTGGCCTACGTCTACGTGTACCGCAACTTGCCCAGCCCGAGTGCAACCCCGGCAGTCGCGGCAAAGAGCTAGACACTTGTACTATCCGCAAAACCCGCCGCAGTGCGGGTTTTGCATTTACTACCAACCCGGGAAGAGGGGTGGGGAATGAAACAAAAAGGTGGCTTGTTCTAATGTCTTTTAGGGTATAAGATCGAGGCGCGTTTTATTGTCATTTTTATGAAAATTGTTGAGATAAAAATTGATGGTTTTCGGGGTTTTAGTAATTTTTCGGTCACATCCGGTGATACCGGAGGATTTATAGTACTGGCCGGAAACAATGGCACAGGCAAATCGACTATTTTGGAAATTGCAGAGAGTTTAATTAATGGAAGAGCACATACAAATTTTAATGTTGAAGTACTTTCGGGCATTACAAAGGAAAAGACAGATTGGGAGGTTACTGTGGAGTTTAGCGATGATGATTTAGAATATCTTGCAAAATACTTGACCAGAACACAGCCCCAAACATTCTCAAATAGTTGGGAGTCTTTATTGCTATCTATGAAAAGTGATTTAAAAAATGAACATGGCAAACATTTTTCTACTATTTCTCTCAGCGTAAATAAGAATTTTCCGATTGGCAGGTCCGGGTTGACCCTTAACTATAATGGCAATCCGAATGTTGTGCCACAGTGGTATTCAACTCTTGGCAGCTCTAATTTTTTTGCTGTTTATCTTAGATCCCACCAACAAATACAAGAAACTAACTTAACGATTTTTAACGCTTCGGAAGATCAAAACACTCTTTCTCAAGTCGTAGGAGGCGAGAAAAGTCTTAGCCAACGTACTGCAATAGCCACAATTCAATTAGGACAGATTCTCTCGCAACTAACTCTTAGTGAGATTTGGAATAATTATCGGTCAAATGGTGGTTCGTTTACGACAGTAAAAGAAGTCCTCGACCCTATAAATGAAGTCATTGAACCACTTGAGATGACATTCCAGGACGAGGGCTTACAAACGGGAAATATATTTTTTGTAATCCGAAACAAGAAAAGTGGTAAACAGTACTCATTAAACTACGCGAGTTCTGGCGAAAGACACGTAATTGCTTTGGCGGCCACACTAATACAGTGGCAAAGACAAAAATTTAAAAGCATTATCTTAATTGATGAACCAGAAATTCATTTACACCCTGATTATATCTCGAAACTTGGCGCCTTGTTCTCAAAAGTTTTTGGTCCAGAAAATAGTTATACATGTATGGTAGCCACACATTCACCAGACTTTATTGCAACAAATCCAGACAGGGTCTTTCAAATTTCCGTAGACTCAAAGACAATTGTCCCAGTAGAAAACCTTCCGCAAAGAGTTGCTCTATTTGAAGCCCTAGGAAAAAAGTTCGATCTCTCATTTCTTATTAAAAGGATTGTTTGGGTTGAAGGTGTAACATCACCGAGTAAAGATCACCTACAAGATCATGAGGTTTATCAATACTTGATTGACCCGAATAAAGTCACGACAGTGTTTTTACCAGCTGGTGTAGACCCCTCAAGAGACGGAAGTAAGGAAGGCGTACGCGCGGCAATGAAAGGTTCGAGCATCTTTTTAGAGTTTATTAAGTCAGTTTCAAGTATTGATAGTGGGCTAAATATTATAGCCTTGGTTGATAAAGATGATGATAAAGGTGCAATAAAGTCGCTGACAATAAAATATACACCTTTTACAAATTTAGAGAATATATTTTTATTGGATTTTCAAGCAGTAGCTGAAGCTGCGAGTTTAGAAGGAAAGAAACAATATACGCCCATTGAAATATCAAAAATTCTTGATAATATTACTGGTCAAACTTCAACTCAAACTATGAGCGTAAATGGCAAGAAAGTGTTTGATAGTTTATATGGCACACTATTTACAATCCCAGATATTTCGCATAAAGAATTCCAAGAGCGTATCTTAAAAAAGATTTTAGTTGAAAGACTGCCACAAGAAGTTAAAGATTTGTTTGCTGAACTACGCGCATAAAAATTTTGGCATCCCTCATCCTGCCTGGTAGACTAGGGGCATGACCCTTCTGCCCCGCACCAGTCGTCCCGCGGGGCGGGACTCCGGTGCGGGATGTTGCGCCGCGAATTAGGGGTAATTTTTAATGCGGCACTCCACCATCTTGGGCTGTTTTGTTGCATTCATGCTAGTGCGATAGACTGTAGCCATGACTCTTTTGCCATCCTTAAATGAAGCTCAAAAACAGGCGGTTACGCATGCGGCCGGGCCGCTATTGATAGTTGCTGGCGCGGGGACGGGCAAAACTACGGTCGTCACCCAGCGCATTGCCTGGCTTATTGCTGAGCAGAAGATTAAGCCGGACCATATCCTGGCCCTCACCTTTACGGACAAGGCTGCCGGGGAGCTGGAAGAGCGCGTAGACAAGTTGCTGCCCATGGGCTATGTGGACTTGTGGGTAAGCACGTTTCACAGTTTTTGCGAGCGCATTTTGCGGGACCACGCCCTAGATATTGGCCTCACACCGGACTTCACTTTGTTGGACGAAACCGACCAGGCAATTTTGATGCGCGAGAATTTGGAGAAGTTTGAGCTCAACTACTACCGGCCGCTCGGGAATCCAACGAAGTTTGTTTCGAGTCTGATTAAACATTTCTCGCGCTGCAAAGATGAGGCTATTCGGCCGGAAGAGTACATTGAATTTGCAAAGAATTTACAATTGGATCAGGACGCGGACCCCGCAATGCACAAAGGTAAAAAGCGTGTGCGGGGTGCGACTCCAGACAAAGCTGAAAGCGGGGAAGAGCAAGACGCACTGGAGTCGCAACGCATCAACGAAATTGCGAATGCCTACCATACCTACCAACAGCTCCTTTTTGAAAAAGGTGCGTTAGACTTTGGCGATCTTATTACCCAAGCTTTGTACCTGTTCCAACAGCGGCCGAAGATTTTAGAGCGCTACCGCAAGCAGTTTGAGTACATTCTGGTAGACGAGTTCCAAGACACCAACTGGGCGCAGTATGAATTGGTGAAGCTACTCGCCAGCCCGCAGAACAATTTGACCGTGGTGGGGGATGACGACCAGAGCATTTACAAGTTCCGCGGGGCCAGCGTGGCCAATATTCTGGCATTCAAGGCGGACTTTCCAAAAGCCGCGGAGGTTGTGCTCACGGAAAACTATCGCTCCACGCAAAATATTTTGGACCTGGCGTACGCATTTATCCAGGCGAATAATCCGAACCGGCTGGAGGTGCAATTGGGGAGCAGTAAAGCTGTAAAGCCAGAGAGCCGTAAGGGCAAGAAGGGCTCTAAAGCTTTACCGCTCTATAGCTCTACGGCTATCAGTAAAAAACTTGTTGCTCAAGAGAAAGGCGCTGGAACCATAGAGTATTCCGTCGCACCGATCCTGGAACAAGAAGCGACGGGCGTAGTGGAAAAAATTATCGAGCTCAAGAAAAAGAAAGGCACGTCGTACAACGACTTTGCCATTCTGGTGCGCGCTAATGATTCGGCCCAACCGTTCTTGCAGCGTCTACGCGCCGCGGACGTTCCGTTCCAGTTTGTGGCCACGGCGGGCCTATACCGCCAGCCGATTGTGCTGGACATTCTCAACTACCTCAAGCTGCTGGATAACTTCCACGAGAGTGCCAGCCTGTACCGCATTCTCACTTTGCCTTCGCTCGGCATTCCGCTGCAGGATGTAATGACCATGATGGCCACGGCGCGACGGGAGACGAAGTCGTTGTTTGAAGTGTCTAAGAATATCCGGGCTTTACCTGGTATGAAGCCGGAAACCATTACCGCCGTGGAAAAATTGCATGGCTGGCTGGAGGCGCACGGACAACTGGCCCGCACGCAGCCGGTGGGGGAAGTCGCCCTCAAATTTTTGGAAGACTCGGGTTTGATGAAGCAGCTTACCAGCTCTACGGATGCCGACCATTTGGAAGTGGTCAACTACATGAACCAGCTCTTCCAGGTGTTTCAAGGTTTCCAAACGCGGCACGACGATCCGACCGTGACGAATTTCTTGCACGAGTTGGCGTTTGCCCAGGACGCTGGGGACAGCGGCAGTCTGCGGCCGCCGGAGTGGGAGCAGGGGCCGGAGGCGGTAAAGGTAATGACCATTCACAGTGCCAAAGGCTTGGAGTTTCCGTACGTGTTTATTGCGAACCTCGTTGATAAACGTTTCCCAACAATAGAGCGGCGCGACGCCATTGCACTGCCAGACGCCCTAGTGCGCGAAAAGCTGCCTGAAGGGGACTGGCACTTGCAGGAAGAGCGGCGGCTCATGTACGTAGCAATTACCCGCGCCAAGCAAGGCGTGTTCTTCACGGCGGCCGAGGACTATGGCGGTGCACGCAAGAAAAAACCTTCGCGGTTTATTGAAGAGCTTGGACTCAAAGCCAAACCCTTCAAGCTCAAAGGGGGATTGCTCGATAGGCCGAAAGCTCCGGCTCGTGAAGAGAACGATGCGGATGTACTCCGCAAAGCCCTGCCGCCGTATTTCAGCTTCACGCAGCTGAAGGCGTTTGAAAAATGCCCAAAGCAGTATGCGTTCGCGCACTTGCTCAAAATTCCCGTGCCTGGCCAGGCGACGTTGAGTTTTGGCCAGACCGTTCATAACACTTTGCTCAACTTCTACAAGCTGGCGCGGGAGCGGGGGAGTGCGGGGCAAGCCGATTTGTTCAGGAAGAAAGATACGGTCACTGTTGGCCCACTGGTGACGTGGTCAGATTTAATCACGATTTACCAAGCCGCGTGGATAGACCAGTGGTATGCCACACCCAAACAAAAGGCCGACTACAAAGCGCGCGGCACCACATTCCTCAAGAATTTTTACGACAGCCTGCCGCAGCCCTGGCCGCAGCCCACGGAATTGGAAAAAGGTTTTACTATTGTTATCAACGGCCACAAGCTCAAAGGCAAAATTGACCGCATCGATCCCAGCCAAGGCGGCATAGAAATTATTGATTACAAAACCAGCGAGAAACCGCCGGCCGAAGACAAGGCCGATTTGGAGCAGCTGCACATTTACGCAATGGCTGCGCGCGAAGCGTTGGGCCTGAATCCGGTAAAACTTACCTTCATCTACTTGGCGGCCGAGAAACCGTTCACCTATCCAATAGACGAAAAAGCCATTGAGAAAACCAAAGTCCAGATTGGCGAAACTATTGAAGCAATTCTCAAGAGCGACTTTAGCGCCACGCCCAGCAAGTTCACTTGCGCCAGCTGCGACTTTCGGAATATCTGCGAGGACCGGTATAGGGGTTGATACACGTAGGGGCGGAGCTTGCTCCGCCCGAATAAACGGGTCGAGCAAGCTCGACCCCTACGGTTCCTCGCAATGACAGCGTGGGGAAGAATATGTCGATACCCTTGACAAAACATCCGCTGGGGTGTATATTTTTGTGTTCAATTAACAATTACATAATGGCCTAAACATAAGGAGTAAAGAAGTGAAAAAATGTTTTGTAGTTCTAGTCGTGTTGGGATTACTTTCCTGCCTTTCCGTATCAGTTTTTGGAGAAGTGAACACGGACAAGTTCCCGCAGCAGTATTTGCTCACAGTGAAAACGTCAGTTTATCCTGTTGACGATAATGCCGGACTTCAAGCAAAAGCGACAGTATTCCAAATGCGAGGTTTCACTCAAATTTGGAACACTCTCACATTGAGAGTGTACAATACGACGACAAGCCTTGGGGTCGCAATGAACTGGAGAGGTATGCCAACTTGGTTTGTGGGTATTAAGCAGAGCCTAGAACTCTTGCCAAACATCGCTACAACCCAAGAATTTCGTGCCATCGCTTATCGAGATTTCTTTTACTGGGGGCAGCTCGACAGAACTTTCCCGGGTAAGGATAACCCTTTCGTAGGTGTCTACTGGGAAGTTGTTAATCAGTCTGTGACGACGCTCCAGGTAGGCCCGCACTTTGGCACAGATCACTTTGAGCTCGACTTACTCCTCGGCGAAAAGGAATCTAATATCCGTTTCGCTTACACTGTGCCCCTGTAGTGATGGTTATTTGTTTCTTAGCCCTGGTACGCGTTGCGTGCCAGGGTCTTTTTAATACTCCGGAGCAAGGTATGCTACCCTATAAGTGAAAGGAGATAGGGGCATGGCATTTACCCCGATTAAATATACGTTAAACCGGAATATCCAAAGTTCCGGCATGCAGGACAAGGTTGATGGCGCGCGCGTCATTGAACTATTTTCGGCTGCGGTCCAAGAGCTGCTGGGCCAAGAAATGGCCAGGCAGGTAAAGGGCCTGTACCTGAAGAACCGTACGCTTACCGTGTCCGTACCCTCGTCGGTCATTGGCCAGGAACTAAAATTGCACGAAGAGAAATTGGTAGCGGAATTGAACAAAAAAATTGAAGCCACGGTGGTAGAGCGGTTGCGATTTCTCGCCTAGAAAAAGCAGGGTAAATATGGTATAGTTGAGGCATCCAGACGGTCTCAATTTTTTGTTCATGAGCCTCAAAAGCTACCTTATACTTTTCGTTGTTGCCACGCTGCTCTCTTGGGTAGCGTGGGTTATTGTGCTAACGCAAATGAACCCAGATAGTGGCCGTACGGTGACCGTCTCGGCGTTTGCGGTTTCGTTGGGTTTTGCCGTGGCAGGAACGGTATCGTTGCTGGGTTTTGGGTTACGTGCCTGGTTTGGGAAAGACCCGGTGCTCTTCCGCGTGCTGCGGACGTCGGTGCGGCAAGGCGTAGTCGTTGCCGTCTTGCTTGAATGCCTGCTGGTGCTCCAAGCTATGCGCTGGTTTGCCTGGTGGAACGTGGTGCCGCTAGCGCTCTTCTTCATCCTGCTGGAAGGGTTCTTCTTGGCGCAGGAATCGACCACTGAACGGCAAACCCGATGAGAACCGACCTGGAAAAACTGCAAGCCGAAACGTTACAAGTCCTGGGGCGCGTCACAGATGTCGCCGGTGTTGAGGCATTGGAAATTGAAGCACTCGGCAGGAAAGGGAAGCTCGCGGCAATCCTCGCCGGCATTCCGTCTTTGCCACCAGAAGAACGGGCAGGTATTGGGACGTTGGCTGCAGAAATCAAAACAACTTTGCAAGCTGCCTTTAGCGAAGCGCGAGCAAAATTTTCTAACGGCAGCAGCACGCCCGCGCACTTTGACGCGACGTGGCCCGGCATCCGGCCGACCATTGGCCACCCCCACCCGGTGCAAATTTTCTTGGCCGATGCCGTCCAGTTTTTTTCCCGCCTCGGCTATGCCGTGGCTGAAGGCCCGGAAGTGGAAACTACGGTGTATAACTTTGACAAGCTTAATATTCCGCCGAACCATCCGGCTCGCGACCTTTGGGACACTTTCTACGTTCAACCCAAGAGTGCAAATTTGGTCCTGCGCACGCACACGTCGCCGGTGCAGTTGCGGTACATGGAAAAAAACCGTCCGCCCGTGTACGTCATTTCCCCGGGCCGCGTGTATCGCCACGAAGCCACAGATGCCAGCCACGAAACCACCTTCTCGCAAATTGAAGGCTTGGCTATTGACCGTAATCTGCACGTCACGGATTTGATTGGCACATTACAAGCCTTCCTCACACACGCGTTTGGTAAAGTCAAAACGCGCGTGCGGCCGCACTACTACCCGTTCGTGGAGCCGGGCATGGACGTGGACATGTCCTGCCTCATTTGCGGCGGCAAAGGCTGTTCGGTGTGCAAGCAGTCGGGCTGGCTGGAAATGCTCGGCGCCGGCATGGTGCACCCGACGGTGCTCAAGAACATGAAAGTGGACCCGGCCAAGTATTCCGGCTTTGCCTTTGGCATGGGCGTGGAGCGGCTGGTAATGCTCAAATACGGCATTAGCGACGTGCGCCACTTCTTGAGCGGCGACCTACGATTCTTAGAACAGTTTCACTCATAAATTTCGCATTTACCTGCAATCTTATGCCAGAACCGACTATGGAAATGCCAACCGACGAAGAGGTAGAAGCGCTTGAAAAAAAACACAGGGAGGGCCAAGAAGCGGATAAAACTTCCGATGAACAGCTTGCCGGCGAGGTCGAAGATGAGTTTGAAGAACCAGAAGAGCCAACCGAAGAGGACAAGCAACTTGAAGCCGAAATGGAATTAACAGGCAATGAAGAAAAATGGTTGGCGGAAATGAAACTGCGCGTCAAAGAATGGAAGCATGACACCTCGAAACAGCCCTACGAAATTCAGGATGCCATTCGAAAAATTCACGAAGAGCAGATTGACCAACCAGAGATTGTACTGTTTCATGCCTTTCAGCAAATGAAAAAAAGCCCGAGCGCTTATTTCAAGCAAAAGTTCGGTCGAGCGCTGCGTGCCCACCAACGCGAAACGCGTAATAACCCTGATTCCACTGGGTATCAGCTAACCAAGATTTTGAAGGTCCTTTCCGAAGCAGAATAACGCATGAAACTTCCGCTCTCCTGGCTTAAAGAGTTCGTCACCGTCCGCACCAGCCCAGACAAACTGGCGCAGCTGTTGACGTTGTCCGGCTCGGAGGTGGAGAAAATTTTGCGCGGGCCGGAAGTCCGCGGCGTCGTGGTGGGTTTGGTGGAGCATACCGAACAGCACCCGAATGCGGACCGCTTGAAAGTCTGCCAGGTTCGAGTCCAAGTTGGGGAGGAGACTCGGACCATTGTGTGCGGCGCACCAAACGTAGGCCCAGGCCAGAAAGTGCCAGTGGCCTTGCCAGGCACGAAATTGCCCAATGGCATTGAACTCAAAGACGCCACTATCCGCGGCGTGGAATCCCATGGCATGATTTGTGCCGCCGACGAGCTGGGTTTGGGCGAAGACCATTCCGGCATTCTGGTGCTGGATGCCAAAGCCCCAATAGGGGATGACGCGACAAAATGGCTTGGCTCGGCGGAAACCGTACTTGATTTGGATATCACGCCCAACCGCGGCGACTGTTTTTCCATCCGAGGCCTGGCGCGGGAAGTTGGCGTGCTGACGAATCAGAAATTGAAAACACCAACGCCAAAACTCACCGAAGGGAAACAGAAGAATGCAGCCAAAGTGAAAATTGTCGATACCAAAGGCTGTAGTCAGTACGTCACACGCGTGGTGGATGGCGTCACGGTCAAGCCCTCACCCGCGTGGGTGCAGGACCGGCTGCGCAGCGTGGGCGTTCGGCCGATTAACGCAGTTGTGGATGCGGCCAACTATGTCATGTTTGAAATCGGCCAGCCGCTGCACACCTTTGACGCGGACAAGATAGGACAGGTTGTCGTCCGAAGTGCGAAGTCGAATGAACGGCTAGTCACCCTGGATGGCCAGACGCGAACACTTCAATCCGCCGATCTGGTTATCGCGGATAGCAAGCAGCCGATTGCCCTGGCCGGGGTCATGGGCGGCCAAGCCACGGAAGTGACTGAACGTACGACTTGCGTACTCATCGAATCCGCGCAGTTTGATCCCATCCGCGTGCGTCTCACGGCGCAGCGCCTGGGCTTGCGCTCCGAAGCGTCCAGCCGGTTTGAAAAGAGGATTGACCCGGCGCTTGCCGTGGAAGCCGCTGACCGATGCGCGGCCTACATTGCCGAGTGGGGTGATGGCGTCGTGGCCAAAGGCCGGACGGTCATTGGAAAAAAAGTTGCCGCTACAAAAACAATTGCCTTACCGGTCACTGAAGTGGAACGTTTGTTGGGAGTGCGTGTACCGGCGTCGAAAATAAAGAGTCTCCTGGTGGCACTTGGTTGTAAAGTGACTGGTACAAAGACAGCTTTGCGCGTGACGCCGCCGACCTGGCGTTTGGACCTCAACATCCCTGCCGACCTGGTGGAAGAAATTGGCCGGCTACTGGACTACAACACGTTCACCCCAACCCTGCCCGTGATGCGCCAGCAGGTGCAGCCGTTGCCCGCGCCGCTCCAACTTGCCGCGAGCATGCGCCAGCGTTTAGTGGCGGCCGGCCTGACGGAGATTTCTACCTATAGTTTTTACAGCCAGGATTTAGCCGAGCGCTTT
This sequence comes from Patescibacteria group bacterium, assembly GCA_038063455.1. Lineage (GTDB taxonomy): Bacteria > Patescibacteriota > Patescibacteriia > PEXW01 > PEXW01 > CAIPSZ01. Next base: position 82,910 of record JBBTVB010000001.1, read on the forward strand.
GCCTTGGATGACCAGCAGCACCTCGCGGTGGAAAATCCGCTCAATCCAGACCAAGCCCTCATGCGCCGCTCGCTCATGCCCCAAGTGTTGCAGGTGGCGGGGGAGCAGAGTGCGAATCGCGAGCAACTTGGCATTTTCGAACTTGGCCGCGTGTTCTGGCCGACCGCGAATGCGAAAGCTTTGCCTGAAGAACAGCAGATGCTGGCCATTGTCCGCGTGGCCACCAGCGGCGATCCCTTTATTCAACTCAAAGGCATTGTGGAAGATATGCTGCATGCCCTGCACGTGCAGGATGTGCGTTTCCATGCCTCCACCAACACGTCAGCCCGGCTGACGATTGGCAACGAACCCGTCGGCATCATCGGCCTGGTGGGGGAGCGGTTTGCCAAGGCAGTGAAGCTCCGCCGTCCGGCCGCCTTCTGCGAGCTGGATTGCAGCCTGTTCACCAGCCTGCCCCGCAACCATGCCAAGGTGAAGCCGCTTTCGGTGTACCCCTCCGTGGAGCGGGATTTGGCCTATGCGTTCCCCGAGCCAGTGGCCCACGCCGAGCTCGTCCGGGTTATCCGGGGCGTGGACCCGCTTATCCTGAATGTCCGCGGCATTGACCGCTTCAAAATGCCGGACGGCAAGGTGAGCGTGACCCTGCGAGTGACCTTCCAATCGCCCGGAAAAACGTTGACCGGCGAGGTGGTCCAAGGTATAGTGGAGAGGCTCACGCACACTTTGGGTGAGGTTTTCCACGCTGAATTACGGAAGTAAATACGAATTCCATGGGAGTTATGAGGCGAGGGTTTGGAGGCTAGTAAGGTCAAAGGGTGTAGATGATAGTCAGAGAGAAATGACCCTTCCTCCACTCCCTCTAACCCTAACCAGCTTCCACGCCTACAACCTATTACTCGTGTCTATGGCAAAGCATTCTCCATCATCTGAATATTCGGCTAAGCAGATTACTGTTTTAGAGGGACTCGACCCGGTGCGCAAGCGCCCGGGCATGTACATTGGCAACACCGCTACGGAAGGGTTGCACCACCTGATTTGGGAAGTGGTGGACAACTCGCTGGACGAAGCCATGGCTGGTCACGCTAAGACCGTTACTATCACCCTCCTGCCCGACCACATGATGTCCGTGGCGGACGACGGCCGCGGCATCCCGGTGGACACGCACAAGACCACCAAAAAATCCGCATTGGAAACCGTGCTCACGGTGCTGCACGCTGGTGGCAAATTTGGTGATGGCGGGTACAAAATTTCCGGCGGTTTGCACGGTGTTGGCGTCTCGGTCGTCAACGCGCTTTCGACCTATCTCAAAGCCGAAGTAAAGCGCGACGGCCAGCTCTGGATGCAGGAATACAAGCGCGGCAAACCAGCGGCCAAAGTGAAAGCCGTCGGGAAAGCGAAGGGCACAGGTACGATCATCACCTTCCAGCCCGACGCGGAAATTTTTAGCACGCTGGATTTTAATCTGCAGTACATCAAAGACCACCTGCGCCAGCAAGCGTACCTCACCAAGGGCGTGCAAATTGAAATTGTCGACAAGCGCCTGCCCGTGCCCAAAGGTCAACCGGCGCCCAGCTACACTTTTTGCTTCGAAGGCGGGGTGCAGAGCTACGTGCGCCATTTGAACCACAATAAAGAAACCAAGCACGACAAAGTCTTCTACGTCGACAAAGAAGCCAATGGTCTGCAGGTGGAAGTCGGCATGCAGTACTCGGACGACTATAAGGAAACCGTGTTTAGTTTTGCCAATAACATCCATACCACCGAAGGCGGCATGCACTTGGTGGGTTTCCGCGGCGCACTCACCCGCCAGTTGAATGCCTACGCGCGCAAGCAAGGGTACCTTAAAGAAAAGGACGAAAACCTGGGCGGCGAGGACGTGCGCGAAGGCTGCACGGCCGTGATTTCCGTGAAAGTCCGCGACCCGCAGTTTGAAGGCCAGACCAAGGCCAAGCTCGGCAATGCCGAAGCTAAACCCGCGGTTGAGAGTGTTACCGCCGAAGCATTGGAAATTTTCTTGGAAGAGCACCCGCGCGATGCCGAAGCAATTATCGGCAAGTGCGTGCTGGCCCAGCGCGCTCGCGTGGCCGCCCGCGCGGCCCGCGACACCGTGCTCCGCAAGGGGGCGCTCGACGGCTTTGCCCTGCCTGGCAAGCTGGCCGACTGCTCTAGTAAAGACCCCAAAGATTCCGAACTCTTCCTGGTAGAGGGTGACTCTGCCGGTGGCAGCGCCAAGCAGGGGCGGGACCGTATGTTCCAGGCCATCCTGCCGTTGCGGGGCAAAATTCTCAACGTCGAGCGCGCGCGCTTGGACAAGATGCTGGCCAACACCGAAATCAAGTCGCTCATCATTGCCATGGGCACGAATATTGGCGAGCAGTTCCGGCTGGAAGATTTGCGCTACGATCGCATTATCATCATGACCGACGCTGACGTCGACGGCAGCCACATCCGCACGCTGCTGCTCA
>JBBTVB010000002.1:0-322797 GCA_038063455.1 Patescibacteria group bacterium
AGTTTTTTATTCAGATGCCATTCATCACGATTTCCAAAAAATTGACCACAAAAAATTCCATTTTTAACTAGAGATTTTTTTATACCTTCGAACACGCCAACAAACTTACTGGAATGGATAAATGGCAATGAGTATATAGCCGCGGCAACATCATACTCATTTTGAGGAAAATGAAAATCAGCAAAATCGGTGAGGAAAAATTTCAGCTTGTTTGATTTAACATGCTGAACAGCGTCCTCCACTACTTTCTCTTTATCAATAATCGTTGTTTCAAAGCCCTGAGAAAGTAAATATTGAGTATCTTTCAATGTACCTCCACCGCCAATATCAATTGCTTTATTTTTGACTTTAACATACTCCATTGCTTTAACGAGTAATGGAGCTGGGGGATAACTCTTAGTATTCTCAAAATACTTCAACCAACCAATTGATTTGTTATTCATTAGATTATTCTAGTAGTAACGGTTAAAAAAATGGGTACAGTATACATCGATATGTAACTGTACCCGTCGAACCTGCGTATTGCAGGTTACGATTGGCAACCCTGACAGGCTGCGCAGTTCGTGGCGCAGAGCATCTCAGCTATGCGCTTGATTCGTTCCTGGCGCGTCATTTCTATTACCTCCTTTCTTTCTGGGGTCGTGCAAGTTCATTCGTACTGTATGAAAACCCTGAGCTGTAAGCGCCTACTCGAAGGATCAAGCTGATCGCGTCCATGAAGCATTACGAAGTTATCGAACCAGATTGCCTGACCAGCCTTGAGCTTAAAAGACAAAAATCTTTTTTCACTCCGACGGTTCAACAGAACCTGATTGAAACGTTTGATCGCGGTCGCTTGTGAATCATTGAGCTTGTCAAGATTCGCGAGGGCGAACGCTGGCAACCAGTAAACGTGCGGTGGCCGACCTTCCTCTACAGTCAACAGCGGGAGCCGATCTTCACTGCGTGGCAAGGGTATCTGAACACTTTTCAAGCCCTCAACCTCTAGCGGAGAAAGCTCTCCCAGTATATCACGTGTATCAATCAGCAGATTCTCTCCACCACCCAAATTATCCACCTCTTCACAAAACAAGCCCACAACGTTCACTAGCGGATAATCTGTATGAAACGGAACCTCATCCGGTAAGTGGGAGTACCCGGTGTATTTTTCCACCGTTTCTTTGGGTTTTAGGAAAATTTCCCTAGTTTGAGTAACCTTGCCTAGTTGGTTACAAATTGCCAAGTAGTTTATCCTGTCGCCGACATCGGCAACAACGTAACCGTTCATGTCGAGATGGTTACGGATATTCAATTCGCTAGGATTCATGATGCACCGCCTCACAGGGTTGATCGAAGAGTCTCGGTTTCTGTAGCTTAGCGAGTACTGCAGCTGAGTATCTAACGGGATATTCTTCATACCACCTAATCATCGTGTCCTCGCCGACTACTTCGCAAATGTAGTTCAGTTGCAACTCAGTTTCTTCACGACTGGGTGGGTGGAAGTCGGGTACGCCCGGGGAATGATGAATAAAAGTACCCAGATACTCCTTGCAGAATTGCTCGTAATCGCGCGTATGGAGGACGAAGGTGTGCCAATATTCATCGACAATCACCATCCCCAAATGGATGACCAGTATACGCGGGATGCCTTCGAGATTTTGCGAGCGATCTTGCTTCAGCCGGGCATTGAGCCATAACCACTTCAGTGCCTCTAATGCAATTTCCTGCGCCTCGGGCAATGAGACCGCATACATTACTCTGAACTTGTTAAGAACGCGGTCGTTCTTATAGTTCAAAGTTTCCTCAAGACTACGCATGTACACTCCTTTCTAGAATTTATTGAGATTGTTAATGTGCACAAAAAGACTACTCGAAGGTGGCCTTTTTGTCAATGCCGTGCATGCAACGAGTTGGTGGGCCGGGTCCCGCCTCGGCGGGACGAAGGCGCAAGGCCAGCAGATTTACAGTCTTCCCTTTGGCGGCACCCCGTTTGTCCGTGAATACTCCGGTTTCGCATTCACCCCAATGGGTCGCACGCGTTCCGCACGGAACCCACTTCGGTACCTTCTGAAATTGACTTGGACTGGTGGGTCGGGAAGGGATCGAACCTTCGAAGGCGCAAGGCCAGCAGATTTACAGTCTGCCCCGTTTGACCACTTCGGTACCGACCCACATATAAATTACTGAAAATCAGTCTGTCCCGTTTGTCCGGGGCGCTGCCGATGGGTCGCGCCCGTTCCCCCGCCTTGGCGGGGTAACCCACTTCGGTACCGACCCATACAACTTTCGCAGGCTAACAGATAACTATTTTTTCTTCAAGCGCACAAAGTGTCGCTTTCCTTTTTTGTACACACCTGGTTTTGCAAGCATTGCAGGGTCACCAATAATTTCGTCCTCAAAAGAAATCCCTTTCTGTTCGATAGCGCGGCGCATGGCCGAAACGGATTCTTGAAAATGCCCGGCCAAAGCCTGAGCTACAGTTTGGCCCGTAGAAAATATTGCCTCAGGAATATCACTCGGTGCTTGCTTATTGGTAAAGACGTGAGTGAAGTGTTCCCCGGCTTTTTGTGCCGCCGCAGCCGAATGAAATTGCTCGACGATTGCCTGGGCGAGTTTCGCTTTTGCCTCGCGCGGATTTTTTGGCAGCGTAAATTCTTCCACTGGTAAATCGGTAAGCATCTCGGCAAACGTTGCCATGGCACTATCTGGCAACGACATGAGCTTCCCGTACATCTCTTCGGGCGCATCGGTAATCCGAATGTGGTTATCCAAGCTCTTGCTCATTTTCTGTTTGCCATCCGTACCCACAAGAATTTTCAAACTCATTACCTGTTGCGGCTTTTGGCCAAAAAACTCTTGCAGCGGCCGGGCTTGCAACTCGTTAAACGTCTGGTCACTGCCGATGATGGTCAAGTCCGACTGCAGCATGACTGAATCGTAGGCTTGCAGCACGGGGTACACAGGTTCGTGCAAGCCAATTTCTTCACCCGCCTTGCGCCGCTTGTCGAACATGTCGCGCTCCAGCATCCGCGCCACCGTGAAATTACTCATGATGCGCAGCAACTCTTCGGCCGTAATTTTTTCGTACCACTCACTGTTCCGTCGAATTTCTAGCTTGGACTTGTCCAGAATTCCGCCAACCTGGTCAATGTAGGTTTTGGCCGCGTGTTCCACTTCTTTTTTATCGTGCATCACGCGTGACTTTACCTTGTCGGTGGGGTCGCCGAACCGCGCAGTAAAATCCCCGACCAAAAAAATAACGGTGTGGCCCAAATCCTGAAATTGTCGAAGCTTGCGGTACACGGCTGCATGGCCCAAGTGCAAGTCCGGCCGCGTGGGGTCCACGCCGTGCTTAATGCGCAAAGGCTTGCCGCTGGCCAGGAGTTGCTCTAGGTCTTTGCGAACAATAATATCAGCCACCCCGCGGGTCAGAAGATCTTGGGTCTTGGCAGTGGAATACATAGCTACAGTGTAGTTTTCCTAGGCGGAAAGGTCAAAAAAAGACTGCCGCACACCGCTCTAAATCTCGAGGTGTACAAATTGACACCACCCCTTGACACGAGTACCTTTTGAGGCATAGGCTTTGAGGTTATGTAAAAGAAACATGTATGTGCGCTCTACGTCCAATAAACCGGCGTAGCCACTGCATAAACCTGCAATTTAACAACTAAACAGGCTACTTAAAAGAGCCTCCTTAGGAGAGAAGCATGGAAGCCGATAGGCCACCCGCAACACTCGCCAAAGATCCGCTCAACGGCTCAACCTGGACAATTTTTAACTACCTTTGGAACAAGTCGATGGGTAAGGTAATTGTCGTTACAACCCTACTGTGCGCACTCGTCGGTATAAGTCTTGCCAGCATCGTCGGGTACTACACCGTACAAATTACAAAAAGCCGTAAGCAAGCCGCAATGCGCATTGCACAATACGAGCAGGGCCTTGCCACATTACCGGCTGACCCGCAGCACGTTAACTCTGCCAATGCTAACAGCGAGGTTTTCTTTACTGAACCAAAGGTGATGCAGAAATTACTGCATCGTGTTTCTGAAATCGTGGATTCGCTCAACATACGCGAGCAGGTCCGCGGCTATCGCATTATCTATGACTTGCGACCAAAAGATTTTCTGGGTACAACACCCGACATTGGCATGCAAGTAGACATAATGTTGAAATGCGATTGCAAGCAAAACGGCTTCTACGACATTCTTGGATTAAAGATTGATCCACGCACTTTGCAAACCACGCTGCTCCGGCATTCGCTAGGGGCTTCAGTGGACGAGTACGAAACTTTTTACCTTCAGAAAGGAGGTGAAAAATGAAGAAGCTAAGAAAGCTTATCGTCACGTGCATGCTTATGGCAGTTGTTGCAGCGGCATCATTACCGCCATCTGCACATGCACTCTCGCCAGCATGCGAGAAATTCAGGACATCCGTAGCGGGAACAAACTCCGCTTTTTGGGCAGCGCTAAAGTGTCTGGCCACAGATTTCCAAGGCTTTGTGGAAATCACCGGCGACTTATAGCGCGTCAGCAACATCTGCAGTGCACGCACTACAAGGAGGTGTCACGTGCAACGTGACATAAACCGGCACGCAATGAAAACGGCCTACCAACCAAATTTGCTCAAAGCAATGCTGGGGGTGGCCTGCATCGTCACTGCCGCAACATTCTGGCTATTTTTACGCAATAACCAGACATCCGAGCGCATGGTTAGCATACGCATTAAAAATGCACACGTACGACCAAGCGCATTCACGGCTCCCGAGACCAAGCCGACGCAAAAAAACATTGGCGGAGGAACAAGAAACAAAGAACTCCGAGGACAATTCGGGGAAAACGTTCGCGTTATCCCAGAAACGCCCGCCCCAACTATTGCGCGCCAGCTGAAAACGCCAGTGCATACACTTGTAGATATTGCCGTAACCCCAGACACGAACATTTCAGTGTCCGACCTGGAAGAAGCTGATATTGGGAAGTATGTACCGGAGGCTGAGTACGTCTATGAAGCTCCCCCACCTGAAACCACGGTGGTGGAGCCGACCGTCGTACAGTGCTCAGTCGTTGAGTATGTTGAGCCAGAGTATCCAATGTTTGCGAAAGAAAATGGAAAAGAAGGGGTGGCTAAGCTTATTGTCTTTGTGGACACGCTTGGCAACTTAACGCTCTTTCCAGAAGAAATAATGAGCAAACTTAAAGATACGCTGGAAGTCAAAACCATGACTGCAAAAATTGATGGCGAGAAACACCGCTTCAACTACGTAGTAGATTACGAAGACCCACCTGACTTTTTCTTTGCAGCAAACGTTGCAAAAGTACTAAAGGAGTGGCGTTTCCGGCCTGCTGCGCGTAACGGCTCGCCAATCAATAGCCTGCTTGTGGTAAGCCATGCATTCTGCCTAACCGGAGACTGCAATACTAGCTTTACGCAAACAGGCCAGTACATGCGGCCATAATTGACATTCTGAACCTTTACCGTCCCGACTTTTACTACAAAGTCGGGACGTTTTTTTATCCTATGTATTATCACCTCTATAAATTCGAAACCCCTGGCGGAACTCATCCCGCCTGGGGTAGTTTTTGGAATGAAAAATTACGCTCGCAAAAAGCGGTTATGCGCGTGCGGCTTATGCACGTAGCGGAAGTACTGAATCTTGAAAAACTCGGTAAGCCCAAAGTACGCCACAATAAAAAGCGCAATAAGCCCAATCTGCGAAAGCGTGGGCACGGTGAAGTGGAAGGCCTGGGCCGTGGCTGGAATAAGCGGCAGCGCAATAATCGCTGCGCCGCTAAACACCAGCATGCCCAATAGCAACGCACTTGGGCGCGCGGCTTTGAGGATAAACCGATTGCTCCGCACGGAAAGCACCAGAATAAGCTCGGTGAGCACGCTGACTATGACCCACAAGGTTCGCAACTGATCCTCACCAAAACCCCGGAACGCCACGAAGGTGAGAATATCAAACATGGTGCTTACCAAGCCCAACGTAATGCCAATGAACGCCAGCTCACGTAAGTGGATAGCGGCCGGCTTTTGCACTTCTTCGGCATCTACCCGGTCGGTAGCAACAACGACCAGCGGGAAGTCCGTGAGTAAATTGGTCAACAAAATTTGAATGGGCAGCAAGGGCAAGTACGGCACGACCATAGAAATAGCCACGATGCCAAAGAAGTTGCCGAAGTTCCCTATCATGGTGCAGCGCAGGTACTTGAGGATGTTTACAAAAATGGAGCGGCCCATGGCAATGCCACGGATAATAACGTGCAAGTCTTTTTCCAGAAGAACTACATCGCTGGCATCTTTAGCGACGTCAGACGCGCCCTGCACCACCATAGCCACATTCGCTAACTTCAAGGCTGGTGCGTCGTTCATACCTTCGCCCAAAAAGCCGACGGAGGCGTGCAGCTGCAGCACTTCGATAATGCGATATTTCTGCGCGGGACTAATGCGGGCAAACACCGTGGCATTTTGCACGCGCTGCTCCAAGGCCTGGCCCTGCAGCTGTTCCAACTCATCGCCGGTGGCGACATCGGTGGTCTGCTGCACCAAACCCAACTGCCGGCCAATGGTTTCGGCCACCACTGGGCTGTCCCCGGTAATAATTTTGACTGCCACGTTCAACTTTTTGGCTTGCACCAACGTGTCGACCGCGGTTGGCTTGAGCGGGTCGGCAAACGCCACAATGCCAATAACTGTTAAGCCAACTTCATCGCGCACGTGGTACTCGGGCTGCACGCTTATAGGTTTAATGGCCACGGCCAACGTACGATCGCCCGCCCGCCCATAGCCCAGCACAATCCGCTCCAACTCAGCGCGCGCTTCGTTCATGGGCGCCGGGCCACTGGCCAGCTCGGCACTCTGGCTTTGTGCCAGGACAGATTCGGGCGCACCGCGCACCACCATCCAACGCTTGCCGTCACTCAGCTGCACGATGCTGCTAGATCGGCGCCGTACCGGATCAAAAGGCAATTCCGCCACCACGGTCCCGCGGATTACCGGGTCCCCGGCCCGCGTCGCGTTATGCAATGCGGTTACAAACGATTGCGCTTGCGCGTCGTCCCCACCGGTAAAGCCAATACGCGCCCAGGCCAGGGTCGTAGCTGGGCGGGCGGCAAAGACGTCTTTCACGGTGAGCAGATTCTGCGTGAGCGTACCGGTTTTATCCGTGCACAGCACTTGAATTTGCCCTAAGTCTTCAATAGCGGCCAAGCGTTTGACCACGACTTTTTCTTGCGCCAGTTTTAACGCACCGCGGGAAAGCGTAATGGTCACAATCGTCGGCAACGCTTCGGGAATAACGCTCACGGCCAGCGCAATGGAAAAAAGCAATAATTCAATGGTGCTGCGCCCTTCGCCCGTAAACAGCCGCGTGACAAAAACCATAGCTAGGGTAATGCCTACCACGTACAGTAAAAATTTGCTGAACTTTTTTATACTGTCATCGAAACTCGAGTGTCGAACCGTCCCGGCGGTCAGCTGGGCAATGTCACCAAACACGGTTCGGGCGCCGGTGGCCACCACCACCCCAACCGCCGTGCCCGAAACAACCGTGGTACCCATGAGCGCCAGGTTTGCGGCACGCTCGGGTGTGGACACGGCTGAGGGCAAAGCATTGGCAGATTTTTTTACCGGTACAGACTCGCCGGTAAGCGTGGACTCATTGAGGACCAAATCCTGCACGTCGACGAGTCGGATATCAGCAGGCACGACTGTCCCCGGAACCAGCAGCACAATGTCCCCCACCACTAAGCCGATGCGGGTAATAACCTGTTCTTTGCCAGCCCGACGCACGGTGGCGTGTTCCTGGATGTACTTACGCAAGGCTTCCAGTGCCCGTGCGCTGCGATATTCCTGCGCAAAGCCCAAAACCGCGTTAATGAGGATGATAACGGCAATAGTAATGGCATCAACTGACTCGCCAACCAGGACAGAAATGATGCAGGCTGCCACCAGCAACAAAACCATGGGCGAACGGAACTGTCGCCAGATCAGACGCATGGTTGAGTCGGTTTCAGTGGTTATTTCGTTTGCACCATCCTGCTGTCGGCGTGTTTGTACTTGGTCCTCAGCCAACCCCTGAGCCGAAGTTTTGAACTTCGAGAAAAGCTCCACGGGCGAGAGAATAGCAGTTTCGGCAGTGTTTTTTAGGCTAGGTTTTGCTTGCATTGTTTATTAGTATACACCCCCTCAGTAAGGCAAAATTTTGGCTAACTATAGCGGATTTTATTCGTATTTCGTATATTCCTAAACCTAATTCGTATTTCTTAATCTGCCCATTTCTTAAGAAATATGCTATGGTTTCTGCATCTTTCGCACTAACACATGCATACCATGGCAAAAGGCATGAGCAAGTCAGCGTTCGTAGCCCACTTGGCCGAGAAGTCGGGCCACAGCAAGAAAGAGGTCACCGCAATGTGGGACCTCATCGTCACCACGGCCTATGCCGAGGCGAAGAAGGGTGAAATCACACTGCCCGGCTTGGGCAAGTTGATGAAGAAGCACCGCGCTGCCCGCAAGGGTCGCAACCCAGCCACGGGTGCGGAAATCCAGATTCCGGCCAAAACGGTCGTGAAATTCCGGGTTGCCAAGGCGGCCAAGGACTCCATTCTTTAAGAAACCCTTAAGAATATCAATAAACCCCCATAAAATGGGGGTTTTTGGTAAATATCAGTATATTTAAGTTAATTGACAAAATATAAATTAAATGTTCTAATTCTATTGACACAATATTGTAGTTTTGTATAAGGTGAAGCCAATGCAGCTTTGGAGGGGTACAGTGTTTTTCTGGTCCTATTGCTTGACAGTTTCCCGGTGGCTTGCTACAACAACACGTTACTCAACCTAGCCCTTAAGGCCATTGCCTATGCAGCTTCTGCGGACGTCCCGAGCTATATAACCCACACATACGTGGTTTATAGTGTTTTCGTGTATATTCTTTCGAAAATTCAACGCCATTACCAGGCACCTATCTCGTTCTCTAGCTTGTCTCTATGACCTACCTCTTTAAGTCGAACTGGCATATGCCAAACCTTATCATCAAGAAGTCAACCAAACGCCGGGCGCTCAAGACCATTAACGTGATCTCGACCTTGGCCATTATTCTCAATACCGGGCTGGTTTCAGCCTTTATTAACCCGACTGCGGCGAGCGCTGCAGATACGGTGCTCAATTCGCCCAGTGAAAATATCGAAAACGCTAGCGGCGATTCATGGAACAATGCTAGTAGTGCCTATGCCAATGGTGGTGTAGCCGCAACTGATAGTAGCGGCGAACGACATCGATACTACAATTTCAATTTTTCAATCCCAAACGCTAGTTCAATAGACGGCATTTCGGTAAAGGCTGATGCCTGGTCTTCAGATTCATCCGGGTGCCAACTCGGGGTTGACCTCTCTTGGAACAGTGGATCAAGCTGGTCCAATGAAAAAACCCAAAACCTATCTGGGAACGAAGCTACGTACACCTTAGGTGGTAGCAGTGACAAATGGGGCAGCCATACATGGCAACCATCTGAATTTTCAAACGCCAACTTCCGGGTACGTGTCCGGGACATCGATCCTGGACAAAATTGTCAGGACAGCGCAACGACCAGCCTCGATTGGCTGCAGGCACAAATTCACTACACCGAAGCGTCCGTTACCCCGACGCCGGTTGCAAACCCAGCCTTAGCCCAAACCTGCGGTTTGGATATTGGCTTGGTAGTCGACACATCTGGCAGCGTGAGTACCAGCGAAATGACGCAGATGAAAACTGCGCTGACGAACTTTACCAATGCTTTTGTCGGCACCCCAACCGTCTTTAGCTTGAGCTCGTTTGCCTTGGAATCGGTGGTGGAAAAGAATTTTTCCCGTACGCCTGCACAAATGGCCGCAGATATTAGCACGGACATCCCTGCTGATGGTGATGGATCGACGAACTGGGACGGCGGCTTAGCTCGTGGTTTCTCAACTTTTGACCCTCGCGCCGATAAAGCCAACCTCATCGTTATTGCCACAGATGGCAGCCCGAACCACTACGGCTACCCTGATGCTGTCCCAAGCGGCCCCGACCTTTGGGAAGAAGCATTGAACAAAGCAATCGAGCGTGCAAACGCAATTAAAACTGCGGGCACGCGAATTGTCGTGGTCGGCATCGGCGACGACAGCAGCGACCCATCGACCCCAGCCCAAAAGCTGGACAAAATGAAAGCCATTAGCGGCCCGAACGTTGCTACGGTACCTGCCAACATTACCACTAGCACCGACGTCATTAAGGTCACAAATTTTGACGACATTGGCGCGGCACTTTCGGCGTACGTCAAGCAGCTCTGCGGCGGCAAAATCCTTGTGCAAAAACAGTTTGAAAACGATCCAAACGCAAGCCTTGCCGGCTACACTTTTGACGTGGATGGCAGCCCGAGCAACCCGGCAGCCCAGGTGACCACTGCCACTGGCTCGCTCGCCTTCAACGACATGCTGAACGGCACTTACAGCGTTACGGAAACCGTGGTGCAACCAAATACCACGCTTGCCAGCGCAACCTGTGTCAACGGTAACTCCCCCGTTGGTACACTCGACCTGAACGGCCGCACTATTAGCGGTTTGGCCATGGGCACGGACGACACCATTAGCTGTACCTTCGTCAACAAGCTGTTACCGCCACCAGACGGCACACTCAAGGTCAACAAGCAATTTGACGACAACGGCGATGGCCAAGTGGACCGCACAAACCCACAAGGCTGGACATGGGACATCACATCCGGCGACCAGAATATTGCCGGAGGTACCACCAAGACACTTACTGCCGGCAGCTATGGCGTGTCCGAAGACGCAATTGCGAACTACACAGCAACCTGGTCGTGCAACAACCAGACCAGCGGCACCGGCACAAACTTCAACGTCACAGTGGTGGCTAATCAAGCCGTACAGTGCGCCTTCCTGAATACGCGCAACACCGGCCGCATTGTCTTTGACAAAGTGGTGGTTGGCGGCAGCGCACTGGACAGTGCTTTCACCTTTACGGTGAACGCGCAAAACTACAAAGATGGCGACGCTGCAACGTTCCTGACTGGCAGCTACCCATTGACCGAAGGCGCAGTGACCGGCTACACCCTCACAGGTGCCAGCGGCGCCTGCAGCCTGGGCCAGAACGGTGTGACGCTCAACGTCACCACCCAAGGCGGCACCTGCACCATTACCAACACCCGCGATACGGGTACGTTGATCGTGCACAAGGATGTGCTCAACCCTGACGGCGGCGCAGTTGCTGACACGCACAACTTTAGCGTGTTGCTCAACGCTGGCAACCAGAAGACCATTGCCGAGGGCACGGACGCAACCTACAACAACCTCGACACCGGCACCTACACCATTGTGGAAAATGCCGACGGCGACTACACCTTTGTCAGCTACAGCGCGGATGGCGATGCCAACGTGGCGGGCGCACAGGTAACGGTCACCAAGGGCCAGACCACCCACCTCACGGTCACTAACAAGCAGAAGAAAGCCACTATCACCATCTACAAGAACGTCTTGAATGCCGCTGGTAACGAGGTGAGCGATGCAACAGCGTTTACCGTGCAGCGCACTGGCGGTAGCAACGGTAGCATTGCCGAGGGCGCCCCTTGGGCAGTCCAAGTTAACCCTGGCACCTACACCTTTACCGAGGTTGCCAACAGCAACTACACCACCACCAGCACCAACCCGAAGCAGCTCACGGTGGGCAGCAACGGCACAGCCGAATACACCTTTGTGAACAAGCAGAAGTCTTCTGGCATCAGCGGTAAGAAGTTCGAGGATGAAAACGGCAACGGCGTCCGCAACAACGGCGACGATGGCATGGATGACTGGAAGATCTACCTCGACCTCAACAACAATGACCAGTGGGACAATGGTGAACCCTACGACTGGACGGACAACAACGGCTACTACAGCTTCAGCAACCTCAACGCTGGCACCTACACCGTGCGTGAAGTGCAGCAGAACGGCTGGCTCCAAACCGCACCGCAAGGTGGTGAATGGACCATCCAGCTCGCCGTCAACCAGGAAGTAAGTGGTAAAGACTTCGGCAACTTCCAGCTCGGTAAAATCTGGGGCTACAAGTACGAAGACAAAGATGGCGACGGCAACGTGGACCAGAGCGACGTGAAGAAAGACGGTTGGACTATCTGCTTGAATGGTCCGTTGCAAAAATGTGTTGTCACTGGAGAAAACACCCAGGATCATAATTGGCCAGATGGCTACTATGAATTCACCGGTCTTACCGCTGGCAACTACACCGTTACCGAGCAGCGCGCCACCGGCTGGTACGTCGTGGCCCCGCAACTTACGGGCTACAACGTAGCCATTGATTCCGGTGATGTTGAGCAGAAGAACTTCTTCAACTTCAAGGGTTTTGACCTGACCGTGAAGAAGCTCATTGACGGCGATGCCAGTTTGCAAACCACCGGCGACCAAACACCAGGCCAAAACTGGGAAATCCAACTCTGGAAGAATGGGCAGCCATGCACAGTGCAGACCTGTGGTGACTTTACAAAGTACACAGATCAAAACGGTACAGCCACCTGGACGAACTTGCCATACGGCGAGTACGAGGTAAAAGAAATTTTCAACGGCAACGAATGGCAAGCCCTGCTCTCGGACAACATCACCGTGCCAAACTGGAGCGATGACGACAGCAGCAAGACGGTTGGCGAATTCGATGCAATGTCTGGTACAAACGTGGAAGTCACGTTTATTAACTGGAAGCGCGCGCCGGTGAAGATTGCTGGATACAAGATCGTCTGTGAAAACGAATCTTATCTCCCCGATTGGGCATACCACAATGCGCCAGGCAGCATCACTGCTTCCACTGCACAGAACTTCGTGAACTCTGTAAATGCACAATACGAACATAATGTGTGCGAACTAGTCCCGGACTGGAACTTCCAGTGGGGTTTTAGTGACCAGGTCGGCAACCCGGGTGACAACACCCCCGAAGCCGCGGCCAACTGGCACACCTTTGCCGCAAATGGCACGCCGGTAACCATTGATGCCTTCACCGGCACCAAGAACCTGCGCGTCCGCGAAGTGTGGAATGACCTGCACATCCCCTTCGACGGCACCATCAACCCGAAAAGCGTCAAGATCGGCGCTGAGTTCTACTGCGGCACAGACATTAAGAACTTTGACAACTACGAGTACGTAGATGGCGTGCAGTACGGTTTGAATGGCAGCCAGCCGACGTACTACTGCGTAGCCTTCAATGTTCGCCAGACCGGAACTGTGACTGTGCATAAAAACTTTGATGATAACGGTGATGGTGAGATTGACCGTGTTAATCCCGAAGAATGGACTTGGGACGTCGTTGATGGTCAACAGAACAATGTTGGTAGTGCGACGCTAACCCTGCCTACAGGCAATTACAGTCTTTCTGAAGATGTTATCGCGGGCTACTCCACAACCTGGAGCTGCACAAACGAAACTACGGGCCAAGGTACGGTTATTCCAGTGGCGGTAGGTTACAACCAAAATGTTACGTGTACATTCACGAACACCTTACCGAAATTAACAATTACCAAAACTGCTAACCCTGCGGTCGTCAACGGCAACCAAGACGTGACTTACACAGTCATCTGGTCGGTCGCTGGAGCCAAAGCCACCGATGTGGTGGTTACTGACCCCATTCCAGCCAACACCAGCTTCGTCTCCATGAGCTGCACAGGCACCGTAGGTACCTGCACCACCAGCACCACTGGCACGCCAGTGAGCTCGGTCAGCTGGAACCTCGGTACCCGTAACCCAGGCGAAAACGGCACACTCGTGCTCGTGGTAAAGACTGCGGTTTCGGTGCCGAATGGCTCGGTTATTCCGAACATTGCCAATATCAAGAGCGCCGAAGTTGACCCGGTATTTGCTCAAGCCGACGTGAAGGCTGCAACTGCTCCGGTGCTGCAAATTACCAAGACTGGCAGCGCAACAATCGTAAACCCCGGCGACCCGCTTACCTACACCGTCAAGGTGAAGAACGTGGGCACAGACACCGCCGTGAACGCCGTGGCAACGGATACTCTCCCAGCCGGCTTCAGCTTTGTTAGCACCAGCCCGGTCGCCAACAGCATTGTTGGGCAGACAGCCACCTGGAATTTGGGCAACATGATTGTGGGCCAGGAAGTAACGCTTACCTACACCGTGAACGTTGCGCCAGGCACCACGGCCGGTGTCTACGACAACATTGCCAAAGCAAAGGCAGACAACGCGCCGGAAGTGAGCACCAAAGTGCCGGTAACCACCCGCGTACCACAAGTCTTGGGTGAAACCACCAGCCCGGTGTTAGAAATTTCCAAGAGCGTTAATAAGAAAGCCGTTACGCCTGGTACGGTTGTTACCTACACCGTTAAGGTAAAAAACAGCGGCACGGGCAGCGCGATCAATGTCGTGCTTCAGGATATCCTGCCACTCGGCTTTACCTTCGATGGCACCAGCAACACCAGCCAATCTTGGAACCTCGGCAACATTGCCGTCGGTGAAACCAAGACGGTGAGCTACAAGGTAAAGGTTGGTTCCAGCGTGCCAAACGGCGCGTACGAAAATCTAGCGCTGGCCACTGCAGACAACCACGGCAAAGTGACGGCTACTGCGCCGGTCCAAGTGAAACGCGGCCGCGTGCTTGGTGCCACAGTGGATACCGGGGCCGGTATTGCTGACTACGCCATTGCAGCCAGCGGTCTGGGACTCATTATCCTGGGCTACGTTATCACCCGCCGCAAGAACGGTAACATAACCGCTTAAGTACGAATGGTTGATCTGATTCCAGATCGCCCAACCGGGAAACGTGTTACCCACTCGCCGCCCTGCACACCAGCGGGGCGGCGAGTGCATGGTGTGCGTGCTGCAGGCTTCCTGATTATTGGCGTCGGCATTGTTGTGCTCTCTTTCCCCTTGTGGCCAATTATCCGCTACAAACTGGCAGGCCCTATAAGCACGCCCGAAGAGCCAGTCTTCCCCTACGAAAGCAATTTAATTGCGGCGGACGGCACTGTTGCCGTGCCGACAGCAGACAACCCACTGCAAGTACTCACTAATGTGAAGCAGGCACTTAATGTGCCGGTACAGGCCCCCAAACGGGCCAAGGCCAAAGTACTTAAAAAAACCCGACCCGCAGATAACCGTCTGGTTATACCTAAAATTGGCGTTAACCTGCCTATTGTGGAAGGCACGGACAGCGAAGACGCACTTTGGAAAGGCGCCTGGCGAGTGGCGGACTCTTCTAACCCCAAAGAAGGCGGCAACACTGTACTCTCTGCCCATCGCTTTCGCTACCGTCCGCCGTCGAACCTGACGCTATATTTGCTGGACCAGGTGAAGCCTGGCGATATTATGATTGTCTACTGGGAAGGCAAAGAATACGACTACCGGGTGGGGAAAACGAAAATTGTGCCGCGCGAGAACACGGATATTGCCGAGCCGACACTGGTACCACAGCTTACGGTTTTTACCTGCCATCCATTATTTTCGACCAAAGAACGACTGGTGGTGGTTGGGGAGCTTATATAAAACTTTGACCAGCGCAGGCACGGAGACCAGCGCTTGGCATTTGGGACTATAATAGCTTGCATATGAACAATTCGTATTTCGTAAATTCGTATCTTTTTTCGTAATTCGTAACCTCTGCTATACTTGACTTTCCCGAGCAATTGTGATACAGTGCAATGTTTATGAATACACTTACGGGCAAGAAAAAACTCCACCACCGCATCGCGCACCATGCCAAGCACTGGTTTATTCCGCACGCCGGGAATGACCACCGGCCGCATGCGCTGCGGCCGCGCGCGCTCAAGACGTATGCGTACGTCATTATCACAGCCAAAGTGGCTAGTGCGGCCTTCTTATTCATTGCTTTCCCAAACGAAGCCAAGTACGCCGCCTATACAGCCAATACGATTGTCAGTTTTACCAATGAGTCACGGCAAAAAAATGGCGTGAGTACGCTCCAGGCCAACTCCTTGCTCAACGAAGCGGCAACCCGCAAAGCCAAGGACATGCTCTCGCGCAACTACTTTGCGCACACCACCCCAGACGGCAAGCGCTTTTGGACCTGGATTGACGCCACGGGCTACAACTACACGCTCGCTGGCGAAAACCTGGCCGTTGATTTTACCTCGCCAGAATCCGCGCACGAAGCCCTCATGGCCAGCCCTACGCACCGCGAGAATATTCTCAACAAGCGCTACAAAGAAATTGGCGTCGCCGTAGTCACCGGCAAAATGGGTGGGGTGGAAACGACGGTGCTGGTAGAAATGTACGGCACGCAAGCGCCGAAAAAAACCACAACGGCGAAAGTTGTGGCCGCCAAGCCAAAGCCTACCACCAGCAAACCAACCAACACCCCCGCGAAGCCGGTAGCAAAACCTGCCCCGACCAAGCCGCAAGTGCAAGCTGGCCAAACGCCGAAGCCCAAAGGGAGCGTCACGCAGCAGAGTCTGGATCGACTCACCCTTACCACGGGCGGTACCGCCGACGTGTGGGCAGAATTTAAAAACACTGGCGAGCAGACCTGGAAAGCCGGTACGGTTACACTGGTTACCGAGCCCAGTGGCCGCGCATCGAGCTTTACCGATGCTTCATGGAGCAGCACCAGCACCGTGAGTACACTCGGAGAAGACGTTTCCCCGCAAGAAGTGGTTCGGGTTGAGTTCAAAATTTCTGCCACCACCGTGGCAACCGAGGCACCAGAAAGCTTTGCACTCACCGATGCGAGCGGAACCATTCCTGGCACCACCCTTACCCTGGCACTCGCCGTGGCTACGCCGACAGCAGTCGCCACTAGCGAGCCAACGCCAACCCAAACCGACCTCACCAAGCCGGATACCGCCGTACCCACACCTGAGCCAACCCCCCAGACGATCCGCGGAACATACACCAGCTTGGTAAGCCTCGTAGCCGGTTTCGGCAACCGCTTTTTCCTGGCCATCCTATTCTTCCTGGTGCTGGCCCTGCTGATCAACATCTTCGTCAAGGTCCGCATCCAACACGCCCACGTCATTGGCCAAAGCATCGCAGTCATTGCCCTGGCTGCTACGGCACTTCTGCTTAAGTCCCACTTCCTCGAGAACATTGCCTCTGCTGTCCGGGTGCTGGGAGTTTAGCTTTGACCAATTCCTTTGGTTTTGCTAGAATGCAAGCACTGTAAAAGTAAAAATACACCCCCAAAGATTGCCCATTCTGTAGGAGGGATGGCCGAAAATGTTTACCATCGGCCTTGACATCTGCGCTCCTTTGTTTTGTAAGTAGTATTTTTTCCTGCCACGTGCAGGACACACCCCAAAAATGCCCAAAATATAGGGCTAGTAGCGAAGAGAAATTATTTCAAGAAATCCAACCCTTACCTAGGGTTTTCTGATTTTGGAACAATTTTTCCCCACTACTAGCCTTTTCTTTTTCCTGCATATGCCTAACCTCCGCAAAGCTACACTCGCCTTTCTCGTCCTGGTCGGTCTTGGCCTCTGGACCGCCCAACCTGCATTTGCCGCCGAGCCCACCCTCACGGCCCTAACCCTTACGCCTGGGGCTGCAAGTCTGACTACAGACCAAACCACAACCTTTACCCTAACGGGCACGTACAGCGACGCCAGCACCAAGAATGTGACCGAATTGGCCGCCTGGAACCCCAATGGCGCGGGTTTTACGGGTATCCCTAGCCAGAAGGGCGCATTTACTGCCGTGGCCATTGGTACCTGGACAGTAACCGCAAGCCTGGAAGGTATATCGGCCTCGGCCACAGTAACAATTACCCATGGGCTACCAGTGGCGCTCAATTTGATGCCCACACCCGAAACGGTTACGACCGATACTATTACCCCTTTGCGCCTCTTTGCCATTGACGCCGACGGGAATGGCTGGGATGTGACGAGTGAAGCAACCTGGGCCACCAGTGAACCAACCGGCAAGGTAACCGTGTCAGGATACGCACCAGCTGTTCCTGGCAGCTGGACAGTTACCGCTACACTCGGCAGTTTGCAGGCCACCAGGACTTTTATGGTGACACCTGGCGTTGTGCAAGATTTCAACATTACCCCAACAACCCCGCAAACCGTGAAGGTGGGTGGCGTTGCTCAGCTGCAAGCCACGGCCTATGACGCAGATGGCAACCTGCTTGATCCGGTAGTCACGTGGTCCGTAACCAACCCAAATATTGGAACTGTGGATGCAACTGGACTGTTCACTGCCAAGAGCGCAGGCCAAACCAATGTTATTGCCTTGGCTGGAAATACCCAGAGCATCACTCCTATCATTGTGCAGGGCGAAGAACTGGATGCAGAGAGCGACCCGGAAATTGTTGCTGTGGCAAAGCCGGTGGCCACCCCACGCACGCCCCGTGTCGCTGCGGAAGAAATTGAAAAGCAGCCAGAGGTAAGCACCCAAACCCCTGCGCCTATTTCGACTGCTGCAACAGATTCGAAAGGTAATAATACACTTTCCCACGCCTGGATTATTACGCTCTTGATTGCGCACGGTATTTTGCTGGCGGGCTACTTTATGTGGCTCATGCGCCAAAAGAAGAGTTGGTGGTGGGCACCCCCGGCCGGCCTCACTGGTGTGATGCTCGCGGTCTACGCACTGGCCGTTGCAAAAAATACCTACCTGTGGTGGCCGTGGACTATCATTGGCATAAGCGTTGTCTTTATTAGTGTGTACTACCAACGCTTTAGCCCGCACGAAGCAAGCCCGGGTAACACCAGCCCACCAACCACAAGTTAATGCCTCAAACAAAGCTCCGCTAAACAGCGGGGCTTTTAAAACGCCCTTGTTTTCCTTTACCCCTCCTGCGCCTCCCCTTTGAAAGGGGAGGATATTTATAGTGCATGCGAACTATCCCCTCCTCTCGGAGGAGGGGTGCCGAACCCGCAAGGGTGAGGCGGGGCGGTTCTAAAATCTACCGCGCTACCAAATACACGGCCAGCGCGCCCGCGGCGGCTAACCGGTACCACGCAAACACCGCAAGCGTATGGCCCTGCAAGTATCGAAGTAAAAAGCGGATGACCACGTAGCCAACGGCTGCGGACATGGCAATGCCAATGCCAACCTGCAGCAACTCTGCTGAACTCGGACTCCCCTGCACCAGTTCCGTAGCTTTAAAAAGTCCGGCGCCAGCCACCACAGGCAGCGAGACCAAGAAAGCAAAGCGGGCGGCAGTTTGCCTATCCAAGCCGCGCGCCAGCCCGGCCACAATGGTCGCGCCCGAGCGGGAGATGCCGGGAATAAGCGCAATGACCTGGGCCACACCAATAATCCATGCGGAGCTGAAGCTAACAGTCTTGCTAACCGAACGGTGCTTGGCCCAATGTTCAACCCAGAAAAAGACGAAGGCCCCAAGGGCGAGTGTGCACACCACGACCCAGAGATTCCGCACATGGCCTTCTACCCAGGCATCCGCAAAAAAACCTACGGCTGCGGCAGGAATCGCGCCGACAATCACCGTCCACGCATGACGCTGGTCCGTATCCCCTGCCAGGTTCCAACGTCGAAGTGACCGAAAAAAACCACGCAGCAGGCTCACCACGTCCTGCCAGAAATAGATGAACAACGCCAAAAGCGTGCCCAAGTGCAACGACGCGTCAAAACGCAAACTATTGGCGACATCAAACGTCAGCAACTCATGAAAAGCCAGTAAGTGGCCAGAGCTAGAAATCGGCAGGAATTCGGTGAGTCCCTGCACGACGCCAAGAATAAAAGCGTGTATACTATCCATATTAACTATGAATTCGAGCATCATTATTGTACCAATTCTCACCGCCGTTGGCACGCAAGTGCTCAAGCTGGCTATTGACCACATTAAGGGCAACTTGGACCTGAAGCACATGTGGGACAGCTATGGGGGCATGCCCAGCTCCCACGCGGCGTTTGTGGCATCATTAACGACGATGGTGGGCTTTAGCGAGGGCATATGGTCAGCTGCGTTCGCCATTAGCTTTGTCTTCAGCCTCATTACCATCCGCGATGCCTTTGGTTTCCGCTACGAAATCGGCGTGCACGGCAAAATTCTCAATCGTTTAGTAAGCGAGCTACCGGGCGAGGAAGCGAAAACCTATCCTAAACTCTCTGAAAAGTGGGGCCACACCCCGGCAGAGATTAGTGTGGGCACAATTATCGGTATCCTGGTAGGTGCCATCGTGAGTGGGATGTAATATTGTTTTACAGGCACTCTTACACTTAGCACGTCTTCGGGGTCTGGGGGTTCGAAAAGCGGACCCTGCGTATACGAGTCTAGTCTTTCCTACTCAGGACACGCGTTTGAGAACCTCCAGCAGTCTTTTGGTGATACCTTTTCTGCTGACAGAAAAGGTATCTGATTCGTGAGTAATCAAAATAAACCGCACAAATACCTCTTCGTCGTCACGAAAAAATGCGAGATCCCTCCCCCTCGACTACACTCGGGGTCGGGATGACAAAAGAGTATAGAAAACTACTCTACCTACTTCGATACTTTTATTTCTGGCACTTTGGGCAATAGTGCGTCCCCCGTCCGCCCAAGCTGATGCGGACAATTTTTTTGCCGCACCGAAAGCACGGTTGGCCTTTGCGGTCATAGACTTTGTGGTACCGGCCATACGTCCCAATCGAACCATCGGTCCGGATAAATTCGCCAACCGACGAGCCGTGCGTGCGGATGGCATGCTGCAGCACGCGTTGCAGGCTTTGAAAAAGCCGCGGCCAATCTGCTGGCTTGAGTGATTGTACCTTGCGGGTGGGTTTAATGCGGGCAGCAAAAAGGATTTCATCCGCATAAATATTCCCTACCCCAGCAAGCAACGTTTGGTCAGTTAGTGCTTGCTTAATTGGCATATTAGGCCGCCGCCGCAGCGCTACCTGCAGGCGTGTTGCGGTAAAGCCGCGCGCCAGCGGCTCTGGGCCATACCCGGCCAGGTCCGCAACCTTTGGCAGGTCGGCATCCTGCACGGCCCGCCAGGTACCGAACAACCGAGCATCGTTATAGTAGAGCAAAGTGCCATCGCTAAAACGTACGGTGATGTGCGTGTGCTTGCTCGGCATGGCCTCCAGCGGCGCGTGGGCCGAGTTGAGCAACCGAATGAGCAAACGCTTTTGACCTTTGTGCTGGATAACCATTTGCCCAGCCATTTTTAGGTGGACAAAGAGCCACCAGCCGCCAGAGAGCTGAAATTGAATAAGTTTGGCTCGACGCACAACCCGCACAATTTTTTTACCAATAATAGCGCGCTGAAAAGCCCGCACGTGCACCTGTGAGTGCTGACGCCTGGGGCTTAAGGTTTTAGGGCCAACCGAAACAAGCTTCGGTTTGTGTACGACAACGCTGGCAACCCGCTTACCAGTGAGTCCCTGTAGACCACGGACGACGGTTTCGACCTCGGGCAGCTCGGGCATGCGCTAGCTCAAGAACTGCTTGAACACACTGCGGAAGACGTCTGAACGTGTGGCAATGCCCAGCAGCTTGCCGCTTTCCACCACTAAGATGCGGCTCACATTATGCGCTAGCATCATCGAGCCGGCTTGCATCACCGGCGTGTCGGGGGTGGCGGTAATGCTATCCGTAACCATAATCTCTGACACCGGCTTGGCGGCGACGGTTTTCGCATTGCCTTCCAGCTCCACTTCTTGCAGCCAAAGTTCGGGGTTGCTCGAAAACTCGGTGACGCTGGGGTAGAGCGCTCGAAAAATATCTTTCTCCGAAACCACACCCACGAGCTTCCCGGCCAACAGCACGGGCGCACCTTTAATGCCGTGCTGGATAAACAGGTGGATTGCTGAAGCCACAGACTGGTCGGCCGTTAGGGTATGCACGCTATGGGTCATGACGTCGCGTAGGCGCATAGTTAGTTTCCGGTAAAGGGTGTGAACGACCGGGCAAATTCCAGCAAGTCTTTGCCGTTAATGGCGCTGTGACTAATGGCGACAATGTACGTGCCGCCTTGCTGCCATTCCAGGATGGTGCGGCCGCGCTCTTCGCGGTAGCGCCCGTCAACGCCATTAATTTTTACGCGAGCGTACGTATCCAGGCTATCAATTAACGGCGAAATTGCCCCAGGCGCTTCGATTATTTCCAGGCCTTTCAAGAAGTCAATCACCGGCGGGGGCGGGTAGCCGTCGTCGCCGTAGTACATGTGGAACTCGCTATTGAGCACAAAAATCTTTGGCTCGTAAAATGCATATCGTGCGGGCACAAGGGCCGGCCGGTAGAGCACGAAGGGGAGAGCCTGCTGGGCCTGCTCAATTGTTACAAAACTCGTCTGCTCTTTTGAGCCGTTCTGAATGGAGACAAAAGTCGCTGCAGCCGTAGCCACCATGCCAATGCTTAACAGTGCAATGAGGAAGTGCTCGCGGTGCCGCCGGATGACGGAGACCAGCTCAAACGCACAGCCAAAAAACAATCCGACAAGGGTACCAATAATAATCCAAAAAATCCCAAAGTTAAGCCAGTTCACTTTGGTCAAAACATTAATAATCAGCACCGCAATGCTAATCCAAAACCCAAAACTCAACCACCAGGCAATCTTGGTATAGCCGTAGTAGCCGGTTGCACCAACCAGCACCGCCACAATAAGCAACGTGGGGGCACCAAAATTAACCAGGTCTTTCAGGTTTTCTAAGTAGCTCGTCGTCTCCGTGCCAAAAGTTAACGAAATAACCGGCACCAGCATAAATGCCAAAAGCGCCAGCAGGCCGTACACGACCATAACCACAAGCCAACTCTTTAGATAGGGCGAGACTGGCGTAGAAAGCTCTTCCGGCTCCCGCGTTGCCAAACCTTGGGCCAAATTCGCAATTGCACTGGATGGCGCGGCCTTTTTTGGTTCGAGGAGGGGGTGAGAGATCATCCCCTACAGTATATCAAACTTTACCCTGCATGAGGCGCAGGCAGGCTAGGCGCCAAAATTGCGTTTGCGTTTAGCGTAGTCGGCAAGGGCCTTATCCAAGTCCTGGTCTGAAAGTTCCGGCCAACGCTTATTGGTAAAGTAGAGTTCAGCATACGCGGCTTCCCAAAGCAGAAAGCCAGACGTTCGCTGCTCACCGGAAGTGCGAATAATCAGGTCGGGGTCTGGCAAGGAGCCGTCGTACAAATTTTGGGTAATGGTTGCCTCGGTAATCTGGGCAGGATCAACCCCTCCCGCCACCATACGCTTGAAGGCATCCACGAGCTCTGCGCGGCCACCGTAGTTGAGCGCTAAGTTAAGCACGGCCTTCGTATTTTGCTTGGTGACTTCCATTGCTTCACGCAATTGCTGTTGGAGCGCAATGGGTAGCTGCTCCAATCTACCTAAAACATTAAATTTAATATTCTGGGCATGAAGCTGGCCAAGCTCATCTTTAATAACCCGCTGGCACAGCCGCATTAAGTAGCCAATTTCTTGTTTGGGCCGGTTCCAATTTTCATTGGAAAACGCAAAAACCGTAACAACGTTAATGCCTTTACGCAGGCACCACTCGAGGACGCGCTTGAAAGTGTGGCGACCTTGCTGGTGGCCCCGCAGGGAGCTTAACCCCTGGCTTTTTGCCCAGCGGCGGTTGCCATCCATAATAAAGCCAACGTGCTTGGGGACGGTGGGGATTTTCGTGGACATAGGTACAAGGCTACTCTACGGTTGACTATACGTCAATACCGAGTTAGTCTGCCCAACGAAGCAACGGGGTGTAGCGCAGTTGGTAGCGCGCGTCGTTCGGGACGACGAGGTCCCGGGTTCAAGTCCCGGCACCCCGACCACATACGATAACTTTTTTAAAGTAATTGGATTTCCGGGTTTGCCGCCAACTTTTGCAATCAACAAAGTGTGGGCGGCATCCCGCCCCATGGCGGGACAAGTCCCACCACCCCGACCAAAATTAGTGTAGGTCCTCTACGCGCTCACCATTTGATGGTGTTGTTGTGTTTTTACCTCGCACAATAAACTTCGCGGCCAGTAGCGTCGCAATCGGTACGGCCAGCACCAGTGCCGAGCTACCCACTAAAGTCCGAATTACCTCTTCAGCAACCATTTCGCTGTTCAGCGTGGTCCACAGTGGCACCTCGGTATTCATACTAAAAAGTAAAAGGAGTGGGAAGGCAGCACCGGCATAGGCCAAGACTAAGGTATTCACCAGCGAGGCAATGTGCTCACGGCCAACAACCAATCCGCGACGCACGAGCTCACGTCTGGAAAGATCCGGATTCGCCTCGTGGATTTGCGCCACGGCAGCAGTTTGACCGGTGGTAATGTCATCCAGCACGCCCAGCGCACCAATAATAATCCCGCCCAGGAGCAGGCCTTTCAGGTTAAGATTTTCCAGCGCGCCAAATTGTAAGTAAAACGCTTCTTCGGTACCCACGCCCGAAAGTTTTGCCAGGGAAACAAAGAGTAGCGCCAAACCCGCAGCCAAGCCGAGCGTGATGAGCGTACTACCCAGCGCAATGCTGGTGCGCCGGTTAAAGCCGTGCGCAACGTACAACGAGATGACGGCGATGATGACCGCGCCGACCAAGCTCATACCTAGGGGGCTACTGCCGTTAAGAATCCGGGGGATAATAAAACTGGCGAGCACGACAATGCTCACGGCTATGCCGATAATTGACGTAAAGCCTCGCCAGCGCCCGAAGAAGACCACCAGGCCAAAGAATATTGCCACCACCCAAGCCAGCGAGGGCAATCGATAGTGGTCGGCAATGTAGTAGGCCACTTCACCATCCACCCCGACATTTTTGAGCAGCACCACGCGCTCGCCGACTGTAACTTTCTGGTAGTCCCGGATAGTTATTTCCCCACCATGTGCAACGGTAATGCGCTTGCCCTTTTCCGGACCGCGAGTTATTTCCAGTTCAACTTCCTGGTACGGCTGCGGCACGCCGCCTAGCTCCGTCATCCCCTGGTCAGGAATAGCGACAACTTTCGCGACTACGTATTCATCGGGAACAACCAGGGTTTCGGCTGCAACCGGCTGGCCCAGGCTGTCTTCTACAAAGACCTCTTCGGTTTCTTGCGCGCGCGCCGCCCCAGCCCAAAGCAACGCTACACAGAACCCGGCGAGAAGTGCTGCCCCAAGGCGAATAGGCATACGCGGAGCGTAGCCTACTCCAACAACAGGAGCAAGGCCATGACGCCGATGCCGACGAGCAGGAAAAGAAATTGCAAAAAGGACCGTCCGGTATGCTCTTCGCGATGAATCTCCGGAATCAAGTCAGCCGCGGCAATGTAAATAAACCCGCCAATGGTCAGCGGTACCAAGTACTGCGCCACGGCTTCAACTTGCTCGCCAATGACCAGCGTCACAACCGCACCGACAATTGCGGCACAGGCCGTGAGGAAGTTGAAAAATAACGCCTTGCGTTTGGTGTAGCCGGCATGCAGCAATATGCCAAAATCACCGATCTCTTGCGGTATTTCGTGCAGGACAACCGCAACCGTCGTGGCTACACCCACCGCCGGGTCGATCAGAAAACTCGCGGCAATAATCACGCCATCCAAAAAGTTGTGCACTGCGTCGCCGACCAGGTTAATCGTGCCGACCGGATGCTGGTGTTGCTCGGTTGATGGTAAGTGGCAGTGCCGCCAGAACAACACCTTCTCCAAAAGGAAAAATGCAACAATACCGCCCAGTACCATGACCGACACGCGGGTCACATCGCTAGCTTCTTCCATTACTTCTGGCAGCAAGTGCAGGAAGGCGTCACCGAGCAACGCGCCGGCCGCAAAGCTGACAAGAAAGAGCAAACCTTTACGCAACCGATCGAAATGCAAAGATAGCGTCGTTATGCCAATAAGCGAGACGAGGCTAACAATGATGACGCTGACGAGAGTGGCAAACCATGGGGTAGTCATAGCGTGTGCTTAAGCTGAGAGTGGAGAAGTGCAATTGGGACAAATCCCGTAAAATTCCAAGGCGTGGCTTACACTATGAAACCCGGCCCGTCTGGCAATGCGCCGTTCTTCAGTCTGTAAATGGGCGCCGACTTCGATATCCTCAATGCGCTGGCATGACCGGCAAATGATGTGATGGTGGTGTGCTTTCTTGCGCTCGTAGCGGGTGACGCCATCGGCAAAGCGACTTTGCTCAACCTTGCCGGCCTCAACGAGTTTTTCCAATTGCCGGTAAAGCGTAGTTTTGTGGGCCATGACACCCGCTGCCCCAAGTTGTTGCCGCAGGGCGGTTTCGCTCACCGGGCCCGGCACTTGGTCAAGCAGCCGCAAAACTGATTGATTTATAGTGGTTTTTCTAAAGAAAATAGCCATGCGTGCATTCTAATGCAACTCGGTTGCATTTGTCAAATGGCCTGCAAATTTTGACAATCCCCTAGCCAGTGTGTATTCTGAAGCATCCGTAAATTGCACATTGATACTTCAACTCCACGGAAGGAGAAACCGATGCAAAGTTTGCTACGAATAATTCGGCAACGGCTGCAAAGGCAAAAAACTGTGCCGAATAACCCTGACGAAGAAGCACCTGTCGTTGGAAACTACAACCATCAGACTGAATTGCTGCCCCCAAATCACAATCCGCTCGAAATGTGGGAGGGCGTAGCAGAGCACGTGCGCAGGAAGGATATGTTACGCCAGAATACTGAAACACCGGTCAATGCATGTTGACCACAAACGTATAACCTTTTTAGAAACGAGGCATGATGCCGCCTAAGCCCCCACACCCAGCGGTCCGCCGGGGACGCCAAGAAGCACGGTTCGTTCGAACACGACATGAAGAGCCCCACGTTATTGCCAAGAGGCAACCACACGCGCATGTTCCCAATCACAGTCCCCGCTCGCAGCTGGTGAAAAGGTAAGTACAAAACTCATCAAAAACATTGTCTCGCTACTTCGGTAGCGGGACTTTTTTTAATCTATGCCGAGTTGGGCCTTGGCATCCTCGCTCATCTTACTTTTATCCCAGGGCGGGTCAAAAGTTATTTCGATGCGCGCATCATGCACGCCAAGCAGGCCACGGATTTTGCTGCCCGTGGTGTCGACAAAGTAGTCGAGCAGCGGGCAGCCCGGGGTGGTAAGCGTCATCAGTACGTGCACGTCGCTTTTTTCGTTTATGCTCACGTTGTAAATCAAACCTAAATCAACAACGTTCACCCCCAGTTCTGGGTCATCACAGGTTTTCAGCACATCCATAACCTGGGCTTCGGTAACCATACTAGGCCGTCAGGTTAAAGTGATCGCCCAGGACTTTACCAATCACGTAGCCGAGCACGGCGGCGGAGAGTGAAATAGTGGTCATCTCTATGCCGCTGCGAATTGCCGACCGGTTAACCAAACGCGCTTTGCCCACGCCCACAAAAAAGAGGGCCAGCACGGTAAGGATGACAGACAGCCACAACGCCGTGGCCACCGGCAAGAACAGGTACGGGCCAATGGGAATAATGCCGGCAATGAGATACGTAACGCCCATGTAGAGCGCGTTCAAACGCGGC
The DNA here is from genome assembly GCA_038063455.1 of Patescibacteria group bacterium. Classification (GTDB taxonomy): domain Bacteria; phylum Patescibacteriota; class Patescibacteriia; order PEXW01; family PEXW01; genus CAIPSZ01. The sequence goes on from JBBTVB010000002.1 coordinate 27,349, forward strand.
TGCTCTTTACCTGGTAAATCCAGGTGCAAACCGTGCGCGTTCAACTCGCTAAAGAATAACTTGTCGTTGGGACGTACCCGTTTGAGTAAGACGCGAATCTCGGCAAGTTTGAAACCGCTCTTCTTATACGCCGCGGTTAACGCCCGCAGGGCTTTGGGCCGATTGCGCTTGAGTGCGGCCGCTGCCCGCTGCAGCGCATCCACATCTGCTTCTTGTTTGGACTTTGAGGAGAGGAAGGTGCCGGCAGCCATGGAAAGCGACTCAACGAAAATGACGACAATACCGGAAAGGATAACCAAAAAACGGTTTGACGTGCCGCCCGCCACCCCGGAAATAACCCCCAGCGTGGAAACCAGACTGTCTTCAATGCCAAAAACCACCTCGCGGATTTCCATTTGCAACCGAGCGCGGAATGTTTGTTTTGGCATGGGTATAGTGTACCTCGCGTAACGGTCGGCTTACAAACGCACAATTTCCCCTTTACGGCGCACCAATTGCTCTGCGGTAAGCCGCGTCAGGAGCAAGCGAAAACGCTTCAGTCCCAAACCTTGTTGCAGCAATGCTTGCTGCAAAGCCTGGGTACGAGAAGATTTCTTCGGTACTGTTTGTAACATAGCGATAATTTTCCCGCGCCAGTACCGGTCGCTATCGGTAAAAGATTGTTGCTTAGCGCGGACCGGTGCAGGAGCAGTCAAGATCGCAGGGTATGCAGCGCAATTTTTTTGTAAAGGGCACACTGCACACTTCGGCGTGCGGGCTGTACACATGGTGGCACCAAAATCCATCAACGCAGAATTCCACGCCACGCTGTTGCTAGGCACGTGCTCGCTGGCCAACTGCCACATGACCGGCTCGGTAATGCGCTGCGGGCCAGTGACTCCGTGGTACACCCGACCCAACACCCGTCGCACGTTTACATCGACCAGCGCCACCGGGGCGCCAAAGGCAAAACACGCGACAGCAGCGGACGTGTACGGCCCAATCCCTGGGAGCTGCTGCAATTCCTGGGGCGTCCTCGGTAATGTGCCATCATACTTTTTAACGACTTGCTTAGCGAGTTGATGCAAGTTACGCGCTCGCCGGTTGTAGCCAAGGCCCGACCACGCGGTAATCACACTCCCCTGCCTGGCGCGGGCCAAATGTCGCAAGGTCGGGAATTTTTGAAGAAAAACTTGGTACTTTGGAATCACCCGGTCCACCTGGGTCTGCTGCAGCATCATTTCCGAAACCAGGATGTGATATGGATTCTTTGTCCGGCGCCACGGCAAATCCCGCTGGTGTTTGCCATACCAGCTGAGCAATCGGCGTTGTAGGGTGCGACGCTGGCCCATGGCGCTAGCGCACGCGCATTTTGGTATGTTGCTGGATGGCGTGCTTTGCCAAAATCGCTTTGCCCGCACCGGCGGCTTGCGCCGCCTTGAGTATCTCGGGTGGCAGGGCAAAATATACAGACTCGTGCAAAGTTTCTACATCTTTCGGCGTCCCGCCGCCCAATGCTTGGACGCGCTGCACAACTTGAATAAAAATATCCTCCGGGGTCGAAGCGCCCGACGTAACGCCAACAGCCCGTGCGCCGTCGAGCCAGGCCGATAAAATTTCTTCCGGTGTGTTGATCATGTACGCCCGGCTGCCGGATTTTTCTGCAACTTCGCGCAAACGGTTGGCGTTCGAGCTGGTGGTTGAACCTACGACAATAACCACGTCACAGCGACTCGCCAGGTCTTTCACTGCAGTTTGCCGGTTCGTCGTGGCGTAGCAAATATCGCCTTTTGGCGGCGTCGTCATTTTTGGAAAGCGCTCGCGGAGCACGGCCATTATCTCCACCACGTCATCGACACTCAACGTAGTTTGTGAAAGCACGACAACTTTGTCTGGATTTTTCACCCGCACGGTTCGGGCTTCCTGCACATTGTCCACTAAGGTCGTCACCGCCGGCGCCTCGCCCATGGTGCCAACCATTTCTACGTGCCCGCGGTGGCCCACCAGCAAAATTTCGTACCCTTCGCGCGCGTACCGAATCGCTTCCAAATGCACGCGCGTTACCAGCGGGCAGGTGGCGTCAATAACCCGCAGTCGTTTGGCTAGGGCTTCGGCCCGCAAACTCGGCGGCACGCCATGAGCGCTAAAAACTGTGACCGCGCCGTCGGGCACGTGGGTCAAATCCTCAACAAAAATTGCACCCTTTTCTACGAGCTGCTGCACCACGTGCGTATTGTGGACAATCTGATGCTTCATGTATACCGGCTTGCCATAGAGCTCCAGCGCCAGCTCGACAATGTCTATGGCCCGGTCAACGCCGGCGCAGAAACCACGGGGTTTTGCGAGCAAAATGTCCATATGCTAACGCTACCATACGCCCCTAGAATATTCCAAGCCAGTACGCTAAAATGCCAGCACCATGAGCTCCAACACCCTGTACCGGAAATACCGCCCGCAGCGTTTTGCTGACCTGCTCGGCCAAACGCACGTTGCGCAGACGCTGCAAAACGAAGTAGAGCGCAAGCAGCTGGGCCATGCCTACCTTTTTTCCGGGCCCCGCGGCATTGGCAAGACCAGCTCGGCGCGCATCTTGGCCAAAGCCGTCAACTGCCTGCACCCCAAAAAGGGCGAGCCAGACAATACCTGCGAAGCTTGCATCAGTATTAATGAAAACCGCGCACTGGATGTTTTGGAAATTGACGCGGCCTCGTACACCGGCGTGGATAACATCCGCGACGTTATTGAACACAGCCGTTTTACCCCCAGCGCACTTACCTACAAGGTCTTTATTGTGGACGAAGTACACATGCTCTCGGCCGCGGCTTTTAATGCGTTACTCAAAACTTTGGAAGAGCCGCCCAGCCACGTGCTCTTTATCCTGGCCACGACGGAGCTGCATAAAGTGCCGGAGACTATCCTCTCGCGCTGCCAGCGTTTTGACTTCCGGCGCTTGAGCGATGCTGACTTGGGCAAGCGCTTGCGTTGGATTGCGCAGCAGGAAGAACGCACGGTGGATGATGAAGTTATTGAAGCCGTCGTCCGGGTTGCCGATGGCAGCAGCCGCGACGCCGAGAGTATTTTGGGCCAGCTCTTTGCCTTGGGCGGGAAGAAGATAACCCATGCCGAAGCCGACCTGGTGCTGCCGCGCTCGAATCAAGCGGCGGTTGATGCACTGGTTACTGCGTTACTCAGCAACGACCAAGCCCAGGGTTTAACACTGGTGCAAGAAAATGCTGACCAAGGTACAGACCTCGAAGCCTTTCGGAACGACATTGTGCGTCGGCTACGCGATTGCTTGCTGGCCCGGGTGATTCCAGCGCAACAGCGAAACATCCCGGCTGCAGTGCAAGAAGCCCTCGCTGGTGTGCCGGCACAACGGCTCGTACGCATGCTCGATGTCTTTCTCGACGTGCAACGCTACGTGAGTGTTGCGCCTATGCCGCAGCTCCCGCTTGAACTGGCCGTGGTTGAATCTACAACTGATGCACCAACGACACCAGCAATGCAGATACAACCAACCGCAACTGCAAAAGTACCAACTGCCCCAGCACCGGCGCCCACACCACCGACCAACGGCAACCAACTCTGGCAATCAATAGTCAACAAGGTTTCGCATACGGTGCCAATGCTCGCCCTTTCTCTAAAAATGGTGCTGCCGGTGAGCCAGGACGAAACCTCGCTCAAGCTTGCCAGCCCGTTCAAACTCCATGTAGAGCGCTTGCAAACCCCCAAAGCGATTGCCATACTCGAGTCCGCGGCTGGAAAAGGGGTCACGGTAACCATACACCACGACCCAGAGCTCAAACTTGACATGCCTGCAAGCACAACGCAGAATACCCCGAGTGAAGCATTTACCAATTCGCCCATACAAACTCCGGCAGCCTCGGGCGATAAGCTCTGGGACCAGATTGTAAGCGCATTCAACGGCTAGCTATTCCGAGATCGTCTAATGGCCCCGCCGCAGCGGGGTCCCGCTATGGCGGGATAGGACATCACTATGCAAAGCTACACGGTATACATCCTACAAAGTAGGAAGGATGGAGGGTACTACATCGGACAAACTGAAAACCTAGGAGCTCGAGTCAAGAAACATGAACTAGGTCAAGTGCGGTCAACAAAGAATAGACGACCGTTCGTGTTGATTCAATCAGAAGGTTACAAGACAAGAGGTGAAGCTAGAAAAAGGGAAAACTACTTAAAAAGTCTGAAAGGAGGAAACGAGTTCAAAAAAATTATCAGTAACTATTCCGGGATCGTCTAACGGTAGGACTTCAGGTTCTGGTCCTGAATATCCTGGTTCGAATCCAGGTCCCGGAACCACGCATTGCTAATCCATGATTGACCACTCACAACTCACTCATCTGGGCGACCTCACCTGGCCGGATGTTTTTGAGATTTGGCGGAAGAATGAAGCTGACTCCGAGGCTTGGCGTACAGCCTACACGGCGCGCGGGTTCGACTCCTGGGCAGCCTGGCGTATGAGCTATGCGGAACCGCTCAAACTGCCGACGCTTTCCTGGGCTTTGTACCAAGTAGACGAACCTGTCGCTACTGTCCCGCAATTTTTCGGCGGGCCGTTTCGAAGCTGGGTGGAACGCTACTACAATGGGGCGCCGCGTCTTGCCTTCCGGACCCTGGCCAGTCAGTCGACACCCCAGGCGAGTAAAAAAATACAACAACTTGTACAAAAGTTTCCAAGTCAGACTACCATTACCGGAATTCAGCTGGGGAACAGCACTATCATCGTGGAAGGCATGCACCGTTGTATTGCTTTGGCAATTGCCAAAGCAACCGGCAAGAATATTTCCACACAATTACATCTCGTCCTAGCCGAACATCCCGATACAGAGCTGCCGCTGGTAGGACAAAGCACAAAGGACTAGAGCAAAGTGCAATCCAAGTTACCCACATTTGACCCCTTCGCTCCGGTGGGTGTAGAATTTGCGTACAGTTCTGTTCCACGAGGATACGATCAGGGAATGGGGTGAGGCCAGCCAGGCTATTCCCCAGCAGTCGCGCTACTGTAATCTGCCCAACGGCAGAGAGCCAGAGTACTGATCCAGAGCTGAAACAGTATACCCTTCGCGAAATAAGGGAATGACTCATACGAAGACTCGATATGAGTCTATCGTTATGACCATTTTCCTCCCCGCGAGCAAATGGTTCTTTTATACATACGAAAGATTGGAGTAATACATGAAAGAACAGTCAGTAGCAAGAAGGACTTTTTTAAGAATGGCAGGACGAGGACTCATCACCATCGTCACCGGTGGCACGATACTTAGCCTCTTGGAATCTTGTGGCAATGATACAGACCTTGGACTCAATCCCAAGGAAAACGGATTTTCACTGGAACCCACAGGCGCAACCTATGAAGGTCGACGAGTATTCCGTACGGTTAGCCCTGCAACCAACATCCACCGTACGCTATGGCCCCCGCCACCGCCCGACTGCCACGTGGAAAAAGAATTCCCGGTGAACTTCATCCCACCAGGCGAATCCATAACTATGCTGGAAGCACTGGTTGGTGCAGGCCACACACTTGAGCTGGTGGAGTACCCAGGCCTTGGCTGGTACGTTATCCGGATAGATAACGGCTGCCACCCCAGTGGCAAGTACGGCTGGGTATTCAACGGGCTAGGTGCCAGCGGACCGATACCTATTGATGGATCGGTGAGCAACATCCCCCTTTCCTTTGGCAACTACGTGCAGTACGAGTACAACCAACCAGTTCCGCAAAGAAACATACCGGCTGATGCAACCTACTAGCAACGGAAGGGAGAGCGACACAACCTCTCCCTTCCCCAATTTTTCTCACAATCCCCTCGTTTTATAACCCTGCCATATGAAAAAAATATATAGCGTAGTGCTGCTGCTCACCTTACTGGTTAGCTTTGCGCCGGTCCGCGCAGCTGTGGACCAAAGCACGGTCGCCTACTTGCAACAAATCAGCCAGAACGCCTGGACCACCCAAGCCCTGGTGGCAGCTGGGGTGCAAAATGTACATATTGACTACCTGGCTGGCACGAACCCAGTCACGGCTAGCGACTATGCCAAAACCATCCTAGCTCTGGCTGCGGCCGGCAAAAATCCAGCCGCCTACAATGGCAAAAACTTTCTCACGGGTTTATCGGCCTTGTACCAGAGCAACCAGCTTGGCGACCTAACCTTGCTCTCTGACGACTTCTGGGGGTTGCTGGCCTTGGGTGCAGCCGGCGTGGGTGCGCAGGATACCGTCGTAACTGGAGTTCGGCAGTTTATTGCCAGCCACCAGAATAGCGATGGCGGCTGGTCGTATGCCCCGGCCACCGAGAGTGATACCAACGACACTGCCGCGGCAGTTATGGCGCTAGTCGAGGGCGGTCTGGCGGCAAGTAATGCCAAAATCCAATCAGCCATTACCTACCTCCGCAACCAGCAAAATACCGACGGTGGCTTTGCCTTTACCAAAGGCTTTGAATCCGACAGCGCCTCTGACGCCTGGGTTATTGCGGCGCTCAAAAAGGTCGGCGTGGATGCCGCCAGCTGGCAGGTCAATGGAAAAAATCCAGTAACGCACTTAGAAAGCTTGCGCCTGGACACTGGCGCCTTTACCTGGGTAGCTTCCAACCGCCAAGCCAACCCGTTGATGACCGCGTATGCCGCCGTTGCGCTAAGCGGTAAGAGCTTCCCAGTGCTGCGCTACACGCAAGAGGTTGGCCCGCTACCAGTAACCACGCAGCTGCGCATCGAGGCGCCGGCCGGCACCCTCTGCGACACGGCAGTGCTGGCTGCAACAGCGTTGGAGATTTTGGAAAAAGGCGCGGCGCTGTGCAACTACACCTACCAAGTGGTGAACACGACCTTGGGCAAGTACGTGCAGTCCGTCAACGGTGTAGCCGCGGCCGGCAACCAGGGTTGGCTGTACCGCGTTAACTGGCAGGCACCGGCGGTGGGTGCGGCTGACTACAGCCTGCAACCCGGTGACTACGTCATGTGGTCATTCGGCAAGTCCAGCGACGTGCCGATCAAGCTAACCTTGGCGACTGACCCGCTACGCGTCGGTCAAGAACGCACGGCAACGGTGGAACACTTTGATACCAGCTGGCACCCGACCGCCGGCGCGCAACTGATTGTCGGCAGCCAGCACTACACTACAGATGCGGCTGGACATGCGGTCATCGCGCCTGCCGCCGCCGGCAGCTACAACGCCTATGCCGAAAAAACTGATGCCATTCGCAGCAGCCGCGTCACGCTGACCGTTGTTACGGGCGCCAGCCAAACTGTGGACCTTTCGGTAAATATTGATAACCCAATTGTCGGCGGTGACAGCATTGGCTTTATCGTCACGCCCGATGCCGTCACGTTTGGCACACTCAAGCCTGGACAATCGGCCACCGGTGCACTCAACGTAAAAAACATCGGGCAGACGAATATTCGAGTGGAAGCGGCAGTGAGTGGCGACGCATTGTTCCAACAGTCGCTCTCGCTCAACGCCGGTGCCTGGGCAGACTACGAAGCCAACCTGAACAAAGCGCAAGATGCCAATGTCCAGCTAGCCCTGGCCGTGCCGCAGACCTACCAGGACGCAGGCCAAAAAACCGGCCAGCTCATTTTCTGGGCCAGCGCCCGCTAGCCCTATGCGCCGCTTGCTCTTACTAATTGGTTGCCTGGCACTATTCTGGCCGCTGGGCCTGCACGCTGCGGGTATCCTGGTACAACCCAGCAGCCTGCGGGTCGAGGTGCCGGTGGGCCAAACGCGTGAAGAAAAATTTACTGTCCAAAACCTTACGGACGCGCCGGCAACATTCACGGTCTCGGCCGATGAATTGCCAGAGGTCTTCCAGATTCCTGACAACAAATTCAGTTTGACCGGGCAGGAACGCAAAACCGTAAACGTACGCATAACCCCAACTGCCGGCGGCGTCTCCACCACCAATCTTTCGATTGTGGCCGCAAGTAGCGAACCAACCACTTTTAACGCTGCGGCCGGGGTCAAAGTGCCGGTCACGCTGGTGGGTTTACCCAAGGTCAAAAAATATCCCTGGACGCTATTTGCGCTTATCGCTGGGGTGACGGTGACGCTTGCAGGAGGGCTTGGCTATATCTACTGGGGACGACGAAACCCGGTGCAGTAGGCGGGAAGCAGAGGGCGTGCTAGGGTTGCTTTATGACACCCGAAACCCAACAATCCGGCTTTACCCCGCCCCACCTGGCGGGCTCTTCTCGTAAACATACAAACACCGTAGCACCTGACACAGGTGGAGCGGGGTTTACTGGCCTGGGCATTGCGCCCCAGCTGCTCGACGCGCTCGATAAGCTCAAGTTTACTACGCCCACGCCAGTCCAGAAGCAATCCATCCCTATTGGCATAGAGGGCAAGGACCTTATTGCCATTGCGCAGACCGGCACAGGCAAGACGTTGGCGTTTGGCATCCCGGTTATCCAGCGGCTGGCCCAAGTCAAAGGCCGCGGACTCATCCTGTTGCCGACCCGCGAGCTGGCTATCCAAGTAGACGAATCGTTACAGGCAATTGGCCGCACCATTGGTTTGCGCACTGCCGTACTCATCGGCGGCGCGTCCATGCACGTCCAGCGCCAGCACTTGCAGCGCAAGCCGCACGTCATTATTGCTACGCCCGGCCGCTTGCTCGATCACGTGGAGCAGCGCATGGTTAGCCTCTCCGACATTCGCATCCTGATTCTGGATGAAGCCGACCGCATGCTGGACATGGGCTTTGCCCCACAAATCAAACGCATCTTTGCTGTGCTGCCCACTGAACGGCAAACCATGCTGTTCTCAGCCACCATGCCGCAAGAAATTGTGACTATTGCCCAAAAGCACATGAAGATTCCCTTGCGCGTCGAAATTGCGCGCGCGGGCACAGCCGCCGACAAGGTAACGCAAGAAGTATTCTTCATTGCCAAAGAAGCCAAGGTGCGGCTATTGGAAGCACTCCTGACGCAATACCCCGGTTCGGTGTTGGTCTTTACCCGCACCAAACATGCGGCACGCAAACTTGCGGGCTATGTAAAAACCATGGGGCACGCGGCAGCGGATATCCATTCGGACCGCAGTTTGGCCCAGCGCCGACAGGCCTTGGAAGGTTTTAAAACTGGTCGCTACCGCGTGCTCGTGGCCACCGACATTGCTGCCCGCGGCATAGATGTAACCGGCATTGAACTGGTGGTCAATTTTGACCTGCCAATGAACACCCAAGACTACGTCCACCGCATTGGCCGCACGGGCCGAGCCGGACGCAGCGGCCGGGCCATTTCGTTTGCTACCTTTGACCAGCGGCGCGACGTGCGGGACATCGAACGGCTCATTCGCACGCAACTACCTATTAAGCCGACACCGGAACTACCACCGGCCCGCGCGCACGAACCCGAAATGCCACCCGATCGGCAGCAACGCCAACCACACGCGTGGCCCGCACGACGACCTATGGCCGGGGGCCGAGGTGGTGGATTCCGCGGCGGACAGCGTCGGGGTCGCGGACGATAATTGCACCGTATTGCTTTTCGGCTAGTGATAGCGTACACTATGGGCGGCTTTTGCTCATACTTTTTATGCGTACCAAAATCATTGCAACTATTGGCCCTCGGTCTGAATCACCCGAGCTGCTCCGCGCGTTGGCAGCTGCTGGCATGAACATTGCCCGCATGAATTTCTCACACTGCACGCCAGCCGAATATATTGCCCGCGCCGCACTACTTCGCACCATTGCTGCAGAGACCAAGCAGGAGCTGCACATCATGCAAGACCTCAAAGGCCCACGCTTACGCGTCGGGAACCTTACCGCAGAAGGGCGGACCTTCCTGGCTGACGAAACAATTACCTTCTCTACCAAGCAAGGCGCAGCCGAAACCTTGTGGATTGACGACCCCTACCTGCACATCGACATCCAGCCAGCCGAACCACTGTTTCTGGCCAATGGCGCCATCGAAATGGTGGTCACGGATGTGCAAGATGACCGCATTACTACCAGGGTCATCCGCGGCGGCAAGGTATTTAAAAACGCGGCCGTAAATGTGCCGCGCACGCATTTAACGACCGCAGGTCTAACTGAGAAAGACATTACCGACGTACAATTCGCCCTGGAGCAAGGTGTGGACTACGTTGCACTCTCGTTCGTGCAGTCTGCAGATGACGTGAACCGGCTCAAAGACATTGTCAAAGGCCGCGCAAAAATCATTGCAAAAATTGAGCGGCGCGTTGCTCTGAGTCACATCGACGAAATTATCCAAGCTGCCGACGGCATCATGGTAGCTCGCGGTGATCTTGGGGCAGAGCTGCCCGTGGAAGAAGTGCCGTTCGTCCAGAAAAATCTTATTCGCCATGCCGCCTGGCACAACAAGCCGAGTATCGTGGCCACCCAGATGCTCTTCTCTATGGTGGACCACGCCCATCCCACCCGGGCCGAAGTGTCTGATGTTGCCAACGCCGTGTGGGATGGGGCTGATGCGGTCATGCTCTCGGATGAAACTGCCTCCGGCCAATTCCCCATCGAATCACTCAGCACCATGGCGCGCATTGTAAAACGCACCGAACACTTTCGTTACCGCATGGAATCTGCGCTTTAATGAAATGCGCCTAGTAAGCATGATATCACGGGCGAGGTTGGGGAGTGACGACTTCCCGACCGACTTTTTTTAGCACAGAATTGTAGAGTTCAACAAAACACCAGTCTCGCGACTGGTGTTTTTAATTGAAGTAAGGGAATTACAGTTCGTCGATCTTGTCCTGCGTTTCTGGCGTTTCAACGTCACCTTCAACTGAAGGCAGCACTTCGTGCGGCACGTCGGTGGTCACCGCGTCGGCGGTTTCTTGGCCGGGAATGTGTTTGATAATATTTTCAACTGCCGCAAAGCGCGCTTGCTGGTCTTTGGGTAAAAGGATGACGACATCGTCACCCGGCTCACCTTTAAAATAGGTGATGCTGGCCAGGAGTACCCGATACACAATGCCGGCAGCAACCACTTGGAATTCGTCCGTCTGTTCGTCACGTACTAATTTGCCAACCACGCGGTTGCGGTCTACCGGCCCAATCTGCTTGTAGATAAAAGATCCATCGCCAGTAATTGTAAGTTTGAGTTTGTCGCCTTCAACCAGCTTGGACTTGGACGCGTAGTTCGCCGGCACGGAATATTGTTTCCCGTCTGGCCCAACCATGTGCTGGCCGTCAAAGAGTCCTTCGATAATCCGGCTGTCACCGTCAACACTCACCGATCCGGCTTTGCGAGCCTGGGCGGCAATATTAATTCGCTTGCCGGGGGTGCCGGCGGCGTCATCCAAAATCTGCTCCGCGGATTGAATCGAGGCTTTGGCCTCGGCCAAGAGCTGGCGGACGGCGGCGAGGGGGTCGAGTTCTTGGTCTGTGTCTGTCATATGTGTGTTAGGGAAAGGTTTATTTCGCACGTCCAATGTAGCAAAGCGGGTCTAAACGGTCAACCCTGCACTTGTAACGAGCCCTAACGCAGGTCTCCCTGCCCGCCGAACTCGTAATGGCGAGGCAGCCGGGCGTGCCTGCCCGATCACAAAAGACGGTACAGCCCGTTAGCTTTAGTCGCCCTTAAAGAACGGCACTACGTACCGGTATATTGTCATGGCATTCGGCATGGGTTTATCCACCCGGTCTGGCGTCCAGCCCGGGATAGAAAACGCGTAAGAAATAATTCGCGTACCCGGACGGCACTCAGCTTCAAATTTGCGTTTGAGCTTGCGCATAGCCGGCGGGGTCAGGAAGCAAAAAATAACATTGGCAGGGTGGAAATTCACGTGGAAAAAATTTTGACACAAAACCTGCACGCGCGGCACGGACCGGCGAAAACGTAACCACGCGATAAAAAATGGCAACAGTGAAAGTTCGTAGCCAATTATTTTTTTAGCTTCGGTTGCCGCAAACACTTTGAGTAGTCGGCCTTCACCTGCGCCAAGCTCGTACACCGTGTCAGTTGCCTGCAAAGCCGCGAGGTCGCGAACCCGGTCAAAATCTTTTGCCCAGGTCGGCACCCACGGCGCAGCTTTGAAGCCCGCCCACGCCGCCGAGGCAATAAGCGTAAACAAAATGACAATGGTAATAGTTAACCACATGGCTGTAGTGTGGCACGGCAAAGAGGGATTGACAAACGCACCCACCTATGCTATGCTCGTTTGTTCACATCGTACTTTGAAACAATCCAAATAAAGGAGGCGCATTATGCGTCGCAAAGCAGTCTCTACTATCATCTTATGTATTCTGGTCCTTACGACAACGGCATGCGATCGACTGATCAGTGATGTGATAACGGCGACAGACTCATATACAGCCCTTATCATTACTGTAAGACGTACAACTAACGGAGATGTTTTTCCAGGAGTATTCACCTCAACAACCAGGCCAAACTACTCAACGTACACAAATGTTGATGGGGTCTCAGAGATGCCAGCAAGGAATCAGGCCCAGAACCAAACAGTGCATTTTGAATGGCGCGCTCGGCTGAATGGCGAACTCAGGGCACAGAACTATACTTTCGCACTAACGAAAGGCCCACGGCATGTGGACTGGCGACTCAATGACGATCCGCTTAATCCAAACTACAAGCTTGGTTCACCTCCTGTTGTCCAACGCGATGGAGCAGTGAAACTTGGAAGTACCTTATACATACCTTTTGGTGCTTGCGAGACGATCCTTGTAGATACGACAATTGTCGAAATTCTTGTCCAAAGAGACCTTGTCACAAACAGCGCCAATTAAAGTAAAGCCCGGTAACTATTGTGAAAACACAATTATGTTACCGGGCATTTTTTATTACCCCACGAACTTGCCAAAAACTCCAAAACGTGCTAGAATATGTTTAGTAGTAATAAAAAGCAGCGAAAACAAACCTCACTATGCCTATAGCCGAAGTTTCGGCACGGAGTTTCCGGTGGATTAATATTACCGGAGCCACGGCCGATGACGCACCAGAAATCCGATACCTGCGGGAACACTTCCCGTACTTTAGCGCACTTGATATTAAAGACTGCGTCAGCACCGGCCAGCGACCGAAGTTAGAAGTGTACGATCGGTACGCTTTTTTGGTACTCATGTTCCCCATTTACAATCGGCAGACCCGGGAAATTGAGTCGTCAGAGATTGATTTTTTCATTGGTAAAGATTTCCTCATAACCATCCACGACAACAAGCGGCATGTGTTAGAAGAAACATTTAAAGAGTTCCACGCCCAAGCAAAATCTTCTAACGAAGCACCTGATGTTCTCTTAACCGTCATTGACCTTATTAACAAACTTCTCGGCGCCTGCTTCCCCATGCTCGACCACATTTCGCTGGACTTGCACGCCATTGAACGACTTATTTTCCGGGGCAAAGAGCGGGAAATGGTCCAGGAAATTTTGGTTACCCGCCGCAACATTGTGGATTTCCGCAAAATTATGCAAGCCCAGAAGAATACCATTAAAAAGCTGACGCTGGCGCAGCGTGTGCTGGGCTTGCCGAATGCGGAGCACGTGGGCAATGTGTTAAGCAACACCGTCGAGCGTTCCAAAGAAATCTGGGATAATCTCGAAGCCTTTAAAGAAGCAGTCGAAGCTCTGCAAGCTACGAATGAGTCGCTTATCTCGTACCGCCTCAACGACGTGATGAAGACCTACACCACTATCTCGGTAGTTATCTTCACCCTCACACTCATTACTACCATCTTCGCCGCCCGACTCCCCCACACTCCGCTGATAGAAACTGACTACGGCTTCTACGCCATGCTCGGGATTCTTTTGGTAGTGGCGCTATCGGCGGTTGGAATATTTAAATGGAAGCGTTGGCTGTAAACCTATGGACACAACCTACATCATCATCGTTGTTGCGGTCCTGGCCATCGTGGTGGTCATGGCTTTGCGCAAGCAGTCGCAAGGTGCGAGCATGCACAGCGGCGGCCACATGCTATCGCTCTACTCCAAAGATCTCACTAGCCTAGCCAAAGCCGGCAAGCTGGACCCGGTCATCGGCCGCAAAAACGAAATTTACCGCGTCATCGAAATCCTGTCGCGTCGCACCAAGAACAACCCTGTCCTCATTGGCAAATCCGGCGTGGGTAAAACTGCCATTGTCGAAGAGCTGGCCAACGAGCTGGCAACGGGCAATGTACCCGAAACGCTAAAAACGAAACGTGTGCTTGCGCTCGATCTCTCGGGTTTGGTTGCCGGCACCAAGTACCGCGGTGAATTTGAAAAGCGTTTAAAAACGTTGGTTGACGAAATTATTGCCGCCGAGCGCCATATTATTTTATTCATCGACGAAATCCACACTTTGGCCGAAGCCGGTGAAGCCACTGGCGCAATTGACGCCGCGGATATCCTCAAACCCGCACTAGCGCGCGGCGAACTCCAGGTCATCGGCGCAACGACGCTGGAAGAGTACCGCAAATACGTGGAAAAAGACCAAACCCTGGAGCGACGTTTTCAGCCGGTTATTGTGGAAGAGCCCTCCCCTACCCAGACCATTGAGATCCTAAAGGGCTTACGGAAAAAGTACGAAAGCTACCACCACGTTACCTACTCGGATGCAATCCTGGAAGCAATTGTGCAGCTGGCCCAGCAACACCTGCAAGAGCGGGTGTTTCCCGACAAAGCCATCGACATTTTGGATGAAGCCGGTTCCCGCGTGCACCTGGAGCAAATCGAGTCGGGCAAATCAAGTACGGGAAATAAGGAAGTGCAACTGGAAGACCTACGGATTATTGTGAATAGCTTTGTTGAACTGCCCAAACAGGAAGCGGCTATGCTGGGCAAACCAAACGTGCAATAATTTATCTACAGTATTGAAAGGAGGTGAGAACTATGGAAAGAATGTTTGACCACAAAGTTAACTACGGATCCCCGGTGGTTCTCGCCCTGAGCTTTATTTTTGTGTTCCTCTTGGGCCTGTTCTTCATCTGGGCAATCGGCAACGCCACCGACAGTATTGGCCCAAACATGGCAGCTTTCAAGCACAAAGATGAGCAAGCGCAGTCAGCCGTGTATACTAGTGGCGCTTGGGCAGCCAGCAAGGGTTGCTTGGTAGCGTACGTGCAGGCAGACAATGCCGGCTCCTTTGCCGACACCAAGATGACATCCGCGCAGAAAGTTGCAGCAGTCGTAGCCAAGTATGATGCCACCAAGTTGCAGGACCTGAATACGAAAGTGGTTTCCTGCGCAGCCAAGAGCATCCCTGTAAGCTGGGGCGGCGCCGTTCTCGTGAGCGTAACCAAGACGGGCGCGACGGATTTCAGTGTTGAGAGCGTAGCAACGATGCTCGCCGAGTAACAAAAACAAAACCTCAAAGGCATAGGAGAGGTTAACCCGAAAACCTGATCGTCTACAGCGATCGGGTTTTCGTTTATAGTGCTTCTGTCATCCTGAGTCCTGCACTAGCAGGAAGAAGGATCTTGCTGTTTATTCGTGAAGACGCAGTGATGTTCGTCAGTTACTATTGGTCATTCACGCATTCACCACCTTTTCTGGCAGCAGAAAAGGTGGTGCCCAAAGACTGCTGGAGATGGCTCGACGCGGTCGCCTCCGTAGGACGGCAGAGTACCCTGGATGCTCGGCCCCGCGGCGATCCACCCCCAGACCCCCGGCAGACGTTCTCAAAAAGCATACCCTATAGACTAAAGTCATTTGGCATGTACTTGTTGCCCTGCGCAGTCCCGTCAGCAGGCGGGACGGAGCAGTCGTGCCGGGGTAGGGGGTGTCGGAGCTGAAAACCGGACGAGGTTTCCAGCGGGGCGGCCCCGCCAGACGGCGGGGTAAACCTTCGACACTCCGAGCCCCTGGCCCCTGACAAGAGAAAACGTTAGTGAACAAAAGGAGCCGAACGAATGGCAATTCGTCGTCACCCAATGCCGCCAGCCGCTGCTCACCTTCAGCTAGTAATTTATAGTGCGGTGGGAAGTATGGGTAAAAAATCTTGCAAAGCCCCGGCCACATCTTCATAGGTCGCCGAGCGCACTAACTGGCCGCGTAAAGTTGCAGCATTCGGCAAACCCTTCACGTACCAAGCTAAATGTTTTCGTAATTCAATGAGGCCGCGCGGGCCGTGGGCAGCAAACGCAATCTGCGCGTGTTGCAAGATTGCGTGCTTGGTGGCTTCCCAATCCCGCGGGATGTACCGACCGGTCGCCAGGTACGCTTTAATCTCCTCGAAAAGCCAGGGCCTGCCCCAGCTACCGCGCGCCACGCCCACGCCATCGGCCCCGGTTTGGTCGAGAAGGGCCTTCGCATCTTCGGGCGTGTGCACGCCACCATTCGCCAGCACAATGCCTGGGAATGCTTTCTTCACCTGGGTTATCGCATCTACATTCGGTGAACCGTCAAAAGGGCGTTCAAAGCTGCGACCGTGAATCATAACCGTGGCAACCGGTAAACCTTTAATAACCTCAATAAGGTCGAGCGCTGTTACTTGCCCTTCCGGATCGTCTACGGCGCAACCTTCTTTACAAATGCTGGCGCGAATCTTAATGGATACCGGAATCGGCGATCCCTCGCAGGTAGCTTGCACAATCTCGCGGACCAAATCTAGTCGGCGCATTAAGGTCACTCCCCCGCCGTGCTTCACTACTTTGTAGGCCGGGCAGCCGAAGTTAATATCCACGCCCGCAAAACCCAATTCGGCTAGCACCTTTGCGCTCTTAAAATAGTGTCCCGGATTTTTGCCGAACACCTGGCACACTACCGGCTGCTCGGCCGCAGAGAACTTGAGCATCTCAAAGGTCTTCTTGCTCTCGTACACAATCGCGTCCGTGGACACGAATTCCGTGTACAGCACGTCCGCCCCGCCGGCTTTGCACATTTGCCGGAAGGCCGTGTCAGTGACACCGGCCATGGGGGCCAGCGCCAAAATCGGCTTGGGGAGGCTAAGCCAGAAGTTCTGCATAGACCTACCCTAGCAGAACTTTACTATACCTGTGAAGTTACAAAACACCTCGGTTTTCCCGAGGTGTTTGCTTTGCTTCTTCTTTCTAGTCTGCAATCTCTATGGGTATCAGATTTTTGACCGTTGGGCATTTGGCTGCCTTGGGCGTGTTGCCCTCGTGGCCCTGGTCCACCCGCCCACCATTGGGCGCTGGCTCGTTGGCATAACTTGCACCGGGTGTGCCAGCATTGCGGGAAGGTGAATCACACTTCAGGTGGTAGTTACCGGCGGCTGCGTTTTCGAATAGCGGATCAGCACTGGCATTGCCAATACTTGCGGCCGTTGGCAAGCCTGCATTGACCTGCCAGACATTGGTATAAGTGGTTGGAATGTCCAAACCGGCCTCTGCATACAAACCCCCAAGCGGGTTGTTAGAAATAATGGAGTCCTGAACCAAATTATTTGTACTTCCGGCTAATGCAATTATGCCGCGACCATTTGTGTCATACCATTGGCCTTCATAATACCATCCACCAGCTGGATGATTATCTATGGTGTTAAGTATAAAACGATTATTATTGGATTGTTGCAAGCGCACGCCAACACCGCCAACAAAATAATCGAGTACGCCGCATTCGTAACCATTGCTGTAAATGAGGTTGTTGCTAAAGGTATTTGTGTTTGCGCCGTATACATACATGCCGGTGCAACGATTATTCGAAATGGTATTGCCGGTAAACGTATTATCCGATGATTCCCAAACGCTGACCCCGTGCAAGGCGCCCTGGATGAGAGAATTCGTTACTTGTACTTGCGTAGAATGTGTTAGCGCTAAGCCCGAGTTGCGAGCGCCTAAAATTTTGACGTTTGTTAACAGAATATTTTCACCATCGCGAATTTCTAAACCGCTGCCGGCATAGGGTTCGCGGTAGAGGGTTAAGCCATCAATGGCAAGCCACTTTGTACCAACAGTACGGAAGCCATTTCCTTTGAGGCACTTAAGTACAGGCTGCTCACCAAATTTTGCCTTTATCACATTTGTCGTTTCTGGGCCTGTGCCGCTGTCGTCAACTCCCAGTGCACAGCCGTAGCTATCCGGGCCGGTGGTAAAATTTTCTACGTACATGCCGCTGCCCTGGGCAATTTCGATAGTTACCCCGGCCATGTTCTTAAGCTCGATAAGCGCGTCGTTCAAACTGGTGTAGGCATTTGCCCAGGTCTTGCCGTTCTTGGCGCCGCGGGCACTATTGTCTACGTAGATAACTTTGCCGCCCAAAACCGGAGTTATCGGCGCCAGCTTGGCCGAAGCTGTTGCGGATGGTGCGGCAAGTGTGGTTTTGTAATCGGCAGAAAAGTCTGCCAGCGGAAACTGCTTTGCTGTAGTCGTTGTAGTGGTCGGCTTGGCCACGCCATCTACTTTGAGCGAGGTTGGGAACACAATGGCCAACGCTGCAACTGCACCAAAAAGTGTGACGCCAACCACCACCATAAAAGCTGCGAGCAACTTCGGCCCGCTCTGATTTACCCAGTTGGCTATAGGTTCAACCTGCTTCTGCTTTTTAGTGGCACGTGAAATTTTTTTCATAGGCTTTTTATACAGCGTAAAAATGTAAGATGATAGTAGGATACCACATTTTTTACTTTTTGTACAGTGCTAGCGCGGGCCCAACACCGGGCCCTCGGGTGTGTCTTTGAGCGAGAAACCCGAGCCTTCAATCTGCACCCGCAGCTCGTCGGACTTTTTCCAGTCTTTGGCTTTGCGGGCAGCCTCCCGCTCGTCAACCATGGCTTGTACATCCATAGGCACGTCAACAACGGCTGGCGCGGCCTTCGCTAAGCCCAAACCCAGTAATGTATCCATTTGCAACAGGCTTGCCTTCTTCATGCTGTCTGGCGTGTTGCTCTTTAGTAATTCCCACACCACGGCTAAGGCCTGGGGGGTGTTAAGGTCGTATTCGATTGCCTGAAAGAACTTTGCTTCAAAGTCTGCGGCATCGCCAGCGGGTGCATCCATCTGCGCCACTCTTTGCGTAATTTCATCCAGCGCGGTTTGAGCAGCGCGTAGGCCTTCCCAAGTGAAATTGAGTTTGCTGCGGTAGTGTGTACCCAAGCAATAGTAACGGAAGGCCAAAGGTGAGAAACCTTTTGCTCGAAGGTCATCCAAGGTGTAGGCGTTCCTCAGCGACTTGGCCATCTTGCCGTCATCTACCAGCAAGAATTCGTTGTGCACCCAGTATTTTACAAACTGTTTGCCGGTGGCGCCTTCGCTCTGGGCAATCTCGTTGGTGTGGTGCACGGGAATGTGGTCGACGCCGCCGGTGTGCAAATCAAAACTTTCACCCAGGGCTTTCATGCTCATGGCCGAGCATTCAATGTGCCAGCCCGGGAAGCCAACACCCCAAGGGCTTTCCCACTCCATTTGCCGCTGCTCCCCTGCTGGTGAAAACTTCCACAAAGCAAAGTCTGTTGGATTGCGCTTCTCTTTATTTGCTTCCACCCGTGCGCCTTCCTGTTGGCCGGCCAAATTCAAGCGGGCAAAATCGCTATAACGCGGAAACTTGCTCGTATCATAATATACGCCATCGGACGTTTTGTAGGTCAACGCCTTATCTTCTAACTTCTTGATGAGCGCAATCTGTTCGGCAATGTTATCGGTTGCCTTCAGCCATTGGTCTGGGTCGATAACCCGCAACTCCTTAAGGTCGGCTTTAAAGAGCTGGGTGTACTTTTCGGCCACATCCCAGACCGAAATTTTTTCTCGCTTGGCACCTATTTCCAGTTTATCCTCGCCTTCATCCGCGTCTGCGACCAAATGGCCAACATCGGTAATGTTCATAATAAACTGCACGTCGAAACCTGCTTGCTGTAAAGCACGGTGCAAAATATCATCAAAGATATAGGCTCGCAGATTACCAATATGTGCCCGGTCATACACCGTCGGCCCACAGGCATAGAACCCGACCTTAGGCGGATGGATTGGTGTGAATTCCTCAACCTTACGGGTGAGGGTATTGAAAAGTTTGAGCATGGCTATAGTGTAGCAAATTCGACCCCTCCCAGCCCTCTCCTTCGTAAGGGGAGGAGTTTATAAAAATCCCCTCCTCTCGGAGGAGGGGTGGCCAATGGCCGGGGTGGTCTACACTTCGTATTTAAACTTCTTCTTTTCTTTTGCTGCGCCACCAAAGAGCATCATGGCCACGATGGGGGCAATTATCCAGACAAAGCGCGCGTTGGGCGTGGCAAATACCCACTTGGTTATAGGCGCCAACTTTTCTACGGCCTCTTTCGGCAAGTAGTTAAGGGTCACGCTCACCAGCAAACCGACATGGAGAACAGAATATAAAAGTACCTGATACCATTTTCCTTTATCGTCGGACGAGGCGATGGTACGGAGCAAGGCTGAATGGGAAAGAAAAAAGAAGAGCAGAACAAAGACGCCCAAGAACACGCCAATCTTTATGGCGACTGGGGTATTGATAGTTATGGTGGTGATGTTGCCTAGGAATGGCGCGCTGTTAACGATGGCCAGGGCCATGTAAATAGACACCATGATAACGATAATCCTGTCCCGACCGAGACTTAAGCCGTACAAAAAAGCCGCAATCACAAAAAACATGATGATGAATAAATCCCAGGTAGGTTGGGCCCAGTTAATGCTGGCCCAGAAGCTTTGTGCAGATGTGCCGACCGAAGTCAGGTCCATGGTTTTCAGGTTTGATATTGAACATGCAGATTATACCACTTTTCAGCCTAGCGAACAAGTTACATATTGACAAAAACTCCAGTTTAAACTATTATGGGGTGTTCACAGTTACTTGAAAACTACATAAAACCGCGACAGCAGTCGCAGGAGGAAAACGTGGATCTTAAGAGCATCAAAACTCAATGGGGCATCCCTATTCTTACAGCTGATGCAGTATACGAATACTTGGAGCAGGTTGGCATTCGGTCTTGGCCAGAGCTTGAGCCACCAGCTGACCTTGCAACATACATTGCAAGCCCTCTCACGGATGAGCAGCGAACCGAACTACGCTACGCACCAAAGGCGGAAGTAGTTACCCATCGCGATCCAAAGGGGAACCCATTCCGTGGTTTTCGAACGGTAATGAAAAACTGGGCGACAACATTCTGCCTGCTGCCCGGTGATTATGTCGTCTTGGTTGCGGAATGGAAACACGGTGCCAATGTGATTAGCTTGGTTCCACCTTCTGGTGTACCAAGCAAAAAAGACAATGGCTCTATGGAGACCTGCGCGAAACGTGAGTTTGAAGAAGAAACTGGAATGGGGCTGGAGCATGTTGAGCTGCTCAGCGGTCCGAATGGACTGCCGATCGCAACACGCGGTCTCACGACATCGTACTTCCCATTTCTTGGTCGAACGTTTGAAGACATCCACGTGGGTCCTTCATCACTTGATGAAAAGGAAACCCTTCAACTATTGCTTATGCCACTTACTGAGTGGCTACAGCTCATTGAAACAGGCCGAGTCTACGAGGAATGCGCTGTCAGTATCACCTTCCTAGCTCTTAACCGACTTGGACGTTTACGTCTAAGCTAAACCAAAATCGTATGTTCAACACCCCCAACAGCAATGTTGTGGGGTGTTTTAATATTAAAAAAATCACCGGGCACCTCGATTGTGGAGGCAACGCCGGTGATGATGGTACTCTCGGGTGAGAGTAGTTACTTTGCAATCCAATGCTGCGCAACAATGTGGTTATCAGAATCGAAACGGACTTCGCCACCGACAATACATTCAGGCGAACCAAGTGGAACGCGGGGTCCCAACATTTTCTGTAGTCCTGTTTTGCACAGGTTTAGGGTTACTTGTTTTCGCGTACCTCCTTTGTGGCGCGCAACAATGACGCATGTGTCGGCTTCAAAAGTGACTCTTTGAATGAGCTTGGTATCCACATGAACCTCCTTGTGTTTGTTCCGTATCCTAACCAACGCTTGAAAAAACGTCAACCTTGGTTAGCTATCGACTTCTTCCCCTTCCAACTCGGCGAGTTTTTTGAGGAGCTTTTTACGCTCGCCAGATATTTTTCGCGGCGTATCGACAATGATAGTAACCAAATGGTCGCCCCGCCCGCGCTTGCGCAAGTGCGGCACGCCTTTGTCGGCCAAACGGAATACTTTGCCCGACTGCGTGCCGGCCGGGATCTTCATTGACACTGGGCCATCCAAAGTTTCAACTTCTACCTTGGTGCCTAACGCGGCACTGGCGAGCCCTAAGTGAGCGTCAGAAATAATATCGGCGCCTGTACGTTTGTATCGTGGATCAGTCTGCACTTGGATGCGCAAGAATAAATCCCCTGCGCCAGCGCCGCGTTCGCCGGCTTCGCCCTGGCCCGAGAGGCGCAAGGTTTCACCGTCGTCTATGCCTGCTGGAACGTTGACCTTAATGAGCACGTCTTGCTTGCGCTTGCCATCGCCGCCGCAGGTCTTGCACTTTTGGCTGGGAATACTGCCCTGGCCATCGCAAGTGCTGCACACCACGGCTTGCGCCATTTGGCCGAAAATGGAATTGACCACGCGCTGTACTTGGCCACTGCCCTTGCAGGTGGAACAGGTAGTCACTTTTGTGCCCGGTTCAGCCCCGCTGCCATCGCATACGTTACAAACTGCTTCTTTGTAGAGTGAAAATTCTTTCGTGACCCCAAATACCGCCTCGCGGAAGGTTAGCCGCAAATCAGCTTGAATGTCGGCACCGGATTGTTTTCGGGTTCGACGCGATCGGCCCCCGCCAAAACCAAACATGTCGCCGAAAATATCACCCAGGTCGCCCATATCCACATTGCCTTGAAAACCACCTTGCTGGCCAAATCCGCCAAAGCCTGCCCCAGCGCCTGGGCCGCCGCCCTGCCGCCGCGCATCATCAAAGGTTTGGCCATACTGGTCATACTGCCCGCGCTTCTCTTTGTTCGAGAGCACTTGGTACGCCTCGTTCACCTCTTTAAACTTGGTTTCGTCGCCGTGGGTTTTGTCCGGATGAAATTCGTGCGCTTTCTTGCGAAAGGCTTTTTTTATTTCGTCCTCGGTGGCACTGCGCGAAACGCCGAGCAAATCGTAGTAGTCTTTGGCCATAGTGTCTTACACTCCCAGATTCTGCACTATAACCGTTTTTTCGGTGATGCGCAAGAGTCCGAGCTTGCGGTACAGCCAGGCAATGAGCGGGGCGAAAGCGTAAATGAGGTAGCGAAACACAATGCTGCCCAGTTGCAGGATGAAGAAGAATGACAGCGCCAAGATGGGCGGGAAAAGTTTTTGGTAGGGGTCGACGTACTTGGCAATATTCCGGGTAAGAATTTTTTCAACGACGCTGTCCATAGTATCGCTGCCGGTGGCTGCGACGCCAAAGGTCTGTAAGAATTCTGTCCGCGCTTCATCTAAGAGTGCCCGTTGGGCTGCCGAGAGCTGGGCCAAAGCTTGCGCTTGTAAAAAAGCACGCTGCTGCTCCAAATTCGATTCCACGTGCTGGGTAACAGCACTGCTCGCTGCCGGGTTATCAAAAACCGGATTCACTCTTTTTAACTGTTCGGTAATGGCTTTATACGCCTCTTGCTTCTTCGCGTCGCTATCTAAAGTCTGGGTAATTTGCGGGGTCACAAATTCGCCAAACTTGTCGGTAACCACCAAGCTCAAAAACTGGTCTAACGTCATGCTGCCGCGGTAGCCAGGAATTTGCTTGGGCAAGTAGGCGTTGAGTCCGCTGCGAGCGGTGCTGGTTAAATCTGCTCGGACACCAGCCGCGGTTTGCGCCGATGTGCCCAGGGTGGCAAAGTAACAAAGGGATATGCCCACGAAAATAATAGCCAGCGTACCGCTTATACCAGCCGCAACCGTGCTCTGTGGTTGGGGTTGTACGC
The DNA here is from genome assembly GCA_038063455.1 of Patescibacteria group bacterium. Lineage (GTDB taxonomy): Bacteria > Patescibacteriota > Patescibacteriia > PEXW01 > PEXW01 > CAIPSZ01. The sequence continues at coordinate 51,047 of JBBTVB010000002.1, forward strand.
GGTTTTTCGCGTCGCGGACAATATTCCAAGCACATGCCATGAGCCCAACGTACACACAAGCAACCGCAACGTAGGTGGCCGGCTGCAATGGGAAGAAAACCAGTAGTCCGATGCTGCAAAAGAATGCAACGCAACCAGTACCCCAAAAATGTGTCCGCCGAAACGCCATAGCCACTATTCCAAATAGCGCCAGCATAACGCAAAAGAAAACCACAGCTATGAGTAGCTGCTGCACCTGCGCCCACCGCGGCAGGGTTACCAGGTCGTGCTGTAAGGGCAGGCTCAAACTCCACCAAAAAAGCAGGGAAAAAATAAAAGCCACCCCGCCCATAACCCAAAACTTCCAGGTAGCTGGCTTTTTCTCAACTGGTTGCTTGGCAGGGGTAACGGGGGTGATCATGTATACAGGTAGTTTACAGCATTGTTACAATCTTGACATTTTCGGGTGTATGTCGTAGCCTGCCACAAGTTAACACAAACCTACAAAATGGAGGTCCAACGTGGCTGTAGATCAAAAGTTCATTCAATCGGCAGTGTACAGACTGCACTACAAAGGCAACCCAGTCACTGGCTCTAGCCACGACAAAGGGGTTACCAAGGCGTGCATTGCTCTAACGGTTCCACCTTACACGCTGTGGGTGGATATTACGACTATGAACGCTTCAGATTTTGCCCCGCCTGTATACCAGCGGCGTGTAACTCATCCAGCCGAATCTCAATCTCAAGCCTAGGCGCACGCATCTGTGTGCCCCATCTGCCCCACTAAACCTGAGGCAGATTTTTTTCCCCGTTTTAAAACTCCTATTCGGATGTAGGTAGCGAGCTTGCTCGCCAGTACATCATTTTACGCCTGAAAACCAATCCCGCTGGTGGTCGGCGCGTCGGCTTCGGTAATTTTGCCAAAAGCCTTTTCGTACTTTTCCAGGTTCTCTTTAACCGCACCAAGAATGCGCTTCATATGGCCGGGGGAAACAATAACCCGCGCCGTAGCTACGCCCGTACCCTGCGCCGGGTAGATGTTAATGAAGTCGAGAACGAATTCCTCTTTACTATGCGCCACACCCATCATGTTGGCGTACACGCCCTTAAGGGTAGCATCGTCAATTTTTATCTGGATTTGTTGCTGCTGGTTCATATGGATAAAGGGTTTAAGACGATACAACAATTGTACCACGGAGGTTGACCCAGTCCCACTTTTCCTGACAAAAAAGTGGAGCTGGGTTGACGCCAGACAGGGAATGCTTATACTTGCGTGCATAAATCAAACATACACGGAGGTACAGATGACCGAGATTAGACACGCAAATAGCGTAAGATTTACAAGCCGGAACACTGGGTGTGCAGCATGCGAACTCGTGTGTGGCGGCGGCGATGGCGAGCATATCGAAACCATTAGCATCGAGGACTTTGAGAATGGCCACGCACAGATGAATAAGACGGTAGCCGATGAGGATGGCTATAGTACCAACCTGAATGTGACTACCTGCTCGTTTACGAATGCAACACAAAAGCAATTCAAAAAGTGGTTGGAGGAAAATAGTAATATTCCCCTACACACATTTATGGGTTAAGCCCCAGCGCACACCATGCAGCCGTCGGTCTACTCTATACCGGCGGCTTTTTTTATTTTTGCTTTTTTGCCGTGCCCCGGTAGAGCACTTTAAACTTGAGGCGACTAACATTTTGATGTTTCTTCCCACGTTCAGCCTTCGCGCCAAGCACCCACACTTTAATGCCGCCGCTCCCTTTCTTTTCCGTTTCGCTGGTAACGGCCACGTCGAACTCAATAAACGAGCTGGCTGACCGCCGGTCGGTAGTTATGCGGAACTGGTGGTGCGTGGTCTTGCTGGCCCCATCCATGCCTTGAGCAATGGACGTGAGCGTACTGGTTATAAAGTCGGTGAGGTTCATAGGAGTATTACTGAGTTAAACTATTAAAACTCTTGGAGGAAGTTGCTACACCCCTTACGATGCCGCCTTCACGCCATAGTGCGACGCGGCAAATGTGTACTGTTCCACAAAAATTTTTCGCAAGGGAACAATAGTATTCAATTCGTACAGTGCCAGCGTTGCCTCCCGATAGGCTACCTCATCCACACTTCGATAAGACAACGGTGCGCGACCATGTGCGAGAAGTACGGCATTTGCCATGAGTCGGGCGGTACGTTTGTTGCCATCACCAAACGGCTGAATGTAGCTAATTCCCAGGAGTGCCACAAACGCCTTGGCGTAGGGTGAGGTCATACTGTTCACCGAGGTTGTCAGCTGGTCTACTGCTTCGGTAACCTGGTGTGCGTTATCCAGCGGCTGGTAACGTGAGCCAACAACACCAACGGGCTTGCTTCGAAAACCTAGGTCAATATCTAAATCTGCAACGAGTAAGGCGTGTACCTTTTCCAGATGAGCGCGCGTGACGGTGCGGAAGTCCGTAGCGTGTGAATAAATCCAGGTAAACGCGGCCTTGTGGTTCAGGATCATTGCTGCCTCTTGCTTATCGTGTCCAACAGCAGGCGTGTTTTCCAGAAGCAACTTCTCCGTATCGAGGAGGGTGTAGGTGTTGCCCTCAATTTTTGAAGATTTCCAAGACAGCTCAATAACGAGCCGTTCGAGCTCCTTCTTCTGCATTGCTTCCGAAAGGTCCGTTGTTCGCACCTCGTATGCCTGTGTCGCCTGCTGCAGCATGTCCGCCTCCTGCTTGGAGAAAATATCAACCGGTAACTCTGGAAATAACTGGAAGTTGAAGTTCTGAAAACCGTACCGTTTATCCGGCTCCACCGCACAGTACTGCCGCGCATCAACATCAGCAAATACCCGGCCAACCGTGGCAATTTTGTACCGGGTTGCGCGGCCAGACCCGACAACCGCGAGTAAACCGGTTGCTACCATTTCCGAAAGCGCACGTTTTATCGTAACCAACGAAGTACGTAGTCCTGCTTCGGTAACTCTTGTGTGTACGGCAGAAGACGACATTTCCCCAAACTGGAGAAAGATCTTAAGCAATTGCTGCTGTTTTTCGTTTATTTCTATCATAATCGTATCATTAATACACTTCTATCGTATCATAATGATACGAAAAAAGCAAGGAATTGCGTTTGATTGAACCTTTTATAAGTTGTTCCCCCGGTTCCCCGTTCTAAGTTCTCCGTTCTCTGTACTTTGATCCCTACCCCCCCGCCTGCCCCAAGAGGGACCGCAGAGGGGAACAGGTTGACTAATTAGCGAGCTCTTACTAGGCTTGCCTTGAAACACAAGGAGGTAAAAATGACTATTCGATAACGTCAATTTTGACAATCATTCCGAGGGGCAACGCTGTTTTCTTCTGGAACGGCAGCTTGACCCGCCAATCAAAGTTTCATCACTGCACATACGCACCGGGGCACTTCAGATTGGAACCACCGAAGAAATCTCGCCTATGTTCATAAAAGGTGAAACGGATATTGGGCAGGTGTTATTGCTGCCGCCCGAACATTACCAGCAGTTCCAAGCCTGGTGCATTCGAATCAACATTTCATTCGAAAACGCAAACGAGCTACCAAACTAAATTTCCCAAAACCTCATTAAGACTCGCTACGGCGAGTCTTTTCTTTTTGCCCCAAATCCCCCCGGCGAGAAATCCTACTCTTCAATCTGCGGCGCGAGATGGGTAAATTCAACCAACTTCTTTTTCGCTTCGGCAATTATAGGATGCTCCCACCCTTCTGCAATTGCGGCAATGCCTTTTTCGTACTTTTGTGTGTACTCTTCGACCGTACCATGGCGAAATATTTTTTCGTACCTAGCCTCTGCAAAGCCAATAAACAATACTAAGTGATGAATGTAATCGGCACACTTTAGGGCTTTGTAGTCGGGGCTTGCAGTCTGTAAATGTGCTTGTGTGAGCTCCTGCCTTTCTGCCCAGGGAATAGTCTGGTCTACAGTCGCCTCTTCTACTAAAGTGGCTACGTCTCCAGAGAAATTTGCGCGGACCTCCTCTATCGTGCAGTCAGTATCTTCAACAACATCATGGAGCAAACCAGCAATAATGACATGCTCGGGAAAACCGTGACGTTCCAAAATCGCCGCCACGTTAAACGGGTGGGATATAAACGGCTCGGCACTATCAATCTTATACTTCTGATCTTGGTGCCACTTTGCCACGAACATTGTGGCTTTGTTGTAGAGCTGAAGATTCATATCTGTATTCTAGCACCCTCCCTCCACTTTACCCCCCCCCCGCCTGCCGCAGAAGGGCCGCAGGGGGAAGCGTAAAAAATAAAATGACCTTCTTAAAATAAGGCCTCAGAATTAGACTAAAAGCTTTTTAAGCGATTGCTTTCGCAAATGACCTATTTGTAGTTAACTTACCAAAAAGTAAGTCCACGATACCCCAAAATTTTTCGCCTTTGGATTCTCTACTCTTATAAAGTCTCTCAGCAAGGAGGCGCATTTCAGGTACCTCCCTAGAGTAAACAGAGTAGAAGCTTTGAATACTAAAATATTCAATCTTTGCAGAAGTTTTATCAATTGAAATTGAAAGATTATTATCAATCGGAAAAAGAATTGATTCAGGTGAGGGTTTGGCGTTCGGATCGCTCCAGTAAAACTCATCATTTTGCTTGTCGTAAAACATCCCCCATTGACCATCTCTAAGTTGCTCAGCAGTTACTGAGAGATTATTCATGAATATAGATAAAAATTCCTGGGTGTCTAAATTAGTTTTCGGCATAGGTTTTCAGCAATTGTCGGAAATACATTATATGTAGTAATAAAAATTCTTTTGCCTTTTTCGTCAGTAGCAAAGCAAATTTTCAGATAATCTGGGCCTTTAGGTTTTGATTGATAAATGCTGTACATGCAGCGAATGCGTTTATCATGATTAGAAGGACAAATGCATTTACTATTCCGAAAAGTATCCGGGATAAGGACCTCTAAAAACCGTTGACACCCACCTTCTTGATACCACCATTTAAATGGATTCCTTCGATGATCTTCGAGGTTCTTTTTGTCGAGCAATAATCTATAGCCTGAAAACCCACCTTTGTCAAGGACTAGATCAAGAACATACTCTTTTGGGCTGCCGGTAAACAAAATGTTTGACTGATTAAAAAACAAGAATTTTGCGTATTCAAAGGGGTTCGCACAAAGACATTCATTGACCTTAATGTACCACGTAATCGCAGAGTCGGCCAATTGTCCCCGCCTGCCGCATAGGGGAAGTAGTTGATTTATTCTTCATTCTAAATTAGGAACGTGCCCGTAATTCGACAAACCCTGATTTAATAAATTATATATCTCTGTATCAACGATTGGATTTTTTGAAAAAATTGGCAGTACAGCCACATGCTCTGCGGGTTCAGCCTCTTTATCGGTTTGGTAATGAAACGAAAAGTTGGTAAAAAATATCCCATTTTCTTCTGAGGGGTTGCTTTGATCATGAGCACCAAGAGAGTCAACATTCCTTTTAATGTCTTCAAACCAAGGTTTATCCGGAAAATTCATGCCTGGGGTCAATGGAGCATTGAGATCAATAAATATCATGAACGGTATACCCCCTGGATTTTGTGCTAGGGCTTCTTCCAGCTTATCACGCACATCCGCTCTCATTAGCTCCTCAAGGTTCGCTGTTCCTGGTGTATGTATAACACCATGCCTATGTCGGCTTTTTGCTTCAACAGCAATCGATATATTTTTTCCTTTGTGTGTTGCAATGAACTCACAATGTGGTGCTTTGGGGTTACCACGGTCCAAAAATTCAATTTCAAAACCCAGGCGCGTGAAAATTGCAGCAATTGCTATTTCATACCTTGCACCTTGGTACTGATCTAAATTTTTCAAGCGATTAATCTGCCTTTGGAATAATTTTGCTCTATGTTGCACACAATAAACATCAAAGGCCAACGCAAAAAGGGATTTGGACCAACCATCAGGCATTGCTCCCCATCGCTCACCCACTCTATTTGACGGTAGAGCATTCCTTTTCTTCCAGTCATTATAATGAATGTAACATTGAATAATATAATGTTGTTCGGACTCGGGTAATGTTAGTTGTTCTTTTACCCAAGGCTCTCCGAGAGTCACCCCAAGTAACTCAATAATGAACTCATGAAATGTCTGCTTTAATGGTAACGAATGATATAGCCGCCCGCCTACAGCACGTACACGCTTCCCCTGGTACTCTGTTTGGATATGAGGAAGGTAATACCCCTTTGACTCTAGGGCGGCTTGTTCAGCCTGTATTTTTTGGAAATGACTGATTACCTCTTGCATATCTTCCTGCGTAGGACGCTTTTCATCTTGACCTAAGTGACATTTTTTATATTTTTTTCCACTTCCACAATAACAGGGGTCATTCCTGCCAATTTTGCTCTTTCCGAATTTTCTCATATGAATAGAATTTTGACTTAATTGCAGCATTAACTAAAAAGGGGGCTGAGAGCCCCCTTTTTAGTTACTTCTTAACCTCCTCGTACTTCGCATCCACCGGCTCGTCCTTAGACCCTGAGCCTGTCGAAGGGTCATCCTTCTTATCCCCTCCTGCCGCAGGCCCCGAGCTTGTCGAGGGGTCGGCTTTCTGGTCCTTGTACATCGCCTGACCAATCTTCTGAATCGTCTGCCCCAAATCATCCGTGGCTTTCTTGATGGCATCCTTGTCCTCGCCATCCTTCACCTTTTTCACGGCCTCGATCTTTTCTTCAACTTCCTTCTTCACGTCGGCCGGGACTTTGTCACCGCCGTCTTTTATCGCTTTCTCCGCCGTGAACACCAAGCTATCCGCACCGTTGCGCACGTCAATAAGCTCGCGCTTCTGCTTGTCCTCGTCCGCGTGCAGGGCGGCATCCTGCTTCATGCGTTCCACTTCGTCTTTGGATAAGCCGGACGACGCCGTAATGGTAATGCTCTGCTCTTTGCCGCTGGCCTTGTCTTTGGCCTTCACGTTGAGGATGCCGTTGGCGTCAATGTCGAACGTCACTTCCACCTGCGGCACGCCGCGCGGCGCCGGCGGGATGCCGGACAGGATGAACCGGCCCAGGGACTTGTTGTCCCCAGCCATGGGTCGCTCCCCTTGCAGGACGTGAATTTCCACCGAGGTTTGATTATCCGCGGCCGTGGAGAACACTTGGGACTTTGAGGTGGGGATAGTGGTATTGCGCTCGATGAGCGGGGTGGACACGCTGCCCAGGGTTTCCAGGCCCACGGAGAGCGGGGTCACGTCCAGCAACAGCACGTCGCGTACTTCGCCTTGCAGCACGCCGGCTTGCACGGCTGCGCCAATGGCCACCACTTCGTCCGGGTTCACGCCCAGGTGGGGCTTTTTGCCGAAAAACTTTTCTACAGTTGATAGCACCAACGGCATACGAGTCATGCCGCCGACCATGATCACTTCGTTAATGTCGGCGGGCGTAAGGCCGGCGTCTGCCAAAGCCTTCTTGGTTGGTTCCAGGGTTTGCTCCACCAGGTCGCCCACCAGCTGCTCCAACTTGGCGCGGGAGAGCTTGAGTACCAAGTGCTTGGGGCCGGACGCATCCGTGGTAATAAACGGCTGGTTGATCTCGGTTTCCGTGGTGGTGGAAAGCTCGTGCTTGGCCTTTTCCGCGCTCTCCTTAAGGCGCTGCAGGGCCATCTGGTCGTTGCCCAGATCAATGCCCTGGTCCTTCTTGAACTCGTCGATAATCCAGTGGATAATCCGCTGGTCAAAGTCGTCGCCGCCCAGGTGGGTGTCGCCGTTGGTGGCTTTCACTTCCACCGTGTCGTTGGACACTTCCAGGATGGAAATGTCGAACGTGCCGCCGCCCAGGTCGTACACCGCAATTTTCTCGTCCTTCTTCTTGTTAAAGCCGTAGGCGAGCGCCGCGGCCGTGGGTTCGTTGATAATGCGCTTCACCGTAAGGCCGGCAATTTCGCCGGCGTCCTTGGTGGCTTGGCGCTGACTATCGTCAAAATAGGCAGGAACCGTGATGACCGCTTCGGTAATTTTCTCACCGAGCTTGGCTTCGGCGTCTTCTTTCATTTTTTGGAGGACGAGCGCGGAGATTTCTTGGGGGGCCATAGATTTGTCACCCATGCTCACTTTAACGCCTTCGCCTGCTTGGACAACTTTAAACGGAAAGACTTTGACGTCGCGTTGGACTTCTTCGTCGTTCCAGTGCCGGCCAATCAGGCGCTTGATGGAGTAGAGCGTATTTTGCGGGTTCACCACGGCTTGGCGCTTGGCCACTTGGCCCACCAGGCGCTCGCCGGTTTTGGAAATAGCTACAACAGAAGGCGTGGTGCGGTTGCCTTCCTTGTTTTCTAGTACCTTTGGCTCACCGCCTTCGATGATGGCCATGCAGGAGTTGGTTGTACCGAGGTCGATACCGAGAATTTTTGACATAGTTACGGAGAGATTAAAGAGTTAGTTGATTAGTGAAGTAAGAATTACCACCCCGCCCCGTGCTCGGGGCACCCCTCCTTAGTTAAGGAGGGGAGGCTAAGGAAGATGATGAATGGGGAAAGAAAACGTTTTGAGTGTTTGTCTCCCCTCCTCGGATGAGGAGGGGTGGCTCCCGCTACTGCGGGAGATGGGGTGGTAATTAGTTCGTGAGAGAATCGCTGTCGAGCACTTTGTGCAGTTCCATAATGTCATCACTGTCCACGTCATTCACATCCTTGAACTTCATCACATCCTGCGCGGTCAAGTCCGTTATCATCCCGCGGAACATCAGGCCTTGGGGCGACATGGTCATGGTGGCCACGGCCGACGTGCCGCAGTTGCCGCACTTCAGGTGGAGCAGGGTGGAACCATTTTCTTCGGCCAGCACCTGCGTCTTGCGGAAGTCGAACAGGTTGCCGCAGCTGGGGCAGTGGCCGTCCAGGCGCAGGTGGTCGGACTTGTTGCCATCTTTACCGAAACTGGGAAGGGCGAATTGGGCCATAGGGTAGTTAGTTTTGGGGAGGAATTACCACCCCCTGCCCCCTCCTTTTCGTAAGGAGGGGAGGCAAAGGGTGAAAATCCATACGCCTAATGAAATGATCTTTCTCTCTGCTTCCCCTCCTCGGATGAGGAGGGGTGGATCCCGCTACTGCGGGAGACGGGGTGGTAACCCTTACTCGCTCACCGTCACTTTTGCGTGTCGTATTACTTTACCTTGAATAGTGTAGCCGCCAGTGCTTTCTTCCAGAATCGTGTGCGGCGCTGTTCCTTCCTGCTTTTTCTTAGCCACGGCTTCGTGCATTTCCGGGTTAAAGGTTTGGCCGACGGTTTGAATTTCTTCCACACCCATGGTCTTGAGCATGTCGCGGAATTGCCGCAGGATGTGGTCAAACCCTTGGACCCAAGATTCTTTGGTCAGGTTTTCGGGCACGTGCTTCATGGCGGTCTTCAAGTTATCCAGGATGGGTAAGAGCTCCAGGAGTAAACCCGCGTTGGCAAACTGCACAATTTCCATTTTCTCTTTTTCTGTGTCGCGCTTCAGGTTGAGGTAGTCGGCCTTGGCGCGCTTCCAGCCGTCCAAATATTCCTGATTGAGCTGCTGGAGTTTTTCCAGATCCGTCAGGACTTTCTCGGTGTCTTTTTCTAAGGTGGTGGGTTGGTCGGTCATGGGTTTACATTAAGCCGCGGGTGTAGCGCAGGAGGGGTAGGAGGCGGTCGTAGTCCATGCGCATGGGGCCGAGCAGGGCGATCATAGTAACGTCGCCTGCCTCGGCCGGCTTGCCGGACGGGTCGATGCGCGTGACCACAATGCTGCAGCGCTCGTCCACCGGATTGTCGCTGCCCACCAGCACCACCACGTCGTCGGTGGCTTGGTCATACAGCTTGGCCAGCACGCTATCGAGGTGGTCGACGATGTTTGAAATGTGCTGCACCATTTGCTGCTCCTGAAACTCCGGCTGGCTGAAAAGGTTGAACAGACCCGTATAGAAGGTGTCGTCCGGGCCAAAGCTCACAATGGCGGTTTGCTTGCTGGCATCGGCCAGGGTTTTGGCCACATGCTTAATTACCTGCTGGCGCTCCGTAGCCTCGTTAGAGGCCTTCTGGAGGGCTTCCTGGGCCTTCTTAGGGACATCCTGCTCGGTTATAAACCGCTCCAAAAACCACTTCCAGCCCTTTTCCGTCGGCACCCGGCCGGCAGAGGTGTGGGGGTGGGTCAGGTAGCCTTCCTGCTCCAATTCGGCCAGGTCGTTGCGGACCGTGGCGGGTGAGCATTCCAGGTTAGACTTTTCCAGCAAGTAGCGGCTGCCGATAGGTTCACCTAGGGCAATATGCTGGCGGACAATGGTACGGAAGAGTTGTTCCTTACGATTTTCCATGGATGTTCTAGAGTTTAGCACTCTTTAGTGCCGAGTGCTAATACTATATACCGCAACAAAACCAGTGTCAATAAGTCTGGATTAAAAAAACCTGCCAGGTGTGAAGTGGCAGGTGTACAGACTAAACGTTTTGACTACAGCGGAATGTCGGCAAGCGACTGCACTGCCCACATCCGCGCATTAATTTGCTCGCCCGGTTGGTTGCGCCGCAGCCAGTATCCGCCGCGCAGGTTGAGCTGGTCTACCGGGGCTTGCACGTCGATGGCGAAGGAATCCCCTACCGCAATTGCCTGGGCGGCCAGAATATTTTTCCCAGTTGCGATCTCTGCATTCCTGAGCATGGCTTCATAAAAACGCTTGTCAGGTTTTTCATACGGGTCCCCGGTGGTAACACTCGCCGGACGCACGCCCAGGGGGACTAGCGTCTCTAGCCGTTTGGCTTTTTCGGTGCGGGCAAAATCGGGGTCGTACGCCCAAACGTCATTTTGCCAGCGCAAGTGACCGTCGGAACCCGTAAAAATATGATACGGAATTCCGGCGTCATCCAAGCGCTGCAAAAATGGCAAGGTGTCCGGGTACAACGTGGCTCGCTCTGCAACTGCTTGCCAGAAGACAACAGCGACTTCGGCAGCTTGCGCCGGGGTCATGGGCAGGTTGATCTGCTCGGCCGCATACATGGCACAAATTTGCCGGCTCCATGGAAAAAACATGTCCTGCCCTTGAAGCTCGGTAAAGCGCCGCCGAAGCTTGGTAAAACCTTCTTGGCCGCCTGGGACGTTGGCCCAGTCGTCATTTTGCACGCGTTTGGCCTGCAAAACAGTTTGGAACGCGCCGTCAAATGCTTGAGCAAAGGGAGCACCATAGCTTGTGGCCAGGATGGCCATAGCAGCAGCGTTGCCGGGATCGAAGTCCAGCAACGTGTAGTCGTAGTCAAAGAAAACATCTGTTATCGGGTGCATAAACCTCCAGTGTTGGTGATTGTTTTTTGAAAGTGGAGCCTACCCGAAAGCGGCTGCAAGGTCAACCCTGGCGCCGGTGCTTGCGGTGGACGTGCACGTGGTGCTTGATTGCCCGGTAGTAAAACCAAACCACGCCCACGACCGCGATAAGGTTGGCGGCGCCAATGAGCGTCACGTCAGCCTGGTTGACCGCGTCAATCACCAGCAACAACCTGTCCCCTAAAACGTAACCCAAACCAACATAGAGCGTGGCCCACACGGCTTGGCCAAAAACTTCTGCCGGGAAGTAGCGCCGCCAGGGCAAAGGTGAAGCCCCGGCCAAGATATTTATTTGTGCGGCAATGCTCGCTAAGAAAAACCGCGACACAAACACCCCCCAGGCCCCGTAGCGCAGCAGCACCCGGTCAGCGCGTTCTAATGTGCCGGGTTTTATAAAGCGGGTCCCGTATTTGAGCAGGATGGGCCGGCCAAATTTTCGACCCACAAAAAAGCCTAGATTATCCCCGGTCACCAGGGCAGTAAAAACCGTCAGCCACACCCCAACCAGCGATAAATTACCCGCTCGGGCCAAGCTACCGGCAAAAATAACCACTGGGCCCATGGGAATAGAGGCCACGAACTCAAACGCCTCGAACGCAATAAAGCCCCACAGCCCAATAAGACCGTAGTCCGTAAATACCCGAAGAAAAAAACTATCCGCTATAACCATGCAGGTAGTATACAGGAGAGCTAGCGCCCTACGACGCACTACGTAGGGTTTTATTTTCAACAACGCAGCGCGCCTTGGAGAAGGCGCACTCAACATTTGAGGACCAAGCGCATGCTCTCCCCGCCTGCCTCGCAAACTTGGCGAGCAGGCAGGCAGCATGCGCTTTACCAGCCTTTACTTTCCGTTCGGGTACACCACAATCATAACCTTCTTTCCTGTCGTCACCTTCCCGCCGTTCCAGTCGTGGATGGCATTCCAGAGCACGTCGGGTTTATACACGTAACCATTACCTTTGCGCGTGCCAGGGTCGTTAGTAATAATCCGGCCATCCTTCATCCAGCCGCGGATAGTAAGCATGTGGTACTTGGGACCGTCGTTACGGAAGTTTGGATTTTTGAGGAGCTTGCCGGCCGTAGGAATAATCACCGGCCGACCGGCGGCGACGTGGGCTTTGACGTCATCGATGCTTTTCATAGACACTACGTCCACGCGCTTGTAGCCGTACAGGTCCTTCATCATCCTGGCGGTTTGAGCTGCGGTCGTGTCTTTAAAGTCGCCAAAGGTTGTATTCTCGTAGGCAATCATCTTGGTAAACTGCGCTTCTATTTGCGTCGCAGTCGGGCTCTTTACCTTAGTCCAAAAGTAATGGACTGTGAGCACAGCGGCTTCCTCACAGGTTTCGTTGTGCACATCGTCCCAATTGGCGGTGGGGGCTTGCAGCACAAACGGCACGCTCAAGTTAAATTCTTTGGGGAGTGTTGTCGCAGCATTTACATCCACCTGTTCGCCATCTACCTGGCCAGTGCTGGTATTGGCATTCTCATTGATTGGTGTTGACGTTGCTTCGTTAGTAACTTCGGTAACGGCAGGAAGGGTGCTGGGCTGGTCATCAAAAAAACGCGCACGAATAACGTCACGCTCCAGGTAGATACCTGAAGCAATCAAGAGCACCGCAAAAAGTGAACCGCCAATGACAACCTTACGCATAGCAATGAGTATAGTTGAGAACCAAAAAGAATACACGAGATGGGGTTAAATGTCAAGGGTTGACGCGGCACAACCCTGCCCGTACAGTACATGTGCCTTGAACAAAGTGTGCAAAAAATAACCTACACAGGGAGGATACAAAAAAACGCTTACTCCTTGGCAGAACCAAGGGAAAAATCGACAAGCGTGACTGCTTCGATGGAGAGCCGGTGCAACGGCTCTCTTTTTTAGCAATAAAATAAAGGCCAATGATGTGTATCATTGGCCTTCAATGTGCAGTTTTCCCCTGCCTCTAACGATTTTCGCGAGAGTTGGCAGACTCTGTTGCTGCTGCCATCTCCATAAGCGTCTGTGCGCCTAGGACCGGACCGCCGTTGTTTGAAAAAGGGATACTCACTGGAACCTCCGTGTGGTTGTTGGTTTCCGCCCTACCTTGGGTGTGCTTTAAAACTCTTGATGATAGCGCAGGTTCGGGGATTTGTCAAGGCCTTATTCTCAACATAGCAATGCTTGCGTATACTTTGAAGGTAACAAGTATAAAAAAAATAATACTGTAAAAAACGGAGGTAGCGGTAGATGACGAAATAAAAAAACAGATTGAGAAGTACAACAAAGCATTCAGTAGATGGGGCCGAATCATATGGTTCATGCACCTCTTTTTATTGAACATTGCTCTATGTAAATTTGGCCAATCTTAGCCATTTTGGCTAACCTTAGCCAAGCTGTGTATTGACAGAGTTGTCACCTAGGAGTATGCTACATCGTTACGGTTGAGATGGCTTCCCGGCCAAACGCGTGCCACTTTGAAAACTGCATAGGATTCCTAGCCAGCTGCCCCGCTTGGGCACTGGTTGGAGAGAGCGTCTTCTCCGCCTCTGGCGGAATGACGAAAATACATAGCGAAAGCTATGCCAAGCGCTGAACGCAAATTACCTATTCGCCAATAATATATTCGCAACATGATTACTACCAAATAACGGACTCTCTCCCAAACAGGGCAGGGTCCGTTTTGTTTGTAGGTCGGGGGAGCTTGTCTCCCCCCTCTTATCCAGCCTGTAAAAACACTTACCGTCTGGAACTGGAGAAGCAACAAGACAAACAGAAAACATATCGAGGGAGAATCACAATGCTTACGACAATCATCGTTCTTGCGATCATTACTTTCATCATCCTTTTGGCGACGAAGACCATTCACCTTTCTGGTGGGCTGCACTGGGCCAACTGGAAAGTGAAAACCAAAAATGAGCGCCAGAACAGAGACATCATTGGCCCAGATCCAATATGGGGAAACGCGACAATAGTCGGCACAAATCAAGAGCAATGGTTACGCAGAACAAAGAAATGCAGACACAAAGGTTGTGACCAAGCAGCGACTGCGTATACTCTTGTGGACGAAAATTATGCCCCAAGGTACCGCTAGCGCTACCTGCACACCGAGGAATCGTTCTTTCCGAAGTGAACCATACTTGTATGGTTCACTTCTCACTATAGTCCACGATGTTCGCTGACTACAGTGAGAAAAAACCAAATAACCAAAACTAACCAAAGCCCTACCTGGTATAACCATTGGTAGGCAAGGAGAACTTGTGAAAGCAGTATTGAACATTCTTGCAATTTTGTGCCTTGTAGTCGCCACGGCAGTGAGCAGCATCCGTTGGATAACCAGTGAGATGATCTTCGCAGAAGAGGAAGCCTACGGTCAATTGTTACGCACAGGGATAGAAATCCCAGTGGACTACTACGTTAACTCACCTGCAGTTGATCAATATTTACAACCGGTGCACGACAGCTTTGTTGTTGCATTGGTGGAGCTTCCAAACGGATTTTTTTACATCCTGCTGCTTGTGCTGCTGGGTTTTGGAGCAGCATTAAAATGGGCAGAAATTTATATTGTACAGCGGGATCGCAAAATCGAAAGTTTGACTAGCGCAGCGCGATCCTGAAAAGCGCAGCTAAACAGCTGGCATCTTACAAAAAGGAGTGGTTGTTCAAAACGACCACTCCTCCATTTTCAAGCTCACGAAAAATCGCGGGCTTGTTGTGGAACTATCACATTGACTCACACAGGGCTAGGGGCCTTGCCGGGCACCTGGGTTTACCCAGAGGTTCTGTAAGCATGTTGGGCACTCTTTCCCCCGCTGTTCCAAGCCCGTCGTGAGGAAATAAAATAACAGTAAACACAAGTGAGGTAGGTTATGGTTCGGCTCGTTTCCAACTCGAGGAAGAGTAGGTTTGGGCTAAGTGCTAGCATCCTTCTGTTGATCCATGGAGTGGCCTACTGGCACGACATTCCCTTTGAGTTCCTGCGGCTTGCGGTGGCGTACAATACCCTTCTGGCGTATTGGTTTCTTAGTCCACCGGCCGTAGACAAGAAGTTCGGCTTATCCGTTCTTCTGCTCGCGGCAGTCAATGCTTTGCTCTTGTGGTGGAATACCATTGATCCGCTGGTTGTGGACATGGTCCCGCTCCTGGGCATTCCCCTCTACTGGCGTATACCACATTCTTGGCGGGAAATCGTCTGGGTTCGAATGGGTTTACTTGGACTGGCCTGCGCCTTCGTAGGCCCGCGGCTGCTTGTCTACCCACCGGAACGCTTAGGTTGGGGGGTACCTTGGCAGACGAATATCTGGCCTGTCCTTGGGGTGACCATCGTTGGTGTATGCGTGCTTGCCTTCTTTGCTCGCAGGCGTGGGCCAGTAAAGTGGTGGACCCTCAACATGGGGCTGTCATTCTTAACCTATCCTGCACTAGGATTTTTACAGCAATTTCTGATGCTTTCGTACATTAATGTACGGCTGGAAGATTTGCATGTACACCCTGTAGCAACGGCAGCGATTACTTCATTAGTATTCATGTCTATCCACACCCAAAAAAGGTTCTGGCTAGGCACTGGCGCCATGGGTTTCTGCTTCTCGCTCTTGTTCCAGTACCAACCAAACTTCCCGCTCTTTGGGATAATTCATGGTTGGGTGGCGACCTTATTCTACTACTGGTGGCTTCAAGAAGACCCAATTGGCGGTATACTCAAAGCAATACCAAAGGCAATAGAAAAGGTGAGGAGGAAAAATGTACGCTAACGTGATTATGATTCTGGTGATTATCCTGCTGGTGATTGCTGGGGCAGTCATCTACCACTATCAAAAGAAGGGCTGGCAAAAAGGCTTTCATCTTCCAGAAGAACGCAGGCCAAAAAAGAAACGGCGCTAGTTACGCTTGCATAACTGCTCATTTCGAAGGCCCGCTGCACTTGTTGCACGGGTCTTTTTTTGTATTGACCCAGCACCGCTTTGTGGTACGCAAAGTTGTGTTGGGTTGACAGTCCTGCGCAGTATGCCTATACTTGAGGGCTTTCAAAAGAGATATCGTTCTTTCCCAACCTGACAACGCGAGTGGTCTGGCGATTTTCGTCGAACCGCTCGACTACACGCCATCTCACCATAACCTTAACGTCCATATGACGTTACCTACTGGTTTGGAGGCAATGGGAGCCGGTGCGGTGCTCATGGGTTTTGCCCTGGCGCGCCCACACCGGCATGTTCGTCG
Source organism: Patescibacteria group bacterium (assembly GCA_038063455.1). Classification (GTDB taxonomy): domain Bacteria; phylum Patescibacteriota; class Patescibacteriia; order PEXW01; family PEXW01; genus CAIPSZ01. Next base: position 67,511 of record JBBTVB010000002.1, read on the forward strand.
GCGTCGCCATATCCTGGCGCCGATCGGGTTGCTCATTGAGCTCCTGTTTTTCTACGGTGGTGTTTCCCTCGCGTTGTTTGGTTTGATGGGCCTCTACGGCCAATAGCTATACACCCCTGGTCTTCGGATCAGGGGTTTTCTTTTACGCGCCGCATTGTTCAGGATTGGGAATACCCGTATACTCCAGGTAGCCAGGTCGAAGTTCACTTTAAAACGAAAGGTAAAAAACATATGTTTACCATTGCATGTAAAGACTTGGGCGTTGAATGCCCGCACGTATCAACTGGCGAAACAAAAGAGGCTGCCCTCGCCGCCGGTATGGCACATGTCAAAGAAGTACACATGGCCGACCCGAAGGTCATGGAAATGATGACTATGCCAGAAGACAAGATGATGGAATTGGGCATGAGCATGGTGAAAGAAGGCTAGCGTTCTCTCCCAAAAAAATCCCCAGAACTACTGGGGATTTTTGATTTTCTTTTGGATTAGTCACCCGTTCGATTCCCCCAATCCGGGGCCCCCACGAAGTTGGCGCGCAACGCAGTGAGCACGACTTCGTGGGGTTAAGCGAGGCTTCGCATCGAGAGCGGAGCTTTTACCGGTCACGGCAAAACGCAGCTCGACGTGCGAAACGAGCTGGTAGCGCCAAGGGCCTGCCTGCCGGCAGGCAGGGAATCGCCCCTGACGGGGCCGGGGTGCTACGCATGCTCGCACCCGTTCGATTCCCCCAATCCGGGGCCCCCACGAAGTTGGCGCGCAACGCAGTGAGCACGACTTCGTGGGGTTAAGCGAGGCTTCGCATCGAGAGCGGAGCTTTTGCCGGTCACGGCAAAACGCAGCTCGACGTGCGAAACGAGCTGGTAGCGCCAAGGGGAATCGAACCCCTATTTCTTGGATGAGAACCAAGTGTCCTAACCGGTAGACGATGGCGCCCTAATATCTAAAAACGTGCAAATATGAGCCTACCTAATTACTCCCTAAGTATCAAGAGTTACAACTTCGCAGCTAATTTAACAATTTTTGCAGAATTATGGCAACGCTCGGAGTGCCAATACGTAAACCAAAACAGACAAAACTTGTAAGGCAATAAAACTCATGATTGGTATCGTGACATTTAATACTGGTTCTAATGTATTAACAGAAGTGCGTTGGAGATTAATTTTAAGTACAAACAACGCTATAATGCTTAAAGGGTAAAGGGGGTACTGAAAAAAATTAATAATATTTTCAGCGATACTCTGTGAATCGCTACATCCAAGGCTGGCGTACACAGGGTTGGCCCCAGTAATACTTGCAAAAAAATCAATTATGCTAAATGCACTAACTTACGACTTACTCAATAGAAAAGGTAATACCATGATTATAATCGACATTCCTGCTAACCAATAGACTATCGAAAGTACAGGAGACCACAAAATTTTGTACTTAGAAAAATACTCACGTAATTTTTTTCTTGGCCACAGAAGCCATAGAAGAATAAACCATGCTACTGTTAGCATCAAAAAAAATACGCTTCCTGTCAAATAAGAAGGTGGGCAAGCAGTGGTATCGCCTACATTTTCAATAGTTAATCCGAAAACCTTACTCGGAAACATTGTGACTCCTAATATGCAAAAGGAACTTAAAATAATTGTCTTTTGAGCTAACAAGAAATATTTATTAGTCATACAAATTTGTATTTTGTTACAACTTCGCGGCCAGCTCTACCAGCCGGTTGGAATAGCCCCACTCGTTGTCGTACCACGCCAGTACGCGGACCAGGTTGCCGTTCACTTGGGTGGAGAGCCCATCCACAATGGCCGAGTGCGGATTGTCCACGATGTCTGACGATACTAAAGGTTCCATGGAAAATTCCATGATGTTCTTCAGCTTGGACTCTGCAGCTTTCTTGAGCGCGGCGTTTACTTCGGCGGCGTCGCGTGGCGCGCGCTTGGCAACGAACACAAAGTCGGTAATCGACCCGCAGGGCGTGGGCACGCGCAGGCTAATCCCCTGCATGCGGTCTTTTAACGTAGGCACGGTTTGAGCCGCGGCCTTGGTGGCGCCGGTGGTGGTGGGGATAATATTAAGCGCAGCCGATCGGGCGCGGCGCAAGTCTTTGTGCGGTAAATCGAGGATGCGCTGGTCGTTAGTATAGGAATGGATGGTATTCATCATGCCCCGTTCAATCCCGAACGTTTGCTCCATAACCAATGCCACGGGCGAGAGGGAATTCGTGGTGCAGGAAGCATTGGAAATAACCTTGGGCTTGGTTTTGAGCACGTGGTCGTTCACGCCCAGCACCACGGTTGCATCTGGGTCGTCGGCCGGGGCGGAAATAATGACTTGTTTAGCGCCAGCTTGCAGGTGCAGCGCCGCCTGGTCCCGCTTGGTAAACACGCCTGTGCATTCCAGCACCACATCAACTTTGAGTTTTGCCCATGGCAACTTGGTGGGATCTTTTTCCGCAAACACCTGCATGCTGTGCTTGCCAACAGTAATCGTCTGGCCTTTTACCTTCACGTCCTCAGCCAGCACACCATGCACCGAATCGTACTTCAACAGGTGCGCGTTAGTCGCCGCGTCAGTAAGGTCGTTTACCGCCACAAAGGTTAATTTTGCATTGCGCAGGCCGGCACGAACCGCCATGCGGCCAATGCGACCAAAACCGTTAATTGCTACGCGGGTAGGCATGTGTGTAGGGTAAAAGAAGAGTTAAATATTGGCTTTGCCGGTGCTACCAAGCGCGCGCAACTTGCTGGCGACCAGTTCTTGAATTGCAACCATGCCTGGCTTAAAAATAATGCGCGGATCATATGCATCGGGGTCGCTCTTTAGGGTATTACGCAGTGCATCGACAAAAGCTAGCTTGAGCTCAGTGTTCATGTTGACCACCCGGATGCCGTGCTGAATGGCTTCTTTCAAAGACGCGGCACTCACCCCAGAAGCGCCGTGCAGCACCAAGGGCGTGTGCGGAATAGCTTGGCCAATCTCATCCAGCCGATCCAGGTCCAGGCTGTGGGTAGCGCCTTTGCGCATTTTCACCACCCCGTGCACGTTCCCCACTGCCACGGCCAGGGTATCCACGCCCGTGTCGGCCACAAACTTTTTGGCTTCTTCCGGCTTGGTCATAAACGGCTCGCGTTCGACTAGGGTCATGGCTTCTTCCAGACCTTTCACCACGCCGAGCTCCCCTTGCACCCACACTTCTTTGCGGTGCGCGTAGTCCACGGCTTGCTTGGTAAGAATAACATTCTCTTGCATGGGCATGTCTGACGCATCAATCATGATGGAAGAAAACCCAGCTTGCACGCAGGCGGCCACGCTGCGGAACGACTTGCCGTGGTCCAGATGGAGCGCGACCGGAATTGCACCGGCTTCGTCCCGCGCCACGTGCTCGACAATGCTGGTGATGACTTTCAAACCAGCGTAGGCAATGGTATTTTCGGAAACTTGCAAAATGACTGGGGATTTTTCCTGCACGGCCGCGCGCACCACGGCCAGCGTGGTTTCCACATTCTCCACGTTAAAGGCGCCAACGGCGTAGTCGCGGGCGATGGCATCGTGTATGAGCTCTTTAATGTGCGTGAGCATAGGTTAAATGAGTTGCGTAATGAGCTGCTTGAACGTGGTGGGATTCAGGCTGGAGCCACCCACGAGCACGCCGGCGATGGCGTCGCTATCCACAAACGACGCAACGTTGATGGGCGTGGTGCTGCCGCCGTACAAAATCGGCACGCTGTCGGCACCAGTGGGCAGCACTTCGCGCAAGGTGCTGCGAATAATGCGCGCCATGGTAAATGCGTCACTAGGCTCGATAGACTGGCCGGTGCCAATGGCCCACACCGGTTCGTACGCCACAATCAGTGAAAGGGAGGGGAAAGCACTCAAGAGCTCCACCCCACGGGTAACTTGTTCCAGCACCACCACTTCGTGTTGCTGTTTGCTGCGCTGCTCGTAGGTTTCGCCCACGCAGAGCACGGGCGTAATGCCGTGGGCCACAGCCTGCTGCACCTTGCGACTAACGTCATGGTCGGTTTCGTGGAAGTGCGCGCGCCGCTCGGAGTGGCCGCACAGCACGACGCTACAGCCCAAATCGACGAGCATATCCATGGAGGTCTCGCCCGTGAACGCGCCATGCTCTTCCCAGTGCGCGTTCTGTGCGCCCCAACGAATAGGTGTGCCGCGCAGAGCTTCGGCGACCGCTGGAATAACCGACGCCGCCGGGCAAATAGTCACGCTCGCCGAGTGCAGCAGCTGCTGGCCTTGCAGCAACGTATCCATGAACACCATAGCTTCTTTGCTATTCATGTTCATTTTCCAATTGCCAATGACGATAGGCTTCATGATTTTGGAAGAGTTATAAGGATAAAGGAATGGAAGTAAGTAAGGTCAGAAGGTATGGAAGGAGGTGGGAATGCATCTTACTAGCATCCATCCCCATTACCTTATGACTTTACCACCTGCCAGACGTGTGCGCCAAAACCCCAGCGGAGCAACGCGTCGGCGTCGGCAAAACGGTCGTCCGACGTAGGCGACCCGAGCAACACGAGCAGGAGCTCGTGACCATCGACCTGCGCTTGCACCGCTAGGTTGTACCCGGCCTCATCGAGAAAACCGGTTTTTGCTGCAACAATGGTGTACCCCGAATCGTGCACGAGTTCGCTCGTGGTCTGCACCACAAAACTGCGGCTGCCAGTGCGTACTCGATAACTCGTCTGGCCAGCAAATTCTCGAAGCGTCGGGTTGCTAAACGCAGTATGGGCCAGCACCGCAACATCCTGCGCCGAACCAACATTTCCCGCTGCTAGCCCAGAGCCCTCTACCACCTGCACAGTACGGGCGCCTTGGGCCACAGCAAACTGCTGTAACCGGCCGGCAAACAAACCTGCGGTCCGGGCCAACGCCAGCACCGCATTATTCGCGCTGCCAATAATACTGGCGGCGAGCAAGTCTTTGTAGGTCACCCGTTCTCCTACACGCACGTCCAGCTTGCTCACCCCAGTGCCGGGTTCCACCACGTTGGTAATGTCATTGGTATGGAAGTCAGCAGGAATAGTGTACGCGGCCTCGAGCCGTGGTGCCGTTGCCAGGTACGCGCTGGTGGTTATGAGTTTGGTAAGGCTTGCCAGTGGGCGCACGGCAGTACGGTTGCGTTCCCACACAATTGTTCCGGTTTCGACATCGAGCAAAATGCCAGCCGGGGCAGTAATCGTCGGGCTGGCCGCCGAGCCAGAGAGCCGCACGGGTGCCACCCACTGTTCGGCAAACGCACCCGCAACTGCTGGCTGGCTGCTCTGCAGTTGTGGGTAGGCAATAAAAACGTAACTCATAACCATACACGCCGACACCATGCCACCAACCATAAAGGTAGCAAGCGTAAGCAACACGTGGTTGCGTCTAGACAGCGGGGAGATTTTCTTCTTGTGGGTTGGCATCGGGGTTGAGCAGCTTCAATAAAGTTTCGTGGTCGTGAAGCTTGAGGTAGTCCGGGAGTTCGTCCACCTTGGCCAGGCCCAGGAAGCGGACAAAGTCGTGCGTTACCTGATATACGGTCGTGGCTTTGGTTTTGTCGTACGCAGCTTCCACCAAACCACGAATCAACAGGTTACGCAGGATGAGACTGCAGTTGACGCCGCGAATTTGCTCGAGCTCGGCTTTGGTCACCGGGCCGCGGTACGCCGCGATAGTGAGTGTTTCCAAGCTCGGCTTCGTCAGCTCGCTCGATACTTCTTCTTTCGCATAGGCCTGGGCCAGGCTGCGCACGTCTGGGTGCGTCACCATTTGGTAGCTGTCGCTTGCCTTCTGTAGAAGCAGGCCACTCGAACGAGATTCGTATTGCGTCACGAGCGCATCGGCGGCTTTTTCAACGTCAGTCTTTTTTGCCTCGGTGAGTTCGCAAAGTTTCTTTACCGAGAGCGGCCGGCCGGCCAGGAAGAGTAAAGCTTCAATTTTTTGCTCGAGCATAAAAGGGTTAAATTGCAGGTGGCGAATCAAGGCGTTCGATGGCAATATCCGTGAACAGCGCGCCTTGCTTGACCACGATCGTGCGCTGCTTCACCAGTTCCAGCAGGGCTAGGAAAGAGACAATAACGTCCGTCTTGGTTTTGGAATCTTTCATGATGTTGTGGAATGACACAATGGCTTTGTCTAAAATGAGCGCGCGGATGATTTCGATCTTCTCCGAAATACTCACGGTTTTTTCAATAACGGCTTTGGGCAGGGCAATTACCGGTTCGATGTCGCGCAGCACGCTGAGGAAAAGCTCCCGCATGTCGCCCACGCCCAGGGCTTCGGGTGGCGAGAATTTTTCTTCAATGAGCATGGCGGGTTTGCCGCGGCCAAACGTGAAACGGCGTTTGTGAATGATCTTGGCAATATTCCGCGACGCCTCTAAATACTCCTTGAAAATCTTCAGCTGCCGCTCCAAATCCGTGGCTTCTTCCGCACCTTCCACCGCCAACTGCGGCAGCAGGATGCGGGACTTGATGAGCAACAGTTTGGCCGCCACCACCAAGAAGTCGGCTAAATCTTCGGCGCTGATATTGTCGGCCTTTTCCAAGGCCTGCAGGTATTGCTCGGTAACGTGCGCCAACGCGACTTGGGAAATATCCAACTCCTCATGCTCTATGAGTTGGAGCAAGAGGTCGAGCGGGCCTTCGAACGTGTGGACTTTAACGTGGTGCATTATTTGCGTCGCTTGGCTTTAAACTTTTGGGCCTTGCCCTGAACCCGAGCCCCGCCTTTGGCGGGATAAACTCCGCGAGTGGTTCGGGGTTTGCCTTTGCCTTTCTTGTGGACTTTTTTGGGTTTAGCCTTTACCGTCTGCCACTGCAACTTAATCGGAAACTTCTTGCCAATGTCACCAATGGTTGGTTCCACAAGCTTGAGGTAATCTTTGAGCTTCATGTTCACACTGTCCGTAAAGCTGCCCGCGGAAAAAAAGGCTTCTTTCATTTTTCCCAACGACTTGTCCGCAACCACTTCCACCTTGTGCAACGGGCCAAAGGGCGTCATGGCGCCGGGTTTTACCTTAAACTTAGTCTGCATGTCTTTTTCCTTGGCAATATCTACCTTCTTGGCTTTTAATAATTTCTTGAGTTTGCCAAAATCCAGTCGAAAATGCGCTGGCATGACCACCAGCATGTACTTCTGGTCTACCTTCACCAAGAGAGACTTCACCACTTGGTCCATGGTGAGTTTTAAGGTTTGCGCCAAGTCGTACACCGTGAATACCGTTTTGTGTGGGATCACGCTGTACTTGACCTTCGCAGCTTTCAAGTATTTCTCTAGAGACTTTGTAATCGCCATAGGTTTGGTGAGTTAAGATTTATCGAAAAGGAATTTGCTGTTGCTTGCCTAGTAGGTTGCGAGCTGCACGTCTGCCTGCCGGGGAGAGGCGTACGCTCTCGATGAACCACTTTTTTGGTGTGCGGCGGCCAAAGCCGGTCAGGTAGCCGCGGTCAATGAGGCGTTCCAGCGATTTGGTAATGGCGCTCTGCTGGTCTTCAGCTTTCGGTGGCTTACTTTGTTTGGCGTAGAACTTTTTCAGTGCGCTGCGCTTGGTCACTACGCTATCCAGGCACTCCTTGAGCAGGAATTTTTGGAGCGGTGAAAGCGCAGTCATGTATTTACTCCTTTTTTATCTGAATGTGCGCGTCGTCGAGTTGCTGTTGTGGTAAGGCGGACGGCGCACCCATCAACGGGTCGCGGGCATCGCCGGTCTTCGGCATGGCAATAACCTCGCGGATATTTTCCACGCCAGCCAGAATTGCCACCAGCCGGTCCAGGCCAAAGGCAATCCCCCCGTGCGGTGGCACGCCAAAGCTAAACGCCTTGAGCATGTGGCCAAAGCGTATGTCAGCTTCGTCCTTAGGAATACCCAGCACGTCAAAAACTTTTTGCTGCAGGGTAGGATTATGGATGCGGATGCTGCCGCCGGCAATTTCAAAGCCGTTGAGCGCCACGTCGTACTGCTTACCAAAGGCTTGCTCCAGTTGCACGGCACCGGACAAAAAACCTTCGGGGTCTTTAGGTGAGGTGAATAAATGGTGCGTAGCGACTAACTTCTTCTCCGTCTCCGATTTCTCGAAAAGCGGAAAGTCCGTCACAAAGCAAAACGCTAGCTCGTTCGGATCGTTTTTGTCCTTACGCAAGTCCGGCTTGTCGGTTTTGTACTTTGATATTGCTTCCGCATACGTCAGCCGGAGGAAAGGCGTTTGGCTAATATGTTTCTCCGGCGCCACCTCTTTGACCAACGCCGTGAGCATTTTCTCGGCCAACGCGAGCAAGTCTTCTTCATCCACAAAGCTCATTTCAATATCCAACTGCGTGAACTCGGGCTGGCGGTCGCCCCGCTGGTCTTCATCGCGGAAGCAGCGGGCAATTTGGAAGTAGCGTTCGACCCCGCCTACCATAAGCAACTGCTTGAACTGTTGCGGGCTTTGCGGCAGCACGTAGAATTTTCCAGGAAAATTGCGGGCAGGCACGATATACTCGCGCGCGCCTTCGGGCGTGCCTTTGGTCAGAATCGGCGTTTCCACTTCGACAAACTCTTGGCTGCGCAAAAAATCCCGCAAGCTTGCATTCACGTTTGAACGCAGCACCAGGCGCTGCCGCATGGTTGGCCGACGCAAGTCCAGGTAGCGATGTTCTAAACGTAGCTCTTCGCCAGCGGCCGCAGCTTTTTCTTCGTTATTAATTTCAAACGGCGGGGTTTCGGCTGTGCTTAATACGGTAAGCGCACTGGCATGGATTTCCACCGAACCGGTTGGCAAATTCGGATTCGCGCCTTTGCCTTTGCGTTCCACCACGGTGCCGGTAATTTCCACCACAAACTCTGGGCGGATTTGATTGGCGGGTTCAGCCAGTGCGTCCATAAACAGCACTTGAATGAGTCCCGTCCGGTCGCGCAAATCAATAAACACCATCTTGCCCAAACGGCGATGGTTATGCACCCAGCCCTGGAGTTTTACCTCCTGGCCGATAAGTTTAGGTGTCTCAATAGCTAGAGTTCGTTTCATAAAAGTTTCCCCCGAAGCTAACGTGAGCAAGACGCTTGGCAGCGTCGACGAGGCGTAGCAGCGGAGGCCGAAGCGTATGCAGGCATACGTTGAGGCCGAGCTGCAAGCCGCAGGCAGCTGCCGAGTGTCGCAGCAGAGATAAAGGTTTGAAAAATCATGGAGTCAGCCTATTAATAAGACGCGGGAAAGGGATAGCTTCGCGGACATGGGCCAACCCGCACATCCAGCCGACCGTGCGTTCCAAGCCGATGCCAAAGCCGCTGTGCGGCACCGAACCAAATTTTCGCAAATCCAAGTACCACTCAAAATCTTTGCGATCGAGCTTGTGCTCTTCCAAGCGTTGAACGAGAAAATCATAGTCATCAATGCGCTGCGAACCGCCGATAATTTCGCCAATGCCTTCCGGCGCCAGCAAGTCGGCGCACAGTGCGACCTTCGGGTTCTTCGGGTCCGGCTTCATATAGAATGCTTTGATCTCGGCCGGATAGTGCGTCACGAAAATCGGTCGGTCAAAGGCTTTGGTCAAAATCGTCTCGTCGTCGTTGCCCAAGTCCGTCCCCCACTCAATGTCCGAGCCGAGCTCTTTAAGCTTCACCAGCGCCTCGTCATACGTCATGCGCACAAACGGCGTCTGCGCTTTTTCTAAGGCGCTAATGTCCCGCTCCAACAGTTCCAGATCCGCGCGCCGCTCTTTGAGTACGGACTGGACAACGTGCATGATCATTTTTTCCTGCAAGGCCATGCTCTGCTCCAAGTCGGTAAACGCCATTTCTGCGTCCAGCATCCAGAACTCGGTCAAATGGCGGCGGGTCTTGGATTTTTCGGCGCGGAACGTCGGGCCAAAGTCGTACACTTTACCGAGCGCCGACGCTAACGCTTCTAGATACAATTGACCTGATTGAGAAAGATAGGCTTTTTGGCCAAAGTAATCAGTTTCAAAAAGTTCGGTCGTGCCTTCGCAGGACGTGGGTGTCAGGATGGGGGTGTCGGTGAGCACAAATCCTTCCTGCCGAAAAAATTCCCGCAACGCCCAAATAACCGTGTCTCGCACGCGCAAGACCGCGGCCTGCTTGGGCGTCCGAATCCACAAGTGGCGCTGGTCCAGCAAAAAGTCTGGGCCGTGTTCCTTCTTGCCAATCGGGTACTCCTCGGCCTTTTGGATGAGCTCGACCTTGGTGGCCTGCAGCTCAAAACCGCCGGGTGAGCGCGGCTCGGCTTTGACCAGGCCGGTGACAATGACCGAGGACTCAATGGTGACTGCTTTTGCAGACGCAAAAACCGCCTCGCCCACGGCCTCATGCGACACGACGGCCTGCAGCAGGCCCGCGGAACCGTCCCGCAATTGCAGGAACGCAATCTTTCCACTGGAGCGCACGTTGGCCGCCCAGCCCTGGATAGTCACCTCTTTGCCGTCGAAGCCGGCAATGTCAGCAATCCGAACAATCATGGCCTAAATATACTGATTTTTAGGCCTTTTGGCAAATTAAAAATGAATACCTTTATCTACAAAATTTTCGAGGAACTGAAGCTCATTTTGTGTTAATGGCTGGGCGGCTTTTGGATTCACGATAATAGCAGAGTCATGAAGCTTAAGAGGTGTGTCAGTAGGCTGTACTAAGGTAAGAAGCACCACCGCACTAACTCGTGTCCATTTACCCGATGAGAGTTGATTGAAAATTACTCGATTCCACTCATCTTGCTGTTTCACTACACCGCTAATATCAAGAACAATGATACCCGGATGACTCTTCGGAAGTTGCTTTGCCTCTTCAGACATTTTTTGAAAAGCATAAGGGTCATCGACATGAATAATCGTTGTTGCTTTATGCATGGGAAGAGAACCTAATCTCAAAGAAGTACAATAAACCCTTGGTTGTGTTACAAAATTTTCTATATTTGGAAAGTCTCGAGGAAACTCAGCATCAGATGGAATGGCATGATAATGAATATCATTATTTACTTCAAAATATTTTCCAATTTTCGAATTGATAAGTTGTTTTTTAATAAATTCTACATTAACGTCTTTTGCTAAAATATTAACCGCCAAGACGCTATGGAGTTCGGGTTGTAGCTCGCTTAAAAAATCTGCAAGTTCCTGAGCAACCATATCGGTTCGTCTCATTCCCTCAGACTTATTGCGTACAGAGAATTCAAAAAAGCATTCTCTTCTCTCAATCGAGACTACTGCGTCAGGAATTTTATTGTCGATTTCAGGAAAAAATTTAGTAGGCTTTTGAAGACTCAATATACGAGATAAAAACAGCAACTCCATTTCTATGCTGTGTATTTTTGAAAAATCATCTAGTGATTTCCACTTCTCTAAAATACCTTCGGCTCCTGGTTCTAAATGAATGTTACACCAAGCATTCCAAACTGTTGCAGCATACCTAACAATAACTGACGAACGATTGCCAGTTAAGTGATGAAATTCTAACCAATCCTTACTTAATAAGCTAGAAAGCCCATTTAGTGATTCAACGCCACTTTGAATTTCTACGGGGTTTAGAGAGTTTATACCTAACTGTGCTACCGCCTCATTGGTATAAACCATAGCCGTGAGATTTTTAGGGTAAGAGCAAAATTAACAAAGAATTACGGCGTTACGTGCACCGGCTCCCGACGGCGGAACCAGAGCTTGCACAGCTCGACGACGCCCACAATTCCGAACCCGACCAAGACGATGAAGAGCCAATCGCTGGCACTCAAAGCCACCGTGCCGAAAATCCGCTGGCCAAACTCCGTGTGCACGGCGGCAATTTGCAAAAGAAGCGCCAAGGTTACGGACCCAACCAATGTTGGGTTGGCCCACGGCCCAATGGAGGTGAGCGGCTGCCGCAGCGTGCGGATGGAAAAAACGTACATGAGTGAAGTAACGGCAATAGTGCAGAATGCCAAGGTACGCGCGTAGGCCAATTGCTCGCCTTCCAGCCACCCCAGACCGAACATGGCGAGGGCGATCAGGCCGACAATGAGGCTCAAGGTAACAGTCATGAACCGTGTAAACGGCCCGACCAGCGGCCGCTTCGGGCTCATGGGCGGTTCATTTAAAATGCCGGGGTCGGCGGGTTCGCGCGTGAGCGCAATAGTCGGCAGCGTGTCTGTAACCAAGTTGATCCACAAAATTTGTGCAGCCGTGAGCGGCAGCGGCCAGCCGAGTAGCAACCCGCCGACGATGAGCACGAGTTCGGCAAAACTGCCGGCCAGCAGGAACAAAATAACCCGCTTGATGTTGCGGAAAATCACCCGGCCCTCAAACACGGCCTGGGCAATGGTAGTTAAGCTATTGTCGAGTAAAACGAGGTCGGACGCTTCCTTGGCCACGTCCGTGCCAGAGCCGAGGGCGATGCCGACATCGGCAGACTTGAGTGCCGGTGCATCGTTCACACCGTCCCCCGTCATGGCCACCACTTCGCCGCGGGCTTGCCAGGCGTCAATGATGCGAAGTTTATCTTTCGGGCTCACGCGCGCGAATACGCGCACTAGGGCCACGCGTTCTTGCAACGCGTTTGCATCCAGCGCTTCTAGGTCGCGACCATCCATGACTTCGTCTTCCTGCGTGGTTAACCCCAGACCAGCAGCTATGGTACGTGCCGTGGCAATATTGTCACCGGTAAGCATTACTACTCGAATACCAGCACGATGCAGGGTAGCAATCGTTTCTGGCGCGTCGGCCCGCAGCGGGTCTTGAATCCCGACCACGCCGACCAGGACTAGGCCTTGTAAAGCGTCGGCTTCGGTCAACGGCAAAACCGGCGCGTGTTGCATGCGACGCTGGCCAATGGCAAGCGCGCGCAACCCCTGGCTGCTCATGTCCCGCACGCGGGCTTCAAACGCTGCGCGCCGTTCGGGCGTGAACGGCTGAGGCTTGCCGTCTTCTTCAATGGCCACCGCATGGGCCAGCAGCACTTCGGGTGCGCCTTTCACAAAAATAGCGTGGCCGTCGGCTTTGTGCTCGCAGGCCACGGCCATGTAGCGGCGGCTGGAATCAAACGGAATTTCGCCAATGCGGGTGTACTGGTTGCGGAGAGTCGGCAAGGCAAAACCTACTTCGGCTGCCGCGCGGACTAAAGCGCGTTCCGTAAGGTTGCCACGGATCTCCCACTCTTCCAGCGGGCTGTCAGGATTCGTAATTTCGGCATCCGAAGCCAGGGCGCCAATTTTCAGGACGAGTAATGCGCTTGGGTCCGGCTCCCCTGGATCGCGATGGGGGTGGTGGACGTCGCGGTCGTGCGTGAGAATTTTTACCACGCGCATGTAACCTTCGGTGACGGTGCCGGTCTTATCCGTAGCAATGACAGTGACAGAACCTAAGGCTTCCGCCGCCAATAGTGACCGGGCCAAGGCGCGGATTTTGAGCATGTGCTGCATGCCAATAGCCAGAATCACCGTAACCACCACGGCGAGGCCTTCGGGAATCGCAGCGACGGCAATGGCTACCGCAGTTGCGAACATTTGCTCGGCATCGTACAGGCGGAATATGCCGAATAAAAACACGAGGAGCGCAACCGTGAGCACAATAACCGTAAGCTGCCAGCTCAGTTTAATGAGTCGGCGCTGGAGCGGAGTCTTTTCTGTAATCGTGAGTTGCAGCAACTCTGCCACCTTGCCGAGCTCGGCGTGCATGCCCGTTGCCGTCACCACTGCAAACCCACGGCCGGCGGTTACCACGGTACCAGCAAAAACCATATTGAGTTGTTCAGGAATGGTCACTGCTTCGGGCATGGCTTCGATTTGCTTGTTCACTGGTGCCGACTCACCCGTGAGCGTTGCTTCGTTAAGCTCGAGCGCGTGCTCTTCAATAAGCCGGGCGTCGGCCGCCACCTTCTGGCCGGCATGCAAAATGAGAATGTCGCCTGGCACCACCTCCGTGGATGGAATGTCGCGCTCGCGCCCATCGCGCAAAATTGTGGCCGTAAACGCCGCGACCTTTTGCAAAGCGGCCAAGGCCCGCTCGGCCCGGTTCTCTTGGAAAAACCCGACAATAACGTTAAGGGCAATAGCGGCCAAAATAACACTGCCGTCCAAATGGTCGCCCAAGGCAAAACTCACGGCCGCAGCAATGAGCAGGATAATGACGAGGCTGCTTTCAAACTGTCGAGCGAGCGTCCGTAACGAATTCACCGCCTCGCGGTTGGGCAGTTCGTTGCGGCCATGTTGCTGCAAGCGGTGGTCGGCTTCCAACTGCGTCAAACCCCGCGTCGTGGCATCAACGTGGTGAAGAACGCTTTCAATATCTTGAGTTGCCGGTCGCACGGTAGGCATGCGTATAGTTTAGCATGCAGAAACCCCAAACTAAGTTGAGCTACCCGGCTTTATTAGATTATTTACAATTTCGTAAAGAGGGCCTCCATCTCTTGATTCAGATTTTGTAATATAACCCGTAGGGAAGTGCCTAAACAAGGCTTCTGTGGCATGTTTTAACATGGCGTCACGAACTTCGGGTGCAGGGTTGGTGCCTAAAAAATCTTCGATCGTTTGTGCAACATTTTTTCGATGCCTGCTAATTGCTTCAAGGTTCGATTGGATATTGTAATTTTTTGCACTAAATGCAATGGCATAACCAATCGCTGAGAGTAGCGCTAATTTAACAAGGCCATATTGAAGAGTGAAGATTCCTCTATCGCTAAATAAGTATACATAAACATTAGCTCCCACTATGATGAAAAATGCCCAATAAAAATAATTTCTAAACTTCAGCCACCTCGTAGCACTCTCCGTGTAGTCATTAGCTTGCTTAGCGAAATGGTGTGCTAGTTGTTTGGTTGCAACCTCACCCTTACCAGTTTCAATTAATTGCTTTTGGCTACCAAGCTCTTCAAGCTGTTGCTTTAGTTGAGTCGTTAATTCGTCGTACTGTTTTTTAGCTTGCAAAGCATCCTGACGTTCCTTTTGCAGCTCCTCTGCACTTTTACTTTTCAGGGCCAACTCTTGTCTCAGATAAACCAAATAATTTCTAAAGCTTTTAATAATACTATTGTGATGTTGTTTAATCTCATTCTCAATTCTGTCATGAACATCTTTCGCTCCTGCTTGTTGAATATCAAACTGCTCCAATTGTGTTAAGTACTGAACGAGCTGATTTTTGGCCGTGTCAATTTGATTGACTTCATCTAGTGTAAGACGAGTTTTATAATCTAAATTATCTAATTCTGTATAAAGTTTTTTTAATTCTTCAAGAATGGGCTCAACTGACTCGAAAGCCAAAGTACCTAAACGATCTCGATTCAATGCGATTGCTTTGATGTCTAAACTTGGTAAGTTTTCAGCGTTAATATCTTGTGGCATATGTTTCAAGAAAACTCTTCTAAGAGTTGAAAGGGTATTATGGTCTGGTGGGTCCGCTGGGAATCGAACCCAGAACCTTGGGCTTAAAAGGCCCCTGCTCTACCAATTGAGCTACGAACCCAGAATTATCCTCTACTTCTTAAATAAACCTTACCTACCCTGCTCTTCCGGGGTGCTCCCGATGGGTCGCACCCGTCCCTATGGGACCCAATTGAGCTACGAACCCATAACGGGCCTATTGTGCACTAATTACGCTAAATATACAAGCTCTCCTACTTCCCGCCTTTTGCCTTTTCAATAAGCTTCCAGAACACTTCCCGCGTGGTTTCCACGTCGGCTTTGGCGCGGTGAGCCAGGGGCTGCGGGATTTTAAGGTAGGCGGCCACTTTGCCTAAACTATAACTCGGCATCAACAGGTATTTACGCGCGTAGGTAAGGGTGTCGACTAAAGCATTAGTAAGCTTTGGCAAACCTAGGCGCTCCAGGTGCGCGTTAATAAAGCCTATATCAAAATTGACGTTGTGCCCCACAATCGGACAATCGCCGATAAAGGCCACCAGCCCGGGAAAAACTTTTGAAGCGGCTTGGCCCTCTACCGCCAGGAGTTCGTTGCTAATGCCGTGCACGCGGACGACTTCCGGGTCCAAAATCCTGCCCGTCTCAATAAGGCTCACGTACTCCCCGACCACCAGCTTATCCTGGATTTTTTGGGCCGCCACTTCAATAACGTCATGGCCTTCCTCGGGTTTGAGGCCGGTGGTTTCGACGTCCAAGATAACGAGCGTTGGCGAAATGCTGGGCATAGATACGTAGAATAGCATAACTGCACCTCTCCTGGTCGTTGACCATCCCGGGGTGCTCCCAATGGGTCGCACCCGCCTGCGGCTCCTCTGAGAGGAGAGGACACTTGAACAAGCTATCTTCATTTACTTTTACAGACCTGAATATATGTAGAACGTCAGCCGGGGGTCTGGGGGTGGATCGCCGCGGGGCCGGGCATCCAGGGTGCTCTGCCGTCCTACGGAGGCGACCGCGTCGAGCCACCTCCAGCAGTCTTTGGGCACCACCTTTTCTGCTGCCAGAAAAGGCGGTAAATGCGTGAATGACCAAAAGTAACCGATGAACATCACTGCGTCGTCACGTACAAATGCGAGATTCCTCGGTACCCTCGGAATGACAAAACGAGTGGATAGACTGGGGAAAGGTCCTGCCTTGCCCCGGCCCAGCAGCCCAAGTAAGATACAGAGACCCTATGGCCGACAACCGCCAAACGCTGCCCGACAAAATCCCACCCCAAAACCTGGATGCCGAACAGGCGTTGCTGGGCGCGTTGTTAATTGATAAGGATGCCATTATCAAGGTGGCCGACCTTATCCAGACGGCCGACTTCTACCGCGACATTCATGGCAAGATCTACCAGGCCATGCAGGAGTTGTACGAAAAGCACGAACCCATCGATGTGGTTGGTTTATCGAACCGGCTCGAGGAGAAGAAGCAACTGGAACT
Source organism: Patescibacteria group bacterium (assembly GCA_038063455.1). GTDB lineage: Bacteria > Patescibacteriota > Patescibacteriia > PEXW01 > PEXW01 > CAIPSZ01. Next base: position 84,304 of record JBBTVB010000002.1, read on the forward strand.
AGTCGGCGGCCTCTCTGCCCTAACTGCCTTGGCTAATACCGTGCCAACGGCCAGCAACGTAGTGAGCTATGCCAACATTGTGCAGCGCAAAGCCACCCTGCGGCGCTTGCTGCAGGCGGCGGGCGATATTACCAGCATTGGCTACCAGGAAAGCGAAGACGTGGAAAAATTGCTGGACGAAGCCGAGCAGTCCATTTTCTCGGTGTCACAACGCTACCTGCGCCAGAACTTTATTCCCATTCGCTCCGTGCTCTCAGAAGCATTTGAGCGCATTGACGAACTGCACAAAGGCGCGGGCAAGCTGCGCGGCATTACTTCTGGCTACCCAGACGTTGACCGGTTACTGGCCGGCTTCCAGAAAAGTGACTTGATTATTGTCGCCGCCCGGCCGGGTATGGGCAAAACGACACTGGCCTTGGACTTTGCGCGCCACGCGGCCACGAAGATGAAAGTGCCGGTGGGCATTTTCTCTTTGGAAATGTCCAAGGAACAACTGGTAGACCGCATGCTCTGCGCCGAAGCCGAAGTGGACTTGTGGAAAATGCGCACGGGCAAACTCTCTGACCGGCCGGAAGACAATGACTTCCCCAAAATCGGCCATGCCATGGGCGTGCTGTCCGAAGCGCAAATTTTTATTGACGACACCGCCACCAGCAACGTTATGATGATGCGTACCAAGGCCCGCCGCTTACAAGCCGAGCATGGCCTAGGCATGATTGTGGTGGACTACTTGCAGCTTATGGAAGGCCGAGCGAACGTGGAAAACCGCGTGCAGGAAGTGGCGGAAATTACCCGTGGCCTCAAGGCCATTGCCCGCGAGCTCAATATCCCGGTTATTGCCCTGTCCCAGCTCTCGCGCGCCGTGGAAAACCGCGAGAGTAAAATTCCGCAACTGGCCGACCTGCGAGAATCCGGGTCCATCGAGCAAGACGCCGACGTGGTCATGTTCATTTACCGCCCGGCCATGTACGACCGCGACTCCGACCCCTTGAAAAAAGGCGTGGCCGAAATCCATGTCGCCAAACATCGCAACGGCCCCACCGGCCACATCGAACTCATTTTCAACGAAAATAAAGTCCGCTTCGAAAGCAAGGCCAGCGAGCAATTCGCTGGTCCAGCTCCCACCTACTAACCCCACGAATCTATGTTTGAAAAGCTCAAGCAAATTAAGGACTACCGCGACCAGGCCAAAAAAATTCAAAGCGCGCTCAAAGATGAAAAGGTGGAAGGCAGCGGCGGCTGGGGCAAAGTCAAAGTGAGCATGGACGGCAACCAGGAAGTGCAGGATGTGGTCATTGCGCCGGAATTGCTCACAGCCAGCCGCGGCCCAGAGTTGCAAAAGGCGGTGAAGGATGCCGTAAACGAAGCAATTAAATCTGCTCAGAAAAAAATGGCCAGCCGCGTAAAAGACATGGGCGGCCTGCCGCAACTCTAAAACATGCCCCGCTACGCCGACAGCATCCAGCGGCTCATCGACCAGCTCAACCGGCTGCCGGGTATTGGCCCAAAATCGGCAGAGCGCTTGGCGTTCCACTTAATTAAGGTAAATGCCGATTCGCGTGACCTACTGGTACGCGCTATTCAGGATGTCCACACGAACGTCGTCCGCTGCGCGGTGTGCGGCCAGTGGGGCAACAAGACGCCCTGCCATATTTGCGGAGACCCCAAGCGCGACCCGGCGCAAATTTGCGTAGTGGCCGAGACGCAGGATTTGGCGGCCATTGAACGCACGCACGAATTTCATGGGGTATACCACGTGCTCAACGGCGTGCTGAACCCGCTCACCGGCGTGACTGGGGACGATTTGAACGTAGCCAGCCTGGTGAGCCGCGTGCAAAAAACCGAACCGAGAGTGACCGAAGTTATCTTCGGCCTCAACCCGGACGTAGAGGGCGAGACCACCATGCTCTACCTGACCAAACTGCTGCGCCCGCTGGACGTAAAACTCACCCGCCTGGCGCGTGGCCTGCCGCTGGGTTCCAACCTCGAATACGCGGACGAAGTAACTTTGGGCGATGCCCTGAAGGGGCGAAGGACGGTGTAACATGCATCCCTCCCTCTCCCTTTGGGAGAGGGTCTCGGGGTGAGAGACCAACGAGACAAGACTCGTCTCTGGATCCCCTCACCTGCCCTTCGGGCATCCTCTCCCAGAGGGAGAGGATGATTCTGCATTTAGAAGGAACACATAACAAAACCGACAGAGCCGCCGCCGTTGGCGGGATAAACAAGCTCTGCCCCTACTTTCTATATCATATCCCTACCCGACGATCTTCTCGATCTTGATGGCCGTGTAGTGCTGGCGGTGGCCGATCTTGCGGTGCTTGCGGGTCTTAGATTTGTAGGTTTCTACGTACAGCTTCTTGCCCAGGCCATGAGAGACGACGATGGCTTCCACTTTGGCACCCGCAACCTTGGGCGTCCCGATTTTTGCGGCAGTCCCATCCACAACCAAGAGCGGTTCAAAAGTCATAGCGGCTTTCGGTTCGGCCACGAGTTTTTCAACTTTAAGTGTATCTCCCGGTTTCACGAGATATTGTTTGCCACCGGTGACGATTACTGCGTGCGTTGCCATACAAAAAGCCTGATTGCGAAGTAGAGTGAAAGTAGCACCAACCGGAGCCTAGGTCAAGGCCCGGTGAGCTGGCCCATAGCGTTGACCAAGCGCGGGCGGCCCTGCCCGCGCAGGTACAGGGGCCTGCGCTAGGGATTTTTGTCATCCCGAGTACCGACGAGGGATCTCACATTTTGTCTAAAAATTCGAGATTCCTCCCCTCGCTTACGCTCGGGGTCGGAATAACAAACGGGGTTAGAGCAAAAACAACGGCCGGTTATTTTTGATGGTCACCATATCCCCTGGCTGCCAGCTGGCAGCCACTCCACTTGAAACTTCCAGCACCTGGCTGGCAGGATAGGCCGGACGGACCCGGGCTGGCTCCGCACCTTTCGCCGGTGGCGGGATATTGCGACTAATATCGATAATCTTGCCATCGTGTATCCAGACAATATCTAAAGAGAGGCGCATATCTTTCATCCAGAATTCGTAACTACCTGCCTCGGAAAATACAAAAAGCATGCCTTGCCCGGTCGGTAAATTTCGGCGGCCGCTGAGCCCGCGGGCTTTTGCGTGGTTAGAGCGAGCAACCTCGACATGCATGTCCTGGCCCATGATGCTCACCGTCACCGAGCTGCCAATGAGCCGCTGCCAGTAGTAGGGCGTGTAATCAGTAATCTCATCGCCACCCGTAACCCAGAAAAGGCCAAAGAGTATGACGCTGACGATGAGTAGGGTTATGCGGCTAGGGTTCATGGAAAGAGGGTGTTGACGGCTATGGGGTACAGGCGTAGTATAGAGTATTCGAAACAAAACCTTAAACCCAGCTACCTTGGAGGAGGTAGTTCGTTAAATAATTTTGTTCATTACAAACACAAGGACACAAACACTGAAAGGCTTACAAAGAGTATGGAAGCTCTAGTACGGAAGAAACCAATCAAGGTTCCAGTATTCAATGGTGCAACAACGCAAATACGCATACAAAGCGTAGATGAAACACTTCATGAAGAATGTGCGGCTTTGATGGAGGAATTAACGAGTTGCGCATATCAGGAAGTCTTGGATACAGATGGGATTACGCGAATTCTTGGGCGGCTGCTTGATTACAACTTCCCGCGTAAAAAAATCAAAGAGTGCATACTTTCTCGAATTTCATTCCAAGCCGCACTCAATCGTGGACTTTGCGTTGAAACAGGTAATCTTTTCATTGCCTGGGAACGAGTCGCAACGCATAAATTTTCAGAATGCATAAAATTTTCAGGGGGGGACATCCACGAAGCGATCCAGTTAGGAATTTCGAGCAGGGCAAAAATTGCTGACGAACTACGTTCGGAGCGAGGGGACAAAAAAATCATCTCAGAAGAAGAGCTTCGAAAAACACTACAAACACGAATTTTTCAACTTACCTCTTAGTTGAGGCTCAAGAGGTTAACCTCTATTCAGTTTTTCTGAATAGAGGTTCTTTTTTTATACGCAATTACCACGGCCGTGGCCAGCAGTGCCATGACCAACCCAAGCGCTGCAAGCGCAAAAACTTTTTGCTCGCCGTGTGTCACCAGCGTAATGCTCCCAAAGACTGCTACCACGGTGTACAGCAGCAAGACGACCTGACGGTGCGAGAGGCCAATATCCAGCAAACGGAAATGCAAGTGACCCCGGTCGGCTTGCGTGGCTTTTCTGCGTCCGAAGAGTCGCCGCACAATAGACCAACCCACGTCGAGCGCCGGCAAACCCAGGATGAGTAATGCAGTAGCAATCTTCCCGCCAGCTAAAATCGAAAGCGTGCCGAGCATAAAACCGGTCCAGGTAGAGCCGCCTTCGCCGAGAAAGATTTTTGCCGGGTGCCAGTTCCAAATAAGAAAACCTGCGGCTGCGCCAGCCAATGCCATGGCCAGCACGGCAGTTTCTGGCTGTGCCACTTCCTGCCCCAAACTTACGGTGGCAATAATGATGCCGCCGATAGTGGTGATACCGGCGACCAAGCCATCCAGGCCGTCGAGTATCTTGGTGGTATAGGTTGTCGCGAGCAACCAAAGAATTGCAAAGATATCAGCCAGCAAAACGATTTTGTACGGTTCGCCGTTGTACTGAAACAGCGACCAGCTAATAGCATCTAACGTAAAGGTTCCGCCAAAGGGGTTGGTAATGTACGGGATGCCGATGCCGGAGGCGATGATAACCAATCCAGCCACAATGGGGAACCAAATCTGGCGACTCGGCCGCAAGTGCTTGCGATCATCCAGGTAGCCACCGACCATTAGTACAAAGCCAGCAAGCGTAATACCTACCAGGTGCTTAGGCAGCAAGAAACCGCCGAAGAGCTGATCGGTCGTAAGCGCAACCACCCAAACCACCAAAGTGAACGCAAGGTAAGGTGCAATGCCACCGAGCAACGGAACCGGACGGTTATGTAGCTTACGACTACCGTCGGGGGCATCAACTACCTTATGCCGTAACGCAAACCACCGCACTGCTGGGGTCAGCATCGCACTTGCAACCAAGGCTAGTAGAAAAATTGTAGCGGGCATCATGCCTGCTGCGCTAGGTAGCTCTGCAAAATAAGCGTTGCGGCGTCAGCATCAACTGCACCATGCTTGCCGGCTTCCTGACGCAAGCGCGTTGCTTCGGTGCTGGTCAAACGCTCGTCGACCATATCTACCGGCACGGTTAAAATATGCTGTAAATCGGCGGCCACTTCCCGCACGCGACTGGTCTGCGCCGAGTCTTTGCCATCCAGGCTAAGCGGTAAACCCAACACGACTTTCTCAATGCGCTCGCTAACCACTACCGCTTGAATCGTTTCCAGGGCGTGGGCAAACCCGCGCACCGCCATAACTTTCCAGGGGAAAACCCACTGGCCATCTGGGCTGACGGCAAAGCCAATGCGCCGCTCACCCCAATCTACGCCGAGCAGCTTCATATGGTAAGAATTTCGTAACCACTCTCCGTAACCACCAAGGTGTGCTCGTAGTGGCTAGCCAAGCTGCCATCGGTGGTCACCACGGTCCACTTGTCTGGCGCGGTCTGCACCTGCCAGTGCCCCGCACTCACCATGGGCTCTACGGCAATAACCAGCCCGACAGGCAGCGCCGTACCAGTGCCCAGTTGACCGTAGTTCGGTACTTTCGGGTCTTCGTGCACGGCATGGCCCACCCCGTGGCCAACGAGTGCGCGAATAACGCCAAAACCTTGCGCTTCCACGTAGGTTTGCACAGCATGACCAATATCACCAGTAGTAGCCCCGGCTTTTATAACTTTCAGCCCTTCTCGAAAAGCTTGCTCCGTAACCGTGATAAGTTTTTTCGCTTCCTTAGAAATTTTGCCAACGCCCACAGTGATGGCCGCATCCGTGAACAAATCTTGGTACTGCACGCCACAATCTAAACCAACAATGTCCCCTTCCTGAAAAATTTTGTCGCCGGGTATGCCGTGCACCACTTCGCTATTGACCGACACGCAGAGGGTGGCTGGAAAGCCTTCATAATTTTTAAAGGCCGGCACGCCACCTGCCTCGCGAATAGTCCTTTCGGCCAAGGTATCCAGATCTGCGGCCCGCGCGCCAGGCACTGCTGCTTTGCTGACGAGCTGTAAAACGTGTGCCAAAATCTTGCCGCCCTCCCGGAGGGTGGCGATTTCTTGCGGGGTCTTTACGCGCATCATAGGTAGGGCACGATTGCGTGCAGGATATCGTTGAACACTGCCTGGATAGGCTGCTCGCCGCTCACGTCCAGCAGCTGCCCGCGCTCTTTATAGAAGGCCTTCAGGTCCAGGATGCGCTGGATGTAGGCATCGTAACGCTTCCCGGCAAGTTCCTCGGTGTCGTCGGGCCGATGCTGCAACTCCGAACCGCAAATGTGACAGTGATTGCCTTTGTAATCTGCATCCTGCGGGTGGAACACGATTTTGTCGTTGGGGCAGTACTTGCGCAAGGTCAAGCGGCGGATGGCTTCGGCCCGCACCACGTCGATAGAAATGGCAATGGGTTCGCGCATGTCGAATGTCGTAATCATTTTTTCCAGCGCAATGGCTTGGGGCGTGGACAGCGGAAAGGCGTCAAATACAAAGCCAGTCTTGTGGTGCAAACGGGTAAGTTCGTGTTCGACCATTTCCAAAATGACATGGTCAGGCTGCGGGATGCCGCCGTCGTAGCGGGCTTTTACTTCGTCGGCAAAGGTCTCACCTTTGCCCGCGCGGGCATACACTGCGCGAATCAGGTCGCCGGTGCCCAGGTGGTACAACGAAAAACGCTCCTCTAGGAGCTGAGCTTGCGTGCCTTTCCCCGAGCCGGGCGGGCCGAGGAGCACCAAGTTCATCGGTCGAGGGTGTGCGGTATGCATGTCGGTGACCTGGATACTATACAGGAGCTTTTTCAAACCACCAAATAGCGTTGACAAGCCAGGCCTATGATGCTAACGTGCGCTCACAAAACCTCTACCAACAAAGGAGTACCCCTTGAAAACCCAAGAGTTATGGCAACGCTACACGGCCTTTTGGCTATATGCTGCCCTACTCAAGCACGAAAAGCTACAAAAAATTGTCCTTCCCTGGTTCTGGGTGTACCACCCCACTCACGCCCCCATGCTTGTAAGTGCAATAAAGGCAGGAAGTCCCATAGGTAATGGTCTGGATGACAGCGTCCCAAGGTGTCTACTAGTCTACGTTCAGTCTGTAATGTGGGATCGCATTTTTAATGCTGTTACTGAACGAACAGACATGAGTGCTGGGAATTTAAAGAGCTTCCTCGACCAGGACGCCGACAAAGTTTACGAACTGACCTCTGAAGACGATACGCCGTGGGGTTTTAACGAGTATGTCTGTGCGGAAACCTCAAAAAACTCCCTAGCGGATTTACTTGCGGGCATCCCTGAAAAATCAAAGATTCCTCACCTACAACTCGCCTCACTTCTTGGAGAAAAATTTGCACGTGGCGTGCGGGTGCTGGCATTTGCAAAAGTAAGGACTCGTTCAGATATGACCGATGCCCTAACGTCACGTTTCTAACAACAGCGCTCTGGCTAAACCAGGGCGCTATTATTTTTATACAATAGGTACAACTACTTGTAGAACGATTCGTAGTCCCGCATCACTAGCTGGGCTTGGATTTGCTTCACGCTTTCCAGCACCACGGAGACGACGATGAGCAAGCTGGTGCCGCCAATAGCGAGGCTCTGGGTATTGGTGGTGGACTGCATGATGGTCGGCAATACGGCAATGAGCCCCAGGAAGAGCGCGCCTGCCAGAATGATACGGTTGGAAACGAAGCTCAGATACGCAGACGTAGATTGGCCGGGCCGAATGCCTGGAATAAAGCCGCCTTGCTTTTGCAAATTTTCGGCAATCTGGTTAGGTTGAAAAACCACAGCAGTGTAGAAGTAGGTAAAGGCGACGACCAGAATGAAATACATGATGCCGTAGATGGTCTGATTCTGAAAGGTAGTCTGTACCCACTGGGCCAGATTTGCTATCCAAGGCGTGCCGCTGCTGGTAAAGAACTGCGCGATCAGCGGGGGGAAAAGAATAATAGACACGGCGAAAATAATCGGGATGACGCCGGCTTGATTTACCCGCAACGGCAAGTGCGTGTCCACCCCGCCGCTGGCCGGCTGCGTGCCCACCACGTGGCGGGCGTAGGTAACCGGAATATTACGCTGACCTTCGGTTACAAACACCACACCAGCAATGGTAATAATGCCCACCGCTAAAAAGGTAACGATAGTAAAGAGTTGCGAGGGATCGTACGTGGAAGCAAACTGCTGCACCGAGCTGGGCAGCTGTGCCACGATACCCGCAAAAATGATGAGTGAAATGCCGTTGCCGACTTTCTTCTCGTTGATAATTTCGCCAATCCACATAAGCAACATGGAACCGCCCACGATGCACGCAATGGCGGTAACGGTCTGGAAGGTGGTCAGTGAGCCGAGTACGCTTTGCGCGCCTTGCTGTTTGAGGAAGGTGAGCGTACCAAAGGCCTGCAGGATAGCCATGGGCACCGTGAGGTAGCGAGTGTACTGATTAATGCGGTTTTGGCCTTGCTCGCCCTCTTTCTGAATGGCTTCCAGCTTCGGCACAATCATCGTTAGCAGCTGCATGATAATCGAGGCCGTAATGTAGGGCCCCACACCGCTCATGACAATGGAAAAGTTCTGCAAGCCACCGCCGGAGAAGAGGTTAAGCAGGCCCAAAATTTGATTACCTTCCAGTAAGCGCTGTAAACCAGTTGGGTCGACGCCCGGGATAGGAATGTGCGACAAAATGCGGAACACCACCAGCATGAGTAACACAAAAATCAGCGTGTGCCGAAGTTCACGCGTCTGCCAAATTTGACGTAAGCGGTCGATCATTTCTTTGCCGCATCCAGCTTCTCCTGCTGGCGGCGGGGTTTAGGCTGGGTGGGCGGGGTTACAATAATTGCGGTGCCACCCGCGGCTTCGATTGCGGCTTTGGCGGTGACAGAAAAGGCGTGGGCGCTAACCTGGAGTGGGTGCGTGAGCTTACCATCGCCAAGAATCTTGACCCACTGGGCAGTTTTGACCAATTTATTACGCAACAACAGCTCGGGCGTCACTTTTGCTTGCGCCGGAAAATGCGCGTCGAGCACAGAAAGGTTTACCACAGCGGCCGATGCGTGCAGGCTGCTAAACCCGCGGGACTTGGGTAGCTGCATGAGCATCTGCTTGAGCCCACGCTTGCGGAGGTTCTTGCGACCACCGCTGCGGGCGCGCTGGCCTTTAATGCCTTTGCCGCTAAAGGTGCCGTGGCCAGAGGCGTTACCACGACCGCGACGGGGGTGGGTTTTACGGCTACCAGGGTTGGCTTTGAGATTTTCGAGTGACGTAGACATACAAGGTTAGGCTTTGGGTTTGGCCGAGGCGCGATTCTGCAATTTACCGAGTGCGAGAATAACCGCGTGGACGTTATTAATCTTGTTCTTGGAGCCAAGCATTTTGCTGACGACGTCGCGAATACCCGCCATGCTCAGCACGGTGCGCGCAGCACCACCAGCAATGACGCCAGACCCTGGCGGCGCTGGCTTCAGCAAAACGCGGGCGGCGCCAAACTTCAGGTTGATAGCGTGAGGAATGGTGCCCTTGTGCAGAGCCACGGTAATGAGGTGCTTCTTGGCGGCGCTCACGGCTTTTTCAACGGAGCCTTGCACGTCTGCGCCTTTGCCCAAGCCCATGCCAACGCGGCCTTTGCGGTCGCCGATTACCACGCACGCGCGGAAGCGCATGCGCTTGCCGCCGGCAACCACGCGCGTTACGCGGGCCAGGTCAATGGTCTTTTGGTCAAATTCAGACTTCTCGCGTTCGCGAGGGGGGCGACGGCCGCCGTGCTGTGGTCGAGAACCAAATGGGGGCATAGGGTGGAAAAAAAATTAGAACTGGAGGCCGCCGGCGCGAGCGCTGTCTGCCAGCGCGCGAACGCGACCGTGGTAGCGGTAGCCGCCAACATCAAACACGACGGTAGTAATTTTTTTGGCAACCGCGAGTTCGGCGAGTAACTTCCCTACCGCTGCCGCTACAGCAACTTTCCGGGTTTGTTCGTTCCCTGCTTTTGGTTGGGTCATTAGCTGCTTGTCCGAAGCGGCAACTAGCGTTTTACCGGTGGCGTCATTAATAATTTGCGCGCTCACATGTTTGGCACTGCGAAAAACCGTTAGGCGGGGGCGGGCAGCGGTGCCGTGCACCTTGCTGCGGATGCGGCGGTGGCGGTGCTGGCGGCGAGTTGTGCGGGAGCGTGTAGGCATACGATTTACTTGGCACCGGCGGCCTTCATGACCTTACCAGCCTTGCGACGAATGACCTCGCCTGCGTACTTAATGCCCTTGCCCTTGTACGGTTCCGGGGGTTTGAGGCGGCGGATGGTAGCAGCGACTTCGCCCACGGCTTGCTTGTCCACCCCTGACACTACAATAACATTCTTTTCAACAGTCAAGGTAATGCCCGTGGGTGCAGCAAAATTGATTGGGTGGGAAAAGCCGAGATTCAGGAGCAAACCCGTGGGCTGCACAGCAGCTTTAAAACCCACGCCGGTAATTTCTAAACGTTTTTCAAAGCCTTTGCTCACACCTTCGACGGCGTTGGCCAGCAACTGGCGGCCCAGACCCCAGAGTGCGCGGTCGTTGCGATTGTCTGGCGATGGGACGTTGACCGTCGCAGTGCTACCTTCCACGGCAACGTTCATACGGTGGTGCAGCCGCAGGGCAATAGTGCCTTTCGGGCCCACGATGGTTACATCCGGAGCTTTCACCGTGATGGTAACGCCGCTAGGCAGGGGGATAGGTTGTTTGCCGATACGTGACATAAATTACGCGATGGTGCAGATAAGCTCGCCGCCGACGTGCGCCTTACGCGCTTCTTTGTCGGTGAGCATGCCTTGCGGGGTGGAAATAATTGCCATACCAATGCCGTTCTTCACGCGCGGGATTGCCCCGACAGAAACATACAGTCGACGACCGGGCTTGGACTGGCGGGTAATTTCCTGGATGAACGATGTGCCATCCGGTTGAATTTTAAGCGTGACGGTAAACGTCCGCTTGTCCGGCGCGGGGATAGCAGCAGCCAGGTAGTGCTCGCGCACCAGCAGCGTCGCAATCGCAATGCGTTGCTTGGAGTATGGGATGGTGACGGTCCGGTGGCGAGCGAGGCCCGCGTTCCGGATCCGAGTGAGCATGTCAGCTATAGAGTCCATAGGATGTATACGTTGGTTTACCAGCTAGCTTTACGGAGACCAGGAATTTCGCCTTTGTTGGCCAGTTCGCGCACGCAGATGCGGCACATATCAAACTTGCGCATGTACGCCCGCGGCCGCCCACAACGCCAGCAACGCCGCACCGTCCGAGTGGAGAACTTGGGCTTACGCTGGGCTTTAACGATCATTGAACGCTTGGCCATAGGGGTTAGACTTTCTTCTTCTTAAGCGGGGTGTTCTTACCGGGCTTGGCTGCAGGTTCATCGTCGGCATCCTCGACCGCGCGGAAGGGGAAACCCAAGGCTTGCAAGAGCGCGCGGCCAGCCGCTGGGTCTTTCGCGGTGGTGGCCATAACAATTTCTAAACCGTGAATTTTTTCCACTTCGTCGGAACGAATTTCTGGGAAAGCCAGGTGCTCTTTAAAACCCAAGGTGTAGTTGCCCTGACGGTCGAAGGCGGTGGCCGAAATGCCGCGGAAATCGCGGACGCGGGGCAAGGCAACGTTAATGAGTTTGTCCAGGAATTCGTACATCCGCGTGCCGCGCAGTGTGACCTTGGCGCCGATGACCATCCCCTGTCGAATCTTGAAAGCAGAAATAGATTTCTTGGCTTTGGTTAAGACGGGCTTCTGGCCGGTGATACGCGAAAGTGTGGACACCACGGCTTCTTGCAACTTCGGATCTTTGACGCCGTCGCCAAAACCAGCATTGAGCACGACCTTCGTCATTGCCGGCACCGCGTGCAGGTTTTTTACATGCAACGACGCTTCGAGAGCCGGAATGGCTTTCGTACGGTAGTGCTGCAGCAGACGTGGGACGTTAGGCTTGGTCATAGGGTTAGAATGCAGTCTTGCATTTTGCACACACGCGCTGCTTCTTGCCGTCAGCGGCAATATGCATGCTCATGCGTCGGGGTTTGCCGCACTTGCTGCATACCAGCATGACGTTAGAGGCATGCACCGGGGCGAAAAACGAAATCTTCTGGCCCTTCTCGTTGCCCCGACGGCTGCGAATGTGGCGGGTACGCTCGTTAATGCCTTCGACCACGACTAAATCCGTACTCGGAAAGACCTGGAGAATTTTCCCCTTTTTGCCGCGGCTGCGGCCGGTCGTCACGTACACGTTGTCGCCAGTCTTCAGTTGCATACGAGTTAGAGAACTTCGGGAGCGAGGGAGATGAGTTTGGTATAGCCACGGGCTTTGAGTTCGCGTGCCACCGGGCCAAAAATGCGCGTGCCTTTCGGGTCTTTCGATTTCATGTCTACAATGACTGCGGCATTGTCATCGAAACGAATGTACGTGCCGTCGGCGCGGCGGGTTTCTTTGCGGGATCGAATAATAACTGCGTGGTGCATTTCGCTTTTCTTGACCGAAGCGTGCGGAATTGCGGCTTTCACCACGACTTTTACCAGGTCGCCAATGCGCGCGTAGTGCTTTTTGTAGCCGCCCAGCACGGTAATCACTTCGAGGTCACGGGCCCCGGTGTTATCTGCAGCGACGAGTCTGGAACGAAGTTGCACCATATATTACTTTGCGTCGGGAATAATGCGCCAGCGCTTGTGGCGGGAAATCGGTCGGCACTCTACAAATCGGACTTTTTGACCCACCGTGAACGTGCCGGTTGGCGCATCCACCTGGTACTTCTCGCTGGAGCGGTAACGCTTGCCGTAGCGCGGGTGCACAAGCACGCGGTCAACCCGCACCACGACGGTTTTGGTCATCTTGGCCGAAACCACGACGCCGGAAAATTCGCGAGGCTTTGCTGCGGTTGTGAGCGTAGGTTGAATCGTCATATGCGTTAGGTCTTGGGGTTGCGGTTGGTCTGCTGCAACAGGGTCAGGACGCGGGCAATTGCAGTACGCACTTCGCGAATTTCTCGCACATCTTTGTGCGCATCCTGCGCCACGCGGAACCGGAGGTCGCGCAGGCGTTCGCGGGCTTCCGCCAAAATGGTGCGGAGCTCGGCGTCGGTTTTCTGTTGGAGTTCTTTCAGGGTCATAGGAGCTTACACGGTGTCTGCCTTAGTGACAAACTTCGTCTTAACAGAGAGCTTGTAGGCGGCCAGCTGCATGGCTTGGCGAGCAACAACTTCGGTAACGCCATCGAGTTCGAACATAACGGTACCTGGTTTTACCACGGCAACGTAGTGGTCAACGGCGCCTTTACCGCCACCCATGCGGATTTCCGAACCTTTGATGGTAATGGGTTTGTCCGGGAACACGCGGATCCACACTTTGCCGCCGCGGGCCAGCAAGCGGGTAATAGCGCGCCGGGCGGCTTCAATTTGGCGGCCGCTTACCCAGTCGCCTTCCATAGCTTTCAAGCCATACGCCCCGAAGCTCACGCGGGTTTTCTGCGTGGCATTGCCGCGGATGCTGCCGCGGTGATGCTTTCGGTGTTTGACTTTCTTCGGGGTAAGCATAAAAAGTTATTTCGGTTGCGCGTCAGCGCCTTTCTTCTGGAATATATCGCCACGATAGATCCACACTTTTACGCCAATCGCGCCGTAGGTGGTAAACGCTGCCCCGCGGCCAAAGTCGACATCGGCGCGCAAGGTTTGCAACGGCAGCTTGCCCCAGGTGAGGGCTTCGGTGCGAGCAATTTCCGCGCCATTCAACCGGCCGGCAACCATAACGCGCACGCCCTGGCCGCCACCCTTCTTCACTTGCTCAACAGATTGCTTGAGAATGCGGCGGAAAGGCAAACGCTTTTCCAGCTGCTCGATCATGTTCTGGGCTACCAGCTGGGCAACGAGCGCCGGGTTGGCAACTTCTTGAATGTTTACTTTGAACTTGGTCTTGGGCGGCATCAGCTTTGCCAGCTCGACTTTTAAGTCTTCTACCCCGGCACCGCCGCGGCCAATGACGATACCTGGTTTCGCGGTAATAATAGTTATGGTCACAATGTTTCCCGAACGTTCAATTTCGGTGCGGGCAATGCCGGCCGCGCGTAACTTGATACGAATAAAGCGCTTAATGGTTACATCTTGCTGCAGCAACGCGCGGAAATCGCGTTTCGAAAACCACTTGGACGACCACTCTGTGGTTATCCCGAGACGCAACGCTGTTGGATGGACTTTATTTCCCATATTTAGACAGAGGGAGTGGAAGTTTTTTCAGGAGTTGCTTTGGTCGTTGCTTTTGCAGCCTTTACCGTTTCTGGCTTTGCTTTGATTGCAGCTTTCTTCACCTTCGGTGCGGGCGCATCTTTAACCGTGATCGTAATGTGTGAGGCATGCTTGAGAATGGGGTTGGCGCGGCCCATGGCTTTGGGCGTAAAGCGCTTGAGGCGGGGCGCCATATCCACCGTGACCGCGCTAATAACCAGCTGCTCGGGCGCCAGGTCGTGGTGTTGCTTCGCATTGGCAATGGCCGAGCGAAGCAGTATGCGAATTTGCGCGCTACTGCCTTTTGGCAGGTGGGTCAGGATATCCAGCGCCTGTGGTACGCGCTTGCCACGAAGCAACCCGGCAACCAGCCGAACTTTTCGGGGCGAAACGCGGTAATCACGAAGGGTGGCAGAGGCGTGCATGGAGATTATTTCTTAGCGGGTTCGGCGGGCTTGGGCGCAGCGGCGGCCGCAGCGGCCATTTCTGCATCCTTCTGCATTTTGCCGCCATGGCGAACGAATTTGCGAGTGGGTGAGAACTCCCCAAGCCGGTGACCAACCATGTTCTCGCTGACCGTAACGCTTATGTGATTCTTGCCGTTGTGCACGCCGAAGGTAAAACCGACCATTTCTGGGGTAATAACCGACGCGCGCGACCAGGTTTTAATAACCGTCTTGTCGCCCACGCGAAGCTTCGAAAGCTTTTTGAGCAACTTGGGGTGGGTGAATGGGCCTTTGGAGAGGGATCGTGACATAAATTATTTCTTGGGACGACGCTGCAAAATCGCGGTGTCGGAATATTTCCCCTTCTTGCGCGTCTTCACGCCCAAAGCGTTTTTGCCCCATGGGGTTTTGGGGTGCTTCATACCAATTGGCTGGTTACCTTCACCGCCGCCGTGCGGGTGGTCGACCGGGTTCATAACCTTACCACGGACAGTCGGGCGGAAACCCTTATGGCGCGTGCGACCGGCTTTGCCCAAGCGCACGTTGCCATGGTCGATGTTAGAAAGTTGACCGAGTGAGGCGCGGGCATCAGCAGGAATAACGCGGATTTCACCCGACGGCATTTTCACTTGGGCAACATTCGCTTCTACGGCCATAATCACCGCGGACGAGCCCGCCGAGCGCACCGTGACACCACCGCGGCCGGGACGGAGTTCCAGGTTGTGAATTTGCATGCCCACGGGAATATCTTTTAGCGGCATGCGATTGCCGGTAGTGACTTCGACACGTTTGGTGGCGCTAATAATTTGCGCACCCGGTTTGAGGCCGGAAGGCGAGAGGATGTAGCACTTCTCACCGTCGGCATACTGCAAGAGGGCGATGTAGGCAGTGCGGTTTGGGTCGTACTCAATACCAACCACTGTGCCGGGCACATCCAATTTGCTTTGAATAAAATCGACATTGCGGATCATGCGCTTGGCGCCGCCGCCGCGATGGCGCGTGGTAATTTTTCCTTGGTTATTGCGGCCAGCCTGGCGTGGGCGTGGGCTCAGCAAAGACTTTTCGGGCGTGTCTTTGGTAACCTCGGCTTTCCAGCCGCGCACACCCGCATGGCGGCGGGCAGGGGTTGTCGGTTTGTAGAGGGTAAGGGCCATAAACTTAAGAAATGGAAATCGTCTTGCCGGCTGGGAGGGTGACCACGGCTTTCTTCCAGGTTTTCTGCCGGCCCTGGGTGCGGCCGAAGCGCACCACTTTGCCGCGAACCACGCGGGTGGTCACGTGCACTGGGCGCACGCCGTACACGGCGTAGACGGCTTCGCGAACTTCGATCTTGCTTACGGTCGCAGACACTGCGAAGACGTACTGGCCGCTAGCTTGCAAACGGGTAGATTTTTCGGTAAGCAACGGGCGCAACAGCACGCGGTGGGCGTGGCGGGTGTCGGTCTTGAGCACGCGGGGCGTTTCGGCCTTAGACTTTTCTTTGGCCTCGGCTGGCTTGTCCGCTTTTGCTTTCTCGGTTTTAGCATCGACAACATGCACCGGCTTTTTTACCGTATCGGTGGTGTCGTGCTTCTTGCGGAGTTTGTCGAAAAGTCCCATATGGTTTACTTCTTCTTGCCCTTCGCGAAGTAGGTGGCGGCAATAACCTCGAGGCTTGCCACCGGCAGCACCAGGCGGTGGGCGCGCATCACGTCGTACGCGTTCAAGCTGTCGGCACGGAGCACGGTAACGCGCTGCATGTTGCGCGTGGCGCGGACAATCATGCTGTCGTGCTTTGCGGGCACCAGCAGCGGCGTCCGTTCGGCATTGGTATTTTTTAGCAGGTTGACCACGGGCTTGGTCTTGCCGTCGGTTGGCAGGGCGTCGATAAGGCGAATTTGCTTTTCGGCAGCTTTAATCGAAAGGGCCATGGCCAACGCTTTGCGGCGCACTTGCACGTTCAATTTTCCAGTCCAGTTGCGGCCGGTGCGCGGACCAAAGATGACACCGCCACCGCGCCATTGCGGGCTGCGGATGGAACCTTGGCGGGCTTGGCCGGTCCCCTTTTGCTTCCAGGGCTTGCGGCCACCACCACGGACTTCGGCTTTGGTCTTGGTGTGCGCCAAACCCAAGCGCTTGTTCGCTTGCTGCTGGACAGTAACCAAGTGCAGCAAACCGGTATCTGGCTTCTGGCCAAAAATCCGGCTATCCAACGTCACTTCGGACGTTTGTTTGCCGTCTGCACTGTAGACCGGGATGGTGAGGGTAGCGTCTGCCATACGAAAAGTTATACGGTTTGCAACAGGAGCAAGGCGCCGCGGGCACCCGGGACTGCGCCTTTGATTGCAATGAGGTGCTTGTCTGCTTCGACGTCGATAATCTCAAGATTTTTTACCGAGATGCGCGTGTCGCCCATATGGCCGGCCATGCGTCGGCCCTTAATAACGTGCTGGGGGAAAGTGGCGCCAATCGATCCAGGCATGCGCAGGTTGTCTTTGTGCCCGTGGCTAGCTGGGCCACCGCGGAAACCATGGCGACGCACCACCCCTTGGAAACCCTTGCCTTTAGACGTGCCGGTTACTTTTACCAGATCGCCGGGCTTAAACGTGTCGGCGTTAATGTGCGTGCCGCGTTCCATGCCCTTGGCATCGTCAATGCGGAACTCGCGCAAGTGCTGGTTACTTTTCAAATCTTTGGTATGGCCGGCGCGGGCTTTGCTGGGGTTCTTGGCCTCGCCCAAACCCAGCTGGATGGCGCTGTAGCCATCTTTGTCCTGGGTCTTCACTTGCGTGACGACGCACGGGCCGGCCTGCAACAGCGTCACGGGCACAACGTTGCCGTTGTCCTTAAAACGCTGGGTCATGCCGATTTTTTTCGCGAGGATGAAAGGCATATAAAAATAAAATCTGGCGAGATTGCCAGATACGTGATCCCGCAGGTGCGAGATGTAACGTGGCGAATCGTTATCGTGGGGCTTGGCGCATACCAGTACCTGTATTATGGGCCCCAGAACCTACTGCCAAAAACGCGAGTTGTCTGACCTTTGGAGTGCGGTCGGGTCCGCGCCCAGCGCCCCGAGCTTGCCACCGCCGACGGCGGGGTCCCGCTGTGGCGGCGATCGAGGGGGTAGGCAAGGACCTCACCGCATTCAACTACATTTTAATTTCCACGTCAACCCCCGCAGGCAAGTTAAGATTCATGAGCGCGTCCACGGTCTTTGGCGTGGGGTCCAGCAAGTCCAGCAAGCGCTTGTGCGTGCGCATCTCGTACTGCTCGCGAGAATTCTTATGCGCGAACGAAGAACGGATAACGGTAAAGCGATTCTTCTCCGTAGGCAGCGGGATTGGCCCTTTCACTGTTGCCCCTGTGCGCTTGGCCGTTTCGATAATCGTCAGAATAGACTGGTCGATAATCTTGTGGTCATAGCCACGAATACGGATGCGGATACGCTGGTGCGTTTCCTCTTCCGGGGCGGCGACAACGGGTTGTTGGAGTTCTTCGGCAGTCATGAAAGGGGCAAAGGTACGAAGGGATACAACCTCGCCCCCGGAGCTTATCGGAGGGGGCGAGGTCTAGGAAAAATTATTTAAGAATCTTGACGACAACGCCAGCGCCAACCGTGTGGCCGCCTTCGCGGATCGCGAAGCGCTGCTTCTCTTCCAGGGCGACCGGAGCAACAAGTTTGACAACGAGTTTGACCGTATCGCCAGGCATAACCATTTCCGTGCCGGCTGGCAGTTCAACTTCACCGGTCACGTCTGTGGTACGCATGTAGAATTGCGGCTTGTAGCCTTTGAGGAACGGGGTGTGGCGGCCGCCTTCTTCCTTGTTCAAGATGTAGCATTCGCTCTCGAACTCGGTGTGCGGGGTAATGGTACCCGGCTTGGCCAACACCTGGCCGCGCTCAACGTCTTCTTTCTTGGTGCCGCGGAGCAGGATGCCAGCATTGTCACCAGCTTGACCTTGATCCAGCTGTTTCTTAAACATTTCAATACCCGTAACCACAGTCTTGGATGTGGCTTTCAAACCAACAATTTCGACTTCTTCGTTGATTTTAACCATACCGCGCTCGATGCGGCCGGTGACCACAGTGCCGCGACCTTCGATGGAGAAGACGTCTTCAATCGGCATCAGGTACGGCTTGTCGAGATCGCGTTTTGGCTCCGGAATGTATTCATCAAGGGTCTTGATGAGTTCAACGACCTTTTCCTGGGCGGCCTTATCGCCTTCTAGCGCCTTCAGGGCCGAACCGCGGATAATGGGAGTGGTATCGCCAGGGTATTCGTATTTCTTCAACAGGTCGCGGATTTCCACCTCGACCAAGTCCACGAGTTCTGGGTCGTTGACCATGTCGACTTTGTTGAGGAACACCACAATGTACGGCACGCCGACTTGGCGGGCCAACAGAATGTGCTCGCGGGTCTGCGGCATGGGGCCGTCAGCAGCGGACACGACCAAGATAGCACCGTCCATCTGGGCGGCACCGGTAATCATATTCTTCACGTAGTCAGCGTGGCCTGGGCAGTCCACGTGCGCGTAGTGGCGCTTTTCGGACTCGTATTCCACGTGTGCCGTGGCAATAGTAATCCCGCGCGCCTTTTCTTCTGGCGCGTTATCAATTTGGTCTACACCCTTGCTCTGCGCCTTGAACCCGGCGTCCGTCAGGGACTTCAGGATAGCGGCGGTCAGCGTGGTCTTGCCGTGGTCGACGTGACCAATGGTCCCGACGTTCACGTGCGGTTTGCTGCGATCAAACATGTCTGCCATGGTCGTAAACGTTAAGTGATAGATGAAGTTACGAAGGTATGGGAAAACTACATTTCGAGGCAAAGGCGAGTATACCAAGGTGTTGCCATTACGTCAAATCCTACCTTGCGGCGGGCTGCCCGGCGGACTTTGCGATAATGCCTTCGGCAACGTTTCGAGGGGTTTCGGCGTAGTGGCTAAACTCCATGGAATAGGACGCCCGACCTTGGGTCATGGACCGAAGGGCAGTGGCGTAACCGAACATTTCGGCCAAGGGCACGTCGGCGTCGATAACCCGCATGTTGCCGCGGTCCCGCATTTCTTTAATTTGTGCTCGTTTGCTATTCAAATCACCAATCACGTCGCCCATGAACGACTCGGGGGTAACTGCTTCCACTTTCATAATCGGCTCCAGTAAAATAGGTTTTGCCTTCTTAAAGGCAGCCTGAACAGCCATGGAACCGGCAATTTTAAAGGCCATTTCCGAAGAGTCCACATCGTGGTAGCTGCCGTCGGTAACTGTCACCTTGGCGTCAATAATGGGGAAACCGGCCAAAATGCCACGATCGAGGGCTTCCGCAATGCCGTTATTGATGGGCTTGATAAATTCTTTCGGGATAGCGCCGCCTTTGACGTCGTCCACAAATTCATAGCCTTTGCCTTTCTCATTGGGCTCAATGGTCACGGTGCAGTGCCCGTACTGGCCACGGCCGCCGGTCTGGCGGATGTACTTGCCTTCACCTTCGGCGCTGGCGGTAATGGTTTCTTTGTACGCCACCTGGGGTTTACCCACGTTGGCCTCCACTTTGAACTCACGCTTCATGCGGTCCACGATAATGTCCAAATGCAATTCACCCATGCCGGAAATGATGGTTTGGTTGGTTTCGTCGTTGAACTTCACGCGGAAGGTAGGATCTTCTTCAGCCAAACGCTGAATAGCCGTGCCCATTTTTTCCTGGTCGGCCTTGGTTTTGGGTTCGATCGCCAGGTCAATAACCGGCGTGGGGAAGACGATGGATTCGAGGATAACGTGGTGGTCAGGGTCGCAAATGGTGTGGCCGGTAAACGTCGTTTTTAGGCCGACAATGGCAGCAATTTCGCCGGCAAACACTTCCTGCACTTCTTCGCGATGGTTGGCATGCAGCCGGACAATACGACCCACGCGTTCTTTCTCGCCCGTGGTGGTGTTGTACACGTACGACCCAGACGTAAGCTTGCCGGCGTAGATGCGGAAAAAGGCCAGCTTGCCTACAAACGGGTCGGCAGCAATTTTAAAGACCAGGCCAGCAAAGGGCTTGGCGTCATCGGGCGGGCACATGATTTCTTCTCCCGTCTTGGGGTTTTTACCTTTCGCCGCTGGAATTTCGATCGGGTTTGGCAAGTAATCAACAACCGCGTCGAGCAGCAGCTGCACGCCTTTGTTCTTAAGCGCGGAACCGCACAAAACCGGCACGAGTGCGTTGGCGATGACGGCTTTGCGCAACGTGGCCTTGAGCTCTTCCATGGTCGGCTCTTTGCCGTCGAGGTACTGGTTCAACAGCTTCTCATCGTTCTCGACAATGGCTTCGATGAGTTTGTGGCGGTACTCTTCGACTTTCTCTTTCATGTCAGCCGGCACTTCGGTTTCTTGCACGTCTTTGCCCAGGTCGTCGTTGTAGATGTAGGCCTTGCGGGTGAAGAGGTCGATAACACCCAAGAAGGTCTCGGCTGCACCAATGGGCAGCTGCAATGGATGTGCGCGGGTGGTGAGGCGTTCGTGGATGCTCTTGAGGTCGTAGTAAAAATCCGCGCCCATGCGGTCCATTTTGTTGATAAAGCAAATGCGCGGCACGCCGAACTTTTCGGCTTGGTGCCACACGGTTTCGGACTGTGACTCCACGCCAGCGACACCGTCAAAAACAACAACGCCGCCGTCGAGTACGCGCAAGCTGCGCTGCACTTCGACCGTGAAGTCAATGTGGCCTGGGGTGTCGATAAGGTTAATTTGCTTGCCATTCCAGAAACAGGTGGTGGCCGCGGCGGTAATGGTGATGCCGCGTTCTTTTTCCTGCTCCATCCAGTCCATTTCGGCCGCGCCTTCGTGCACTTCGCCAATCTTGTGCTTCTTGCCCGTGTAAAACAAAATCCGCTCGGACACGGTGGTCTTGCCCGCGTCGATATGCGCGATAATCCCAATGTTTCGAGTGTTTTCTAGGCTATATTCACGGGGCATACAGTGTAGGAAAAAGGCTGGTTATAGAAATGGCGGCTCATGCGCCGCGAGATAAATGCCTAAAACGAAAAGGCGTGGCTAGGCAAAATGAGCAAATGCTCGGTTTGCTTCGGCCATTCGGTGAACATCAAGTTTTTTCTTGACCGCATCGCCTTCGTTATTCATAGCCGCCATAAGCTCGGCAGCCAACTTCTGCGCCATCGGCTTGCCTTTCTTGCCGCGGGCTGCTGCCAAAATCCAGCGGAAGGCCAAAGCTTGCCGGCGCTCGCCGCGAACTTCCATAGGCACTTGGTAGTTGGAGCCACCTACGCGCTTGGCTTTCACTTCGACCACTGGTGCAATGTTACGAATGGCCAGGTCAAAAGCTTCCAGCTGGGGCTTGCCGGTCTTCTCGTGCACGATATCGAGGGCTTGAAACACAATTTTCTGGGCCACAGTTTTCTTGCCGCGTTCCATAACGTAATTGACGAACTTGGCCAACACCAAGCTCTTGTACTTGGGGTCAGGCAGAATCGTCCGTTTTGGAGCTTGTTTACCGCGCATATATTACGAAGGTTTCTTGGCGCCGTAGAGACTGCGACCTTGCTTGCGATTAGCCACGCCCTGGGTGTCGTACACGCCGCGGACAATGTGGTAGCGTACACCCGGCAAGTCTTTCACGCGGCCACCGCGGATGAGCACGATGGAGTGTTCCTGCAAGTTGTGGCCAATACCTGGGATGTAGGCCGTCACTTCCATGCCATTCGACAAACGGACACGCGCGATCTTGCGGAGGGCGGAGTTTGGCTTTTTCGGGGTGGTGGTCGTCACTTTTACGCACACGCCACGCTTAAACGGACTGCCGGCCGGGAGTTCGTGGCGGTAGCGCTTGAGCGCGTTAAGCACCGGCTGGAGGGCCGGGGTCTTGGACTTGCGGCGGGCGTTGAAGCGCCCTTTGCGTACGAGTTGATTAACGGTAGGCATTTTTAGGTAGAAGCAAATGACCGCGGTGGTGGCTGGCCCCGCTGTCGAATGAAACGTTGGGGAAAAACACGAGGTTCAAGCAGGTGAGAGCGTACCATGCTCCCCCGTCCACGTCAACCCCGCACCACCTTTTCAAAAAGGTGGTGCGGGGTCAAGGCTGGGCTAGGGGGTAATCAACCGAAAAGCAAAACTCTCAACCGCTTGGAAAATTGGCCCGAGCACCGGCTGGCCAAACACGATAATAAACAGCAAGATGACAAAACCATAGCGCTGGATGGTTTCCACCAGCCCGACATATTGCTGGGGCAGCAACGTCAAGAGCTTGGAGCCGTCCAGCGGCGGGATCGGCAAGAGGTTGAAGAGCATAAGCACGACATTGAATTGCACCAAAAGTGCCAAAAACGTGAGCAAAAGGTTATCGACGGGCAAGTTGGCATACTGCAGCACTAGCCGCATGATAATCCCGAAAAAAACCAAGCCGAGCAGGTTGGATGCTGGGCCAGCTAGGGAAACGAGCGACGGCCCCCAACGCTTGGCTTTGAGGTTGTAGGGGTTAAACGGCACCGGCTTGCCCCAACCAAACCCAAACAGGACGAGGACGAGAAACCCCATAGGGTCCACGTGCGAGAGCGGGTTAAGTGTGACGCGCCCTTCGAGGTCAGCGGTACTATCCCCTTGCAGTTTGGCCACCAGGGCGTGGCTAAATTCGTGGATGGTGATAGCGACGATGATTGCGGCTACCCAGGCCAGGGCAACCGCAGGATCGGAGAAAAGAATGTTGAGGAAGTTCATAAGAGGCTTGCCCAGCACCACTTTTTGAAAATAAAGTGGTGCTGGGCTTGTCAGGATGAAGGGATTCTGGTAGGCTACGAACCACTGCACTCCCAACTATACCGTATGGCCCGAACCTGCACCATCTGTGGACGCGGCAGCCTGAAAGGCAACCAGCGCAGCCACTCTAAAATCGCTACCATCAAACGGCAGCACGTCAACATTCAAACCGTCTTCAAGGGCGGCGTGCGGGTTGATGCGTGCACGTCCTGCATCCGCACCGTAGCGCACCAAGCCAGTAAGTAGAAGCTAGTTGTTGCGTGCTCCGGCCAAAAGCCGGCTTTTTCTTGACCAAAAATTACTAAAGCAGTAAGGTTGCTTGAAACAAAAAAACTGAAGGTGAGGTATACATGAACTCTTTCTGGAGTTGGATCGAAGAGTTCTTTGAAACTCATGATGATATTCCCCCCAAAGCCGTTAATGCAATTATCGCTGTTGGTTGTGACGTTTCAGCCGATGGTACTGGACCGAGTCCCATGTCCCGCGCGATAGCTGAAAGAGTACTCGAACTTTCACAAACACATCCGAATAAGTGCATGATTTTTGCTGGTGGGTATCGTTACCCAGCGGCTAGTCAAAACCCATGCGAATCAGTGCACATGTATAACGTCATCAGTCGTCGCGCGCCAATTGCAGATATTCAGATAGAAACTGAAAGTAACCGGACGTATTTGAACGCTGACGAGACCTTAAAAATTATGCATAGTTTGAGCTATACGTCAGCAATTGTAGTTGCTCAGCAATGGCACGCGCGGCGCGTGCGGGCAACGTTTCGAAAACGTTGGAAAGACAAAGGCATACGCATCTACGTAATCAAAGCCCGCTCAACCTATGGTGCTTGCTCGCAAAAACGGCTTCACCATTTCGTAAAGTTTGTTCTTTGGGACACCCTGGCCTACCTGTACGGGATTTTGAAGGGCTACAACTAGGCCCTACTGGCATCAATAATTTTGATGCCAGTATTTTTTATTTGCCTAAAAATGCCACGAGCCCCTCGGGCCGAAGCAACGGCCAGTCGTGCACACCCGGCACCCGGTGGAGCGTCGCCTGCGGTATGGCAGCAACAAGCTCTTCGCCAACGCTCACGGGTACAAAGGTGTCCTGCTCGCCCCACAGAATGGTGACCGGCACCGAAATGTTCTTTGCTTCTTCGCGCACGTCAAGGTGCTTGCACTCATCCGCCAAACGAAAAAGGTCCCGCGTATTACGCGCAAGGTTGTAGCCAAAGGGCTTTACAACGTTCTGCATGTACTTGTGCGGTGCATGCGCAATATTCTGCAATTCTTTTTGCAGCCACTGCACGTTCCAGCCTGTAGCCGTGCGCGCAATTGGGGCGCCGAGCGGATCGATGAGGATAAGCTTGCGCAGCACCCCAGCCGGCAACTGTGCAGCTGCCACCATAGCCACCGCCCCGCCGAACGAATGGCCGACGAGAGTGGCGTCCTGCAAGCCGAGATGCAGAATCCAGTCTGAATATAATTTGCCAAAATCTTGCACCCCAAAATCTGGTCGTGGCATGGCTTGGGATTTGCCGTGCCCGACGAGGGAGGGTGTGTACACATGGTGTTGCTGCGCGAGTAACTCACGAAGATGCCGCGTGCCGCCAGCATGCACGCTCCAACCGTGCAAAAAGACCAACGGCTCCCCTGCCCCAGCGCTATAGCTGTGGATGTGCAGACCGTTGACGTGGTGGGAGTGCTCGGTGTGCATGTCTTTATCTTACAGGCCTTGACGTTGATACACCACTATGGCAGTCTCAAACAAAACCATAACCAAACCCAGAATGGAGAACAGGTCATGTCAAATGTACTTGAACAAAATGCCATACAGAAACTAGCGGAAAGACTGCGAGACCAAACGGGTCAGCCAGTACTTATCTTGGTAGAATGCCAAGTGCCATCGGAAACTGAAGAATTTTTTTCTCCTCGCGTGCCGCTAGATAGAAAAAGTGACTCTTTAGACAATGTACGAGGCAAAGCTTTTGGTGTACTGAATGGTGAAACGCTAACTGTGGACAACGAAAATCATCCAGGATTACTTGGCATACCAGTATCGTGCTGTAGCACAAAGATGAACTTGCGTGATGATATTACTGTTCAGCATGGTCATTTCTGGCTAAGCGGAATTGGCAAAGACCTCATGGTAAATAGCAACACCTATGCCACCGTACTCATCGGCGCACAAGAAATAGGCGAATGGTTACATGAAAACCGTCACCATCCCTTCTCGCGAACCTCTAAAGAATTACTGGAAATATGCGCTCTGGCACGAAGGCTACAAGTCAGCCTCCAACAATGGGGGCCTATATATAGTGTCGTTGAAAAAACAGTCAAAAGGCTGCGGGCTGATGCCGAAGAAAGTAAACGTACACTTCATGAATCTGCAATGAAAATGCTCGGGGAGACAAAAAAAGTGAATTTCTCCGCAATTGACAGCTATTCAGAGATCAGTAAAGATGTACTACAACTTACGGGTGAAGCGCTCCCTAAGTTGGAACTGCAGCTCACCTTGACTACGTAAAAAACCAAAACATTGCCTTGCCTAGAGGCCGACTAATACTCGGCCTCTTTTGCTATACTCAGACTATGCCCAACAAGTTGCTTACCTTAGTCCTTCCCTTGTCAGATAGTCGCCTGCTCTTAGGCATGAAAAAACGTGGATTTGGTGCTGGTCGCTGGAATGGGTTTGGTGGCAAGGTGGAAGCGGGAGAAAGCATCGAAGCCGGAGCCAAACGGGAAATACAGGAAGAGGCCGGCATAATTGTTCATACGCTGCATGCGGTTGGCGTGTTGCTGTTTAGCTTTGCAGGCCAAGAACAAACATTGGAAGTGCACGTTTTTACCGCAACCACATGGCAAGGCGAGCCGCAAGAAACCGAAGAAATGCGGCCGCAGTGGTTTGACTTTGACGCTATCCCGTACCAAGAAATGTGGTTGGATGACAAACACTGGCTGCCACTGGTGCTCGATGGGAAACACATTCGCGGAATTTTCCATTTTCAAGATCAACAACACTTACTTTCATACCAGGTTGAAGTTGTACCCACTCTATGACTATACCCATGTGGCCGCTTATACCGTTCACGCTTATCACCGCCAGCCTGCACGCCTGGATGGAAATTGAAATTGAAGGACCGCATGGCTGGGCATCAAAACTTCCAACTGCACCTTTTGATAATGCAATTACGCGTATTCTGTTTGGCTCCCCGATTACGCGCTACCACGTGGCCATGGCCCTTACCATCCTGTCCTTTGCGCATATTCCGATCCTCTTCGTCCAGCCATGGTCAGTGGCAAATGAACTCATCATTGTCGGCTACACCATCTTGCACCTGACGCTGGAAGACTTTTTGTGGTTTGTCTTTAACCCGGCGTTCGGACTGCGCAAATTCAAACGCGAGCATATCTGGTGGCACAAGCGCTGGTTTCTCAAGCTGCCGCTGGGGTACTGGCTGGCCACGCCCATTGCCGTCTTCTTGATTTTGGTGGGCATGGATAAAATTTTATGACCAAGAATACCCGCTCAGTACTTATCGTTGGCAGCATTGTTGTGCTTGCAGCAGCGGGCTATGGCGCGTACTTTGCCTACCGCAATTTGCGCGGGGCCGGCCCGGCGATTAAACCGCTGTCGGCTGACATTACCGAACTGCTCAATGTCAACACATCTGGCAACACCAATACCAGCACAAATGTCAGCACGCAAGTGACGCGCAACACGACCGGCTTCCCACTCACGCTCCCAGCAGGGTACAGCATTCGCGTGCTGGAAAAAAACCTGCCCAGTGCTCGCGACATTGCCTTGGATAGCAATGGCAATGTCTGGGTGAGCCAGCTTGCAGAGGGTAAAGTAGTACGTTTGGATATGCAGAATGACAGCGTAACGAAAAAAAATGAAGTATTTACCGGCCTGGGCAACCCGCACGGTTTGGCGTTTGATCCGGCTGACCCGAAGATGCTGTACGTTGCGCAGGAACGCAGCCTCTCCCGCGCTGAGGTGAGCGAGCCGACGCCGAAGTTGCAAAAAATTCTGGACTTGCCCAACGGCAACAACCACAACCGCCGAACCTTAGCTTTTGGTCCGGATGGCAAGTTGTACGTAAGCATTGGCTCAACCTGTAACGTGTGTAAGGAAGACGATGCACGGAGTGCGACGGTCTATTCCCTCAACAAAGATGGTAGCGACTTCAAGGTTTTTGCTACCGGCCTGCGCAATGCAGCGTTCTTAGCCATCCGCCCGGCCGACGGTAAACTCTGGGCCACAGAAAATGGCCGCGACCTTATTGGCGACGATATCCCGCCGGATGAAGTGAACATTGTGGAACACGGCAAGTTCTACGGTTGGCCGTACTGCTACGGCAAGAATGTTCAGGATACCAGCTTTGACCGCTCGAGCAGCGCCAAGGAGCGTTGCACCAGTGCCACACCGTCGCACATTAATCTGCAGGCTCACTCTGCACCACTGGGCTTAGCCTTTATTCCCGATACCGAGGCCTGGCCCGCTGATTGGCGCGGGGACTTGCTGGTCGCTTTCCATGGTTCCTGGAATCGGACAGACC
This sequence comes from Patescibacteria group bacterium, assembly GCA_038063455.1. GTDB lineage: Bacteria > Patescibacteriota > Patescibacteriia > PEXW01 > PEXW01 > CAIPSZ01. The sequence continues at coordinate 112,383 of JBBTVB010000002.1, forward strand.
CAACGGGTTACATGCTCGTACGCATCGATATCAACGCGGATGGGTCAGCAGGTGAAACCTATACGTTCATTTCCGGCTGGCTTACCAAGGCTGGTGGCGCGCTGGGCCGGCCGGTGGACGTACTGCCGACGGAGGATGGGAAGCTCTATATCACTGACGATAAAGCTGGCCTGGTGTACATCGTGGAAAAATCCTAACATGGGTTTACTTTGCTGAGTCACTGGGGTACAATGCCCCAGCTTTTCTTTCACTTTGTGTGTCTGGGTCGGGGTGTGGCGCAGTTGGTAGCGCGCTTGCATGGCCCCGCACCATTCGCTCCGCTTAGGTGCGGGGTATAGGTGCAAGATTCTCATCTCGCTGGGTCGGGGTATAGCGCAGTTGGTAGCGCGCTTGCATGGGGTGCAAGAGGCCGCCGGTTCAAGTCCGGCTACCCCGACCCAGCGAGAGGCAGTGTTCAAGCCTGCCCCGCACCCGAGCGTAGTGAGTGGTGCGGGGGTCCCGCCACCCCGACCCAGACATGGAAGGCAATGCCAAAAAAATTACACGACTGCTTGTCGCTTACAGGATAAATACTCTACAGTAGGAACAGCCTATGTCTGAAACCCACCCAATCCCAGAGGTGAAAAGGGTCGAAAGCGAACAAGAAAAAGCCGAAAGGCATGCGCGGGAACTTGCTGATTTTTTTCAGGAGATGCAAGAGCATGGCCTGGCGCCCGAAGCCATGTACCAGCACGGGAAAACCTACGCAGCGAACGAAAACGGTACGGTGGGTACACTCGACCGGCCGTTCGGTGTTTTCCGCGTGGCCGAAGAGCACCAGCGCGTGGTCGGCTCCAAAGAACGGGCAATTTATAAAACCCAAATGGAATCCAAAACCGGAGCGGGTATCGACCGGGAAGTGGCCTTTTATCAAAAATTCCTTCCCCAGGTCCAGGCCGCCCTGTCTCCGGAAGTCCGCGAGGGCCTGGCTTTTCCAAAATTGTTAAAGGTATTTGAAAAGGAAGGTAAGGCAAAAGCCATCCTGCTCTCCGAGCTCCAAGGCGACCTCCTGGGGGTCCATGATTTTGGCTACGAGGGGAAAGCCACGACTGCAGATTTTCAAAGAATTATTGAGCTAGTGCGGGCCGTGCAAAAAATTTCCCCGGCAGAATTGCAGGCCGCATCTCCTTCCACGAAATCCATTGATCATGCGAACAGTGAAGCGGAGTGGCTAAGCCAGGATAAAGTCGACCTCATTGGGAAGCAGCTGGGTGAAGGCTACGATACCAAAAGCCTACAGGTCATTACCGAAGCGGAGAAGTCTATCCGCCAGCAGCCCGAACGCGTACTTTCGGAGGATGTCTTCCAAACCAATCTCATGGTGTTGCCGGATGGGCGGACCGCTTCTTTTGACTGGGAGCGTCTGGAAATCGGCACCAACCCGGGGCACGACTACGCCAAGTTTGCTTCCCGCATGTGGACCGAACCCGAAAAGCAGCGGGAGTTTATTCGCATGACGCTTGCCGCGAACCAAGATACCCCCGGGTTCAAAGCCATGTTCAAGTCGAACCTGCTGGCGACAGAGTACAGCCACCTCTTCCGCCACTATGCCGGCATTGTCGAGCGGGCAGAAGCTGACCCGAGTCGCTATGCCAATCGACCGCAATTACTAGCCGAGGCAGAACAAGCAGCGCCGGCACTCAAACAAGCAATCGCCGAACTACTTGATGACACCGGCCCCTGGGCGGAAGAAAAACTTCCAGAATGAGCAGCCTAAGCAATAAAACAAAATACCGCAGCATATGCCGCGGTATTTTTTGGTAAAAATTCTTTAGAACTGAATGTCCTCTTCCATGCGCTTGTAGGCATGGATCTCGTCTGGGCTGAACCAATTCTTGATTTCATTCTCGGCTTCTTCTGGGGTTTCGGAGGCGTGCACGATATTGTGGACGCTGCGCTTTTCTTTGTTCGCTGCGGCTGCCGAATCAACGGAGTAGTCACCACGGAGCGTACCCATCTCGGCCAGGTATGGCATGGTCGGGCCGGCAATTTTGCGAATCATGTCGACGGCGTGCACGCCTTGCACCACCATTTTGACCACCGGACCACTAGTCATGAAGTCGAGTAACCAGCCGCGTACCATTTTGCCAATCTCGAGCAAGTCAGTGGTGCCGAGTTCGGCCATCATATCGTAGCCGTACTTCTCGTAGGTCTTCGCGGTTTTCTCGCCGACGCGGCGGGTCCAGGTTTCGTCCTTGGGGTAGTGGTTGTCCATCTCTTCCCGCTTGGCCCAAATCATTTTGAGGGCAATAACTTTAAGGCCGCGCTGTTCGAAGCGGCTAATAATTTCGCCAATGAGTCCGCGCTTCACGCCATCGGGCTTGACCAAAACAACGGTGCGCTCTTCGCGTGGGTGGGTGGTGGCCATAAAAATTACTTCGCTAAAAGGGTCTTGACCTTATCAACAATGGCGGCTGGTGTAAAGTTGGTCTTGATAAAATAGTCGGTGGCGCCCAAAGCGCGGCCTTTTTGGACGTCTTCTTCCTGGCCCAGGTTAGTGAGCATGACAATAGGTGTCTGCTTAAAGGCAGCGTCTGCGCGCAGCTGCTCCAACACTTGGAAGCCGTCCATTTTGGGCATGATGATATCCAGCAGGATAATATCGGGTGACATTTTTTTGACCAGCGCAATACCAGCTGCCCCGTCGGCGGCATGCTGCAGGTCGTAGCCTTCCTTGGTGAACTTGGTGGTGTACATCTCGGCAATTAGCGGGTCGTCCTCGATGAGGGCGACAGTGATTTTTTTATCGGCCATATGGGTAATGCTACCAGCGGGCTGCGGAAAAGGCAATATTTACTGGGCTGGTGCAGCCAGATTCCGAATCCCACTCTCGCCTTCGAACGCAGCAGCGACCTGGAATAGTGAGTCTTCCCGGTAGCGCGCGGCTATAAACTGTCCACCCACTGGTAGGTGCTGGCTAAAGCCAATGGGCATAGACATCGCTGGCAGGTTAGCGATATTGGCCGGTACGGTAAAAATGTCGGACAAGTACATGGTCAGCGGGTCGTTAAACTTCGCACCCAAGGGAAAGGCCACCGAGGGCGACGTGGGCCCGAACAGCACATCAACACTGGCAAAAACCTTGTCGAATTCCTGCGCAATGACGGCTTGTAGTGTTTGTGCGCGATGGTAGAACTGGCCTGCATAGCCTTTGGACAGCGCGTACGTGCCCAGCAGGATTCGTCGTTGGGGCTCTGCGCCAAAAGTCGCGCCGCGAACCCGCTGAGTATACGCAGCAAAGTCCTCTTTCGGCTCGGGTACGAGTGCGGTGCCGAAACGCAAGCCATCGTAGCGTGCTAAGTTCGAACTGGCTTCACTGGTAACCATGACCGCGTACATGGCTAAGCAGTCTTCAATGTGCGTAACTTGCACGGGCACAATAGTTGCGCCAGCGTGCTCCATAATGCGTACTGCATCAGCGACCCGTTCGGCCACCCCGGGGTCAACCCCTGCCATCTGCGCATCGGGGAGCACGCCCACGCGCAGCCCTTTAAAACCCTTCTGCAGCACCGCGGCATCAACATGCGGCGCATCAATGGTTGTAGCATCGGCTGCATCCGGGCCGGCAATAGTCTGAAAAACCGTAAGGGCATCAGCGACAGTTCTTGCAAACGGCCCCACTTGGTCGAGCGATGAGGCCAGGGCAATAAGCCCGGCGCGCGAGACCCGGCCGTAGGTGGGCTTGAGCCCAACCAGGCCGCAAAAACTTGCGGGTTGGCGAATGGAGCCGCCGGTGTCCGACCCCAATGCTACCAGCACTTCTTCGGCTGACACTGCGGCAGCTGACCCGCCAGAAGAGCCGCCGGGCACACGTGTCGCATCCCAGGGGTTCGTGGTTTTTTGAAAGGCCGAATTCTCGGTGGACGAACCCATGGCAAATTCGTCGAGATTCGTCTTGCCCAGAATAACCGCACCGGCGTCCAGCAAACGCTGCACTGCAGTGGCAGTATATGGTGCGATATAATTTTCCAAGGCTTGAGAGCCAGCAGTTGTGCGCGTGCCCGCTAGGCAAAGATTGTCTTTAATGGCCATCGGTACGCCAAAAAGCCCGCTGGGTTTTTCGCCGGCGGCCAACCGTTTGTCTAGTGCTTCGGCACGCTCAATTGCGGTGCTGGCCAAAACGGAAAGGAAAGCTTTCACCTTGCCGTCGCGGTGGGTGATGGCATCCAGGTACGCACCGGTCACGGCTTCCACACTCAAGCTACCACTCGCGTACGCGGCGTGCAGGTCGGCAATGGTCAGGCGTTTAATATCCATACTCAAGCAATTGGCGGGCTCACAATAAACCGCCCCTCGCGCTTGGACGCTTGCGCGGTTACCACGTCGGCGTCCACAGGTCGCACCATGTCCTCGCGCAGGTGGTTGGCAGGAAGAGGAATACGGTTTGCTGCTGTAGTCGGCACGCTCGAACCCGCCTGGTTGAGCCGTTCGGTGTATGCCACGATACGCGAAAGTTGCTCAGCATAGGCGTGCCGTTGCTCGGGGGAAAGGTGAAGCCGCCCCAAGGCGCCGAGTTTTGCAATGTCTTCGTCCGAGAGGTGCATAGGGCTATTGTAGCAGTTTTCGAAATCCCGGCTCATCGAGGATGCGGACGCCAAGTTTTTTCGCCTTCTCCGCTTTTGACCCAGGATCAGCCCCGACGATAACGAAGTCGGTCTTGGCGCTCACGCTGCTCACCCACTTGCCGCCAGCCTTGCGGATGGCAGCTTTAGCTTCCTCACGGGAAAAATGCTCCAAGCTCCCAGTCACGACAATACTCTTGCCGGTCAACGGGCCGGCCGCAGCTTGGCGCTCGGTGCGAACAATCAGCCGCTTGAGTAACTGGTCAAGGTGTTGCTGATTCTCGGCATCGGCAAAGTACTCGCTAATACTCTTGGCCACGGTTTCCCCAACGTCATGGATGTTGAGTAATGCTACCAGCGTCGCTTTGCGAAGCTTGGCAATGCTGCCAAAGGCCTCAGCCAAATCATGGCTCGTCTGCTCCCCCACATGCCGGATACCGAGCGCGTTAATGAAACGCCAGAACTCCACGCCCTTACGCACCGCCTGGATGCTTTGCACCAAATTTTCGGCTGACTTTTCGGCAAAGCGCTCCAACGGTTCAAGGTCTTTCACCTGCAGGTCAAACAAATCTGCAGGGGTACGCAGCAAATCGGCATGCCAGAGCTGCTCCAAAATTTTCGGGCCCAAGCCGTCGATATCCAGGGCGTTCTTGGCGACAAAATGCTGTAGCTCTTCCATGCGCTGCGCAAAGCACTGCTTGTTAGTGCAGTAGTAGGCCACTTCGCCCTCCGGGTGCCGCACTGCCGAACCGCAGGCCGGGCAACGCTTGGGCATGTGAAAAATTTTTTCTTTGCCCGTGCGGAACTTGGGCAAGACCTGAACCACGTCGGGAATAATGTCGCCGGCTTTTTCCAAAATGACCGTGTCGCCAATCCGGACATCCAGGCGGCGTATCTCATCCAGGTTGTGCAGCGTTGCCCGCGACACGGTGGAACCCGCCACCAGCACCGGCCGCAGGTGTGCCACCGGCGTGAGCGCCCCGGTGCGGCCAACTTGCACTTGAATGTCTTCCACCACCGTGGTCGCTTGCTCGGCAGGATACTTGTAGGCAATTGCCCCGCGCGGAGCTTTGCCAATGACCCCAAGTTTTGTAAAGGTCGCTAGGTGGTTGATGCTAATGACGCTGCCATCTATCCAGTACGGCAGTTTGGGTCGTAGTGTTTCAATGTCTTGGTAGTAGCGCGCAACGTCTGCAAGGCTGGCGCACGGCCGGTTATGCTTGCCGCTCTGGAAGCCGAGTTCGGCCAGCACATGGTGGACTGCTTCGTGCGTGCGCAAACCAACATCCGTAACCAGGTCATAGGCCAGGAAAGAAAGTTTTCGACTTGCAGTAATTTTTGGGTCAAGCTGGCGGATGGCCCCTGCCGAAGCATTGCGGGGGTTGGCAAATGCCGGCTCCCCACGTTTGGCCGCAGCAGCATTGAGTTGCGCGAAGGCCTGTTTGGTCATGTACACCTCACCGCGAACTTCAATGTTGTCTGGCATGTTTTGTACTGTCCGCAAACGCAACGGGATAGCCTCAATGGTTTTGGCATTTTCCGTAACGTCTTCCCCTACCCGGCCGTCGCCTCGGGTGGCTGCCCGTACTAACAAACCTTTACGATAGGTAAGGCTTAAGGCTAAACCATCCACTTTCAACTCGGCAAAGTAGGTGAACTTGCCGGGTGCCAGTTTGGCTATGCGGCCAGCCCAAGCCTGCACCTCGGCCGCATCAAACACGTCGTTGAGCGAGAGCATGGGCCTGTTGTGTGGCGCTTTTACAAACTTGGCCAGTGGCGCCCCACCCACACGCTGGGTTGGCGAATCAGGCGTGATGAGTTCTGGGTACTGCTGCTCCAGCTGGTCCAGCTCGTGCTTGAGCGAGTCGAGTGCCGCATCCGAAATTTCCGAACGGTCAAGCACGTGGTACTGGTACCGGTAATGGTCAATCTGCTCACGCAGCTTAGCAACGCGGGCTTTGGCTTCGGTTTTGGACATAGTGTATGCTGACGAAACCATGCGTCCAGTATACCGTATATTACTCCTCATCGCCGCTCTTGCCGGCGTATTCTTGCTGTGGTGGCTGCACAGCGCAAAGCCTGCCAGCCTGGTCGAAACATTACTCCCCAAGCGTGCGGCAGACCAAGCGCCGGTACGTACTTTTGCCGTAATCGGCGATAACGAAGGTTCCAACCCGGTGTATGACGATCTCATCCATCAGGTCGCTGCAGATTCCAGTATCCAATTCCTGCTGCACGTGGGCGATGCAACATCCACTGGCGCTGCCCAAGAATTGCAGAAGCTGGAAGCGCTCCACCGCAGACTCGGGCTCACCATACCCGTCTACATAGTCCCCGGCAACCACGACATTATTGCCAGCACATCAGCAAGCGCCTGGTCAGAAACCATTGGTGAGCGCTGGCGCAGTGTAGATATTGGTAATATTCACCTGGTGCTGTTGGATAATGCGGACAGAAAGGTGGGCTTCCCTGCTGCTGAACTCGACTGGCTAGAAAAAGATTTGCAACAACGCACTGCTGGGCAAGTTACTATCCTGGCCTACCACCGACCATTTAACTACCCGTTGGCCAGTATCCTGGGCGATGATGAAACACGCACTTCAAGAGCAAGTAACGAACGCTTTGTAGAAATTCTCGCCGCTAACCCGGTAGACCAAATTTTTACTGGTCACGTGCACACCGCCATTGACTACACCATGGTGCTCGAGCGGGATGCGAATGACCGCGTAACCAAAAGCGTGCCAGTGACGGTCTCGGGCGGCGGCGGGCAGCCAATCCAAACTGCATTTGGTGGTTTGCTCAAAGAAAAATTCCACGCCCTCAAGGTGGAAATTGTCGAGAAAGAAGTACGCAACTCGTTTATTCTACCGCGGTAAAATTGTGAAACGACGCGCACGCTACCTGCCCGCCATTGCCGAGCGCCAGGCGAAGGCAGGCGGGGAGAGCGTGCGCTTGGGCATGTTTAAAAAACCAAGCGCAGGTCTCCGTGCCTGCGCTTGAAAGTATTTTTCCACCGAGCGCACCCACAGAGAGGTACGCTCGGGCTTATCTTACGGGCAGTAATTCTCGTCCGCAGTGCTAAAGGCCGGGCGGGTGAGGAGTTCGTACTGGATTAAAGCCCTCGGCGCTGGTGGGATATTTGCAAAAGTAATATTGTAGCTGCTCGTAAATGTATACGGATCTCGGATTATACATGTCGAGGCATTTAGCGCGCCGACGCTCTTTGCAGCAGTATTACCTGCAGCAACAGTGAGCGACGTTTCATCCCAGCCATCATTATCTGATATAAGCCGGATGTAATACTGGCAAGAGCCAGTTGCGCAACCGGTAAATGGATCTTCTGGTGTGGTTGGTATGGGGCTATTAGGCGGCACAGGCACAGAAAACGGTCCATACCGCTTCAAATCTTGGGCAATGGTAATAGGTATTTCTTTTTCTAAATTACTTTCGCTATAGATAAGAAAGTCGAACAAGCCACTAAGCGGCAAAGACCAAGGGAAGAGCGCAGAAAGGGCCTGCTTCTGCCCAGCTGCGCTACTAATAGATTTAAGTCGGATTTGTGAGTTCACGTCTGGCGAGGTAAAAACGCGTAAATTTTTAACACTGCCAGTTGTGCCAACCTGCAACGGAGTTATACGTATGCGAAACCCAGCAAATGCGCCTGTTGGACTATAGTTTGGATAAAATTGTGTTATAGGAACCGAAAAACCATTGCTACCTGTAATACCATTATCAACGCATGTTTGATCATGAAAACTACTATAACTCACGTACACCTTTTGTGTCCTCGAAAGTTTCAATGAAGTGTCCCAAGCCACCCAACTTACTTCAAGTACTTCATCATGGGTTGCATCTTCGCCTTCAGCGCAAAGCCGTAGGGTCGGCGCAGAAAAATCAGTCCCACCAGTATTTAGAGAATCATCAACGTTGTAGAGCTCTATAAATACGCTTTGATTTTCTTTCAACTGCGGCGGGATCGAGACGGCACTACTGGCCTCTTGGCTGGTTGCGAGCAGCGATGCAGCCGGGATGCCACACGTCCCACCCGTACAAAAGTATTCCTCGTACTCATTGTCTGCCCCAACTGGCAGTGCTGCATCTGTTAACTCCGCAATGGCTTCGCTTAACTTACCAGATTTGAGGGTATTTATTTTATTCAAACCTAGCTCAATCCCCGACTCTGCACCGTAGTAGCCTTGGTGCCCTTCGCGGACCACGCTATTAATGCGCACCTGGAACACCAGCACGGTGGTAAGCGTGATGCCAATAGCCACCACTGCCGACATAATCATGATGGCAAGGATTAGCGTTATGCCTTTGCGGGTGTGCTTACGGGACATACGAATTTAACCGATCAAGATTTTTGAAAAGTCGGCTGGCAACCGTGGTCTGAAACGTTTGGCTAATGGTTTGCTGGTTGCTGGTGCGGGACATTTTGAAACTAAAAGTGACGCGCGGGTGCAAGGGCGCAACATCACCATATTTTTGGGGGTAGCAATAGCAAGTACCGCCGCGCTCGTTTATGCACGTGGAGTCTGCAGGGTCGAGACAAATGGTCCCCCACCGGCAGGAGGCATCACTAGGTATTATGATTGGCGCAGTTGTGGTGCCACATACTTGCGCAGCTTGCGCGGCAAAAGGGTCTTCGGTTGGGGCAATGGTAAAGGTAAAGTTTACAACTTCAAGGATGTCGGGAGATATTTTTTCCCAATCAGTAAAAGAGCTACAACCCGCAGAGGTGACCGGTGTCGTCAATACTAATCGTTCAACAATTTCGTTATTAAGTCGATAAAGAATTTGCTCGTTTACCGCATTCCGCAACACCAAGCAATCATCATTTCCTGCTTGACTTGAGAGCTCGCTAAAAAGTTTTTTCTGGGTTGTCAAGGGTGCGGTGGCGTAGTATTCGTAATCAATGCTCCCTTCGCGCACATCTTTAGCAACCTGTTCCATAACTGACCGTGCGTCGTTCTGGAGTTCCTGCTGGTTGAGTGTACGACGCTGCTGCTGCACGAAAATAATGAACAGGTTAACAGCCATAACCGTCGTAATTGAAAACACGGCAACCGCGACAAGAACCTCAATCAGCGTAAACCCTTGTGTGTGGCGCTTAGATGGAAATCCAGTCATATAAAAACTCTTGATATCGCGCTTTGGTGCTGCTCGTAGGGGTCGGCCAGCGTACTTCACTAGAAACCAGAACACCGACATGGCTTATTGAATCTAGATCCCAATCTTCAGCAACTTCTCCGCTGCCATTATTTGCGGAAATATAATCAAAACAATTAAAAGCATTATCCGCGTCAATAACCAATTCCACCGTTTGCAAAGTTGGGACCGACTTGGTTCCTCGACAAATGGCCTGCATGCTAACAACACGGTAGTACTTCGTCTGTTTGTAGCCAGTGATATTGCTCAAATTCTGGACGTACGTAGTTTCAGCATTATCTGTGTATACTTGCGCCCGGGTGTCCAACCAAATTGGGTCTTGAGGGTATATGCCAGTGGTACCGTCGGCGGTGAGCGTGCTATAAAAATCTAATTTGCCATTGACTTTACCAGATGCCCCAGCAAGCGTTGGGTAACCAAATCCAAACTGAAAAGTATTTAGGTAAAACTGGTTTACGAGGTACGTTACGTCAATAATATCGGCGCCACCTTCGCCATTATAATCACAATCTGTTGGTCCTTCAGTCATGCAATAGGCTCCGCTTGCGTCACAGTACTGACCACGGGTAATATCGGTTGGTGCACCCATACAGGCGGGTGGTGGCCCCCAGCCAGTTTCAAAAAGGTAATTAACGAAAGCATCGAGGTCGCATGCCAGCGCTGCTTCCGGTGTTACTCCTGGCCCATAGGTAAAGGCTGACCCATCAAAACTTTGGTCATTGTTTTCCGTAGTCCGAGTTGCGGTATTTTCAATGAGCGAACGTTGCTTACACACGCCACCCGTAACCTCGCCAAGATTGTAATTGCGTAAGTAGCTTTCCGGATTACTACTCTTCAACACTTCACTGTGCAAATATTTATACCAATTGGTCTTGGGGTCATCCACCTTACGCATAGAAGCGGAATTCCGCAGGCTGTACGCCAACTCCAAACCTTCGCGTGCTAGATTTTGTGCAACAATTCTATCTTGGTTCGCGCGGCCAAGGTTGATACTGGTGTTGAGCAGCACGAGCGTGCCAACCACCCCCGTCAGAATAACCCCGATAGCAATAATACTCTCGAGCAAAGCGGTTCCGCGGCGTTTTTTAGAATTGGCAATCGGCATCTAGATCTTGTGTTATAACCCCGTCCTTGGTCACGCGCACCACGCGGCAATCTTGATTTGGGCGGGTAACCAGACCAAGCATGAAGCGGGCTTCTTTCCAGGGAACATCGGCGCCCAGCCCACCAACCGCAGTGAAAGGCGTGTGCGTGCTGACGTTGTCCGAGATAACAATGGAGCGACCATCAGGCGTAGGGAAGTGCACCGCAACTTGCAGCGGATAATTTGGATCAACACCACCGATCGGGCTTGGGGCGGGCTCAGGAGATATTCCCTTCCACGGTGCACCGCCTACGTTGCAACTCACCTTTCCACCCGTGGTGTCTTGCAAGCTCAAGTCAACGAGCGTGACTTTTGGGTCGAACGTAAACGTTTCTGCTATTGTATCACCTTTATGGCGTCCACCGCTGCCGTAGCCGTCACTGCTAAAAATATGATCCATGGTGGTGTCCACGCCCGCAAACCCATTGTCTTGAGGCATCGGCCAATTTTCAGACTCCAGCCAATTAAACGGGAAGCAATCCCCCTTGCACTGCACGCGGTCGGCAAACAGGTAGTACTGGCTGCGGTTGGGCCAATGGTTATTTTCAAATGTCGCCCCCGTGCTGCAGCTGGCAAATAGCCCAAAGCCGCCGCTCGGAGTGCTTACCGTACACGTCGACCCCGGCGTAATTGCTGCACACTCGGCATTACTCGAGCACTTTGTATCGTCATTGGTAAGCGTGCAATACCCAGCAACCGCGCCGCCTGCGGTATTCTCTTGCGCAAGACGTAAGCGGGACATCAGCAGCGTGGCTTCACGAGAAAGGACGCTGTCATCATTACTGCGCCGGTAGTTAGCCAGGATAAGCCCGAGCAATGCAATAAAAATCCCAGCCGAAACAAGAACTTCAAGCAACGAGAAGCCCTGCGGAGGTTTTTTCATTTGCCTAGTCAAAGATGCAGTCGGCATCGGTCCGTTGAGAAACCACGCCAGCGCGGGTCATGGTCACGACGTGGCAATCGCTATTTGGACGTTTGACGAGCCCGAGCATTACATCGGCACTCACCCAGGCATTATTTGGATCCGGATCCGAACCAGCACCAGGTGGATTAATAGCAATATTATCGGTGAGCATCACGCTCCGTCCGTCGGGTGGTATAAAACGAATTGCGACTTGCAACGGATAGTTATTTGGGACAAGTGAATTGCCAGCGGTACTGACCGTTTTGCCACGCCATGGAGTACCACCGCCGGGATTATCGCCTGATGTACATCGAAAAATTTTACCTGTTCCTGTAGCCCCAGGCACTGCATTTTGCGAAACCAGCTGCAAATCTTTTACCACAACTTTAGGGTCAAGTACGTACCGTTCTTGTGCTGTATCCCCTTTTTGGCCTTTGGACCCGCTCGGTGCGCCCCACAAGAATGTAAAGGCACTTACAATTCCATCTGACCCAATTGCGGTGTCATCAAATGCGCCAAGTGCGGCCGTTTGCCGAGGCGGAAAGCACAATGTCGGCGCGCTTGCACTGGCGGATCCACAGGTGCGACGTTCTGCAAACAGTCCATACATTGACGCTCCATTTGTGAGAAATGGATATTCGGTTTCATCATATCCACCAGGCTTGGTATACCCTCCGGGGCATGCAAGCGAAATAACAAAACCACCAGTCGGCGTTTCATTGCCAGTTGGGCATACCCCATTCAAGCCGGTCCCACCTGGGCAGCAATTTCTTGCAATATTATTGTTCGGATCACAAGAGTATCTGCACGTACCGCCATTTGCACAGTCGCCATCAACTGAACATTGCCGATACGGATCATTGCTGCATACTAATGATGTTGTGGCATTAACGCAGCTATTTCCTGGGCCACATTCGGTTCCAAGTGGGCACGCTTTGAGTAGATCATTGCTGCAAACTCTGGGGCCATTCCCTGTACAACTTGTGCCCGTGAAATGATAGCAATACCCAAACGTCTTGCCCGAATTTGCTTCTTCTTGCGCAAAGCGGATTCGCGACATGAGCAAACTTGTCTCTTTGTTGAGCGCGCTATCATCACCGCCGCGGTAGTAATTTGCCAACACAAAGGCGAGTAGGCCAACCGAAATACCTACGGCAATGATAACCTCTATGAGTGTAAACCCAGCACCACCTTGCTTATTACTCTTCTTTGATGAAGACAACGTGAGTCGTTTTTTCAACTCACGTAAAGCATTGCCATTGTGTTTAAGATTATGCTCACGCATACGTGCTAAGGATTCCTCATGAAATGCCTCGTAATACTGCAATTGCCATGGTCTGTAACGTTTAGTTGAAAAACTTTTGCCGTCGTTGTGCTCTTTAACCCTACGCTTGAGGTCCTTAGTCGAGCCTATGTATGATTCATTACTACTAAGACTTCTTAAATAATACACGTAGTACATGCAAGGTGGTGCTGGGTGAAGCCTTTTTTCATAGTCCAATAAGCTGTTTATACCAGTCTACCACGCTGGGCCCAAAAATGAACGCCAAAATGCCGGCTGCCCCAAGGAACACGCCAAATGGTAGCTGACTCTTGAGCTTGACCTTCCCGCGCACTAGCAAGGTTGCCGCCCATACGCTGCCGCTGAGATACGAGGCAAAAAGCGCCAAGATGACCCCCGGGAAACCCAGATAGGCACCCAGCACAGCGCCAATGCGGATATCCCCGCTCCCCACCCACTTGCCGCGGGAAAAAAACCACTGCAGCCAAAACCAGGCCGCGCCAATGGCTATAGCTAGCAGCAGGCTAAGCAGTTGCGAATTTGCGTTTGACGATGCGCCCGTAAAGATACGAATAAGTTGTAGTGCAGTCAGCACGCCCAGGGTCGGCAGGCTAATGCTATCTGGCACAATTTTGTGGCGGCCGTCGATGAAGGCCAGTACCAGCAGGCTGCACGCACCAATGGCACCAATAAAAAAGTCCATATCTAGCCCGTGCTGCAGGTACAAGAGTACAAAAATAGCAGCGGTAAGCGTCTCAACAATAATGTACTGCGGGCTCAACGGTTTATGGCAGTACCGGCAGCGTCCCCGAAAAAAAAGGTAGCTAAAAATCGGCACGAGATCTAAAGGTTGTAACACTTTTTTACAGTGCATGCAGCGGGAGCGCTGCTTGGGCCCTAAAAACTTGCGACCTTTGGGCAACCGAAAAATGACAACATTTAAAAAGCTGCCGATGATGGCGCCGAGCAAGAAGAGGAAAATTGCGATGAATGGGTTTAAAAAATTCATGTACGTTTTCTGCTATACCCCACCTACGCCTCCCCTCCGAGAGGGGAGGATATTTATTCATTTCCCCTCCTCTCGGAGGAGGGGTGTCCACCGTAGCTTCCAGCGAAGGTGGACGGGGTGGTTAAACTACTTAATCCCCGCCGGGCTAAGCGTATGCTTCCCGGCAGCAAAGGTAGAAGTCCCGCGTTCCAAAGAAAAACTAATTTCGTACGTGCTTGCATCTGGTACTTTAGTCACAACGTAATCGACCGTCTGCGGATCCCGCAGCGCAGCAATGCCTTTTACATCCTGGGCCAAATTGCAGGTGCGAACGGGAGCGTTTACGGTTGCACAGCCATTTTGCGCCGCCCCGGCATAGCTCGAGGTTCGATTAAAAAGCAGCAAAAACCCCACCTGCAGACGCGCCATATCGGCTACACGCTGGGCGTCCCGAGTTTTTGCCCGTTCTGTACCAATGGTGCGCAAGCCAACAAAAATAACCACTAAAAACGCTAGACTGACGAACACGATGCTGACCATGGAAATGCCTTTACGTTGCATACGCATAGTATACACAAATGCTCTACTCTTGTTTATCAAGGAACTCTACCCGATCGCGCAATTTCTGCAGCTGTTGCAAAAAGACTGGGTTAGGCACATCACCCGCGGTCGGGTTGGCAGGATAGCGCGCCAAGCCTTCCAAGAGGACTGCCCGGGCCTCGGCAGTCTTCTTTTGCTTGGCATACACGTCCGAAAAAAGAAGATAAACTTCCAGAGAAAAATACGGGTCGCGGTCCAAGGTCTCTCGGTACAAACGCTCGGCATCGGCATTGTGGCCTTGGGAAAAAGCGACTCGGGCGCCAATTTGACGGGCAAACGCGTCGTGCCGGTTCCAATCGTAGGCCAGACGTGCCTGCTTAGCAGCTTCATCCAGTTCTTTACTCTGATAATTATTTAGCCACAAGGATTCGGCATAGGCGCGGCGTTGCTCGGGGTCGGGGTCGAATCGCAAAGAAAACGCATACAAACTTGCGGCTTTTTTTGTATCCCCAGAGAGCGCCATGCGTTCGGCCGCGGCAAACCGGTTGAGGCCCAGCCCCATAACAAGTGCTTGTGCAGCAATAAGGGTACTCAAACTTATACTTACTACGCGGAAATACCTGCGGGTGTCCCCACCGCGGATTTCTACAGTCGGCAAGGGTGCAGCGCACAGGCCCAGCAAAACCCACCAACCAAACCAGACACCCGGGTATTGCCACACATTCGCTACCCAGCAGAGCGCTTGCGAAACGCCCACTGCAGCAAGCATGACAATTTTTGTACGACGAGAACGTCCCCGCAGGGCCAGCAGTGTTGTGGCAAGGATGGCAATGAGCATGAGTGTGCCAAAAATACCAAAGCTACTCACTATATCTAACACTGTACTCGGGGCACGGTCTGCTAGCACACTCGGGACCAGCGCGCTCACAAGATATTCATACGTGGCATTGTCAGCTCCCACTCCAAATCCTGCATTCGACGTGGCCATGCTGGCAAAAGCTTGGGTCAGTACCGCCGTCTGCTGCCAATCCTGCTGAATCCGGATATAAAAACTTGGCAATACAAAAGGGGCAATGCACACCACAACCGCAAACAAAAGTATACAATTTTTCCAAAACGCTTGACGCTTTAGCAACATGAACCCCGCAACCAGAGATGGCACAGCCAACGCCGCTAAGGCCACTGGGTCTTTTGCCACGGCCGGCACCCAAGAAATGGGCAGACTCGTGTGCGTTGCAAGCATGGCCCACCCTACCCAAAGAACGCCAAGGAGAAGCATGCCAACCTGCAACACTTGCCGATGATCTTGGGCCAGGGTGCGCACGGCCATAAAAACCACGAGGCCAATAGCCACCACCAGCCACCCCAGGCTGGCGGCGTACACATTCCCGGCAAACAGCGTGCTTACGAGCGTACCTGCGAGAGCAAGCCAGGCCCAAAATTCTGGCTCACGCCAGGAGAAGGGCTTTTTTTGCAAGTAGTGCAAAGCCCAGGTTAACGGCAACACTAAAAAACCCACCACAACGTGTGGCCACTTGTTGGTAAAATCTGGCACGCCGCTTAACACGGCGGCACCGATGAGTAAAAACCCCACAATCGCCCAGTAACGAAGATACGTCATCATACCCCTAGTTGCACGGTGTAACTAGGTTGGTTGGCTCTTCTTGGGCCGCGGTGGCCGTGGATCGAAAAACCCACAAACCTTTCGACGTATCCGCGGGGCGTTCCAGCCCACTAATGAGCGCGTACGCGGTGGCCGAGGTTTGAGCAGTGTTGCCCTCTCCCACGCACGACACATACCAATACTCTTGCTGTAAAACACCCGAACCTACAACCGGCGCGGGCGGTAAATGTGTGACAAAGTTTGACTGGCCAACAAGGGTGGTATACAAAACACAGGCCGGGCAACCATTAGCGTCTGCACGTTCGCCTGCTTGGGTGGCGCCTGTATTCCAAGTGAGCACGCCGGCAAGCGAAGAATCTGGGTAGGTGCTGTTTTTCGAATCGTAGTACAGCGCCAAGCCGGTAGATAGTTGTTTAATATCGCTCTTTCGGGTTATGTCCCGAGCTTTTTCCCGCGTACCGTTGAGCGCAATAAGGCCGATTGCCGAAAGAATACCAATAATGGCAATGACCACCAACAGCTCTACCAAGGTAAACCCCGACCGGGAACGAACGTATGAAGACATAGAGAATAGCAGCTAACCCAAACGACGTGATAACTGCTTGCAGTATAGCAAAAGAGCGCCATTGGCGCTCTTTTGCAGAAAACCAGAAAACACTAACTACAAGGTGTCACTGATGGAGCGGTTTCTGCTTGCGTACCGTTAAGAGCATTGACCACAAGCCATGGTTTGGTTGTGCTCACTGGGCGTTCTAACTCTGTCACGATCACGTAGTTTGGTTCACCAGCTGCTGAGTTAGCCTGTGTTGTAGAACCACCGCCTGCACAAGAGAAATATACATATCTCTGGCTGAAGGCAAACGTGCCGTTGGCTGGCGGAGTTGGCAAACGAGAAATGTATTTAGCTCCTGCAACAAGAGCGTCATACATTAACTCACCAGCAGTGCTAGCAAAGTCTGAATCAATACCAGACTGGGTAATAACCACTGCGGCGCCGGCGGCATTCGTAGCGCTCCCAAAGGCTCCAATAGCTGCACCTGTGGTGTGCCCATTACCGAAGTCGAATAATGAGTTCGGGTAGTTATTATTGGTATCATAATACAACGCCAAACCTGTGCGGAGCTGACCGAGGTCGCTCTTGCGTTGGCTGTCGCGTGCTTTTTCACGTGCACCGTTGAGTGCGATGAGGCCCACGGCAGACAGGATACCGATGATGGCAATAACCACCAAAAGTTCAATGAGGGTAAAACCTTTTCGATTTTGCATGTCTGTCACCTCCCTTCGCTTTAATGCGGCGAAGCGGGTCGTCCGTCTGGGGGATCAGTGATCAGTACTGAACCACCCATCCTCCCTTGTCCGCCTAAGCCCAAGGGGCGTAGGTGGACGTAAGTTCCAGGACAACTCGCAGCCACGACAAGATAGGATTATTATAGCAGCTTTTGGGGGTATGTACCAACATAGGAACCAGCGCAGTCAGCGTTATCCCCTCCTCTCCCTCTGGGAGAGGTTCGGGTGAGGGGGAAACGAGACTATCCTTTGCTCGATATCACCTCACCTGCCCTTCGGGCATCCTCTCCTGCGAGAGGAGAGGACGTTCTAAGTTCCTTCACTCTCCACTCGCGGGAGAGGGTTATGGAGCTAATTCACCGCTTCGCTGATGTTGTAAATTGGCAGCAAGATAGAAGACACCATAAACCCGACACCCACACCCATAACCAGCAAGATAACTGGCTCGATGAGTGCCACGAGGTTACGAACCAAGGCATCTAGCTCGTTTTCATAGAATTGCGCCACCTTAATGAGCACTTGGTCCAGCCGGCCAGACTGCTCGCCTACGCTCATCATTTGCGAGAGCATCAGCGGCACGGCCTTGCTTTTGACGAAGACAGTAGTAATAGAATTGCCGTCTTCGACCTCTTTAATGGTCTTTTCAACAATTTCCCGGTACGTGTAGTTGCCAACCACTTCTGCAGTAATTGCCAAGGCATTCGAAATCGGCACCCCGGAGGTGAGCAGGGTAGAAAGCGTGCGCGAGAAACGCGTTAGGTAAATCATGGTAAAAATCTTGCCGCCAATGGGTATTTTAAGCTTTACAATATCCAAAATGCGTTTGCCACTCTCGGTACGGCGCCACAGCACAAACCCTACAATGATGCCGATAACAGCCAAAATGACCACGTACCACTGGTTCTTGGCAAAGTTGCTTACCGCAATAAGGATGCGCGTGCTTAGTGGCAACTCCGCGCCACCTTCGGCAAACACTTCTAAGAGCTTGGGCAACACGAATACCACCATCACAAAACCGACGGCGACAACGGCAAAGAGCACGACGGCCGGATAAATGAACGCCCCGCGAACGCGGCTGATGATGCCGTAATCTTTTTCCCGCTGGTCAGCCAGGTACACGAGCACTTCATCCAACTTCCCCGTGGTTTCACCCGAGCGGATCATGGACACGAAGAAGTTGTTAAACACCTGCGGGTACCGGCCCATGGCTGCCGAAAGCTTAGCGCCGCCGTCGACTTCGTCCAGCACGTCGGACAGAATCATTTTAAAATGCACGTTGTTGGTTTGGCGCACCATAATGCGCAAGGCACGGACAATGGGCACATTCGCCGAAATCATCACCGAGAGCTGGCGAGCAAAAATGACCTGCTCTTTTACCGTCACACGGTTAAACAGGTTGGCGCCCAAGAACTTGGCGCTCTTGGCCCGCTCGTGCATGCTAATAATCGTCAGCTGCTTCTCGCGAAGGGTATCGTACGCGCCAGACTCAGTAGGGGCCACCACAGCCCCTTCCACGGTTTGGCCGGCCAGATTCTTCGCACGATAGTCAAAAATTGCCATATGGTTTAGCCGCGGCTTACAATGTTGCGAAGACTAGCAGGGTCCAGCGCCACGGCTTCGGCATCTTGCGGCAGGATATCCCCGACGCGGACGAGTTCAGCCAAGGTTCGGTCTAACGATTCCGTACCATCTTGCCGGCTGGTCTGCATAGCATTGGCTAGCTGCAAGAACTGCCCATCCCGAATAACTGCGCGCGTGGCGGCCGCCGGGGTAAAGACCTCGGCTACTAATACGCGGCCGCCGCCAACCCGGGGCACTAAACGTAGGTTAAGCACACCCTGGAGCGCATCAGCCAATTCTTTACGAACCGTAGGCTGGTCGGCTGGGGAAAAGGCGTTCACCAAGCGCTCGATCGCCTGCACTGCCGAGTCTGCAGTGATGGTGGCAATAATAAGCTTGCCGCTGTGCAAAGCGTGCACGCAGGCACGCATGTCCTCCGTGCTATCCAGCTCGCCAATAGCAATAACGTCTACATCTTCCATATCCGTCAGCGTGAGCGCATGGCCAATAGTCGGCACGTCCGCACCCACCTCCCGCTGTTCAATCACGCTCTTCTGGCTCACGAATAAAAATTCAATGGGTTGCTCAATGCTAAGAATGTGTGCCACGCGCTCCAGGTTAATAAGGTTGACCAGCGAGGCTAGCACGGTGGTGCGACCCGCGCCGTACGGGCCAGAAATAAGCACTAACCCGTGCGGCGCACGAGCAAATGCCTCGGCACTCTTGGGCAGGCCGAGCTCGCGCGGGGTCGGGATGGCATCGGGAATGTAGCGTAGGTCCAAAGAGAGTGTCCCCTTCTGGTACATGGCGGTCAAACGGAAGCGCAATTTGCCGTCCACCGCCACGGTGGCGTGCACATCACGCTCGCGTTCGAGCGTCGCTTTCTGGCTTTCGGAAAGAATGCCATCAACAAAGCCCCGCACCACGTCCGCACTCACCACCGGCTCTTGGTCCAGCGGCACCAGCTTGCCGTCAACGCGGAGGAAGGGCGGGTTGCCCGGCACAAGGTGAACATCAGACGCGCGGTACTGCGTGGCCTGGGTAAGTATTCGAGTGATAGCTTGCTGCTCGGAGGTTAACATCGTGTAGGGTTCAAGTTTATTCTAACGAAGGCACCCTGTACCGGAGCGTAGCGACTGGTACGGGGTGGGTGAGTATTCGAGTAATAGCTTGTTGTTCAGAAGTCAGCATTGAAAATCTAAAGTGGTTACTTCATTAAACGTCGGACCTTGGCCACAACTTCGGACGGCATGAAGTGCGCTTTAATAAGGTAGTCGAGGGCGCCCAGGTCTAAGCCTTTTTGTACGTCTTCTTTTTGGCCCAAATTGGTGAGTAAAATAACTGGTACATTTTTGGTGAGTGCATTGGCTTTTACTTCTTTAAGCACGTCGAAACCGCTCTTCTTGGGCAGCACAATATCCAGCAGCATCAGGTCGGGCACTTCACGTAGGGCCAGGGTCACGGCCTGCTCGCCATCGCTGGCCAGCACGACATGAAAACCTTCAAGTTCCAACTTCGTTACGTACATGCCAGCCAAAAACGTATCGTCTTCAACCAGCAAAATAGTGTGTTTTTTTTCAGTCGCGGGTTTTGCGGCTGCGGCGGGAACTTTCTTCTGGAGTGGTCGCTTCGGTGTAGGCATAGGGGGCAAGTGAGTGGGTTATTCTTGAGTAGCGCGTAAGACTTCTTCCACGGTGGTTAGGCCAATAAGGGCTTTTACAAAACCGTCTTCTTTCATGGTCAGCACGCCCTGGCGCTTAGATTCGGCTTTAATATCCTGCAGGCGTGAGCCGCTGGTGATAATAATTTTCATCTCATCGGTAATTTCAATGACTTCCGCCACCACCAGGCGGCCTTTGTAGCCGGTGTTGCCACAGCGCACGCAGCCGCGGCCATGAGAGAACTGGAGCTTGTCGAGCGAGAAGTCTTTCGGGAAGGCGGACTGGGACGCCGCTTTGAGCGTCGTCAGCACAATGTCGCGTGTGGCGTCGGGTACCTCTTGCGGCTCTTTGCAATACTCGCAAATGCGGCGCACCAACCGCTGGGCAATGATGGTAGAAAGGGACGATGCAATGAGGAACGGTTCCACTTTCATATCAATAAGCCGCGGCACGGCGCCAAAGGCATCATTGGTGTGCAAGGTGGAAAATACCAAGTGCCCGGTGAGGGCAGCGTTGACCGCGAGTTCAGCAGTTTCCGTGTCGCGGATTTCACCGACCATGACCACGTCAGGGTCTTGGCGCAGAATCGAGCGCAACCCGTTGGCAAAATTGTAGCCCACGTCCGCATTCACCTGGCTCTGGTTCACACCCTCGGTGTGGTACTCCACCGGATCTTCCAGGGTAACAATGTTCACGTCTTCGGTGTTGATCATGCCGATGAGCGTGTACAGGGTGGTGGACTTACCCGAGCCGGTCGGGCCGGTGCTGAGCACCATGCCCTGCGTGGAAGAGAGTGATTTGACCAGCACGTCCCGCTCGCGGGCAATAAAGCCCAGGTCGTCGAGCGTGAGGATGCGGCTGGACGAGTCGAGAATACGCATCACGACTTTTTCGTTGTTCATCAGCGGCAGGGTGGACACGCGGAGGTCAATGGACTTGCCGTCCACTTCGGTGTGGAAGCGCCCGTCTTGCGGCAAGCGCGTTTCGTCGAGCTTGAGGTTAGAAATGACCTTGATGCGTGCCACGATAGCGGCGTGCACGTAGGGTGGCAGCTTGATAGAGGTGTGCAAAATGCCGTCCACGCGGTAGCGGACGCGCGACCCCTCGACCGTGGGCTCAATGTGGATGTCGGACGCGCCGCCTTCAATAGCATGGCGCAAAATGACCGCCACCATCTTGGACACCGGTGCGGTTTTAATAACTTCTTCAATGCCTTTATCGGCTAAGCTAATTTCGTCCAGCGCGCTAACTGTGGGGCGATCTGAGGGCTGGGTGGCGGCCAGTGCTTCTTGTACCTCAGCGCTCAAGCTAGCGTACTGCTTCAGAATGCCGCCCATCGAGTCGGACGACGCAATGTGGTAGTCGATTGTAAAGTTGTTGTTGCGCGCTATAAATTCAATAGCTTCGAGCGCTCGGAAGTTTGTCGGGTCTACCAAGGCCACGCTCAACTTGCCTTTGTCCTTGGCAAAGGCCACCATTTGGTAGTTGCGGGCAATATCACGGGGGATAAGGTTGAGCAAGTCGGGGCCAATAACCCGTCCTTGCAGCTCGACGTAGGGAATTTGAAAAACGTCGGCCCGGACCTTGGCCAGGTCGTCAGATTTTACAATGCCCTGCTCTTCCAGCACGCTAATGGTCGGCACACGCTTCTGGCGCGCCTGCTGTTCCGCGGCGGTAAACTGGGCGGGGGTAATGACTTTTCGCTCCAGCAGCACGCTCGCTAAGTCGCGAACGTCAGTTTTCACAAAGCTTGGGCTCATAGCGGCACGAAAGGGTTTGCCCGGCCGGCTTTCCCGAGTTCCTGCCCGCTGGACTGGTTGCCCGCCCGGTCAACGGCGATGACGGTGTAGTACAAAGTTTTTCCAGGGATCAGGTTTTTGTTCTCGATGCACAGCTCTTTGCTGCAGTCGCCGGTCGTGGTGGCAGCCTGATCGAGCGTGGCCACATCTTGCACATTTTTCTGGCCCACCAGCGTGCCCAGCAACAGCGCCGCATCAGACCGAAACACGTCGTAGCGCACCACGTCGGCCGACGGTGAGGGCACCCAGGACACCCGGACCAGATTGTTCTGGCCGTCGTAGGCGGTGGTCACGAAATCTGGCGCGTCGGGCATAGTGGCGTCGGTGCTGGTAATTTTTCCAGTCCAGGTTAGGCCGCCAATAGAGTCGGTCAGCCACACGACGGTGTAAAAATGCATGTCCGCTTTTCCACCGGCGTCATTAAAATTGGTAGTGCTGGCGTCCAGCGCTGCGACCCGGCGACCGAGCAGGCCGGCAGCATCAGAGCGGTACACCTCAACTTTTTTGCCTTCCGCAGCACCAGGGGTTACCCACTGCAAGCGCACGCCGGCGGCATCTGCCGCTTCGATGGTGAGCCCACCGCCGCTGGCCCCCACCTTGGCCGCAATTTGTGCCGATTGCGCGGCGCCTACCTGCTTCACGTAGTTAATGACATAGGTCGCTGCCTGGCCGTCCACCGCCTGGGTGTAGAGGTACGACGTTGCGGTCGCGGGCAGCGTCACCAGGTTCTCATTGGTATCGCCCACCGCGCGGCTAACCCGGACCAGCGTGGCATCAAGTTTTGCCGGCGGTTTCCAGGTAAACAGAATTGCGCCGCCAGTTTGCACGTTAAAAGCTTCAACCGTGGGGGCGGCCACTTCGGTAGCCGGAATCTCGGCCGTCGCTTGGGTAATAAGCTCGGTGCCGCCTTTGGGCGAGAGCGCGTAGAACCGCGGGTCACGAAAAATTGCCTGCCCAAAATCTTTCGCTACGGTTTTGGTCTGCGTGGGGGTGCTGCCGGTGCTGGCCCCGCCGCTGCTCGACATGTTCAAGTACAGCACGTACCCGCCCAAGAGCAGGATGGGAATGCCGCCGAAGAGCAGGATTTTTTTAAGACGTTCGGGAGTTTGCTTCTGGACGAGCATGGCGGTTAGCTTTCAAAATAGTACGAGCGGAAACTAAAGCTGTAGCTATTTGGCTGGCTGGAAGATGAGGGTGAGTGAGAAATGGAAGTGAGGTCGAGCAAGGGGGCTTGGCGGGACACGACGTTCAAAAAATTCTTGAGTCCGTTGTAGTCGAGTGCGCCGCTGAGGATAACCGAGACGGTTACCGTGCGCAGGCCACCGACGCTGGCTGAGCCAGCCGCCGAGCCGCCATCCGACACTGCGACCGAGGACAGGTCCATATTCGCATCCTTGGCAAAAGCTTGCATCTGCCGAAAAATCCCGGGCACATCGCGGCCCCGCGGCACAATGGCATTCAGGCGGGCAATATCGTCCGGCGAGACCGCATTCACCTCGTCACGCAAGCCGCGTAGCTGCTCCAGGTAGCTTTGCTGGGCCGCCAGCTGGGCTTGCTTCTGGGTATAGTCCAACCCGCCCAGCGCACGCACTTCTTTCACCCGCGGGGCGACGAACAAGAACCCGCCGATAATCAGGACCAGGGCGGAAACGCCTATGCCGAACACCAGGACATGTCGTTCGACGAAGTGTGTGAGTGAGGTAAGGGAGATGCGCATACTAGCGGCTATGGTAGAAAACTTTGGGGTTCACCCGCAGGGACACGCTAAACGACACTTGTGATTTTGGGGCAGCTGCAGCTTGCCCCGGGGGGGTGTCGGTGGCTGCCGCGCTGCTCACTTTGGTGGCGCTGAGAATAGTGGCTTGCAAAATGAAGTCGGTGGCTTTTTGGTAGGTGAGCAACTGCTTGCCAACTTCGTCAAACGTTGTGGCCGTGGCCGACATGCTCACGCTCCCGGCTACATCCACGCTTATATTACCGTAGCTCACCGTTGGCAGCGTGACCCCTTCAATCTGGGTGAAAAATTGATCCCAGTACACGTGCTGGTCCAGCGCCTTGGTAATGTCGGCTGTTCGCTGGCGCAGCACGCTGGCTTGCTGCAGCGGGCCACTTTCCAGCACAGACACCTGCTGCCCCAGTGCTGCAATTTCGGTGTCGAGGTCGGCAATCTTCGCATCCAGTGACCGTTGGTAGATGCCCAGGCCAATGGTGGTGCCCGCAACCAGCACAACCGCAGCCGCGACGATGATAGCGGCAATCAACCGATTCCTTGACGGACCTTCGGGCTGGTACTCTTGGGGCACCAAGTTGACGTTCAAGCCGGCGCCGAGAATTGGCGCGGCCTCAGAAAGTCGGTTTTGCGTTTTACCCGTTGCGGCTGGCGGGGTAAAGCCGAACGATGGAGGCGGCGGTGGCACAACCTGAGCTGGCTTCGTGCTCCAGGCAGGGGTTGGAGCCGCCGGGACTCCGGCTGGGCTTGGTGGTGCCCAGGCTGGCCGTCGCACGGGTGGCGGCGGCACAGGGGGCAAGCTCGCTGACGGCACCGACGTTACTGGTGAAGCTAGCTTTGGTGCTGGGGGCGGTGGCAGTGGTGTTGCACTTGCGTGCACTGGAGGTGTTGCCGCTATCGGGGCTGCTGGAACTTTGGGTTTTGCCTGCCCGAACATCTTGCGCAAAAAACCTTTTGCTTGCGGCGGAGCGGGCGGTGGTGCCAAACGGTCTGGCATGGTTTGCACGCGCGTCACCGGCCCAGAGGCAATGGTTGGTTTAGGTGCCGGGTACTGGACGGCTGGGTCTGACGCGGCAACGGCAGGTTTCGTCTTTGGCAAGGCAGTGGGCTTGCGCTTGAAAAGGGTCTTAAAAAATTCCAGCACCCCGCCAATGCGGTCTACCCGTTCCTGAAAAATCCGATCCTGCGGCGTGCTCATTTCCACCACATCTTTCGGCGCTTTTACTTCGCGCTTCAGTTGCTTGTCTTTTTCCGGGAGTAGGTTGATATTCGATTCCATACCCTAGGTTCCCAGTTGGCGCAAAGCGAGCCCGACGGACACGGCAAAGCGCGGCCCAATTTCGTCCCACACCGGCTTCAGCTCCACCGGATACGACACGCGTGCCCAGGGGTCGCCAATGTAGGTTTTAATATTCAGCAGTTTCGTAAAGTACTCGGGCAAATTGGTAAGGTATGCCGAGCCGCCCGAGAGAATAACCTTCTCGATGCTGCGGCCTGTCCCCTGGTTTTGGTACAGGTTAAGCACGTAGCGAATTTCGTTGGTAATAGAGTTGACCACGAACTCAATAGCTTTCGGGATGTTACTGTCGCTGGCGCCTTGGGTAGCAATAAAGAAGTCGCGCTTGAACTGCTCGGCCCGGTCGCTGCTAACGCGTAGCGTGCTCGCAATAGTTTTGGTAATAGTGTCGCCGCCCACGTCAATGGAGCGGGTAAGCATGGGAATGCCCTCGCTAAAGACCACAATATCGGTGGCCACCGCCCCAATGTCCACAATCATAATTGGTGCCTTGTCGTGGCCAATGAGTGACCGTTCCAGGGCAAAAGCTTCGGTCTCCAAGGCGACCAGCTGCAAATCGGCGGCTTTAAAAATTTCCATGTAGCGCTGCACCAAGTTCTTCGGCGCAGCCGTCAGCAGCACCTTCATGTCTTTTTGTGGCGCTTTGCTTGCATCGGGCGCTTTTTCCTGCGTGTTCTTGGCATTGGCCCCAGCCACCTTGGCGGCCAGGGAATCTTCTTTGAGCACTTCCCAATCCAAAATCATTTCGTCCACCGGCATGGGCACGAACTTCTTCGCTTCCCACTTTACCGCGGACATCAGCTCTTTGCGCGACATCTGTGGCAAAGAAATAATCGAGCTAAAAACGGTGAAGCTCGGCAAAGCGGTGACGGCGTACTTTGTGGTTACCCGCGACGCCTTGACCACCTGCTTCAGTGCTTCGCTAATAGCGCGCATTTCTTCGCCCACGCTGCCCTTCAGCAAGTCACTACGTTTTTCGGCAAAGCCGTAGGTGGTCAGCGTCGGGCGGCCGTTCAGCGCTTTTAGCTCTACGAGTTTAATCGAGGATCCGCCCACGTCGACACCGAGGTAGCTTTGTTTGGAAGAAAAAATTGCCATGTGGGTGTTTACGGAAGAGTTCGGGTTGGGTTGGGTAAAGCTTTCGTAACGTCTTCTAGGCCCGGGGGTGGGTTGAGGAAGAGCCGTTCGTCAGCTATGACGCGCTCGGCAGCAGTGGTGTTCTCGCGCAAGCTGCCAATACGCTGGAAGCTCAATTGGCGGGCAAAGAGCAAACCAATAATCGTTAATGGTCGGCACGTCGGGCTGGTGACCGTACAGAGCGCTGCGTCGTTGTCATTACCGGTTTTAAAGGCCCCACCACAGTTGTTGCCGTAATTAGCTGCATTTGGGCAAGCAGCAGTGTCTGGATCGTGGCCAGCCGAAGTATCACGACTGGTAACAATGAAAGCACCGGTTACCTTGTTTACTTCTTTGGCAATGGTCACATTGCCTTTGACGATGAACGCAATCGTCGGCAGGTCGCGGATAGAATCAGCAGCAACCATACCACTAAGGTCTGCGTCTTTCGCACGGTCTGCAGCAATAATATTATACTGAATATCTAGGTCACCGTCTACTACGACGGTCACGCGTTGAGCGATATTATCAGTACCATTGTCTGCATATGGCAAACGCCACACCCAACGGATCTTCTCACCAGTAGTGTGCGTAGGGCACGAGCCCCCACAAGCCTTTATACGCTTCACATTAGTAAACTGGTTTGTGGCATAGCCGGTGTAAGAAAAGTACTCCTCGCTACTGCCACCGGGGTTTACCACAATGGCGCAGCCCGAGCAGGATGGGTAATGACTTGAAGCACCCGGTATAGCCACTGTGCTGGTTGGGAAAGTACCCGCGCCGGTGGCGTTTATGGTTCCGCCGGTGTTCAGGTCGCCTGTGGAGTTGCCCCAACTCGCTTCTGCGCCATCTACAGTCAGGTTGCCTTGCACGTGCACCACCTGACTTCGGAGTGGTGCCAGTTCATTAGGAACAGGCGCGAGCAAACTGTTTAAGGGAAAAACGGGCGGGACGGTGGAACCTGTCCATTCTGGCGTCTTCCACCCGGCAAGCTCATTTATGGTCCATTCGGGTGAGATTGCATACGTCGCGGGCTTAGTCTTGTACACCATGTTGCCGAAACGGTTAACATCAAATTTTGCCGTGCCCGAATACCCTTTGACGCCATTGACTGCGTTAGGGTAACCAGCTGCAGCGGTGTTCAATATATTCGTCAGCCCACCTACATCTAACTTCCCAAGTGCATTACGGTACGATACGGTGGTGCTACCAACGGTCGGGAAAGGGATGGGGTCAACAACCCGATTAAGAAAACCAGCAACAGGACCCTGTAATACGCAGAACACAGAATCTGTGGCGCATGTACCCGTGCCCTTATTAATATCTTCGCCCGCGCTGGTGGGTGGGGTCCCAATAAACCCTGTTCCGGAAGATTGCACGGCACTAATTGCGTTGTTCGCCTCTATACGATACGTGGCAACGTAACATGGTTCTAGTATGCCATCGTCATTGGGGTCGCATTCGTTATAACGAACGTTTGATAAATTTTCCGGGCTGGGCAGCTTTACATCGCCGCCGCTATACACGTTGCCAAAAAGTGTTTCGAGCCACGCAAAACCCACAAAAATAAGCGGGTTAAAGCGGATCCAGCCATAGTTACTGCTCCAGGCCCAGCCGGCCAGTTCGTAATGGTCACCGGTCCAAAAAGCATCCAGGCCATACTCTTTGCCGGTAACATTGTACACAGTTACTGCCCCACTACTTACGCTCAACGGCATGGCCAAAGTAATAACCGTGCCGCTGCAATTAGAAACCACCGAATAGTCATTACCAATGGCAACCACTTGCCCGGCCACAATGCTACAGCTAGGCGCCACATTTACGTGCGTTGCGTCGGTGAGCGTGCCATTCTGCGACGGCGCACCGGTTAGGTAGTACCCGCGTAGCCGCACCCAGCCTTCGTCTCTATCTTTGCAATGTAGGGCAACGCTGTCGTAGTTGCACAGGTTAATAAACCGCCCCCAGCCATACACGTGCTGGCTGGCCGTGTCGTACTTGGCGGTGGGAATATTCGCCGTTGCCGCTGGGGCATTGTGGTAGGCCGCGCCGGGGGGGTTGCCGTAGTCATTATCATCTGTGTACGGGTCGGCATCGCTGCAATCAGCCAAACCACCGCAATTGTAGATGCTATCTCGCCGTTCAAAACTCAAAAAACCTGAAAGGTTCGACCACGCGTACCCGCCAATGGGGAAGGTTTTAGCTGTCGTGGGGGATATGGCAATGCCGCTGGCCGTAAGGTCTGGCAATTCGGTGGTGTTGCTGTGGGCTGTAGCCCCAATGCCCAAGCCAAAAAGGTTGGTACAATCCTGGTCGGGTTTGTTAATGCAGTTCAAGCTTAACCAACCAAAATTCGACGCCCAGCCATAGCCCAGAATCGGGCTAGAGCTATAGGGGGGGCTTGTGCCAATGGTTGCCCCGCCGCTATTTGCGCCAAATGCCACCCGGCTTCCGTCCAGGTGAGACCAAATAGTTGGAATTTTATCCAGCCCTGTCTGCAACGTGCCAGCTGGGATATACGCGGTTGTTGACGGCGAAGCAACCCCGTAGGTTGTCGTAAAATCCGCATCCACTGGGTTCCACTCCCAGGGCGCGGTGCCAAGCTTCTCGGAAAAAAGCGCTAGGTGGCCGTTACCGGAATTCTTTGCGGCAACCCAGGCTTTGCCTTCGTAAAAACCAATCGATGGACTGGTGTAGGTGGTGCCAAGCTGAATATTTTTTTGGTTTGCGTTGCAGGTTAAACTTGACGCCGCGGGCAGGCCGGTACCCACGGTGGCCGTACAGTTGGAGACGCGGAGTTTGTTGGTATACGCGGTATTAACTGAGTCTGCGCCGCCTTCATATGCGAACACCAGACGGCTGGTATTTGGACCGGTTGGCATACTAGCTACCGAAAAACTTAATGGGTACGCCCCAGTTGGGGTCGTAACAATAAGCGGTTCGTTTGGGGTAAGAAAACCAGGCTCGTCATACGCATTTTTGGTGCCGCCCGAACAGTTCGGCGTCGCGCCACCGGTAGTATTGTAATAGAATGGGAATACATCGACGATGCCGGTTTGGTAGCCGCCGCCCCATGTCGTAGATTCTGTTGCTGTTAAGGTATTAAAAGATATTCCCAAGGGGTAGGGAATCCCGCTCGTATCCAGCACCCTGCATGCTTGTATGCGCCGTGGCGGGATAGTGAGCAGACCGGGTATTTTTTTATCGCCAATGGGAAAAAATACCACTTTTGGCAAAGCGCCATTTTGCAAGGGGCTTGTCTCATTTGTTTTAATGATTGTATTTGCCGAACCCACAAACCCGCCACTTGCAATCCACGTTGGAGTGGAAGAAAAATTATCGGTGTACACAATACCAAGTTCGCGGTAGGGAAAAAGTGGATTCGCATTTTTTTGTACTCGGGAAGTCAAGCCCCACACGCGTTCAGTAGAATCAGCCAAAATCTGCACGGCAACGCCAGTAATGCCAACACAATTTCTCGTATTGTTCCCGTCACAGGTTAACTTGGGTTCGCTCGCAGCGTCAGGTATCCAGGTCGTCGGGGTTTGGGATTTTAACTTTTGTATCCTGCTTTTGGTTAGCGGCTTTGTTGGCTCGTATGAGGATGCTTCCATGTCATACACGTACGACACCCAGATATCTTTCTCATTAGGGCTGACGTAAAGTGTGTAATCAAATTTTGAAACCCCGCCCGTGGTAACATTCGCAATTGAGATGTAGGGCGTGGAGCCTTCAAGCGCATGTTGCCAAGTGAGTCCGTTATTCTCGCTAACCCGGAATTCTAAGCGATGTATGGTGCAATTGCCCCCGCAACCTGCGGTACTTACATTTTTGTTCACAAATCCAGCAACAAGCAGTTTTCTTCCACCCGCCCCTTCGGGCGTGATGTACACCATTCGTCGGTTTTGCGAAACGTCGCTCGACCAAGCAAAAGCATCTTCGTCAGTTGCGACGCTACTTCGTACGCCTAATGTATCAGTATTCCCATACTGACTCCCCGTAACCACCGGCACTGGGCTGGTGAGCTGCGCGTGAGCAACAACCGGCAAAAAAATAGTGATGCTAAAAAAGAGCCCAAAGCCGTACCAGGCTCTGGCCTTCGAAATGTTTCGCAGGAGTTTGGGTGCGTAGCTTTTCACTTTTTTGTATCGAACAAGCAAAAATATTGTACCACCAAAATGCCAAAAAGTCAAACCAAAAATCCTCACCGCGCGGTGAGGATTCTCTCTACGTAAATTTACGTTTTAATCCAGTGGCAAACCCCCGCCTCCGCCACCGAGTATACAGTACCCTGCAGGAGCGCATACATCAGAAGCACAATCTTGAACTTGGCTAGCAATGGTACAGAGTTCAAAAGTTGTACTAATTGTTGAATAATCTCCGCTACCTTTTTTAACCCGTAGATTTACCGTTTTATTGCCGCCAAAAGGTGGAGAACCTACTGAAGCATAATTGTAACTCATTGGGGTTGAGCAAGCAGCATCTGCGCTGTAACCACTTCCATTCCCAAAATCCCAACCACACAAGTGCCCTGTCAACGATGGGGTAGTTGTATTGTTAAACGAAACTACATAGCCATTCGCGGGGCTGCGCGGGCTTACCTGAGCCATGTTTGCTTTATAGGTATCGACATCATTGGTTTTAACCGTCGGGTGGGCTGTATTTAATTTAATTGTGTGTGTCGCGACGGTTTTAAGAACAAACCTCGGATTCGCAAGTGTGTTGCTTACATTTACTGTACTATCGTTGTACGTACACGTTGCGCTAGGGCTAGTGCCGCTGCACACCACTGTTGAGCCAACTGTCCAAGTCCAGGTCTCGCCAGATGCAACGTTGCTGGTCTGAGTCGTTATGGGTTGATTGGTCGCTTGAACGCTATGGGAAAGAGTAAAAGCTGGTTGTGTGGCAGCACCAGGGCAAGCAAAGGTTTGCGTAGGGTCAATTGAGTATGTTACACGGTAAATCGGACTGGCAATGGGGTTGGTTATTTCCAAGAGACTCGACCACGCCGATAAAGTGCACTCTTTGTACGTATACGCGGTGGTGGCGAGGGGCTTCCAGTGCCTATCCGTTGCCGATGCATTGTCTGCATACATAACGCGAACATCTGTAACGACGTACTGGTTGGAACCAAGTGCATTTTTAATGTCGGGGTATTCGACCGCGACACCATTGCCGCCGGTTCCCGTTAGGTTAAAGGTTTTCTGTCCAGCGCCAACTGAGGTACCATTGACAGTTAAACCCTTACCGGCAACAGACGTCTGAATATTTATATTACCGGTACTATCCACGCTAAAGGTTGCCGTCTCGCTGCCGCCACCGCGAACAAACTTTACTGGGCCGGTAAACTGTGCTGCGTTGCCCGCCGAACCGCCATCGGCAAAGAGTGCGAAACTCGATGAGCTATTAATAGTATTTTGTGCATAGACACCATAAGCATTCACGTTCGATGCTACGCCTTTTAATGCGGCTTTTGTTGCACCACTTGTTCCTCCACGGGTAGTAGCAAAAATTGCATCATTGCCCTCGCTGGTTACATTTATTGCAACGTCGTTAAAGGTCCCTTGTGTTTGCAACTTCGAACCCGGCTGCAGGTTGGTATTTCCAAACAAATCTAACTCCTTGGCGTTGCCCGCGTAGCCAATTTGGACTGGTGTTCTCACAATTTGGCCACCTGTCGTCGTTGGACTTACCGTGGTGGAATCGTCATTCGGATTCAAAAATAATGGTGCGCTGGGGTTACAGTTTGGGTCATCAACTGGGTTACAACCCGGGTTGGTGAAAACGCCGTTCGCTGCGGACACCATTTGGTAGGTAGTAAAACCCGCGAATGCCAAAACCACAGCTACGAAGCTGGCCATAGCCCACCGCGGCACAAGTATGACTGCTGATTTTTGTCCTTTTTTCATATCGGGTTTACCTTATTTGCTGGAGCGCGTCGCTTGGACTATACTCTGTACAAAGCACGTAGAGTATACATATTTACCAACCTCCTGGCTAGCACCAGGGCACAGACAAAACTATGGCTACCACCCCTGCGGCCAGCACGCACACCCCCCAACAGAAAGCAATCATCGGCACGGCTGTTGTGCTGGCACTGCTGCTGGTTTTTGGCTTTGTGGGCTACTGGTATGGCAAAAAGGGCGCGGATGTAACCAAAACAGCCACAACGAACACCAACACCAATGCTGCTAGCACAGAAAATGCCACCCCAGGGCAAAAAACCGTCTTTGCCGGTAAAGTAACCAAAGTGCTTGGGCAAGCCATCGAAGTTTCTTCGGGCAGCGGCGACACCACGCAAACCATTACCGCAAAAATTGCTGATGCGACGGTTTTTCGAAAGTTAGATCTACGCACCATCCCCAAGAACGGCGTGGGCGATGGTACGTCAATCTCGTTTGCAGAATTCAAGGTTGGTAACCAAGTGGTGGTGGCCAGCGCAGATACCAGTGCCAGCACGGTTACGGCCAGCAAAATAAGTTTGGTCATTTACCCCTGAACCACTCGCTTCTCCGCCATAGGCGGAGGCTCGGGTACAGGGCTTCGCCCATCCCTTTTTAAAAGTTTCGTATCTTTCGTTCGTAATTCGTAAAAGCTATGTCTATTCTCTGGATTCTCATCGCCATCGTCGCCATCGGTCTTATTTGGGTGTGGGGCGGGTACAACCGCTTGGTCAAGCTTAAAAACCAGTCCGAAGAAGCCTGGTCAGACATTGACGTGCAGCTCAAACGCCGTTACGACTTGATCCCGAACCTGGTAAGCACGGTAAAAGGTTATGCCAGCCACGAGCAATCGGTTTTTGAAAACGTGACCAAGGCCCGCACAGCTGCTATGGGCGCCACTGGCTTTGCCGAAAAAGGCCAGGCCGAAAACATGCTCTCCCAAACCCTCAAGAGCTTGTTCGCGGTTTCGGAAAATTACCCAACGCTCAAAGCAGACCAGAACTTTGCCAAGCTGCAAGATGAACTTTCGGACACGGAAAACAAAATCCAGGCTTCCCGCCGCTTCTACAACGGCAATGTGCGAGATTTGAACACTGCAATTGAGCAGTTCCCCACCAACATGCTGGCTGGCTGGTTCAAGTTTATAAAACGCGAATTCTTTGAGCTCGAGGAAGACCAGAAAGCTGCGGCTAAAGAGCCAGTTGAAGTTAAGTTTTAAATTTGCAGTTCAGACGCTAGCGCGGGCAGAGATGCCCGCGCTGTGTTATATATACATACATGACTACCTACACCCAAATTGCTAGCAACAAGCGCCGCAGCATCATTCTGGTTGCTGTTTTTATAATCATCATCGTCGGCTTGGCCTATGTGTTTAGTAAAGCCTACGAAGCCGGCCCGGGCGCTGTGGGGCTTGCCATACTCTTCTCTATCGGCATGACGCTGGTGGGCTACTACAGCGGCGACAAAGTGGCGTTGTGGACAGCGGGCGCCGTGGAAATAACCAAGGAACAAAACCCGTACCTGGTGCGGATGGTGGAAAACCTTTCGATTACTGCCGGGCTGCCCATGCCGCGCGTGCACGTAATGCAGGACGAAATGATAAACGCCTTTGCCACCGGCCGCGACCCCAAGCATGCATCTATTGCCGTGACTACCGGCGCGCTAGAAAAACTGGAGAACGAAGAATTGGAAGGTGTGCTGGCGCACGAACTCTCGCACGTCGGGAACTACGACGTACGCTTCATGACGCTCGTGGCCGTACTGGTCGGCATCATTAGCCTGCTCGCCCACTGGTTTATCCGCTTCAACTTTTTTGGCGGCCGTCGCTCTAATAGCGACCGAGGTGGGAATGCTGCCGGCATTCTTATGATCGTTGGTATTGTACTCTCTATTCTTGCGCCCATTGCCGCTACGCTCATCCAGCTGGCCGTCTCTCGCAAACGAGAATTCCTGGCCGACGCCAGCGCCGCGCAACTCACGCGCTTCCCCGAAGGGCTGGCCCGCGCTTTGGAAAAAATTGCAGCGCAAGACGGCAAGCTCCGCACTGCCAGCAATGCCACCGCCCACCTGTTTATTGCGAGCCCCTTTGGTGCGGTGCATGGCCATGGCTTGAGCAAAATGTTCTCCACTCACCCGCCGGTGGAAGAGCGCATTAGTCTTTTAAGGAAAATGTAGTCTCGCGCACCCACAGAGAGGTGCGCTCGGGTACATACCCAAACTCAAGCGCAGGTCTCTGTGCCTGCGCTTGGTAGTGTGGGGGCGCCTAACGTTGGCCCAGCACCACTTTTCATAAACAGAAAAGTGGTGCTGGGTTGACAAAACCGCTTTTTTACGCTATACTGTGTTTAGAAGATGAGCTTTACTGCTACATCTTAAAAAATAAAAAGTAAAATTGGCAGTTTGATACTTTATCAATTCTGCTTCAAAAATAGCTGTTTGCTTACGGACTCGTGACTCACCATAGTGCGAGTCCTGTTTTTTTATATCCAAAAATATGGATTGACGTGGTAGACTTGGGCTGCTAGTATCCTTAGAACCTATGCAACCTATCCTGAACAAGTTCACCACCCACCTGCGCGAAGTGCTGCAGAAGGCCACGAACTTCGCCACGGGCAACCGCGCCACCACTGTTGGCCCGGAGCATTTGCTGTACGCGCTCGGGGTGCAGAAAGGCTCGATTGCCTACGAAATCCTGCAGAAAGCCGGGGTGCACTTGGACACCATCCGCCAGACCATTCAAACGCGCGATGGCGTAACGGATGTAACCACGCTAACTGCCAAACCGACGCTGTCGGCCGAGAGCAAGGCTGCCATTCAAAAAGGCGCGCTCATTGCCGCCAAGTACCACCACCGCTACATTGGTACCGAGCACATGCTGTACGGCTTACTCAAGCTGGAAAGCGCCTTTGTGGCGCGCATGTGGCGCGAGCAAAAAGTGGACGCCGGCGAAATGCTCAACCAAGTCGTCCTCGTCCTGCGCTCCACCACGAAGTTCCCAGATATCACCGAACTCTTTGAAGAAGAAAAAGAGGAAGGCAAAGAAAAGAAGCGTGATTCCAAAACCCCGGCCCTCGACTTCTTCGCCACCGACCTAACCAACGCCAAACTCCAGGCTGGCATTGATCCGGTTATCGGCCGCGGTAACGAACTGGAACGCCTCATCCACATTCTTTCCCGCCGCACCAAGAACAACCCGGTGCTGCTGGGCGACCCGGGCGTGGGCAAAACTGCGATCGTGGAAGGCTTAGCCAAAAAAATTCTTGCTGGCACCGTGCCGGACGTTTTACTCGGGAAGCGCATCCTGCGGCTCGACCTATCCTTAATTGTTGCGGGTACCATGTACCGCGGCGAGTTTGAATCGCGCCTCAAGCAAATTATTGACGAGATTACCGCAGATACAAATTTAATTGTGTTCATCGACGAAATCCATACCATTATTGGTGCGGGCTCGGCTTCCGGCTCCATGGACGCTGCCAACATTCTGAAGCCGGCTTTGGCGCGGGGTGAGCTGCGGGTCATTGGCGCCACGACGCTGGACGAGTACCGCAAGCATATTGAGTCTGACGCGGCGTTAGAACGCCGCTTCCAGCCGATTATCGTAAACGAGCCGTCAACCGAAGAAACCGTAAAAATCCTGCAGGGCCTAAAGAGCAACTACGAAAAATTCCACCGCGTGCATATTACCGACGAGGCCATTACTGCGGCCGTGGAATTTTCCGAACGGTACATCCAGGATAAATTCCTACCCGATAAAGCCATTGACCTAATCGACGAAGCCGCGGCCAAGCGCAAGGTGGAGCTAGGTAACTCCCCGGAAATCCGGAAGCAGCGGGATTTGGAAACGCAAATTGCCGAACTGGACCAGCAAAAGCACCAGGCTGTGCTCGACGAACGCTTTGACGATGCTTTGCAGCTCAAGGCCAGCAGCGACAAGCTGGTTGAACGCTTGCACCAGGCTAGCCAAACCAAGGCCAACCAGAAGCCACTAGGGGCAATTACCCGACAAGACATTGCCGATGTGGTGCACCGCATGACCAACGTCCCGCTGAAAGACCTGGTGAGTGCCGAGCGCGACCGTTTGCTGAAGCTGGAAACTAGCCTCCGCCAACACGTGGTGGGGCAGGAAGAAGCCATCGCTGCCATAGCGGATGCTATTCGGCGCTCCCGCGTTGGCTTGCGCAACCACAACCGGCCCATTGGCTCGTTTATCTTTATGGGCCCTAGCGGCGTGGGCAAAACCGAGACCGCCAAAGTACTGGCGCGCGAAATATTCGAAGACGAGAGCGCGCTCATACGCATCGACATGTCCGAGTTTGGCGAGAGCTTTAACACCTCCAAACTCATTGGCGCGCCGGCAGGGTATGTGGGCTACAAAGAAGGGAACAAGCTCACCGAGCCCGTCCGCCGCAAGCCCTACTCCGTGGTGCTGTTTGACGAGGTCGAGAAGGCCCACCCCGACGTGTTCAACTTGCTGCTGCAAGTGCTGGAAGACGGCCACCTGACTGATGCCAGCGGCAAGCAGGTCAACTTTAAGAACACCATCATTATCTTCACCAGCAACGTCGGTTTGGAAAGTTTGAACCAGAATGCCAAACTCGGTTTTGATACGGCTTCGCAGGACGTGCAGAAGAAAGCAGCTGAAGAATTCGCCGAAGTGAGCAAACAGGTCACCAGCCAGCTGCACGAGCAGTTCCGGCCTGAGTTCTTGAATCGTATCGACAAAATCGTGGTGTTCCGCCCGCTCACGGCCAAGGATGTAAAAAAGATTGTCCTGCTGCAAGTGGCTGAACTCCAAAAACTGGCCGCAGCCCAAGGCTATAAACTCACGGTCACGCCCTCGGCGATGCAACGCATTGCCGAGCTGGGTTTCTCGCCCGAACAAGGCGCGCGCGCTATCCGCAAGGTTATTCAGGATGACGTGGAAAACCCCCTGGCTCGTGCCCTACTAGAGGGCAAGTTTGCCAAGGGTGCCAACGTGAAAGTCCACGCCGGCAAAAAGGGGTTTACTATTTCCTAACCTATGCCAGTGCTTACTGCATTCCGCCGTGCCCTGCACACGAGTGGTAGATTTTTGCTAGACGCGCTGGCGCCGCTGCGCTGCGTGGGCTGCAATCGCATTGGCACTATTGCCTGCCCCGACTGCTTGGCAAAAGCGCAAACCACGGTAACCACCACACCTGGGCCAGAACTACTGGTGAGCATTACCTCGGCCGTGGAATATCAAAATGATTTTGCGCAGCGGCTGGTGCACGCCCTAAAGTACGACCACATCCGTGACGCAGTGGTGCCACTTGCCAACTGGCTGATTCCGGCAGTACAAACCGTGCACCAACCAGGTGACGTACTGGTGCCAGTCCCTTTGCATGCTCGTCGCCTGCGCCAGCGCGGGTTTAATCAGAGTGAAGAGCTGGCGAAAAAAGTGAGCGTCGCACTAAACATTCCAATCGTCTATGCCGTCCAGCGCAACCTAAACACCAAA
Source organism: Patescibacteria group bacterium (assembly GCA_038063455.1). Taxonomy (GTDB): domain Bacteria; phylum Patescibacteriota; class Patescibacteriia; order PEXW01; family PEXW01; genus CAIPSZ01. The sequence continues at coordinate 150,502 of JBBTVB010000002.1, forward strand.
CCGCAGGTGGAGTGTGATGGTGAGGAGCGCCGCAAGAACCTGCACGAAGCCTTTACCGCGACTCGAGTTGATGCAAAGCGAATAATCCTTATTGATGACGTGACAACCACGGGCTCAACCTTTGTAGAAATTGCTAAGGCAATCAAAAAAGCTAGCAACGTGCCGGTGCTTGGCGTAGCTGTGGGGCGGGGGTAAGACTCACATTTTAAGCTAACCGCTTTTTCACCCGCACATAGTACAAAATGCCGAGGAAGGAGATAGTCGCAAAAACCACCATGAAAGAGATCAGGGCTTTAAATCCAAAGGTAGCGGCAACAACACCGCCAACTATTGCAGCGACACCAGCAAAAATATCCTGTAGGGCTTCAAAAATCCCCCATTCGTAAGATTTAATCTTTTTATCAGTATGGTCGTCGAGTTCGGCGTCAAAGGCTGGGTTTGCAATTGCATTACCCAAAGCAACAATAACTTGAGCAACAAAGAGTGTTAGGGTATTGGAAATAAAGAAATAAAATGCCACGCCCACAACCCAAAGCAACCAGCCGTAAACGAGCAGTTGCATGCGGTGGGTTTGGCTCCATCTCGTCCGGTGGATAAATATGGTTGTTACCCCGCTCACCACTAAAAATATAGCTATAGCACCGGATGCTTCGAGTATGTCACCGCCAATCTGCTGAACAAAAACAGCGTAAATGGGCAGAATAATTCCCTCCGAAAACGTCGAGAGCGCGTATGAAGATACGAGAACCCTAAACAGTCGGTTGGTTTTAATTTTCGGTTTCATGAAAATATAAATTTAGAAACGTACCTAAAAAGTATACCATTCTTTGGTGGCGCCATAAGTAAAAAATGAAAGCTCGAAGAACGTCTCACTTAGTATAAACAATTTTGAAGAAGTCCGATCCTTGGTGACACACCTAGTTTTCAGCCCTAATTTTCATGAGGATTGCACAAAAAGTTTTCGCTGGTAAGCATGTAGTGCTTGGTTCTGGATCTGGAAGAATATGAGTTAACCTAAGACCTTTACTTGCAACTAATGCTTTTTGTGCATCAGGATTCTGTTTAAATTTTGCCCTTAAGGCTCGTTCAATAAGCGCATGTTCTTGTGGGGAGCCAAAGATTATTTCTTTTCCTTGCCACCAAACGAATTTCTTGTCCTGCTCCTCTCCGAACTTTTTTGCTTCACTGCCCCAGGCTTTAAATGCAGCTACTCTTCTCCGGTCACCTTCTGGAAATGCTATCCCTTGAATGAAGCCTTCAACGCTTGCAAAATTTTGACCATCAAGAGTAAAAGGATGGTGAGAAAAATTACTCAAAAGACGTCCACGTGGATCGTCAGACTTGCTATACACATTGAGGGTATTATTTTCCATAACAGGTCTTATTTCTATCTACCTGAAGCATGGGTCACATCCGATAAATAAGTTCTCTTGGCGGTGGGGGCAACAAGTTAGATCTACTTACTTTTAAGCCCATTCTTACCAAGTATGCGCTTCCTAAATTCGCTCACAGTCATGAGGGTTTTCATGTCTTTCATTCTATCCACGAAAACCACGCCATTGAGATGGTCAATTTCGTGCTGAAAAACCCGCGCCTGAAAGCCGGTAAACTTTTTTACCTGTAACTTCCCGAGGGCATCGTAGTAGCGAACGGTAATTTCGGTAGACCGTGGTACCAACCCTCGTACGCCATCAAGACTTAGACACCCTTCCCAGTCGTAGGCAACTTTTCTGGAGTAACGAGTAATCTTAGGATTAATGATTACCTGCGGGGCGAGTGGATTCACTTGCGGCCGAACGGTGCTTTTCTGTATCTCGATAACCGCCAGCTGCCATGGCTGGTTGATTTGCGGAGCCGCCAGCCCCACACCCTGGGATTCCCGCATAGTAAAAAACATGTTCGCAATCAATTGCTGGAACTTTATCGTCTTCACTTTCTGCAGATTAACTATTGCCGCCTTTTTTCTTAGGATAGGGTTTCCAAACTGGGTCTTCTGCAAGAGTTTCATGGGGTATACGTTGTGTCCATATAGTCCATAGTATCACCTTGGCGGAGAGGGAGAGATTCGAACTCTCGATAAGGCTTTAACACCCTATAACAGGTTAGCAACCTGCCGCCTTCAGCCACTCGGCCACCTCTCCTCCAAGGTAATACTAAAGGGACTAAACCATGATATACTGAGTCGCGTATGGCCCAGAATACCAGCGAAACCGAAACCCTACAAGGCCAGACACTCCTCAGCTGGGAGTTTCCGTCTTTTGAGGTGCACGACCGCCGCCTGGGTTGGTACGTTGGGATGGTAACTTTAGGCGTGGGACTCATTGTCTACGGCCTGCTACAACGGAATTTTTTGCTACCAGTTATTGTCCTGCTTATAGCAATTATTATCGTTTCGCGGCAATACGTGCAGCCGCAGCGGGTGCATTTTAGCGTCACCGAAGACGGCGTGATCATTGGCGAACGATCTTTCCGCTTTCGAGAATTCGGGCAATTTTGGATTGCCTACGAACCGCCGAAAGTAAAACTGCTGTACCTAGAGTTTAAAAGCGGGGTCCGACCGAGCTACGCCATCCCACTTTTGGAGCAAAACCCACTACGCATCCGAACAGTACTCCAGAAGTACATTCGGGAAGACCTGGAGCGGGAAGCTGAGGACCTGACAGACCGTTTAGGACGATATTTCAAGATTTAGCCTTGCCAACCTCTGCCTAGGTATGGTACGCAGAGTAGGTTCTCTTTGTGCGCGCCCGTAGTCCCGGCTGGCATTAGAAACTAGTCCATCAGGAAAAGTTTGAAAATATCCGCCTGGCCTACGCTCGAGAAAAAGAGTTAAAGGCCTTGAAGAAACGCGCAGCAATTGAGAGAATTATCTTGCGCGCTCGTAGCTCAGCTGGATAGAGCGCAAGCTTGCGGAGCTTGAGGTCGCAGGTTCAACTCCTGCCGAGCGCACCATGAACCACTCACGTTGTTCGAGTTCATGGCGAGCCACGTCTTAAAACACGTAGCGCCCGCCAAACCAATAAGGAAAGTGGTTCATGCCCTGAACCGGAACGTAGCGACTGGTTCAGGGCACTTTACCCCACGAACGCGTGCTCCTCACTGCGTTCGTCCGCGCCACGTTCGCGGGGACCCCAGGGTGTATCATCATCATTTACATTTGGTGGGATGGCGGAGTGGTCTATCGCGCTGGTCTTGAAAACCAGAAGGGTGAATAGCCCTCGGAAGTTCGAATCTTCCTCCCACCGCCATTCCTGCATAGTGTATCCTTACAGATATGCTGACTTTAGCTACACCCCTCACTTCCCTGTCCGGCGTCGGGCCAACTGCGGCTACCCGACTCAAACGGCTTGGCTTGGAAACCGTCCAGGACCTTTTGTGGCACTTACCCTTCCGCTACGAAGACCTGACACGCGTGGAGCGCATTGGCGACGTACGCGGCAACACTACCGTTTCCATCAAAGGCAAACTCCAGCTCATCAGTTCCCGTCGTGCTGCCCGGCGCAAGCACATGCTGGTGCTCGAGGCGATTATTGCCGATGACAGCGGCTCGATAAAAGCCGTGTGGTTTAACCAGCCGTTCCTGGCAAAAATCTTGCACCCGGGCGATGAACTCTGGCTCGCTGGCAAAGTAGAGACGAACCACTTCGGCATTAGCCTGATGAACCCGACCTGGGAAAAACGCGACAACCCGCTGAATGCCGCGCGGCTGCTGCCAATATACCCACTGACCGATGGTCTGACGCAAAAGCAACTACGCTTGTGGCTGCACCACAGTGCCGTAGCCAGCGCGCAGCTCCCCGAGACGTTACCAGCGCCGTTCCGCGACCAGCACACGTTGCTGCCTCTGGCCGCTGCCCTGGGGCATCTGCACGAACCAACGAACATGACCGACGTTCAGGCCGGCCGACGGCGCATTGGTTTCGAAGAGCTCCTGGTTGTCCACCTAGCCGTCCAGCAGGAGCGGGCTGCCATGGAGGCGCAACCCAGCATTCATATTCCGTTTAGCCAGGAAGATACAGTATCGTTCGTCCAGCGGCTGCCGTTTACGCTTACCCCGGGCCAGAAGCGCTCGGCCTGGGACATTTTGCAGGACATGGACAAAGGCGCGCCTATGAACCGCCTGCTGGAAGGCGACGTCGGCTCGGGAAAAACCGTGGTGGCCGCCATTGCGATTTTGAATGTGGCCAAAGCCGGGCACCAAACTGCGTACCTGGCGCCGACCGAAATTTTGGCCCGGCAGCATTACGAAAAAATAACCAAACTACTCAAACCCTTTGGCACGCGGGTGGCACTTATGACGCAGGCGGTTCGCTTGCTCTCAACGGAAAACAAACCAGTTACCCAGCACCACCGCCCAGTTACGCGGGATACAAATACCAACAATGCACAAACAGAGTTCGGTGGTAGCGGTGGTGCTGGGCTGACACGCCCGGCCATGCTCAAAGCGCTGGCCGATGGTAAGGTAGATCTAGTGATTGGCACGCACGCGCTCATTGCTAAAGGTGTAACATTTTCGAACCTTGCGCTGGTGATTGTGGACGAACAGCACCGCTTTGGCGTGGAGCAACGCAAGGTCCTCCGCGTTGCCGGCAGCCAAGGCATTCCGCACTTCCTTTCTCTAACGGCCACGCCAATTCCCCGCACGCTTGCGCTCACCGTCTGGGGCGACCTTTCCGTATCGCGTATCCCCCACCTGCCAACTGAACGCAAGCCTATTACTACTACACTCTTGGACGCACGTAACCGCGATGTAGCCTACACCGCAATTCGGGAACGCGTTGCTGCCGGCGAGCAAGCGTTTATAATTTGCCCGCGCATCGAAGGCGACGAGACCGGGGCAAAATCAGTTATTGCGGAGCATGCAAAACTCAGCACCGGGGTGCTGCGTAGCCTGCGCCTTGGCTTGCTCCATGGGCGGTTAAAAAGCCAAGACAAAGAAAAAGTCATGGCCGAATTTGCCAACGGCAAAATTGACGTGCTCGTCGCTACTGCGGTTGTGGAAGTCGGCATTGACGTGCCCAATGCCACGGTCATGCTTATCGAAGGTGCCGACAGCTTTGGCCTAGCCCAGCTACACCAGTTCCGCGGCCGCATTGGCCGCAGCAGCAAAGCCAGCACCTGCTACCTGACCACCGAAGCCACTGACACAGAAACGCTGGATCGCTTGCGCATCCTGGAAAAGCTCAATGATGGCTTTGCCCTAGCCGAAGAAGACCTCAACCGCCGCGGCCCGGGCGAACTGTGGGGCCAGCTCCAAAGCGGCTTCCAGCCGTTTAGGGTGGCTCGGCTTACGGACAGGGCCTTGGTGGAAGAGACCCGGGCTGCCGCAGCTGCCCTGCTGCAGGCTGATCCTACCCTGGCCACCACCCCAGAAATTGCGCTTATTGTAGCGGAAAAACGAAAGCGCTTACATCCAGAATAGGCACAATTGACGAGCCTATCTACCGGGCGTAGAATAAGATATTCGCTCATTGCGAAGCTCTTTCCAAAATATATGCGCCTCTTGGCACATACTGGTACGGTCTTCTCGGTGAGCGTGTAACCACACGTAAACCCAAAACAATGCAGGAGGCATATGAACAAGAGCCCGTAACCAATACACTCCAGGTCATCATGGAAATGGAATAAAAGATAACCTCACACCATGGAGTGCTCTAATGGTAATAGTACGAGGTGACAATTCTCATAAAATTGTCACGGATCTCAATCTCTGTATTCGTGGAAACGGTGCGGAAAAAAGCTCCATCACTGAATCAACAATTCGGTGCTGTACCAAACCGGACATTGTTTTTGTTGGTGGATTGACTCTTCCGACAAAAATCAAAAATGAACCTCGATCAAAACACTTGTATGCCTGCAAGAACTGCGGCCAGGCGCACAAGGATGAGGCAGGCAATATTGTACAAATATATGGCACTATGCCGGATTACTTCGATCGGCTTGTTGAAAAGCACACAGAGTTTGGCATTACTCTTGGTAGTAATGCAAAAAGCATGGGTGTGCCTCTAGCACATCGATAGACTTCAAGGAAGGGCAAACATACTCTGGAAGCAACCACTGGTTGCTTCCTTTTTTTATTTACCGAGGCTGGCCTTGAGCAAGGCTTCGTGTACCGTGCGGACTTGAACAATAGCTAGCCCCTTAGTTGCAACCACTTTGGTGTGCGGCGGGCACAGCACGGTGGTAAAGCCGAGCTTCGCACATTCGGCCAGGCGGCGGTCCATATTGCTCGTGCCGCGAATCTCGCCGCCAAGACCAACTTCGCCGACGGCAGCCATGCGCTCCGGTAAAGCCTTGTCCTGCAACGATGACGCTACTGCTAAGCACACGCCCAGGTCGGCAGCGGGCTCTTCGATACGGAAACCGCCAACGACATTTAGGTGTACGTCTTGGTTACCCAGACCCAGCCCAGCGCGCTTGCCAAGCACAGCAAGCAAGAGTTGCAAGCGTTTGCCGTCGAAACCCGCGCTTACCCGCTGCGGGTAGCCGAACACGGTGGTCGAAACCAGCGCTTGAATATCTAACAGAAAGACACGCGTGCCCTCGATAACCGGCACCACAGCCGAGCCGCTGGCGCTGGTTGGCCGTTCGGCGAGGAAGCGTTCGGAAGGGTTGGGAACATCCACCAGGCCGGTACTGACCATATCAAAGACTCCTACTTCGTCCGTGGCGCCAAAACGGTTCTTGGTGGCGCGCAGGATGCGGTAGGCGTGGTGCGGGTCGCCTTCCATGGTCAGGACGCAGTCCACCAGGTGCTCCAGCATGCGGGGGCCGGCAATAGTGCCGTCTTTGGTCACGTGGCCAATGAGCAGGATGGGAATGTGGAGCTGCTTGGCCAAGGCCATGAGCTTGACGGTGACGACCCGGATTTGCACCACGGACCCAGCTTCGGAAGGCAGTGTCGGGTCGAACAAGGTCTGGACAGAGTCAACCACCACCAGGGCCGGCTTCTCCGCCGCAATGGTAGCCAGCACGGTCGGCACATCGGTTTCGGACAAGAAGCGCACGTGCGGTGCCTTGAGGCCCAAGCGTTCGTAACGCAATTTCACTTGACTGCCAGATTCTTCGCCCGAAATGTACAGGACAGGTTTTTTGAGACCTGCCGTAACCTGTAACGCCAACGTCGACTTGCCAATGCCCGGCTCCCCGCCCAACAAAATGAGCGAACCCGGTACAATGCCGCCGCCCAGCGTGCGGTCAAACTCTGCCGACGTGGTTGCCACGCGCGCGACCGGATCGCCGGAGATGTCGGTAAAGCCAATAGTCTTGCCGGGTTTGCCTTGCACCGTTGGTCGCGCTGATTTTATGGTTGGGGCGCCAGCCTCAATGGTGCCCCACTGGCCGCAGGTGCCACAGCGGCCCTGCCACTTGGGGAATTGGCTATCACAGTTGCTGCAGGTAAAGATTGTTTCGATTAGCTTCCTGGACATTTGGTAAGAGTGGGATCGAGAAATAAGAGCTGCAAGCATTTGCGAGCCGCTTCGACTTTTACAACGTAATTTCGTGTTTCCTGGTAGCCACTATTCTTTGAACACTCCCACCACGTACTCCCCGGACAATCCCGGCTACCGCAATTTGCACCAGGGCCGCCATTGTAGGCTGCGGCCACATAGTATAAATCCCCACTTCTGCAGGTGGTGGATTGTACTGCGGGTGGCCTGCACTCAGCAACTGTTCCGTTTATTCGGTATGCCTTCTCAGGGCAAGTGTCATTGGCAAGCTGTTTGAGGTAGGCCACGCCAGCCTCAATGCCCACCTGTGGATTTTTGAGTTGCTCGCAGGTCTTGTTAGCAGTGGCTGGCTTCAACTGCATCAGACCGCAAGCCAGAGGGTCTCCCTTTTCATCTTCTGATTGGGCGTTTGGGTTGCCACCTGACTCCACATACATAATTGCGTAAATCATATCCTCGGGCACTTGCGGGGTTTGCAAGCTGCGGATGAGGCTGCCGTACTTTGTCCGTACCCCGCTGGATGCATTGTCGAGCCATTCCCGCGTGAGGATAACCGAACCTTGCGTCCGTCCACGGGCCCCGAAAGCTATTTCACCGGCATTAAATGTCTCCTCTACACCCACCACCGTTTTCAAGGATAAACTTCTAAAACGAACTAGTTTTGGACTTATAGCTAAGAGGAATAGGTATGCGGTAAGCGCCAGGATGAGGCCAACGATTGCCGAACTAATAGTTTCTTTGGCCGCCTGTATTTTACCCCGGTCACCGGCCGCCAGCATCCATTGCATGCCGCCAAATGCAACCATAACTGTAGCCAAAATGCCAATGGCGCCAACGCCAAATGCATAGAGCGCAGCTATGTACTCACCCAGTGTGGAACCAGTAATAATTATTTCCTGACCATTAAAGAGTGTGGAGCCCGGCAGGGCCACTTGGGGTTTAAACTTGATGTTCAAGGTTGGTGCTGTGGCTGTGATAGCTGGTCGCCGGCAGGATAGTTCCGTGCACGCTTTTGCAGAAGGGGCGGCAAAAGGCCCGCTGCACTGGCCCTGCGCATTCGGTTGCTGGCACGTACCATCTAAAAGAATGCAGCACTGGGTTGCGGACCCAGGTTGGGCTGGGCACGTACAGCTTGCGTCGTAGTTCCCGCCGGGTAGTGAAGATCCACAAATGTTCGACTTGGTCCAACCACCAGGCGGCTCGATAGTGGACGGAGGCAGCAATTCAGACTCGTTGAGGCAACTTTTCGTAAGTTGAGAGGTGCAGCAACCCGCCATGGCTGCGCGGGGAGCAAGTAAGCCAACTAAGAACAGTGCAAAAATAAATACGAGTACTCGCTTCACAAGTGTTGCTCAATAATCCGGCGAAGGTCGGCTTCTTCAAGAATGCCAGTTAGCTGCGTGTCACCAACGAACATGGTCGGCACTTCCGTAATAGTCAGTCGCTTGCCTTCAGCAATTGCGGCATTGACGCGGGCCACGGCCTGGCCGCTATCCAGGCATTGCTGGAGCCTGGCCGCATCAGTCCCGCTTTCTTTTGCCAGAGTTTCCAGCGGTACGGTGCCTAGCTCATCCTGGTGAGCGAAGAGCACATCGTGCATTTGCCAAAATTTACCTTGATCCTGAGCGCAGCGCGCAATTTGACTAGCCCGATTACTATTAGGATGGATTGGCAATGGAAAATCTTTAAACACCAAGGTTACCTGCTTTTGGTAACCCGCCAGGACGTTCTTCAAAATCGGCACTTCGGCTTTGCAAAACTCGCATTCAAAGTCTGTAAAAACGACTACGTTAACCTTGCCTCGTTCTGCCCCGAGCTTGGGGTCAGTGCTCTCTACCCGTGGCCGGACCGCCGCGGTACTTCCCGCCCCAATAAGCGTGAGGCCGTAGGTAACAATAACCAGCACGGCAAAACCGCCGATAATCGACAGGAGGACATTCTCGTGCCGGTGCATGGTTAGCGCAGCTTTAACGTCAGCACGCGGCCGGTTGGCGCATCGGTGAAGTAGAGGGTCTTCTCGTCCGGCGAGAGAGTCATGTTCACTGCCGAGAACCGACGACTGCCGTCAGTACCCACCGGGTTGGCAAGCAAAGACTTTGCCCCAGTCGTCAGGTCTACCACGTAGAAGCTGTCTGGCGCGCTGGCGGCTTGGTTGCGGTAGATGCCACTGCCCGATGGCAGCGTACCAGCATCGGGCACGGCACAATAGAGGGTTGTGCCAGCTTTGCTAAAGGTGCACTTGTCTGACCAGGTAGCAATGTCCAAGGGGCGATTGTTTCCACCCACGCTGTCGCCCTGCGCGTCCACAATGTGCAAGCTAGGATTGTAGCTGGAACCGGCAGAGTAGGTGCTGTACAACATGCGTTGGCCATCCGGTGACCACGACCCTTCAAACCCGCGACCGTCGGTGACGGTGGACTTAAAATTCTCGCCATTTTTCCCGACGAAAAATACTTCTTGCGTGCCCCCATCCAGCCCGGGTGCATAGGTGGCAACAACTTGATTGTTGGGTGACCATTGTACGTCCACCTTATTCCCGTTCTCCCCCAGCGGCTCAACCGGCGTTATGCTGGTGCCATCGGGGTTGCTGACCACCAAGAAACGGTCGTTGGCGTTTTTCGCATTGAACTTAAAAGCAATTTGCCCGCCGGCTGGGGCAAAGCTGAAATCTTCACCTTCTTTGGGTAGCGTCGCTTGCTTCTTCGTATCAAAGTTGTAGTAGACTTTGGAATCGTCAGGGAAGCTGACAATGACTTCATTTTTCTGGCCCGACCAGACAACTGCTTCAGCCTCAGGGAATTTCACGCCCGAAAGCGGCACGACTGTGCCATTGGCATCAAGTTTGTAAAACTGGCCTGTGGCTTTATCGTAGTAGCGCACATTCCCACTGGCATCCACAACAATGTCGCTGGCATTACCGGAAACCAAGGTGTCGACATTGGTATCACCGCCGCCAGCGATGGCGGCAGGTGCGGTGTTGGTGGCAACACCCGAACGATTGGCATTGGAGCCATTGATGGTCGGGAGCACCCCATTCGTGTTCGATCCCCGATTCACATTGCCGTTAAGGTCTGGGAATGTGCCATTCACATTCTGGTTTTGCTGGCTATTGGTATTCGTCACTATCGACCCACGAAAAAACATGACGTACAGCAAAACCCCCAGGGCCAAAACCCCAAGGATAAATGCACCAATGAGAAGGAGGTGGCGATTCATACGCTACAAGTTTACAGCAACGCACTCATTCATGCTACCTGCGGTCAGCATAATCATCCCCAACCTGAACTGATTGCAAGTAGTTGGTTATGTACTGCAGATTCCCGCTGCTATTTTGGCAACAAATACTTCGGTACTTACCATTACTTTCTTCCCGGGCATAAACCGAGGTTTCTGAAGTTGCTGTACAAGAAATCTGACTGATGTCTGACATGCGTACACCAAGCCCTTCAGAATCCACTGTAAAAGCTTCAATTGGAGTGGTGGAATTCGCCGTGTTACAAGTACCGCATCCGACCTGAGTATACCCAGGATTGCACTGCACTTTGGCATACCAAAAGCATTGATCATCGTCGATCAGTGGGGCGTGCCACGCGCACTTACCGAACTCGGGTTTTGTATATCGGGGACAATCGCTGGCCACACCATCGATGTCATCCGTAATTTTCTCGCAGATTGCCTCCGGTAAGACGCACGTTGCATCCGGACCAATACCGCCTTGCAGTGGGGCATTAATGTTGCCGCAGATATCCACTGAGCTCTCGCACTCAGCGCCGTAGCATGACGTTGCAGTCGATAAACCGTTAGCAATCTCAACACCGCTCCGATAATTATACTGCTTGCCGCATTTTGGATAGCTATCGCTACCCAACTCTTGGGTGTAGCCGCAAATGCCGCTGCCTCCGCCTTGGCAGTCTGCATCAGCAACGCATTTTTTTCCTGCTGAGGGGCCACTCAGGCATATCCTAGTAGTTAGGCAGGAATCGCCGAAACTCTGAAATACGGGCTGGACTACGGATAGTGTTGGGGGCCGCAGGTTTACCAAATTTGGATTGATGACGTAGAGCAGCAGGTACGAACCCAAAGTGATAACAATGGCAATGAGTGCGGAAAAAATTATTTCCTTGGCGGCCTTTATTCTGCTGGCATTACCAGCAGCGGCAATCCACTGGATGCCGCCGTAAAAAACCATAACGGTAGCGAGGATGCCGATGGCCCCGGCGAGAAATTTATAGAGCCCGCCGATATACGCCCCCACATCTTCAATGTAGTCATAACTTTTGCCATTCTCATCAGTACATACCATAGTTACGCCCGGGATAGGGACCCCCACACGTATCCAATCACGCTCAATATCGCCCACCCGCAACCCTGCGGGCTGATTTTCGCAGCTCACCAACACTGCCTGTGCGGGCAGCGCGGTAAAGCAGGCAAGGAGCAAAAAAACGATGATGAGCACTCGTTTCATACTATAGTCCTCCAGCAGCCCCGGTACTATCAGGGCTACCAGCGCCAAAAGCTTTGAGGAAAGCCCCAAAAGAAGAACTCAAAATATCCAAAAAAAACTTGGACTGTGTAATAGGATCGTTAGTTACGTACCAGACAACCAGCGCCACAATTATGAAAATGAAAAAGAGGAAGGCGATAATGCCACAAAAAGCAGTAGTATGCCAAATGAATATGCCAATGTCTGCTTGTGTTCGAAAACCATAGCTGGGAATCAAGTTTAATCGGTTTGGATTTGTGCGGAACGCCCCGCGCACAACTCGCAAAAAATACATCGAAATAAAAACCCAAGGCGAGACCACAACCTCAAGCGCCATTGTTTGAGTAATGAGTTGTGTTTGAAAAGAATTTAGTAGAAACTTGTACTTCTTATTTGTGGCATCTACCAGCATGTTACCCGCCTCATTATACGTACGCGCGTTTCGTCGTAATATTTTCAGGCGCTCTAAAAGTCGCTGCGAGGTGTCACTTTCGTAGGTCGCACCCATCGGCGCAGTGTTTGCTTGCCGTGCACTTGTTGCTTCCGCACTTGAAAGTTGCGCTCCATCTACCAAGCCCACCCCGGCAGTTTGTCGACGGATGTAGTCAGCAGGCTCAGTTTGCCGTACCTGCCGCTCGGCAAACCTACCGGCATCAAGCGCTCGGCGATTTTGGAGTTCAAGGGTAGAGGCCGATTCGGCCATAGAGGTTTATTGCTTAGCGCCCCAGGCAATGCGCTCAACCTTCCAGCCGTCAGCAAGGCGTTGGAAGCTGAGGGTAATGGGCTGGAAGTACGTTGTGGGTTCGGAGCTGCTCCCGGTGGTTTCGGTGCGCTGCAAAGTGACTTTAATTTCTGCGGTACCGGCATTTTCATCAAAAGCGAGCACTTCTGTGGTGCGCGGCTCAGAGCTGGTGCCGCTGTACAGCGAGGTATCGGCGCGTTTGGCTTGCTCGGCAGCCACAAAGCTTTCTTGCTGGGCACGTAACGCGGGCGCCATGTAGAAGTACATGTCGGTTATATTCTGGAAGTTGTTCTGCGTTGAAAAGCTGCCGTAAATGCTGGCAAAATTTTTGGCCAAATTCTGCACCGTGGTCCGGGCATCCGTGGGGCTACCACTTGTTGCGGTGTTCGTATTGGCAGCGTTATTGGTATTGAGCACCACCGTGTTCACATTAGGCACAGACCCGGTAGCTGTGTTCGTAGGCGCGTCGGTATTAGCCTGCCGCCGGCCGAACAGCAGGAAGGCTCCCAGCCCGAGGAGAACGAGGGTGAGTGCGCTGGCAACAAGAAGTAGGAGGCGTCGGGACATAGGCAAAGGGGGTTACGCGCCGGGTTGCGAGGCGTTGTTGAACTCTTGCTTGGCTGCTTCAATTTCTAGCAGCTGCCGCGGGTCAGAAGTAATAATTTGGTCCTCGGTATACGACGCCACCACTTTAATAGCCGCGTGCTTGGGGCCGGCGAAGAAAATACCCTCGCCCACTGCCGCCTCCAGCAGCAGGTATTTTTCCCCTTGGGTAAGCAAGAACGTCTTGGCCACCATGTCGATGCCCGCCGGCGATTGTTTCATGAGCAGTTGCAGTGCCGAGTTGGTAACAATGGCTTGGCCGTAGGGGCTCCGCAAGAAGTCATTCACGTCTTGAGTAATAGTCGTCACACCCAAGTAGTACTTGCGGCAGCGTTTGACCAGCGCGTAAATAAAACGGGCCGAATCTTCGTTCTGCATCAACCACCAGGCTTCGTCAATAACCAGGATGCGCTTCTTCAGGCTGGAGCGTACCACGTTCCAGATGTACGAAACGATTATCGAAATGCCAATGGGCCGCAGCTCGTCTTCCAGGTCCCGCACCGAGAAGGTGACGAGTTGGTTGGTTAGCTCGATGTTGGTCGGGCTGTTGAAAAGCCCGGCAAACGTGCCTTCGGTAAATTTCTTCAACCGCTCCACAATGCCTTCCGCCCCGACCATGCCTTGGAGCACTTCTTGGAAGTCCGCCATCAGCGGCGGCTCCACCTGGGTTAGGTCGCTTTCGGCGGTAATGTCTTTTTTGTTGTACGTCTCAATAAGCGCGCGGTCGATGATGGAGTCTTCTTCCGGGCTCAGCGTGCCAAGCATAAGGCGCAGCAAGCTCTTGAGTGTAATAACCGCAGCGCGAATAATATCCGCTGGTTTCTCGGCCCCGCCCACCGGTCGTGGTAAATCAAACGGATTGATCTTCGATTCGGAGTTGAGGGAAATGTTTATGTACGTGCCGCCGACCGCATCGGATAAGTACTTGTACTCGCGTTCCGGGTCAATGACGATAACATCAGTGCCGGTCATGAGCGAGCGTAAAATTTCCAGTTTCACCGCATAGCTCTTGCCCGCACCAGACGTTGCGAAGACCACGTAGTTAGCGTTCTGCAAGCTAAACCGGTCGAATAAAATGAGCGAATTGTTGTGCCGGTTAATGCCGTACAAAATGCCGTTGTCCGAAGACACGTCGGATGAAATGAAGGGGAAGCTGCTGGCGGCCGGCGAGGAATTCATGTTAAAACTCACCTGAATTTCATCCTTGCCAATGGGCAGCGTGGAGTTGAAGCCCTGCTCAGACTGGTAGAGCACGCGCTTGCTGAACACCAGTTTCTGGCCGAACATGGATTCTACTTTATCCGAGAGCTTGTCGAGGGCTTCGCGCGTGTCGGCGTAGAGCGTGACGTAGAGTGCCACCTGGAAGAACTTCTCGGTGCCCTGGGTCAGGTTATCGCGCAGCTGTTCAATGTCGCGCAGAGCGGTTTCGCGGATAGGGTCGCGCGGCGCGCCTTTTTCGGCATCAGAAAGTATTTGCGCTTCTAGTTGGCCTACCTTGTTGCGCAGCTGCTTGAGCACCACTTCGGAACCGACCGGGTAGAAAAACATGGAGACGTCCAGCGGCACGTTGAGGTTAATAATCGGCGCAAACCAACCCACTGCAATGTAGCGCGGGTAGGTGACCACGAACATGGTCCGCGCCAGCTTGCCGCCAATTTCCACTTCTTTGGGCGAGACTTTAAACGACGCCGGTGCAATAAAATCGCGCACCGACACGACGCCGCGGCGATAAATGCGTTCGGCTTCTAGCAGCTCGCGTTTCCGCTGCAACTCCAGCGCTGCCTGCTGCTGCTGCTCTTCTGGGGAGAGCACCTGCAGGGGCGGCGGCGTTTCGACCGACTGGACTTTGGGTTTGCGTGATAAATTTATGGCCATTAGCGTTCAATGCTTACGTCATCCACGCCCCCGACCTTTTCCTGGCCCGAGGTTTGCGGATTGTAGGTGGTGTAAAAAAGTTCAATCAGCCCTTGCGTGTCTAGCGGTACAGCCTTCAGGCCCAGGCTGGACAAGCCATCGGCCACAAAGTCAACGCGTTTTAGCAACTCCTCGCGGTACTCGTCAAAACGCTTTTGCTTAATGTGAATAACATTGGTGGGCGAGAGGACAGCCGTGAGGCGTTTGAAAAAGCCTTGCCGTTTATTGGAACCCGGCTGGTAGGGCACCACCACGTAGAAATGCTTGGACATAATGTCGGCCAGCTCCACCAGCTCGCGCACGTAGGTAATATACTCCTGCGTTTGCATTTTGAGCAGCTCGTTGCTTTGCGCTTTTTCCAACGCTTTCAAGTTTTCCAAGTACGGGTCAATATTCAACTTGCGGGACTGGATAACAATTTGCAACGGAAAATCTAGGGTGTTCAGAAATTGCGTGTACGCCTGAATCACTGCTGCTTGCTCTTCGTCCGACTTGAGGGCGAAGTTCATGGACGACACCAGCAGCACGCCGCGGATGGTACCATTGCGCAGGATAACGACGTCATCTTTCACTTCCCACACGTCCATAAATTTCTGGGCGGAGGGTACGTTGAGCTTCGGTTGGCGGGATTGGTCAGCCATACGCTACGGTTTGAGTGAGCCGGCAACCACGTCGCCTTCTTCGGTGTACGCGCCGCCGGTGTCCACCACCAGCGAGAGCTCGGTAAGGCGGGAAGCGGTGAGGGCTTGCTTGGTGGCCATGGGTGCCTTGGGTTTGGCCGCGGGCGGGGCGGCAAAGCGGTACTCGTACTCCGTGTCTTCTTTGTGCCACACGCGCAACTTGGGCAGCCGCTGAGTTTGCAGGATAGAGAGGATGAAATAGTGGAACGGCCGACCGTTGATTTTAATAAAGGCTAGCATGAAGATAAACGCCGACCACGCAATGGCAAAAAGCACAAAGCTTAAAAAATTAAAAAGTCGAAAGGCTAGAAAACTTATAACGCCCCAGAATAAAATCAGGATAAACTGCCGGACGGTGAGGGGCCCAAGAATCTTATCTTCGACATCGATGAATTGTGGGACGACGAATTGCATCATACTAGAATCTAAATGTGCGCATGAGCGCGCCAATAGCTTCGAATTCTTCAGCGGTGAGTGTGGTGGTCTTCTGTGCCTTAAGCAGGTCGATAATTTCTACCACTTCTTCTTTGCGTTCCATGGCCATTTGCCCGAGCTGGAGGTAGGCCTTGAACGTTGGTGACTGGCGGAAAGCAGCGATCCCGGCTGCCCGCTGGGCAAAAGAATCACGAGCTAGGGCATCCATTTCCTCGGAAATTTTTGCCGTGGCGCCAGTGGCTGTGGTGCCTAAGCGGCGAAAATCTTCAATGGAGAGGTTACCGAGCACTTCAATAGGACCCATGACCTTGGCCGGCGCGCGCACGTCGGTGACCATATCCCGGTAGTTCGGGGCCGGGCGGGCGGTGGGTGATGCTGGCCGCGAGGCAGCCGGCCGTGCCACTGGGGTGCTGGCCGGACGGACCATAGGAGCAGGTGTCTGCTGTGCTGGGCGCAACCACGGCGGTGGGGCGACTGTTGGTTTGGCAGCGAGCGCTGGCGTTGGAGGCTTTATTCCTCCCTCTCCCCCTGCGGGAGCCGCAGGCGGGTGCGACCCATCGGAAGCACCCTGGGGAGCCCGAAGGGCAGGAGAGGGGGTAGCCACTTGTTTTTGTACTTGAGGTGTACTCGATTTTGCAACCACAGCAGGAGCTAGCACCAGAGGTTTAGGCACCACAGGCACAACCGGCTGCACGGGCGGGGGTGGAGCAACTGGAATTACCGGCTGCGCCTTAGGCATGACCGGACGAGGACGTCGGTGTAACTCTTCAACTACATTTTCAAGCTCACCCACAATGCGGCTGGCGCGAGGCTCATCAAAGCCCATGCCGCCAATTTTTGTCGGCCGCTGCAGCATGTCGGTAGTTTCCCGTTTGTCCCGCACGTCTACAATGCGGGCTTCCACAATCTTTTGGAAACGCTTGCTCAGCATGTCATCCAGCGTTAGCTTTTCCAGCTGGAGCAGTTTCACCGCGACGTGCGTGGGGTCGGTGTCTACCCGTGGGGTAGGCGTCACCTGCAGCGCGGCCACGTGGGGGGCAATATCTTTGTGGTCGTCTGGGTGCACCAAATACTGGGACGCCCCTGCTTGGGGCTGCAGCGGCGTGGCTGGTTTTTCGGCAGTGAGCACGTCTCGCACATCCGGCATGTCCAGCAAGCGGTACTTAAAAAATAAATCGTCGAGCAGGTGCTTGGCCAGCTCTTTGCCTTTGCCCGGCGCAACTTTGTACTGCTGCTCCAGTGCTTCGTCCAGCTTTGCCGGCTCGATTTCCTGGACCATCACGCGCATAACCACCTCGGCCAGGTTCACCCCAAAATCTTTTTCTAGGTTGTCCAGCGCGCGCATAGCCGACGGATCGGAGGCATGCGCCTTCGCTGCGTCAGGGAGCTTTTGAAATTTGAGGAGGAGACTATCGGGCATGTGTATTTTTAATTGTTATCTTCGCTGCCGCTGTTAAACATACTCTGCAAATTTCCAAATTCTGTTTTGAACTCCTCGGCATTTCCATCTCGTACGTGCTTTTCCATCGACCCAATACGCTTCTGGATTTCCGTACGGCCAAGGTCGCCCAGCTTTTCGGATTTTTGAATTTCGGCAGTGTTATTCTTGATGTAACTCATAAGACCGCGCCAGACAATGCTGTTCTTGAGTGCGCTGTCCAAGACATCCGCGGTTATCCCGTTTAGTTTACCACGAATTTCTTGCGGCGCGGCTTTAAACGCTTGGCTAATGTTCTGCGTGACGTTGGTAATGTTGGTTACATTGGTAATGCCGCCACCTTGCTCTGCATCTTCAATAATATCTCCCGTGGGACGGGAACGCTGGGTTTTCGGCGAAGCCGCATTGCTGGTAGGTGCAGGCGTCTGTCCAGATTTTTCCACGCGTTCTTGCGTCGCAACTTCAGTACGACGGCGGGCCACATCCTGCTCCGCAGCTGCAACAACTTGCCGTTGATTTTTCACATTTTCCGCTTTTTTGGCTATCTCAGCTTGCAACTCATTCATGCGGGTGGCGGCCAGGCTAGCCGTGGTCTCGCTCGTGGTGGAAGACCGTACTTTCGCATTCGCGTCGTACTCCGCACGCAGCTTGGCAACATCATTACCCGAGGCTGATTCCAAGCGCTCTAGAGCGGCGCGCTCGGCTTGGGCTGCCTGTTCTGCTTGATCAAAGTCAGCGCGTAATGCTTCGAGGTCTGGCTTTTGCTCACTCGCATTGATTTCTTTGGAAACAGCTCTATTCCGCCGTACCGTTTGCGCCCCCTCAGCAACTGGCTGCACCATGCGTCGGCCAAGTGCTTGGAAGCCCGCGGCAACTGGTGATACTTTTTTCGGTACAGCGAAATTCGCTTGCGCCGCAGGTGAAACAGGGCCATCGCCGAAGGTTGGTTCCTCTAGAGTTTTAAAATCAATATTCCCACCTTTTTGCTGAGCTAAGGTCTTCATTTCTAGCTCGATACCCGATTTCAGTTTCACCGCATCTGGTGATGTGTCGGCCCAACGTCCGTTGTTCACCAAGCCCTTGGCTAAGTACTCGTCAAAGGCTCGATCCTCGGACATACCAGCATGGTCAGAGCGTTGGCGCATGTCGCTGACAATCTTTTGGAATTCTTCCGGGGTAAACTGCGCCTTCATGCTGGCGCGGATGGAGCCGTCATCATCTATTGTATCAATGTACTTGTGCATGGCTTCTTCAGCCAAAATGTTCCGTGCCGCACCACCCGAGCGATCGGCATTAATAAAGGTTAGATCTTTAAGACCTTCCGGATTTTGCAAACGGGCTTGGGTTGCTTGAATGGTAGCCTGACGTGCCTGCAGCGCTGTACGTCGAGCGGCAATGTCTTGCAGCTTCTGCGGGTCGACTTGGGCCTGCGTCATTGGTCGACCTGAGGCATCAACAAGTTTGGTTGATGGACTGCTAAGCTGCTTTTCTTCGGTGGCAAGAGTGGCCAGCTCAGTTTCAATTGCATCCACATCGCCTTGTAATTGCTGGTTGAATACGCCAGCAATGCGCTTGAGAGATTCTGGATTACGCGTGTAGCCACCGGCAGTTGCTTTAACACCTGCTTGGTTGAGCAATGTCTCACTCACGGCCAGTGTATTCGACTTACCCCGACTAAACTTGTTCAAGCTGGTAACTTCTGCAACTGCGGCTTTGCCGTCGGCCAGCCGTTCCATAACCCGCTGCTGCTGGCGGGCATTTTGCTGGTACTGCTGCCGGCTGTAAAAATTGCTCGGGTTTGCTCTGTACTCAGCGCTCGTTTCAAAATCTTCGCCATGCTGCTTTTGCAAAGCCTCGGTCCGCTGCTGCCGACGGCGGTCGATATCTTCCTGGGCCAGAACTTCTTCATCGCTATCTGAACCGTCACCGGGAATTGCATGACCGCCAGCATTTGCAATTGCCTCTTGCATGTTTGCGCCCACATCACGATTAAACTTCTTGGCGAATTCAGATGGTACAATTTCGCCATTCTTGTTCGTCGTAACCATGCGCTTGTCAAGCTCTGGAAGCGCGTACTTTTGCCAAGTCTTGTTTTTCCAGTCACCCTTTTCCATGTCGTTAATTTCCGCAGTACCCATACTCTTTGCTAAATCAGTCATCTTTTTTCCATAGAATATCTGCTCATCGCTACCTTTTTCAGCCTTGTCATGCAGTAGAGCCAGCAACGCAGGGGTTTTCTTGAACAAATCCTTCCGCGTTTTCAAGCCATCAGAATCAATCGCACCTTCAATGAATTCCCCGGGCTCACCTTCTTTTGACTTCTTCGTGTAGCCAATGCGCTGATCATATGCAGATAAAATTTTCATTTTTTCGTCATCGCTGTACCCTGCAAGACCATGCGTCTTCATTGCATTCTCCATTGCTGCTTTTTGGTAGCCCTTGCCGGCAAGCGTAGCGGGGTTATCGAGCAGTATATTCCGTTCCTGTTGTGCGCCTAAATACTTTACCGAGCTGGTATTTTTATCTTCTGTCTTCATACGCTGTTGCCGCAACGTAGCGAGCCCTTTGCTGGCAGCGGTGCCAATACCTAGCACGTTAAGTTTTGAGGCAAGCCCGAGTGCACCCTCACTCGCGCCGTACATAAGTGGTTTTATACGATTACCCGCCGCACTAAGCCCAAACCTCCCTGCGCCTTTTATTGCATCAGTTGGTACGTTGGCGGCGGCACTGCCCCAACGGTTGAGGTTACCCAGCCACTTGCTCGCCACATTCCCCGCCGCCCCACTAGCCTTGGTCGCCTGCTGCAAACCGGCAATGAGCATGCCAATGCCGATAATGTAATTAAGCACATTAGCCGCGCTCGTTGCCGGCGAGACAAAAATGGGGTCTTGGAATTCGGCACCACCCCCTACAAAAGCCTGCGAGGGGTCGCTGGATTCTATAAGTACATTAGTTGAAAGTGACATAACCGTAAATGCCAGCCATAAGAAAAACGCGATGACCGGCCCGCGAACGATGTACTGGGTAAAATCTCGCCACCAGGTGCCCCACCAACTGCCTAGACTGCCCGGGAGTACGGCAACCATGTACGCAGTTGGCGCCAGCACAATATATATCCATAGCATGACAATGCGCTGGGCCAGCAGAATGACAAACACCCCAACAACTACCAGTGCCACGAATATCATAATCGCGCCGGCAACAAGCGCGCCAAGCACGGAGAGTAAATTTATATCCCCACCCGCGGCATTAGAGGTTTGCGCAAAATCCATGATTTGATCAATGCCAATGGCTTTAGTCAGGTTACCGGCCGCCAGATCTTTAAACGCGTTAACAAACGTGAGCATGACCACCTGCGACAAGTCAATGAAAAAAACAGCGATAGTTTTGGAAAAGTTAATCAGAATGGCCATCGCAACAAGTTTTGGTAGCAGCCGGGAGTAGCGATACTCCTGAATGTTAAACACCGTGCCAATGGAAATGAGCAAGAGTGCAATAATGAAAAACATGTTAGACAAGTCACGCGTCACCGCCCAACCGGTCTGCACGGCCGGGGCATTAACGAAGTCGTTGTACTGCGCAAGCCATACCAACACCCGTATAAAGAGCAGGAGAATGTTACCGAGCGTGCTCGACACGGCGATCAGCACACCGTTCATAAGCGTAAGCATTCCGCTCTCGAATGCAGTCGCGATGCCTTGGGCATGTGTTGCAACTGGAAACGCGGCAACAAGTACACCTACACCAATAGCCAGCACCACCCCCTGGCGGGGCCGCGCCCGCCATTGGCTGCGCCAAAGGCGTTGCCGGGCGGGATGTGCTTGAAAGTGTTGCCAAATTTTTCGCAGGCGTTGCATGCAGGCAGGAATATTTAGCGGACGATGATAATGTTATGCGGAGCGGGTTCCCAGAACTCTTCGGTGGTGAGGCCTTGCGCTGGGAAACTGGTGCACCGACCATTCCTCGTGGTGCTAATGGCACCGCGGTAGTTGCACCACTCCCAATTGTCTTGCACTTGCACCTGCGGCGTAGCTACGCAGTACTCCCGGCCGCTCACCTGCGCGCGGGTGGCGTAGGGCCCCGTGCCACGGGCGTAGCAGTCGCCGGCATTGCTGCCAAAGCGATACACGTGCGAAATGCTGTGCGGGTCGGCGGGGTCGGTGCGCGGTGCAAAACCCCAGGGCAAAATCTCATCACTCTTCTCATCCCCGTTCCAGTCGATGGCGATATTCTTTAGCGGCAACTGCTGGCTATCCACGGCCGTGTTAAAGCGCAGCTGAATGAGCTCGCCGCTATTGACCACCACGTCGCTGGTAGCACCTTGGCCAATGCTCACGTTAAGCACTTCTGGCGTTTCGCCGCAGTAGGCAAACGGCGCATCAGCGATACTAGAAAGGAAGCCGCGATCGGTGGATTTCGTAGTGCCATTGTATGTAAGCGGTTGGCCGCAACGGACCATACTGTCATAGGCACTTGTCCAAGCGGAAATTTTTGTGCCAAGGGTGCTGCCCGGAATAGGTGTAAAGCCGACATCTGCACCCGGTAATGTTTGCGTACCTGTAGATGCGGCATAGGCGTTCGTCGCTCGGTTCCACTCCCAGCCTTCATACGCGTCAGCAAACAGCAAACGCAAGCGAGCTATGGTACGTGAGTCTATGCTGGGTTGCGTTTCTGCGGCATTTGCTTCGGTGGCATACCGCGCGCCTGGCTGGCCCACATAGCCACCCGAGGCATTGGCGTAGTCGCACACGCCGCCGGTACCGCATTCGGTGTTCTGGGTGCAGGCTTTGCCGACGTCTGTGCTCGGCGCTGCCGAGATGCAGACTTTCACCGGAGCCGAGCCGATGCAGTACCCGCCGTCGCCACCCACGCTGGTTGCATTGCCGCACTTGATAATATCCGCTTGCGTTGCGCATGTATTGGCGTAGTTGGTGCTGCAGTAGCGTTTGCTGCAATCGCGGCCGTCAAGACAACTAAAGGTGGAACCCGCGCGGGCATCGGTGGTGCCAAATTTGAGCTGCATGGGCCCACCCAAACCGCCATCCCAGCCAGTGGGCCGGTCAAAGTTGGCTTCGGGCTGGTTTATAGTGCCAAAAGGTTTGGCGTCTTGGTACAGGCCATAGCCAAAGTTGGGCAAGGTAAAGGTATTGCTAGAAATATTTTTTGACCACGCAGCATTGGTTGTGCCGTCAGCCACTTTTACCACCTGCGTGCACCACTCTTTGAGGTGGACAATACCCGCGACCATGGCGCCGCCAAGGCCATCGCTACCATCATTTACGTAGCCCGTAAATGAAACAATGCGTCGTGGCGTAGTATTACTGAAATTCACTTGCGCGCGAATCTCATTATTCCCTGCGCTCCAATAATTATTCCAATTGTTTGCAGCACTTGTGGTGAATGTGGTATTTACAGGCCAGTCAACATTTGAGCCAAGTGTAATAGTCCAGTCAATCTTTTCAATTTCATATTCGTAGTACTGATCTTCCACACGAGCAGGTACAGTGGTTTCCAAACTTATATTTTCCGCACATCCACAAATACCAGGCATGCCAGAAGAGCCATCTGGTAAGGCATCTTTATCTCTGCTACAAAAAGCATTACCGATAACATCGCATTCTCCATTATTATCATTATTCGCACCATTGATGCGTGTCGTAATTGGGCGACGGTAACCTTGCGTCTGGTTTGTTAATGACGACGTAAGTGTGTACGAATTGCCATCAAATAGAGTTGAACTATAATTCCCCGACGATTGCACGCACGCATACAGCGGCGTGCGGTCTTGGTAGCCCGCCGCTTCCACTTTGCCAAAGACGTTGCGGTCGCCGGCCAGCACATCAATTGGGTACCAGCTTAAGCACAAGCTGGGGTTGCGCGGGTCAGGCTCCAAGCAGTAGCCCTGCCAGCCGGCATAGCGTTTGCCGGTGTCGTCTTGGTAGCTGCAGTCGAGCGCTGTGGAATTGGGGTATGCCCGGCAGGTACGTGGAATTTGGGTGGTGCCAGCGAGCTGACCTTGCAGCGTTGTGGTTACTGTCGGCGCATCTTCTACATTCAACGTAGGCAGGACAGAGACGTTGTCGATGGCAAAGGCATTACGGTTGGTAGCCCCGACGCTGAAGAAGACAAAGCCTTGATCGGCCTGGTAGCCCAGGTGGTTTAGGCCCACGCTATTGCCCTGGGCAGGCGTGGAGCCAGCGCCAGCAGTGAGCTTGAGCGGCCCAACCGTGTAGCGTTGCCATTGCGCCGTGGGCACGACGGTGCCAGACCACGCCACTGGCGCGTCGACGCTATTGCCCGAAGAAATGCCAGCGGTTAAACGCGTGTCACTGCCAGCAACCTGATCCGGGGCTTGCACGTAGCGGGCCGAGAAGCTAAGGGTGTACGAGCGGCCGGGCGTCAAACGGTTGGCAAGAGTGGCGGTAGAAGTGCGCACTGCCACCACGGCACCAGCCGCAGGGGTGACGGTAATGAATGGATTGACTGTGACAGGTGCAGAGGTGTTCTTGCCCGCATCGCGCACTTCACTAGTAACCAGGCTGAGCTTGCTGCCATTCGGGCTGGTGGCGGGGTCGGCGTCTGTGGCGCCAAACATTTTCCAGCCGCTGGTGCTGAGTATTTTAGATTTGCTAAAGGTGCCATTAAGCACATCGTCCGCAACGGCAATGCCGTCATTGCCTACCTGCGGCGCGGCGCCAAACAGGTACTTACCTTTTACCAATTGGTCGCTGGCCCACTGCATGCCCGCAACCACCAAACCGCTCTTGTTACGCAAATCTTCGATACTGTAGGGCGCGGTGTTGCCGGTAAACTGCATGGGCTTGCACACGCCCCCGCCACAGTCGCTGTCTTGCACGCAAGTTTGCTTGGGCTTGTTGCTGCAGCGCAGCTCGTCTACAAAGTGGTTGCACTGGCCGCTGGGGCTAAAACTGTCGCAGGTGGCCAAGCCCAGGGTCAAATTTTCTTTTTGTCCGTTGGGTTTGGTGCTTTCAATAACCGTGCTCGGGGCCAGCCACTGGCTGCACTGACGGTCACGCTGCACCTTGAGTAAGGTGTTGCTGTCGCACAGTTCCGGGTGGTCGGCACAGGCTGACGGGCTGCCGGAAACGTCGGGATTGGTGGGTGAGCCGCCAACCGGGCTTTGGTCTGCATCGTAGGCCAGTGAGGTGTTGGATAGGTCGTTGAAAAGGCGGCAACCCAGCTTGTCTCCCACTTGGCCGTTGCAGGTGTTGGCGTCAACACTCTGGCGAATCACCGACGTGCTGGTGGTGGGGGTGACGGCGAAATTATCCAGCCAGTAGCCCGCAGTTCCCGCCACTGCACCGCCAATGATGCTGCAGGTAACGGCATTGCCCGAGAAGAACCGGCTACTCACGCGTAGGGCTTTGTCCGAGAAGCGATCGGCCGGGATGCGTGCGTTCGCGCCGCTGGTGTCTGGCACCATACTGGCGTCCGGCGAGCTTACGGCAACGGCTGCGCCTTGGGCGTTCTTACAGCTGACCACGCCCATGCGGAAGATGTCTGTCATGGCCACATCACCTTTAGTCACATCGGCGCTAAGAACGTAATAGGTATTCGCATCGAGGCTGATAGATTGCGAGAACGTGCCTTGGCCGGTGATAACCGCGCGCACGGCTTGCGAGCCGAGGTTTTGGCTATAGGCTTTCACGCTGCCGCTGAGCGTGCACAGTGCGCCGTTGCAGTCTGCATTGCTGCCACACTGAATGCCATTGGAACAGGTACCGGCAGTCCAACCTTGCGGCAATGTATTCGGTGCGGCACTGCCGTTGTCCACTTCGAGCGAGCTGTTGCGGCTGAGGCTGGCACCGGTGCCAATGGGGTCGAGGAAATTGCCGCAGCCATTTTGCTCGGCTGGGCACAAGCCGGCATAGCCACCATTCGGCACTGCGGGCGGGATATTATTGAGCGTGCGCGTGGGGCAAGGTGTGTCGGTGCCGTCGATGTACCATCCTGCTGCTTTGTTGCCAGACACGTCGCGGTAGCTGCAGACTTTGCTGCCTGGGTTGCGGAAGTACGCTTTGCCACCTTCGGACGTGGTGTACTCTTCGCAAAACAGCGTGCCGCGGCCGCACATTATGGTCGGGTACGCATCGGGCGTGTCCAGCAGGTAGGTCGTTGCGGTGCTCTGCACCCCACCCGTGGCATCAAAGGTTTGCTTACCCAGTGCGCGGCAACCTTTTTCTTCACCGCGGCAGGCTTTGGCCGGGTCATTTACCCAGTACTCCACCACGTCACCTGGGGTGGTTACGGTGTCACCCGGATAGGGTGCCGCGCTTACCTGGCCACCCAGGTTGAGGAAATTTACCAGAGCGTTTACATCGCTAATATCGACGCCGCCGTCGGCATCGACATCGCCAGCATCCATTGGGCTGGGGGCGGGGCCGCTGGTAAAGAGGTAGGCCGAAAGGTAGTCGCGGTCAGCATTATCCACGCGGCCACTGCCGTCCACGTCGCCACGTTG
This sequence comes from Patescibacteria group bacterium, assembly GCA_038063455.1. GTDB lineage: Bacteria > Patescibacteriota > Patescibacteriia > PEXW01 > PEXW01 > CAIPSZ01. The sequence goes on from JBBTVB010000002.1 coordinate 176,730, forward strand.
GCTGGGGAAACTGGTAGTGGCACTGTACGCACTGGCTGTGTTGCGCGTGTTGATGAGCGCTTCACAACCCACCACTTCGGACTTACACAACCGGGTGAAGCCTGCGTAGGTGTTTACCTGGTTGCTGCGGTTGCGATACTCCTGGCAACCTTCAAACCCGCCGCACGCAGTTTGCGATGCTTTGACGCGGTAAATGCTGTCCGTAATTTCGGTAAGGGTAATATTGTCCAAGAAGTACGCCACACCCGCCGTGCCCGAAATGGTCAGCGCGTTGGTCCCGGTTGTATCAAAGTCCACCAGCCCAGGCCCCAAGGTGTACACGTTCCATTCCGTGCCAACACTCACGTTGCCAAGCTGCGCCGTACCCGCGCCTGTCCCGACGTTGGCGCTGAGGATGGTGGCGCTGGCAGCTTTGGCCCAGAAATTGAGGACGTATGACTTCCCGCGGGTAAGCGCCACGCTTTGGTTTTGCGCGGTCGGCGTGCCGCTGACGTGGAGCGAGTGGCCGCCAAAGTTCACACTCTCGGTGCTGGGATTAACTGGGTTGCTCACCACCCACGGTGCGTACGAACCGTTCTCAAACTCGCTGGTGAGCAGGGTACGCGTATTGCTGCCGGTGTTGCCCACGTACTCGCGGCAACCCACAGCGGCCGCCGAGCACGAAAGCGATCGCGTGCCATCGGCGTAGTACACGTTGTTGTCTGCCGTGTTCCGGAAGGGGTGGCAATCTGCCGTGCCTTCGATAAGCCGCGAGCGCAAACGGTAGTAGACTTGGCCAGCATCATCGTAGTACTGCCCGCAGTCGGGGTTGGTGCCAAAGCTGGCTTGGCAGTCGATCACCGCAGTTTGCGGGCTGCTGTTGTCGATACAATTCAGCGGCAATGTTTGGCCGGTGGCCAAATTGGTGCACGGCCCAGTGCCTACGTTGCTCTGCTTCAAGCGGTACTGTTTTAACTGGTAGCCGGTTTCGTTGTCCCCTGTCCAGGCGTAGTAGTTTTTCAGGCCGGGGTCGTTGGGCTGCACGCAGAGTTGGAGTTTGGTAAATTGTGCCTTGCCTTCGCCGCCCTGCGCCACCTGGTCCAGGTTGGTAAAGGCCTCACAGCCTACATCCTGCGCCGTGCACTGCACGCCGGTCTTCGCAATAAACGAGACGAGCGGCTGGCAGTCGCCGGCCACCCCGCCGCACTGGCTATCATCGGAGCAGGAAACAAAGCTGTTCACCAGCTTAGACTTGCAGTATTTGCCGGTGCGCGTCTCGTGGGCAGCCAGCACGCTTGCAATGGGTTGCTCGCGGAACGTGGCGCAGCCCACTTTGTCGGCCGGGCAGCTAATGCCGCCTTTGGCCGGCACGTTGCTCCCACCAGCAAGCGGGGTAAAGAGGTCGCAGCCCACATCGTTGGCTGTACACTTGGTAATAAACTTGCTGCACGCTGCCGGGTCCGTAGCCACATTGCCCGTGCAGGCCAGCCCATCAGCCGGCCGCTTGAGGTGCACTTGGTTGACGGCACCGTAATCTTTGTAGTCGGTTAGCTGGCTGCCTTCTTCAACCTGGACATTATCAAGCAGGTACGTACATGCCGTGCTGGGGCGAAAAACCAGATTCACATCTGACCGCGCCTGGCTGCTGAGGAAGGTGTACGCGTAGCTAAAGCGCTGCCACCCTGGCGTAATCGTGGGGTTTGCCGAAGGGCTAAACTCTGTGCCGCTACCGAGTGTGGTGTCGACAACGCAGGATATGCTTTCGGATTTTGCGTAGAACGAGACGGTAAACGTCCGGTCGCGCAATGGCACGCCGGTATCCCGGATGGTAGTGAACGTATGCGCGGCATTCCCGCCCCCGCAGTCTGGCAGGTACTGAATGCGCGCCGACTGGCCGCCGGCAAACGCTTGGGTCGAGGCGAACGACTGCGCGCCACAGGCCTGCGAACCATCGCCGGTGACCCAGCCGCTGAAGTTGGCGTTCTGCGCGGGGTTGGCCACAGCCGACTCTTCGAAGTTGCCGTTGGCCACCAGGTTCGTGCCGGTGCTCATCCGCAAAAACTGCGTGCAGCCTTCGGCGCTTGCATCGCACTCTTGCGCGTCACGGTCAAAACGCACGGTATTGGCTGTTGAACCACTAGCACACATCCATTTGCCCGCCGTGTAGTCATAGGCGGTGCAGTATTGCTGGCAGCCGGCATTGTCGGCCCCGCAGCTGTCGGGTTGCAAGGTATTCTGCAGGTAGCTGGCCGACTGGCCCGCACTGTCCGTAAACGTCTGGCAGGATGCGTACACGTTATTACAGCTCTGGCCGTTGAAGCGCCAGGTGTCTTTTTCTTCGGTGCAGGTACCAAATTGCTTGCAGGTGCCGTCGTCGTTCTCTAGCACGCAGGTGCGTTCGTCCACGCAGGCTTCACGCCGCTGAATTTGCTCTTGGCGTGGTGTAATAAAGGCGCAGGTTTTTTGTGTGGAAAGGGTCGTGGCGTTGGTGTTGTTCACGCACCCAGTTTTGGTATCCGTATCTGGGCTGGAAGCAGCACACGTTGGATCATCTGCGCCGCCGCCATCCGTACACTCGCATACCTTACCCACATTTTTATCCGACTCGTTATTACAGTAGCGCAGTGCATAATCAATATTCTTACGCCCGCCCTCGTCGCCATCATCATCCAAATACTCTTGAGACACTATGTCGGCAGTAAAACCAGTGCGCAGGCAAATATTTTCTGGGGCCTTCAGCACCCAACTGGGGTCAATAAGTCGGTAGTACGGTGAATCTGGGTTGTCGAACTGCCCGACAATCGCACCCAAGTTCACATTCTGCCGCTCAAAGTCACGGATGTACTGGGCGGCCAGCTCCCACCCTACAGGAATAATGCGGTACTTCCGCAAAATCTTGAGGCTGCGGTATGGGTAGCCACTGCGGAAGTCTGGCTCACGGCCGTTGGCATCGAAACCAAACACCTTTTGGTCGGTGAGTAATTTTCGATCTATAGCTTGCTGTACGGTAAGTTTCTCCTCTACTGCTTGGCGAAAATTTGATTCGAGCACGCAGTTATTCGAGGTTATCGAATTTGGTGACTGCAAAGATACGGACGACGGTTCAACCGGGCATGAGGATAGCTCGGTCAAAATATCTATGCCCCCGCCAGTGCCCAGGTTTACTTGGCCCAAGCTGGCAAAACGCTCTTTTGCGGCTGCCACCCCCCCAGTCGCGCCACCTAGGTTTCCGCTCTTAAAAGCCAAGCTCTTGGCTTTGGGGTCGGCTATGCCCTTGCTAAAAATACGCTCGATGAGTTTGTTGGTAAGCGTGTTGGTAAAAATGCCAAACGCATCAGCGATGGGCGAACCGGTTTGCTTGAGCTCGGCTTCGGTAGAATTTTTTACGCTGAGAGCTTCTTCGGATCCGCTCTGTGTCAGGAACGCGGGGGTTTTTACTTGACCACTAATAAGCGCGGTAATTGGCAGTGACCCGCCAAAAATTTGCAGGGTCTTTGCATCATCTTCTTTTTTCTTGGCTTCTTGCTGCGCCTGGTTGTAAAAAGTGAGGTATTGGCCAATGGGATTTTCCGTAGGCTTAAAGATGTTTGGCAGATCACCAGAATCAAAGGCTTGTTGCAACGAAGCTGCCGTAGCCCCACCCGAACCAAAAGGGGTGTTTACCGAAATACCACTTTGCGACAAGCTGTTCTGCACGTTGTTGCTAATGGCAGTAAGCGTGCAAGACGTGGTGCGGCGCGTCTTGGCACTGGTGCAACGGTTAACACAGAGCTTGAGATCGGCTTGGAGTTTTTGCTCCGCAGTCGTGACCAGCTTTTGCAATTCTGTTAAGCACTCGGCAGGGCGGTCTTTCAGACCAATTGTTGTACATGTGGGAGAAACAAAGGTAGAGCCCGAACCTTTGGTAATTCCTTCTTGCAGGTTTTTTATTTCAATTCGAAGCTGCGAAGCACTTGCAGTCCCAACAGTACCAATACTCGTCGTAAGTGGCACCTGCATGCTGTCTTTACCATCCTCAAAGTTCTTTTGGCAGTTCTCCTGACAAAAATTTGGGTTCAGGTTGGCACGCAACGCTAAATCGATTTGGATTTTTGCAATACCGGGGTCACAAATGCTTACGCCAAATTCCGATTTAGAAAGGGTATCCAAAAAATCCCCGGCCGCAGCATTACCCAGGTCTCGAAAGTAATTCGGATCCGTTATAAATAGCGGGCTCTGCCCTTGACCACCAGATGCAACCCACGTTGCGGTATCTTCAGCAATTTTGCCTAAGAAAACCCGTAATCCACTCTTGTACGCTACATCGCCTGCCTTTTTGGCAACTTTAATCGCAACATCGGCAATCCTATCAAAAATTGTTTTGGCTCGTTCCCGTGCTTCTTGCGCTAGTTTTAGGGATTCAAGAAGCGGCGCACTAATTACCCACTGTGCTTGAGCTGGGGCTGGTCGAATGAGAATGCCAATAATACTTGCCGCCAGAAGGACGGTAGCTAAACCAGAAAGAAACGCACGGCGCGGCGATGGTGCGCGGCGCTGTATTTTGCGGAAAAATTTTCCGAGCTTACGAGCCATTCGTGTTGGTAGATTCTTTAAGGGTTTCGTCTAAAGCTTGGTTGTAGACTGCGCGCAACGTGGCATCGTCATAACCGTTGAGTGTTGTCTCCTCAACGCCGCCAGATTTTAGGAACTCGCGAATTTCTGGTATCGACAGGTTCTTCAGTTGGTCCACCGTCAGGCTGCTGGTTGTGCTGGTATTCGTGTTTGTAGCCGCAGAGGTGTTGGTATTGCTCGTGGCCACGACACTTTGATAATTGGCCAGCAGTGTCGCATCATCAACTGCATCAACTTCGGCTTGCGACACACCGGCTGCAAGTAAGGCTTGGCGGAGCTGGGCTGCAGTAACTGCACTATTCCCGCTAACGGGCGCGGTATTTGTGTTTGCATTAGCCGCGGCACTGTTGGTTGCGCTTACCACCCCGCAGGTCTGCCCAGAAGGGCAATTGGGGTCGGTATTGCTGTCAACTTCCTGCTTATCGGTCTGCCCGTCGCTATCCGAGTCGGCAATATAGGGGCTGGTGTTATAGCTGTAGAGCTCTTCGTAATCACTCAAACCATCTTTGTCGGCATCTTTGGCCTGTAAAGCAAGTAGTTCCGTATCTTGCGGCTGCACTTGGTTCTGAAGCCGAGCAATTCCTGCAGAGGTAAAGGGCTGCTTGAGGTTGTTCCGAAGCTGAAAGCCGCCAAGGATGAGCGCAGAAACTCCTAACCCAAAAAACAGCCACGCTACCCGCCGCTCGCGCTGTTTTTGTTCCGGACCACTTGGCTGTGCATTCCCACCTGCGGTTTCGTTATCCATGTTTCTGTATGTGTTCCGCTCGCTGCGAATACCTTCATGCGACAAGCTTTGGATAGTGCAAAGTGTAGCAGAAAAAAGTGCCAATGTCAAAACATATTCTTGGGCATACGTCAACCCTATACACAATTTAAAACTAAATTTGCTTTACTGAACGTAGGGGCAGAGCTTGCTCTGCCCAGCCATCCACGGCGGCTTTGCCAAGACTCTCGTGGGTCGAGCAAGCTCGACCCCTACGTAGGTACATCCGACGAAAAGTTAACTTATAACCTCCCCACCAACCCCGCCCACTGCTCCAGGGTCAACTCTTGCGCGCGGACGGTCGGTTTGAGGCCAATTGGCGTAAGCTTTCCCAGAATCTCTGGCCGGGGCAAGCGCAAACCCGCGCTCAAGGCATTTGCAAGGGTCTTGCGCCGGTTAGCAAAGCCAATTTTTGCCAGCCGAAAGATTTGCTCACGCACGTGCGTACCAAAAAGTGGCGAGGTATGGCGTGCAATGTGCAAAATTGCCGATTCCACCTTCGGCGCTGGCCAAAAGGCATCGGCAGGCACAATGGCGCACACCTGCGGCGCACCAAAAAGCTGCACGCTCAGGGCGAGCAGGCTCAAATCCCCGGGTACCGCTGCCACGCGCTCGGCAACTTCGCGCTGCACCAACACGGTCAAGCTGGTTGGACCATCTTCGGTGTCGAGAAACCGTTGCAAAAAGTGCGACGTAAGGTGGTACGGTAAATTGGCCACCACTTTATAGGGCGAGGTGGGCGGCGTAAAAAGTGCGCGAAGTTCGGCCACAGACGTGCGCAGAATGTCGGCATGGACGATGCTAACATTTGCAAGCTGTTGGGTAACTTCGCGAAGCAATGGCAAAATACGATCATCCACTTCCACTGCAACCACCGTCCCCGCGTGGGTAGCCAACGTTTGCGTAAGCACGCCTGTGCCAGCACCGACTTCCAGCACATTGTCCGTCGGCTCTAACCCTGCAGCAGAAACCATTTCTTCCAATACGTCCGGCTCAAGTAAAAAATTTTGACTCAGCTTCTTGCTCGGATGCACCCCAAAACGCTGCAGCAAATTTTGTAACGTCCGAAAATCGGTCAGGTCGTAGGTTGTCATGCCGAATGCACTTGGCCCAATGGCCCAGGGGGTTTAAGCAGTGCGTATAAGCCGCTTGCCACGGCCGCGGTGAGGAATGCGGCTACCCAAATGTCCATAAACGATGCCAGGACAATAAGAAGCAATGCCACCCCACACTTGCCAATAGCCAAGGCTTGCTCAAAGAACACGGCTATGGCCAGCGGGTCTTCTCGCACGCCGTGCTCGTAGGTCATGGCCATAAGCGGTATAACGACCAGGTTTTTACTGGTGCGGCCAGCCGTGTCTAACCAAATAAAGCGTAAAGGCGTAAGCGTAAGTATCGCCCGCAGCACCCACACGAATGCTGCGGCTAAGCTCCCAAACCGTAATATATTCAGCTTTGGTACATGGTCCGAAAGCTTCCCAATGCCGAGCACCACCACACTGGTGATCAATGTTGAAAGGGCAACGAGCAAACCGAGCTTGCTGTACTCTGAGACAACCAGGTAAATGAACACTGGCCACAGCACCAGGGCCACAAGCTCTTCAGCAAAACCGAGGTACGCAATTGCGCTGCGACGATGCGAGGGCTTCCATAACAGCTTCCAGTACGTTCGATACGAAAATGGTGCAGGGTCGTACACCTCTTTCAGCTGGAACAGTGGAACCGTGGATGCTAAAAGCAAAATCGCCACAATGACAAACAGCGGGCCGAAACCAAAAAACTTCAACACCAAACCGCCAACAATAGGGCCAATCGTGGTAACCGCCGCATTTACGGTAAGCATGCCCGATACTTCGGACCCTCGTTGTTCGCGTGCAGAAAACGTGGCGAAGTCAGCGTGGTATGCTGGCCAGTACAGCGACTTCTGGATGGCAAAAATAATTGGCGCTACAAAAATAAGCCAGGGGGCGTAGGGCAAGGCAAACAGCGCGAGGTAGTACGCAATGTATGCAAACTGGCTATAGAGAATGGTGTGCTCAAAACCAAAATGTGCAGCTATGCGGCCACCGAAAGGAATGAGTACCGTGTATCCAAAATACACGGCCGCGTAGAAAAACAGTATTTCCGTAATGCTATAGCCCCGTGTAAACAAGTAGATGGGCTCAAACAGCGCAATCGCCGAGGTGGCAAAATCCTGCAGCCCGACAGACCAGTACAACTCTTTTAATTCTCGCGAAGGGTGCTTCGAAAAGTAGTGCGGCAGGTTTGCTCGAAAAGTATTAAACATTAGCGTTTGGTCCGCAGGGCAGGCTTTGCAGTAGTGCGCTTGCCAAGCTGCACGCGCACGGCCCCTTGCCGCAAGACCACTGGTGGCCGAGCGACCAGATCAATAATTGTGGATGGTGGCTCTTCGGGAATATCCCCTGCATCGAGCACCATGTCGGGTTGCATGGGTTGTTGTGCAAAGTGACGCGCAACCTCTTGTCCCGAATAGAAAACCCCTGCTCCCGAAAGGTTGGCGCTGGTCGAGGTAATCGGCCGACCCAAACCGCGCACCAATGCTTGGGCAATTGGCTGGTCTGCTTGACGCACGCCTAAACCAGGCTTGCCCAACAGCAGCGCGGGTGGCAACGTTTTTTTGTGCGGCAAAATAAAGGTTACCGCGCCTGGCCAGTAGGTTTTCATTAACGCATGGGCAACCGGATCAACTTCAACCAACTGCTTGGCCATAAGCATGCCAGTGACGAGCACGGGCAAGGCCTTTTGCGCGCGTCGTTTTATAACAAAAAGTTTGCCAATGGCTTCTTCGTTGGTGGCATCCACCGCCAGGCCATATGCCGTATCGGTTGGGTATACCACCACGCCACCGGCCATAAGCACGGCCAGCGCTTGGTTAATAATCGCCGGGCTTGGCTTCTTGAGGTCAATGCTTAAGAGTTGCATGTGCTTATTTTTTTTCTAGATAGTGTTTTGCGGTATTCGTGCGCAGGTCCCAGTCGACAGGCTGGGTGTCGACACCGTATTTCTCGCGGATGGCCAGGTCGGTGGCCGCCACGGCATCCACCAAGGTAAGCTCGGCGCGCGCGGCAACTGCTTCCGCAATCGCTAACAAAATATGATCGCGTCGTTCTGCAGAAGGGAAACCGGTTTGCAGGTTGACCCGCGCCAATAGCTGGATGAGCTCGAAGAGGGTGCCTTCCACATCGGTAGTCACTGCTAGCGTGAGCGGGGCGGCAAAGCTCTCGCCATCCGCAATCATGTAGATAGGCAGCACGGCATGGTCTGCAGACCAGTCGAGGCCAGTTACCTGCGGGATCGCCTGCAGGATAGGCACAATTGCCTGGTCAAAAACCCGTTCAAATACCTCGCCACGAAAAACTAAATCTTGCCAGGCTTCTTTAAATGTACCCTGGCCGCGGTACAGCCGCTCGGCGTAATCGTGGTTGTAGATAATCTCCGCGCGAGGAATCATGGAATAAATGTAGCATACGTCTAGGTTTAAGGAGCCCCAGCTACGCAAGATATATACACCCCCGCGTAGGCGGGAATCCCTATCCCCGCCGAAGCAATCTACACCACAATACTCACCAATTTCCCCTTCACCACGATTACCTTCTTCGGGGCTTTGCCGTCTAACCACTTTTGAATTTTGTCCGAGGCGAGGGCTTTGGATTTAAGCGCTTCATCATCGGTATTCGCAACAACCGTGAACTTGTCACGGACTTTGCCGTTAATCTGCACAACCACCTCAACATTTTCCGCGATGACTTTTGCGGCATCAAAGGTTGGCCACTGCTGGCTGTGCACTTGGTCCGAATGTCCGAGCTGACCCCAAAGCTCTTGCGCAAGGTGCGGGGCAAAAGGCGAAAGTAGAATAATAAATTTTTCTGCCGCTTCTAAATCAATTGCTAAACCGGTTTCACTAACCCGCTCCCATTCTTCGCTGCTATTCAGTTTTGGTCGCCAGTCTGGTTGGTTTTCTTCACCGTTAAAAAATTTCATGAATGAAGAAATGCATGTGTTCAACTCAAACGCTTGGATACCATTTGTAATATCTTTAACCAACTTATGAATGGAGCGAGATTTTCCGTTAGCTAACGATAATTTCCCATTTTGATTTTCAGAAGAAATTTTCATGAATACTGCCCAGGCGCGATCTAAAAACCTTTTTACCCCCACAATGCCGCGCGTATTCCATGGCTTCGTATCGTTGAGCGGCCCCATGAACATCTCGAACATGCGTAGACTGTCCGCACCGTATTCGCGCACCACAAGGTCGGGGTTAACAACATTGCCGCGAGACTTGCTCATTTTCTGGCCATCCTCCGCCAGAATCAAACCTTGATTAATGAGTTTGGTAAATGGTTCATCGGGCAATGTGTTGGGCACGGACCCAATATCGCGCAGGAACTTGTAGATAAACCGCGCATAGAGAAGATGGAGCACAGCATGTTCCGCGCCGCCGATATAGGTGTCCACGGGCAACCAGACTTTGAGTTTTTCCGGGTCGGCTAGTTGCTTGCTGTTGTGCGGGTCGCAGTAGCGCAAAAAATACCAGTTGGATCCCGCCCACTGGGGCATAGTGTTCGTCTCTCTCTTAGCCGGGCCGCCGCACTTAGGGCAGGTGGTATTGACCCACTCTTCTATGTTAGCCAACGGCGATTCACCCGTGCCAGTGGGTTCATACTTTTTCACGTCGGGCAACATAACTGGTAAGTCTTCTTCTGGTACGGCCACATTGCCATCTTTAGGGCAATGCACAATCGGAATTGGTTCGCCCCAGTAGCGCTGGCGGCTGAAGACCCAGTCGCGGAGTTTGTAGTTGACTGCTGACTTGCCTTTTCCTTGCTTTTGCAACCAAGCAACAATCTGCTTGCTGGCTTCGGCAGAATCTAACCAATCATACTGGCCGGAATTCGCCAATACACCCGCGGCCGTGTGGATGTAGTTAGGATTCTTGATAAAATTCAGGATAAATTCACCTTCAATAACCGAGAAAAAACCTGTGAGCTCGTCTTCGCGTTTCCACACAATGTCCATGAGCTTTTTATCCTCTTCGGTCCTTAGGTCTTGCTCTTCGTTTTCCAGTTCAAAGAAAAGGTAGTTGAATCTGCCCCAACGATTCACTTTTTTTACGCGATGATAGAACAGACTATGAATAGCAAATTCCGGATTCCGGACTAACCGTACATTTTTATAACCGGTTTCTTCATGGATTTCTCGCAGTGCCGCTTGGACCATATCTTCGCCTTCCTCTAGTCCACCGGTAATCAAACCGTGCATATGCACTGGCTTCCATTCCACACACAGGTACTTACCATCTTTGGGGTTCCGAATAATGGCGCAAATGACATTGCGTTTTACAAAATCTTGTCCCTCTTTCACCGCTGACTCACCGGAGGTAGCTACGAACTTTGGTTCCACAACTCGGCGAACAGGCAACTCATACTTCTTCGCAAAGGCAAAATCCCGTTCATCATGCCCCGGCACAGCCATAATCGCCCCGGTGCCATAGCCGCCCAGTACGTAATCTGCCACCCACACTGGAATTGCTTCGCCGTTCGCCGGGTTCATCGCCCGAATGCCGGTATCCACGCCGGTTTTTTCTTTGCTGTCGTTCTGGCGATCAATGTCTGAAGTCGCCAGCGCTTTCGCAACATAGTCCGTAACCTGTGACGAAGCTTTCCAACCTATAGAAAGCCAGCTCTTCGCCAGCTCTGGAGAAATAACCAAAAAAGTTGCACCGAAAATCGTATCGGGTCGGGTGGTGAACACTTGTACCGAATGTTTATCTTCATCTTGCCCGGTGATGCCGCGCAACGCAAAGGTAATATGCGCGCCTTCGCTTTTCCCAATCCAGTTCCGTTGCGACTGCTTGATGCTTTCGGGCCAGTCGAGCGTGTCCAGATCGTTGAGCAAGCGCTCGATGTATTTTGGATCGGTAATTTTTACCAACCACTGGCGGATATTTTTTTTCTCCACCGGTGTACCGCAACGCTCGCACTTGCCGCCGACGACTTCTTCATTGGCCAAGCCGGTCTGGTCTTTGGGGCACCAATTTATGGGCGCCTCGGCTTCGTACGCCAAACCGTGTTCGAAGAGCTTGAGGAATATCCACTGCGTCCACTTATAGTATTCCGGGTCCGTAGTATTCACCTCCCGCGACCAGTCGTAACTAAAGCCCAACGATTGGATTTGGCGCTTGAACGTGGCGATGTTGGTCTTGGTCGTTTCGCTTGGGTGCGTGCCGGTTTTGATGGCGTAATTCTCGGCGGGCAAGCCAAACGCATCCCAACCCATGGGGTGGAGCACGGTTTTGCCGGTCATGCGCAGGTAACGGCTAAAAATATCTGACGCAGTGTAGCCCTCTGGGTGGCCAACGTGCAAACCGTCGCCGGACGGGTACGGGAACATGTCCAAGATGTAGGCTTTGGGCTTGGCAGATTGTTCCGAGGCCACAAAATCTTGCCCTGCGTACCAGATATCCTGCCACTTTTTTTCTACTGCTTGATGATTGTAGCGTTCTTGCACCATGACCGCAGAATATCATGGTTTTAATGCAAGAGCAAACTGTTTTTTGGCTAACCTTAGCCTAAAAAACTCGATAACCGTTGACAGGGAGTGGTTGGGATGCTACCTTGAAGACTCGAAAAATCTCTTGGTACATGCCGGAGATTTTTTGCTATCCAGCCTCCTGACTGGTTGTGGCCTGGCTGACATGCCTGCGCTTGCCAACTACCGCCACGCGGAGGAACGAAAGTAACCCGTATTTCTACCCGTCTTACCCAACTCGCGATTCGCACCGCACTCACGACGCTTCGTGGGTTTGCCAAGCTCTTCACGGCCCTGGGCCGGTTGGCCTGGTTCGTGCTCTTGCCTCTTCGCTGGGTGGTGCGCACCGCGCTCCCAGGTGTGGCCCGGCCGCTGTACCGCGTGTACCGGCTGACACGAAGCTCACTCAATCGTGTGCTGGCGCCAGCAAAAAATCGCTGGGCGTACTTCTTGCTGCACCGCAACACTATGACCGGCGTCATTGCCGTTATTGCCCTACTCATTGGTTTTAATAACGTGCAGGCCCGCGGCCAGCAGAGTGATACCATCGGCCAGCACAGTTTGTTCGCCAGCTTCTTCCCTACTGACCTTTCGGAAGATGTCGAAGTTGTGGAAGGTGCGGTTGCCCCGGCCAGCCACGAAGACAAATTGGCACTCACGCCCACCACGCAGCAAGCTCGGCCAAACACTGGGACGACCGTGGACCCAGGCAACGCTGAAGAACGCCAGCTGGCGCTCGGCATTGGCGGCGCGGGCGAAGAACAAAACGAAGATGTCCGCTACTACATTGTAGAGGGCGGCGACACGTTGAGCACCATTGCCCAGCAATTTGGCATTTCCACAACCACTATTCAATGGGAAAATAATCTATCTGATACGGACTTTATTAAGCCCGGCCAAAAACTTACCATTCTGCCAGTGGATGGCGTCACCCACACGGTAAAGAAAGGCGACACGGTGGATGCCATTGCGAAAAAATACAAAGCTGAGGGCGAAAAAATCCTGAGCTTCAACCGCCTGGCCAGCACCGAAGCACTCAACGAGGGTGAAGAGCTGATTGTACCTGGCGGCGTTGTGGAGTCTGCTGCACCGCGCCAGCAGCCACAAAATCCCAGCTCGGCTTCCCGCCGCATTGCAATCTTTAACATTCCGCCCCCTGCTCGGAGCACCACGGGCAAGCGCCTGCAATGGCCAGCCCCCAGCCGCCGCGTCAACCAGTACTTCAGATTCCGCCATACCGGCATCGACATTGATGGCAATGTGGGCCAGCCAATTTACGCTGCCGATAGCGGCGTGGTAGAAAGCGTTACGTACGCGCGCTACGGCTATGGTTTCCACGTGGTTATTAACCACGGCGGGGGCCGAGAAACGCTCTACGCCCATGCCAGCCGCATCTTCGTGCGGCCGGGCCAGTCGGTGAAACGTGGCCAGAGCATTGCCGTAATCGGGCTCACCGGCCGCACCACTGGCGCACACCTGCACTTCGAGGTCATCCAAAACGGCGCTAAGCGGAATCCGCTGAGCTACCTGTAAAACCTAGCGCGGCCCGCCGTGGCCGTGAATATACCCCGCGGGCACAGCCGTGTATGCTAATTACTACTTACTTCCCTGCTCGGGCAAAAACTGTCGAATTTTTTTGATGATCTCGTCGATCGTCAGGTTGGACTTAATGAGGTAGTCGGTGGCACCCAGGGCTTTGCCTTTTTGCACGTCAGTATCTTGGCCCAAGTTCGAAAGCAGCACAATGGGCACGCGTGATACTTTTTGGTCACCCGAGGCACGCACCTGTTGCAGCACGTTGAAGCCATCTAACCCGGGCAAGATGACATCGAGTAACACGATGTCCGGCCTCACGGTTTGAATCATTTGTAAGCCTTCCCGCCCATCCATGGCCACGTGTACTTCAAACCCTTCCCGCTTGAGCTTGGTGGACATGAGCTCGCGCAAGAATTGCTCATCTTCCACCAGCAGAATGCTGATGCCATTTGCGTCGACCACTGGGGCATTTGCCGGTTTGGTCACTGGGGCAGGCGCGACTACGGCAGCTGGCAGTTGGAGCAAGGCGCGCACTTTGGCCACAACTTCTTCGGGCGTAATCTGCGCCTTCACAATGTAGTCACGTGCGCCCAGGCTAGCGGCCTTATCAACTTCTACACCCTGCCCAGAGTTGGAAATGATGATGATGGGCGGCATGGGTTTGGCTTCCGCTTGCAATGCTTGCAGCACGTCGTAACCGTTCAGAATGGGCATGACAATATCCAGCAAGACAATGTTGGGGTGCTTCTCACGGATGAGGGTGAGCCCGGCCGCCCCGTCGGCAGCGGCATGCACGGTAAAACCTTCGCTGGTAAACTTTTTTACCAAGACTTCGCGCAGAACGTTTTCATCTTCGATAATTGCGATGCTAGATGGCATGGGGCGGGGTTATAAGCGGGAGTTGTTTCGGGCGGTGGTAGGCGGCGCCTAAAAAGATAACCAGCATGCCGCCGCTGGAAAAAAAATCGCTGGTAACGGCGAGTACTTCGCTGGTGGCAAGAAATACCATGACTGCCGAGGCCGCCAAGAATGCACTCCCTAACCCAATGGTGATGGAACGTACCCGAACAATGTGGTTGCTTTTGGCTTGTATGGCCTGGCGTACAAAAAGTATGGCACCCGGGACAAGCACCAGCAAGAACAGGGCGCTGGCGAGGATGCCCACCCCTGGGTCTGGATTCCAATTGGTTATGCCGGTTGCGGTATCCACAATTGGCGCGGCGGGCGAAAGGAGCGACCAGACAAAGGCGAAGCCAGCAAGCCCCAGGTAGATAGGGAAGAAAGGTCGAGCCCAGCGGGGCAAAGTATAGGCCAGAATAACCCGGCTAAAAAAAGCTGCCGCAACCAAAAAGCAGAGCGTGGCAATGCTAAATGTCACTCCTAGCAGCTCTACCTCTTGACTAGAGAAAACTCTTGGCACGGTTTGGAAAACATACGCCACGGTAAGTGCGCAGTAGGTATAGAAAAAGTATCGCAGCATGCGGCTCGCAGGGTCTTGGTGCATGGCGCGCGCCAGCCGAATAGCCAGGTACGCGCTAACCCCGGCGTTGACCAAATCGACAGTAGTGGATATTGGGAGCAGCATGGGGGTTAGTATTTTTGCAGCATTTGATCGAGCGCTTCGGGCTTGCCGGCAAGCTGGCTACGATGGCCCACCAGCGGCAGGCTAACGAAGAACGTCGTGCCCTGGCCCTCGTGACTCTCAAACCATACCCGGCCATGGTGTTTCTGTACAATGCTGTAGGTTATGAACAAACCCAAGCCCGTACCCTCGGTTTGCATGCGGATGACGTTATCGCCGCGAAAAAATTTGGAGAAGACGTGGGTCTGCTGGTGGACTGGAATACCCACACCCGAGTCTTGCACGCTCAGGACCATATCATCGCGTTCGGCCCGGAAGCGAATGGTAATGAGGCCGCCCACAGGGGTATACTTGAGCGCGTTGTCGAGCAAGTTTTGCACGGCCAGGTGCATTTTCTGCGCATCGATGCGCACCACGGGGAAGGGCGGTGAGCCTGGGTCGTAGGTTAGGGCAATGTGCTTCTCTTGGGCCGTGTGCTGCATTTCATCAATAAGCTCGCGCAAGATGGGGTCGAGCGATTCTTCTACAAAGGTGTACGAGAACCGGTTCTCCTCAATGCGCGAGACATCGAGCAAATCGTTAATCAGGATAATCATGCGCTCGTTGCTCTGGTAGCTCTTACTGACCATATCTTCTTGGGCTTTGTTCAGCGGGCCCACGTCTTTATCCATGAGCATCTTTAACGACCACTTAATAGCCGAAAGCGGCGTGCGCAACTGGTGGCTGGCCACGGAGATAAACTCGGTTTTCAGTTGGTCTAGCTCTTTCAGACGTTGGTTAGCGGTTTGAAATGCTTTGTTGGCGTTGACTAAATCTTCGTTCGACTTGGCCAGCTGCGCTTCGACCGCTTGCAGACTCCGGACTACGTAGCCCGAGCGGTACGTCGACACGGCCATGAGTACGACGAGCGTCACGCCGGTGGCGGCAATGTAGGCAAAATTCTGGTGCAAGTCTGGAGCGACTTCAAACGGCGTGTAATGCGTGAATATCTCCTGCTGCTCAAGCAGAAAGACTAACCCGAACATCCCGGTGCCGATAAAAAAGTTTATCGGGCCGGCCCAGCGCGAGAATTGTACGTTCGTCCCCACAATCTGCAGCAGGTACAGAGGCAGGAAGACACTGGTTATGCCACCTGTAAAGTGCACGATGGTGGTAATGACTGCCATGTCGATGAGAATGCCCAAATAGGGAAACAAGTTGCTAATCCGGTCACGGCTATACAGGTAGCTGAAGGCTAAATTGAAACCCAGCGCCATGGCCACCGAGAACAAAATACCCGGCAAATAAAAAGCCGCGCCAAATTGCGACCCGAGCCACGAGAGCAGGACGACGATGAAGATGACGAGGTAGCGGATGATGACCGACCACTGCAAACGTTTCAGGCGCTCCTGGTTTTGCAGAGCTTCCAAATCTTCAGCACGCATAGTGTTACTTTCTATTTTTGATATGTATATTCTAGCATTTTTTTCAACTTCTGTCAAAGAAATGCTTACTGTGCTAACTTCGTCCGATGACCACTGATTGAGGAACTTCTCTATTGCATCGTATATCGATGCATGTTAGTGTGTAAGCATGAATACTTCAAATACCCTCAAGGCAAATAAAATAAGCAAAGAGCTACTCAAGGGGTCCTTAGAAATTCTCGTGTTGTCGATAGTAAAAGCTGTTCCGCTCTACGGCTACCTCATTGCCAAAGAGTTAAAAGGTCAAAGCCATGAGGTCTTCAATCTGGGCGAGGGGACACTGTACCCGTTGCTCCATAAACTCGAGGACGCGGGCTGGTTGGAATCCTGGTGGAAAGAAGCAGAAGGCCGGCGACGAAAGTACTACGCCTTGACCCCCAAAGGTCGAAAATTTTTGGCAACCAAAGCCGCAGAATGGCAAACATTTTCTCAAGCCGTTAAACGCGTTATCTAGCATGCGCCGTCCCTCCAATGTCCGCCAGGAATTGGAAAGCCATATTGCGGACCAAGCCGATGAGCTGGTCGAGCAGGGCATTGATCGTGAAGAAGCCCTCCGCCAGGCCCGACTGGCGTTTGGGGATATCAAAAAATGTGAGCAGGAAGTGCTAGCATTTAACGCCACTAGGCTACTCTTCACGCCAATGATATTGGCAGCCGTCGGGGCAGCGGTCGCGATCTGTCTTTCTTTAGGCAGCTGGTTGCGCCAGTACCCGCTGACGGGTGTACTGCTCCAGCCGGTGCTGCTCGGTGCTGTGTACTTGGGTCTCTTTACTCTGGTGACGCGTGCACTCACCTGGCTCCTGGAATACTGGAGCATTACCTCCCGAACTGCGCTGTGGGCCAGCCTAGTGTTTGGTGTGGCGGTAAATATGTCGCTGACGTTGGTAAACGACCTGGACGATTTTTTAGTACCCTTGCACGCCCTGGCGCTCGCACTGCTCTTACTGGCGGTATTGCAACGGCATTGGCGAGCACTACCGATCTTCTACAAAAAAATATTCATCTACGGTTTCAGCATTACCGCCACGTGGTCGGCTATCCATGGTAAGGCTGTATTTGCGTTTCTCTACACCCAACCCTGCCTGTACCTGACGCGCGACACGACGCCCCTCACCGGCGCGCTCGCCGCCTGCCAGCAGGTACCACTCGCGCATCCTGTGCTCTGGCCGCTCTACGCCCTCGGGCTGGTTGCCCTGGTTGCCGGGGTGCGTTTCCTGGGGCGGTACTGGAAAAATACTGGTAGCTACCGGTCTCGAAAAGTTGCTTTGTCAGTTATTTTTGCTGCCCTGCCCCTGCTGCCACTGGCGGTTCACGATGTGAATAACTACGGCAAGGTAGACGTTATTTCCTGGAAGCCGGCAATTTTCCAAGCATACCAGGATATCCTAGGCCGTAATCCGCAATCGAAAGACATTACATTCTACGCGCGCACCCGCGCCTACACGCAGCTGCCGCGCGTGCGAGAGGTACTGTACCAATCGGTGGAGCGCACGCTCGTGATAGAAAAGATCCATCAGAAAATTCTCGGTCGGTCGGCCAGCACGGCGGAAATAAATTTTTTCTTCGAGGGGCGGCAAACCGTCGAGGAAATCCGAACCACGCTTCGCCAGGATTAGTATGTCTCTTTTTATACCTCGATATACGATGGATAAAATCCTGATTGTCCTCCTCACCGCGGTCGGTTGCCTGCAGGTCCAACCGGTGCTGGCGGCAGCAACCGACAATTCTACGCATACGGTGGAAATGACCATCGTCGCGGCAGATATTCGAGGGGAGAAAATATACCAGACCAAGCACCTTACGCTCGACGTGCAGACCTGGCGCGTGGAGCAGTGGAAAGAACTGCGACTGCCGGCCGAATGGGCAAACACTGGTTTGTATGTCGAACTCTGGGATGCGACGAATCATCGCATTCCACAGTTTCGGGCGAGCCGGCTGCACGTATCGACCCTCGACCTCTCGACCCTGGATGCATCGCTCTACCCCTCATTCCGGGTCATCGTCTTCCAGGCGAAAAGTCCGGTGTCCTGGCCGGCCATGGCTGTAAGCGTTACCTACACCGAATCGCTAAATACTCGATTAATCATCCTGCTATCGCTGATCCTCCTTGCTCTTTCCCTGTTGATTATTGGGAGTATAAAATTTCGCGTGACGCCGCACGTTATCTGGCAGACGACGGTGGCGGCCATTCGCGTACCGCTAGCTGAGGTGGGTGGGCAGCACATGGTTGGTTTGGCGTGGATGGTATGTGTCTGGTCAGCGGTATTCGCCGTACCCTTGGGGAGTTTCGCCGGCTGGCAGCAAGTCGTGTACCTTTTCATAAAAATCCCCTTTCTGTTTTTCTGCTCGTTTCTTATTTCCGGGCTGGCAAATTTCGTCCTGGCCAAGCTGATCGGCGTTACTCTATCTGTCCGCAGCTTATTTGCAAATGCAGTACAGGTCTTAAGTGTTACAGCAATAAGCCTGGCCAGCGTCAGTCCCATCCTGTGGTGGCTCTTGGCGACCAACCAAGATCATGATGCGGTCCTCATCTGGGCTGTGTTGCTTTTTGGTTGCGCCTATGTCGTGGGGGTGTTCAGGCTCTACCGACAGTACCGGTTAGCCGGATCGAAACGCCCGCTCGTGCCGGTACTTCTGTGGATGGTGCTCTACGGCGTCGTCCTGCTGCAACTCGGGTGGATGCTGCGGCCGTGGGTCGGGGTACTGGACCCGGTCTATCACACCATCCCCTTCTCGCGCCTGTACAGCGGAAACGTCTTTGAAGAAATTCTCGCCACATTAAACCGACTCTAACGTCGGGAAAGGAAATGTCTATGTCTCACTTGGGTACGTCCCTCTTGCTGAAGAATAAAGAATCGGTGTTCGAATCGAAAGTACATTCGGTCAATTGGCAACGCTATGGAGTGGAATTTTTTATCGTAAGTATTCTGGGCATGCTCTTTTTTGGCGGGTTGGCGGCGGACAGTACGAGCTGGCACGCTGTTTGGCTGCAGGCCGTAAAGTTTGTGGCCCTCTACTGGGGTTCGATCCTGCTGTGCTTGCCTTCGCTGTTCGTTTTTAGCGCCGTGCGCGGCTCAAAAATAACGGTTAGCGAGCTGGCCTACTATACGGTTGCGGGTATGGCAACCATTGGCGTGGTGTTACTCTCCATTGCGCCGATTACCGGCTTCTTCGCCTGGACGACAAATACGGCGGCGACCATGCAATCGATAAACTTGCTGACGGGTGGGGTGGCCTTACTCTTTGGTTTGTACTTTATTGGTCGCGGCTACAACTTTATACACGAACTGCGAAAAACCAATGACACCAAGAGCCAGTCGGGCTTAGATTTCTTCGTACTCTGGTTTTTCCTCTTGATGGCGGTCATGGCACAGATGGTGAAGGTATTGAACTTGGCCAACTAGCCTTGGCTCCTATACTGCAAGGCTTCCGCCACATGGGCAAGCTGGATATTCTCGCTCCCGGCCAGGTCGGCAATAGTGCGGCTGACTTTAAGCACACGCACGTACCCCCGGGCCGAAAGGTGCAGCTGATCAACGGCCTGACGCAAGAGCGCATGACTCGCAGCATCAACCTGGCAGTGCTGGGTGAGCAAGGCTTGCGACATGTGCGCGTTCGTACGGTAGAGTTCATTGGCAAACCGCGATGCTTGCACCTCGCGTGCCCGCACAACGCGCGCGCGAATTGCTGCCGAAGATTCGGCCGGCTTGCCGTCTAGCCGCAGAGTGGAAAAATCTTGCCGTGGCACCTGGATGTGCAGGTCGATGCGGTCGAGCAACGGGCCAGACACCCGCCGTTCGTACCGCAACAACTGCGCCGGGCTGCACACGCAGGCGCGTTTGGGGTCGTTGCGAAATCCACACGGGCACGGGTTCTGGCTGGCAATAACCATGCACGCCGCCGGAAAACGCAAACTCTGGGCGGCGCGCGCAACCGTAACCACCCCGTCTTCCAGTGGCTGCCGCAATGCTTCCAATGCTTGGCGCGGGAATTCTGGCAGCTCGTCCAAGTACAGCACACCGTTGTGTGCGAGGGATACTTCACCGGGCCGCGGGATGGACCCGCCACCCACGAGCGCGGCGGTTGAGGTGGTGTGGTGGGGCGTACGAAACGGCCGACGCAATTGCAAAGGTGTGTCGGCTTGCAACATTCCACCAACGCTATGAATAGCAGTGACTTCAAGGGCTTCGGCGTATGCCAGCGGCGGCAGGATAGATGGCATGCTGCGGGCCAGCAGGGTTTTACCCGAACCAGGCGGGCCCACCAGCAACAGGTTATGCCCGCCGGCAGCCGCAACCTCGATTGCGCGCTTGGCTTGCTGCTGGCCGCGAACCAGTGCAAAGTCGGCTTCGTGCTGCCGGTCGAGTGCGGGAGCCGCCGCAACTACTGGTTGCAGTTTTGTAACCCCGAGTAGGTGGTGTACCAACTCTTGTATCGTTGCTGGCGCGTACACCGTAAGCCCTTCTACGAGCGCGGCTTCAACACCATTGGTTGCTGGCACCACGAGTGTGCGTAAGGGTTGCGCAACAGCCGCGCGGGCCATGGGAAGCGCACCACGCACTGGACGCAGCGACCCATCCAAGCCAAGCTCACCCACGAAGGTGATACCAGCACACACTTCAGCAGGCAGCTGCTTGGTCTGCACCAGCAGGGCCAGCGCAATGGGCAGGTCAAAACCAGGCCCGGCCTTTTTCAAATCTGCTGGCGCCAGGTTCACGGTTACGTGGCCGCGCGGAAAAGCAAAACCGGCGGCCCGGATAGCAGAACGCACCCGCTCGCGGGCCTCCTGTACCGCGGTGTCGGGCAAACCTACTACGAGAAATTTTGGCAACCCAAATTGGCTATCAGCTTCTACACTTACGGGGCAGCCATCCACGCCGAGCGTGGTAGCAGACAAAATTGTTGCAGGCATGGGGGTGGACGACGTCGCGTGGTGTCTTGGCACGCGCAGCCGCCGGTATGCCCCCAAAAAATTACGGGGGCGTTGAGCGAGTATGCCGTCGAGGCATAGACGCGAGAATGAGCAGGAATGTCCCGAGGACAATCATCCAGTCGCCAAGGTTTGCAGTGGTTGGCAAAAAGCTAAGCTTCAAAAAATCCCGAACGTAGCCATAGGTCAAACGGTCAAGCAGGTTAGAAACTGCGCCACTCCCAACCAACAGCGCGGCCACCCACTGTACCTGGTTGTGATTGCGGTAGGCTTGGCGGGCAATGACTGCGACCACAATAAGGAGCATAGCAACCAGCAGCAAAGCCAACGGACCAGGCAGGGCAATCCCTAGTGCAATGCCCCTGTTCGTGGCCGGCGCACTTTGCAAAACGCCAGGAATGAGTTCGTGCGCTGGGCGTGCAAAAGCTAGCGTCCGCGTAATGCGGTCCGCCACAAACAGCACCAGGATAATCCCAGCCCACAACCAGAAGAACCGACGCATAGCTGCTACGTCTGTGCTCGCGCCTTCTTCACGCACTCGATGCAAGTGGTGGCCGAGGGCACGAGTTCCAAACGTTTGGCTTCAATAGGTTTGCCGCAGGTTTGGCAAATGCCGTACGTTCCGTCGTCAACGTGTTTCAGAGCGGCTTGGACATCGTGTATGGATTGCTCCAGGTTTTTCTCCATCGAAAGCTTGTCCTGAAACTCGGAGACTTCGGCGGCATTTTCTTCTTCCTTGCTACCGTACTCGTCCCACAGGGCTTTGCCCTTATCTACAATTGTGCCGAGGCGCGACGTAAGCCGGTCATACTCTTTTAGGAGTCGATGCTTCACATCGCCTAGGAATGCCAGGCGTCCGCGGGCAGGTTGTTGGGGTGGCTGGGCCATACGCAAAAGAAACAGCTTGGACACTTGGGCGTGCTCAATCTCTTGTCGAATAGACTATACCAACCACTGTAAAAAACCGCAAGGCGCTCTCCAGCTACCGTTAGACACTGGGCCCAAAACTGGCAGCGAGCACCCCAGCAGTAATGGCAAAAAGCGCCAACCAGATGACGGCGATACGAATACTCTGCTGTGGAGTACGGACGGTCTGCATAGTTTTTTACTTTTTATTTTTACTTTCTAAACACAGTATAGCGCATTTTTAAGAAAAAAGCAAGTTGTATCTTTGTAAACAGCCTTGTGCATATTTAGTACTTCTGGGGGTTTGGGGGTTCGAAAAGCGGCCCTTGGGTATACAAAATAAAGCTACCCTACCCCGGGTTGCGCGTTTGAGAACCCCCAACAGTCTTTGGGCGCCACCCTTTCTGCTGCCAGAAAGGGTGGCAAACCGTGATTGACCATGAGTAACAAACCCAATATCGTTACGTCGTCACGCAAGCATATGAGTTCTAGCCTACTTCCCCTTTTTCTTTTTCTTCAGCTTCTTCACTTGCTTATCCACCAGGTCGTCAATGCGCTGGCGCACCTGGGTAATGTCTTTGCGAATCTGCTCGTGGGTGGCGGCCTGCATGGAGCGCTCGGTAACGCTGGACCGAATGGCGCCGACAATATCTTTTTCCAGGCTCGTCTGCAGCCGGTCAATTTCGTCGTTGATCTGGTCTTCTGCCGTGCTCAGGTCAAAACTCTCGGCGCGCTGCCAGTGGCGGAAACGCTGGTACAGCACGGCCAGCAGCATGATGAGCGCCGCAATGATGCCCAGCAGGAAGAGGATGAGCCCGCCCGACGGCACAAGGAACCCCAGCACTTGCACGGTTGAACCCAGAGTGTGGAATGTGGCGGGTACGGATGCCGGACTTTCCAGGCCCTGCCGGTTCATGGCAACTGCCGTTAGGTTATGGCTGCCGGGCGCCAAGAATGGTTTAAAACTGTACCGCCAAAGCGTGAGACCATCGGGGATGAATACGCCCGGTGCAGAGTCGATGCGATACGTATCGCTAGAAAATCGCGCCAGTTCTTTCCCGTCAATAAGCAGCGCAACCGTATCGCCTTGCACGGTTAGACCTTCCACCGTGAAGTCGGCAAACAGCGTGAGCTTTTTCGGCACGGAAGTAAGGCGCGGCGCGGGGCTGCCCTCGACGTTAAACTGGCCGATCGCCTCGCGCACGTTGCCGGCTTGGTCAGCCGCCCGCAGGGTAAACTGATGAATGCCGGACTTTTGCGTTTCGACCAAGTGCGGGCTAGTGACCCTGGTAAAATCCTGCGTGTCCAGCGCCAGCGTGTAGTCGGCTATGCCGCTGCCGCTATCCGTGGTCTCAAATTGTAAACGGTACGTTGGGGTGGCGGCATCTTGCACGCTGCTCACGCTGGGGGTGAATGCCGCAGGGGCTTGCGTATCAATACGAACGCGAACGTGCGCCGTCGTAGACCAGCCAACAGCGGACTTGGCCCGCAGGTGGAAGTACCAC
Source organism: Patescibacteria group bacterium (assembly GCA_038063455.1). GTDB lineage: Bacteria > Patescibacteriota > Patescibacteriia > PEXW01 > PEXW01 > CAIPSZ01. Next base: position 200,557 of record JBBTVB010000002.1, read on the forward strand.
GCGCCATCAGTAAGATCGTTGTAGGTACCGCTGCCGTTGTTATCGTCAAAGGCCTCGTCGGGTGTGGTGGTTGCACTCTGATCAAAAACAAAGCTAACCCCTTGCACGCCAGTGGGCCGGGTCCAGGTAAAAACCGGGTCGTTATTGTTGTACCACGCATTACTATTCGGGTGCGTGCTCGACTTCACTACTGGCGCCACCACGCTGGGGGTGGTGGGTTCGGCCGGGGTCTCGGGTGTGGGCGTGCTGGGCGTGGCTGCTGCAATACTGAGTGTGGTGCTACCATAGCCGGTAAGAATATTCGTACCCAAACCGTCATTCGCCAGCACCGCACCCGACGCGTAGGTAATGGTGGCCTTCCCCGCAGCTTTGGCTTTAAAAGTAACGGTCAGCACGCTGCGGCCACTCCCTTTGTAGCCTGGGTTTGGCAAACCGCCACCGAACGATACGGTCCCGTTGCTATTTGAGTAGCTCGGCTCGGTCGTCCAGTACGAAAATAGACTCCCTTTGCTCACCCCAGTCACTTGTAGCTTATCCGTTGGAAAATTCAACTTTCCTTGGCTAGCATTAATGGCCTGGTCCGTGCTCCGCACAACAATAGACACAGTCGTGGTTTTGCCAACGGTCAGGCTGGTGGTTGCGGCGGACAAGCTGAGCGTCGCTGCATCAGCCGGTTTGGCTAGCAGGAACGCACTGGCGAGTAGGACGAGAATGCTCGTGGGTAGCTTAGCAAAGCGCATACTACTGCTGGGTTGGGGGTTGGTTGAGAAAGTTGGTACCAGGCACTGCTGGCTGCACCGGCGGGGTGGGCGGCTGGCTTTGCGCAGGACGGGAGAGAATTTGGGCTTGCATGTCCGTAAGATTTTGCTGGTGCTGCACTTCGGCAGAAATGGACGTTTCGAGCGCGCGGGCGGCTTGAATAGTTTTTGCGAGTTCGGATTCTTTCGCCAGCGTTTCCCGTTCTAGCCGTTCAATATCGTGGATGACATCGGCCGGACGGCGGCGGCGGCGCAGGATAACCCAGATAAGTAAGCCTACCACGAGCACACCCAACCCAATGAGCGCGATGTTGGTTACCAGCGTGTTCTGCAGCAAGGGCGTGCGGCTAATAATGGAGCCGCCCGCTGGCACGGCAACCGTGAATTCCAACTTGCCATCGGTTGCGTTGCCGGCCTGGTCATAGGCCCGCACCACCACTTGGTAGCGCCCGGCGACGAGCTCGGGCAAACGCACGGGGCTGGTTTGTTCGACAAAAAACGGCGTCGCTTGATTCGGATCGTCCAAACCAATCAGCTGCATTTCATAGTGCTCAATACCCGACATGGCATCGGTCGTGAGAAACTTTAACTCCGGCCGCCGGTTTGGTTCTGGGTTGGGCGGGTCAACACTTGGCGTGAAGCCTGCCGGGGCGGTGCTGTCGATGAGTACCGCATAGTGGCTGGTGCCGCCCCAGCTGGTCACTTTGGCCCGGACGTGAAAGTACCAGCGCCCGTCTGTGTCAGCGGTCACGCTGGCCGTCCGGCTAGGCGTGGCGTCCGTGCGCTCGGGTGGGGTGGAGCGCGGATTTTGATCGAAGAGGTAACTGTACCCGGACGCGTCAATAATTTCGTCCCACGAAAATTGGGCAGTCCGATTTTGCGACCAGGCGTTTTGGTCTGGATGGGTGGAAGAAGAAACTATCGGCCCCTCGGGCGCAGCCAGCCCCAGGGTAAAATTCGCATCGCCGCGCGAGGTCAGGATATTGGTCCCCTGCCCATCGTTGAGTAAAATTTGCGAAGTGTCGACAAAACTGAGTTTTGCTGGGCCCGGGGAGGTAGCGCGAAAGGTGATAGTGCTAATAATACCGGCGTCGGTTTTAATCCCCGGCGTTGGCAACCCGCCCTGGAAGCTAATGGTCCCGGCGGTGTTGGAGAATGCCGGCTGGTTAACCCAAATCGAAATGAACGACGTGCCGGCGCTGGGGTTGACCACCTGCAGCCGGTTGGCTGGGAATTTAATGTCAACCTTGGCGGCATTAATCGACTTGCCGCCAGTGTTGACCATGATGGAAATGTTGAACGTGCCGCCAACGGTAAAGCTGCCCGACGCCGGACTAAAGAGCAGGCTTGCCCCCTCAGCGGCGCGTGCGCGCAATGGCAGCGCAGACACCAGTAGCAGCATGAACAGTGTCAGGCTAACCCAAAATTGTGGTTTGTGATGTTTAACCTCCATACCTGCTAGTATAGCGCGTTTTAGAGACCTCTAGATATCCAGTTATTGACGAAGGTTACTCCTTCTAGTAAACTTTAGTGAAATCAAAAATGAACTTTCTTAACTAAGGAGTAGGACGTGCAAAGAACTTCAGATGTTAATGTTTTCGAGGTGAGGCGCAGGATTGTATTAACACTCCTGGCTTCAATGGTTCTTACTGGGTGGGATGTCCTCATTACAATAGTCCTATCTCAACGAGGGGGGTGGTTCCCAGCAACTGTATTAATGTGGCTAGTTACCCTGCTATCTGTTTACTTTATAAGTCACCACATCTGGAATATTGAAAGTGGGCTTACTTTTATCATCGAGCCAATGGGGTACAATAAATTCATTGGCAACCCACATGTTCATACCGTGCTGCTGCGATGCCTGCCTGTGCTCTGTATAGGAATCGTTATACTCTTTGCTACAGCCTAAGACATGCATCTTCGGTTACTCCCCGCGTAGCACACTGCGCGGGGAGTTTTTTATTTGCCAAAAGCACTGTGCGCTTCGAGAGAATGTTTAAGGTAAATATTTTCCAGATTCGTAGGGGTCGAGCAAGCTCGACCCAAACCCTGCTGGGCAGAGCAAGCTCTGCCCCTACACCTTTATCACTTCCGCCGCCGCATGAAAAAAATTGCACCGCCGCAGAGCAGGATGAGTACCGCACCCACACCAAGGATTGGCAAATATGGTTGACGTTTCGCTGCAACATGCACGCCCGCAATTTTTGCTTGGCGTTGGTTGCCGGCAGCATCATACGCAGTTACGAGCAGGGCTTTTTGCTGCTTCTGATCTTGTAAAATATATGGGCTCGTAGCGGGGTTGGTAACGGTGTCCCCTTCCTGCACGGTGTAGCGCACCACTGCAGACATTACGTCGGTGGCTTGAAACACCAGCACGCGTTTGCCGGGCACAACATCGCTGGTAACCACCGGTGTAAAATCTTCTGGGCTGGTGGTGTCGACCAGCACCCGACGAATTGCAACCGTACGCCAGCTATCTTTGGGCAAACGCTCACGCAACACAAAGTAGTGCGCGCCGTCGGCTACGTTGGCATAGGTTGTGGTTGCCACGGCCGTGCCAAACCGTTCATCGGGCAAGGCGCCGGGGTCGTCGGCCAGAATAAATGCGTAGCTCGCGCCGGTGGTGGGCGTCCAGGCAAGGTGCACGTCGTTGGTCGCGTACCACACCTGCTCTTGCGGGTGCGTTGTTGAGGTAAGACTAAGCGCGCTATCGTTGACTCCCACCGTTACGACGCTGGCTTCGGTGCGTAACTCGGCAGCCGTACCCAACCCGTCATTCAGCCGCACGCTGCTGGCAATGCTGTCCAGTACAAAACTGGTTGCCCCCAGCTGCTTGGGCCGGAACACCAGCGAAAGCACGCGACCGTTAATAACATAACTGCCGTTGGGCACGCCGCCCGTAAACGTTACCGTCCCGGCCACGGCGTCCACGGTCGGGCCAGCGACCCACAGGGTAAGAAACGACCCAGCCTTCGACACCTCGACAACTTCCAATGCCGCCGGGTCGTAGCTCACCTTGCCTTCGACGGCATTTACCACATCCTGCCCGCTATTTAGCCGTACTTCAACCACCGCGAGCTGGTCTTGCGGTGCAGTCATTTTTGCCGGTTGCACCGAAAGCACGGCCGCGCGCGCCACGGGCGCAGCAGCACCAAGAAGTACAAGGCCGAGAATGAACGCGCGAAATAGACGCATATGGTTAGCCATTACTTTGTATCGGTCCAGAAGAAAAGCATGACCGAGAAGTCGATAATGTTTACCGTGCCATCGTGGTTTATATCCGCGCGCGCATTTGCGGGCGTACGTTGCTGCCAGTAAAATAGCAGGATACTAAAGTCGATGATATCAACTTTCGTGTCTTTGTTTATATCGGCGTCAATAAACCCGGCATCTGGGTCGGTTACCGATGCCACGGTAAATGCCACCGTATTACTAAACTCGGAAATCATTCCATTTGGGTCTTCCGCTTTTGAGCGTGCGGTGTGGCTGCCCGCTTGCAAATCATCAGCAAAAAGTTGCTTGGTCCACAACCCGTCTGTGCCAGCCGTCGTGGTGTACTCACGTTCAGTTTCGGACGCAACATACACGTGGACTGTGCTGGTGGGGCTGGTGGCCCCAAAAACCGTGACGGTCTCGCCCAGGGTAAGGGACGTGCGGTCAGCAACGATTGTGGGCCCTAAAAATATGCCCGAGATAGTAACTGTTGTGCCAGTGGTTAGCGTTACGGTAAAGCTTGACGTCGGGCTTTGCCGGCTTACTGCATCCGCAGAAAAGATGGTAAAGGTATACGTGCCAGCAGCCAAGCTACCTACCGATACTTCAAAACGTGCTTGCGGGTCAGCAGGAACTTGCACCACCGTTACCCCATCTTTCTGGATAGTGACGGTAGACGATGGGTACGCAATGCCTTTAAAAATAACCGCAGTTGGCGGCGGTTCGGGCGGGATTGGACTGGGGACTGTGGCAGTGACCGAAATGTCTATTGCCTGAGCAGCGGTGCTACCAAGTACAACAAAAAGTACCGCCAGGGTTGCCAATGTCCGGGACCAGCGACCGGTACGCATGGACGACCTACGCGGTTCCCTTCGGCGGATTTTGGTTTTTACCGGCCTGGGATTTTGCAACCACCCACTTGTTATACCGCTTGATAAGTACAATGAGCACAACCAGCACAATGATAAAGCCTAGGCCCCACACCAGCAGCACGTGCCAAGGGAACACAATAAACGTCGTGGTGGCATTCGTTACAACCCCGCCAGTCTGGCCAGCCGTAAGCGCTAGCGTGGCCGTGTACTTGCCAAAACCAAAGTTTGCTCGTTCGTTGCTGTATTCTTCCCAAAACTTGCCCCAAGCATTGCTGGCTGTTGCAGTAACCACGCCTTTTTCCCAAACCGCATCATAGCTGCGGGAGGTTTTTGGGAGTGTTGAACGCTTGGTTGGGTTTACGGCAATAGTGCCAACCACTTTTTTGCTCATGCCGGTAATCGTAATCTCGCCTGACGGCTTAAGGTGGATGTTGCCTGTGTTTTGATACACGGTATTAAAAGTAACCGGTAAACGGTTGGTGCGCGCAACTGTGCTAAACGCTGTAAGTGCGGCCGACTCAATAACTTCCCCTTCAATGCGCACCAGAAGCAGCGTACCAATGCCTTGGGTAATTGCGAGTTGTGGCTGGTTTGCACCAGTGGCTGCTGGCAGCTTGGAAGAAAAGGCGACAATGCCATAGTGCCCGCCAGGTGCAGCATCAGCCGGCACATCGACGGTTATCGTTATTTCTTTGCGGCCTTGGGGTTCTAGCACAACTGGGGCGGGGTCAAGCGTAATCCAGGTGGCAATGTCTTCTTTTGGTGTGCCAAAATCATACACTGGGAGGCCTTCATCTGGGCCTGAAGAAAAAGTCGTCGCATCTACAAACAGCTCTTGTTTCGTGTCCCCTTCGTTATACAGCTTTACAACAAATTCTGCCTGGTTGCCAGGTTGCACCGTAAATTCAATAGAAGGCGGGCTTATAGTAAGTGCCTGTGCGGGGTTGGTACCAGTAAGTAAGCCGGCAATACCTAACGCAATGGCTAGGATCCCCGACGTTAGGTATTTATTTTGCTTAGTCTGCATAGATATGTCTATTCAAAACTACCCCCAAACTATAGCACATTTTGACTAACCAATATACCGAACCAACAACAAGTACCCGGAGAGCCCTGTGCGTAGGCCTTCAGGCAATGTCCATATGTACTGCGCCGGACACCTTAAAACGTACCGGTAGCAATGTAGGTGATGCTCGTCGAGTAGGCGCCGGCTTCGGTGGCTGCCGAAATGTTGGTAATGTAGTGCGCGTCGATGGTGGTGGAAGCAACCGGCGCGGAGGTCGAGAGCACCGGGAGGGTTGAGCTGGCAACGAACTTGAAGTTGTTCGAGTTCTCGTCGTACGCAGAGGTATCAGCAAAAGTAAAGGCCGAACCGTTGTCATCAAAACCCATGGCGAATTGTTCGGTGCCAGGGGTGCCGTCGGCATCGCCCGCAATGGTGGCCACGCTAATGGTGCCGCTGCTTGCCGTGAGGGTTGCGCCGTTGTACGTGAGCGCGACACCAGACACTGCGTTGGTCCCGAGCGAGAAGGTGTGGGCCGCTTCGCTGGTAGAATCGCAGGCTGCTGGTGGCGTACCATTGGCCCAGCACTCTTGGGTGGCATCCAGCACCCCAAAGCCAACGGCGACGTCAGAGATAGAGAAGGTCACGGATGGGTCGACCGTGGCGGTCACACTGACCGAGTCGTCGGCAATGATTTCGACGGCCAAGCTGCCCGAGTCGCTCGCGCCAGAAGTGATGGTAATCTTTGGGTCGGTGGTGTTTTGGGCCGTCGACTGGTTGTCAATCTGGTTTGCACCGGTACCAGAGGCTGTGGCATGGGTACCAATTTCAACGGTAATAGTTTCACTACCCGTAAAGTCGCCACCGTCACCTGTACAGAGGGTGAAGGTAACAGTCTGACCAGAGATAACCACACTCGCATCTTCTGCTGCGGTACAGTCTGCCGCTGTAGTTAACTCGCCTTCCGTGCTACCAGCAATGTCCACATCATCTTCTATAATACCGGTTAAGCTAAAACCGGTTGGGAAAGTGAGAACAATGGTTGCCGCGTTTGCAACCCCCGATGGTGACACCCAAGAAATGGTGTGGTTTGCGTTTGCGGTGGTTGCAATGGTGGACAGTGTATCTTTAAAACTGGTAACTGCTGCTGCACGTGCCGGGCTTACCGGCAGGAACATGGCAAACAGGCCAAGTATCGCAACAACCGCAACGGCTTTGCGGGCCGCTCGGTGAGTCTTTAGAGTATTGAGGGTAAAATGCATATGCATTGGCCTAAATAGTGAGTTTTATTTTAACTAAGAAATAGTATAGCACAGAACCAGAAAATATGCAAACCCACGTAATGAATTACCACCCCGTCTCCCGCAGTAGCGGGATCCACCCCTCCTTATTCAAGGAGGGGATGCAATACTTGACTCTGCCTCCCCTCCTCGGTTGAGGAGGGGGCCGAAGGCGGCGCGACCCATCGGGAGCGACTGGAGCCCCGAAGGGGCGGGGTGGTAATTTTTAAAACGTCCCCGTGACAATGTACGTTACGGCAGTGGTGTACGTGCCCGGCTGGGTGATTGTGGCAATGTTACACATGTAGTACACGCTCGCCGTTTCGGTTGTGGTTGTAGCGGTAGTTTTCGTAAGTAACGGCGTCGTGGTGCTCGGCACGAATGAATAGTTGTTACTGGCCTGCTGGTATGCCGAGGGTATGGTACCGCTGCCGCTGGTGGTAATACCCATGGCAAATTGCTTGCTGCCTGGGGTGCCGTCAGCATCGCCGGTGAACGTAGCAGCGGTTATGGTTTCGGGGCCGGTGAGCGTGGCACCATTGTATGTGAGCGCGTACCCTTCGAACGCGCTCGTCGTAATCGCCAGCGTGTGCGCCGCAACTGCACTCCCCGAACCCGTGGCATCGGCACTTGCCCACCGCGCGGCACTGCTAGAAAGGGTGCCAAAACCTACGGCCACATCGTTTATGGCAAAGGTGAGGGTATGAATATTCCAACAGCTATTGCCGCCGATGTCGTGGCTAGTGCCGTCGCTAGCGTCAATGTCTGGCGCTTGGCCGCAGGCATTGGAGTCTTTTACTTCCGTATACGTCACCGCTCGGGTGCCAGCCACATTCACATTCCACTGCGTGCCGCCGGTGGAGCTGCGCAACGCCACCCGCGTGCCTGTGGCTTGCCCGTTGAGCGTAAGGTGTTGCAACGTGTAGGTGCCGCTCGCCAGAAAACGCAGCTTGGTGCTGGCCGTGCTGGCATTAAAAGTGTTAGCAGTATCCGCAGCGGCAGCAAAGATAACAGAGGGCGACGAAACCGGATCCGAACCCGAAGCATTGGTAATAGTGAGGTTATAGAAACGGTCACTGGCACCAGTCAGTTGGCCATCCACCGTCTGCTGGCTCGCACCGTCCAGCGTTACCGTACCAGTGCCATCCGTAAAGTCGCCGTTGTTGGTCCAGTTGCCTGCCACGGTGAATGCTGCGGTTGACGAGGCTTGCAGTGTCGTACCCGAACCAATTGTGACGGCACCGTTGGCATCGATAATGCGGTCGTTGGTTTCATTATCCACAACCAGCGACGTGCCGCTGTTGGTGGTGGTTAACGTATTCGCGACAATCGTTTGTCCGGTGCCGGTACTATTAAAGGTAATGGTCGGCGTACCAGACGAAGCCGTAAACGTGAGATTGTAGAACGTCCAGTTGGTGGCCACGGCTACGTTGGTGCCAAAACTCTTGCTGGCAGCAACCGACTGCGTGAAAGTATTAGAGCCGGCACTGTTCATAGTAATGGTGCCGCATGAGGCGCCGCACTGTACATTGCCATTCACCGTTACGCTGGCTGTGCCCGTGGCCGTATCAAACGTCCCAGCCGTCATGGTCAGGTCGTTAGTGACGGTCATAGTGTTCGTCAGCGGTGACCACGCCCCGCCCGAGCCGTTGAAAATAACATTATAGAAACTGGAAGCTCCGTTGTTGATGGTCTTGCCCGTACCCGTGGACTTAAAATTGACCGTTGTGGTGTTGTGCGTGAACGTGCTGCTATTGGTCCAGTTGCCAAACACGTCGAACGTGGCGCTACCCGTGCCCACCAGCGTGCCGGCGTTGCTCAAGTGGTGGGTGGCAAGGGTTTCGGTCGTGCCGATGGTAAGCGTATTGCTCGCTTTCATCGTAAGCTGTTCGGTGCTGTAACCGCCGAGGCCATCCACGGTGAGCACGCTGACATTGGCCGTGTGCATGATGTCTTCGCTCTGGTCATTGTCATACAGGCCTAGGTCCGTGAGTACCAAACTGGCGTTGTCGTCGCTGCCCACAGTGAGCACGTTCGTATCCAGCGCTAGCCCGCCGATATTCCCCGTGCCATCGTACTTCGTCACGCCAGTCGTCTCGGCCGCATCGACTGCTGATTCAACGTAGACCGTTACTTTGTCGCCCGAGCTCACGCTCACCCCGGTAATTGTCCAGGTGGCAGCGAGCGTGGTGGTCTGTGCTTGGAGCGAGCTATTCACCGCCACCCGCACGGTGCCGCCGGAGCTATTCGAGGTACCCGCCACGTCAATACCGGTAGGAAACGTCCAGTTGGTATTATTAGCACAGTCTTTGCTGGTACCATCGGTCGCAATCACCGTATTACCGGTAGCGGTGGAATATGACACATCTACGTACGTCACCGTTTGCGTCACTGGCGCGGCCAAAGTCCACACCGACGTTGTAGAAGATCGAAGCACTACCCGGTTACCAACGCCGCCCTGTAAATTGAGCGTTGTGGAAACGGTGACCGTAGAACCTGCCAAGAACTGCACCTTCACACCCGCCGTCGCAATATTCAGCGTCGCGGTAGTGACGCTCGCCGCGAAAATTACCCCGTACGCCGAGGGTGTGCCGCAGCTATCGTTGGTGTACGTGCCGTTGATATTCGTAATAGTCAGGACGTTAAAATCCGAACTGCCAGTCATGGTTGCGCTCAAGGTCTGCTGGCCCGTACCGTTTAACGTGACCGTGCCGCCGCTGTCTGTAAACGTACCGCTGTTCGCGTAGTCGCCTTTTAGGTTAAGCGCCCCACCGCTAGGAGCAGTTAACGTAGTGTCTGCCGCAATAGTTGTGTTGCCGCCCACGGTAAAGGTGGGGTCGTTGGTGTTCAGGTCGACAATGGTGGTGCTGGAGCCGGTGCCGCTATTGAGGAGTTCTAATTTGCCCGCCAGGGTTATGGTCTGGCTGCCAGCAGTGCCCACAGCGAGCGTACGGCCGGCCGTGGTGCTGCTGTTGTCCACTTCTACCAACTGGTAGTCGGTGCGCTGGCTCATGGTTTGGTTGCCGCCGTTGGCGTCAAACCGCAATATAATCCCACTGGCCAGCGTGCCGCCGGTGGGGAAAGCCGTCGTGCTGCGGTAGGTATACCGACCCGGTCCGCTCAGCGTCCCACTAAGGGTGAGCGTGGTACCGGTGTGCGTGAGCGTCCGGCTGGTATCAACGATAAGATCGTCAGCAGAAGTAATACTGAGCGTACCGGCGACCGTGAGGTCTGATGTTTGCAAGGTAACGTTGCCGGAACCTGAAGGGGTAATGGTTAGATTGTTGAGGGTTTGACCCGCGCCAACAATAGTTTTGCCGGTTCCGCGCATCTGCACGGTTGAGGAGCCGGCGGTAATGGTGCCGCCGGTGAAATCCAAATTGCCATCAATATAGTGGTTCGCATTCGCTAGGGTAATGGAACCCGAAAGCGTGACGTTGTAGAGCGACCCGGACGAAGTAAGGGTCTTGGCACTCCCATTCATAACCAGCGTATTATTGGTACTGCCAGAGTAGCTCCCGCCGCTCAAGTCCACGTTCCCGCTCACCGTCCAGGTACCCGAGCCGCTTGCAATTGCTTCTGCCTCGGCACCCGTTCCTGTAAAATCTAGGTTGCCACCAATGGTAATCGTGGGGTTGTTTGTGGTGCCACTTAACGTTAATACCGACTCGAAATCTGGACCATCGGCAATAAGGTATAGGTGGGAGCTGGTACCAGAAAGCGTGTACGTGCCGCTGGCCAGCGTAAAGGTGGGTGAGCTGGCGGCATTGTTGTATAGCTCTACTCTGCCGTTATAGGTTCGAGCGTCTAAGGTGGTGCTGGCAATGTTTCCAGCCGAGGCATCAAACCGAGTTACGCAACTAATTGTGCCGCCAGTGCCGGGGCCGCCTGCAGTATCGGTAAACCGCAGAGTGCCTGCATCCCCAATGGTTCCGCTATTAACAATATTTGGGCTACCCGTCACTGTAATGGTCACGCCGGTATCAATGCCAAGAAAGTCTGAGTTCGAGACTGAAAATTGATTCGAAACCGTAAAGCTACTGCCTGCGCAGTGCGCCTTGGCGCCTGGATTACTATGAAAGTCTATATTGTAAAAGGTATTACCCGCACCATAGAAGGTTGGGCTGCTTTCAGCACAACTCGACCCATTTGCAGAGGTTTGCATCAGTAGGGTATTCCCGCTTGTTGCCGTATACGTGCCGCCCGTAAAATCTACAATACCTGACATTGTCCAGGTGCCCGTACCAGACTGAATGACTTCGGAGCTCGTGCCCGTGCCGGTAAAGTCCAAGCCGTCGCTAATGTTGATGGTTGGATTATTGGTCGTGCCGGTGAGCGTGACATTCCCCGGGCTGGCACCGTCGGCAATGACGTGGAGAGAGGAAGCGATGTCGTACGTTCCCGAAGCCAGCGTCACCGTGCGGGCCGTGGTGCTATTAGAATAGACTTCCAGCAACCCGCCATAAATGCGAGCGTCCAGCGTGGTGGAAGCGATGTTGCCGCTGGTGGCAACGTAGCGCACGTTAGCATTGAGCGTGCCGCTGGTGCCCGGGCCGCCGGACGCATCGGTAAAGGCGAGCGTGCCAGCCCCGCTGATGGTACTGGAACTATTGCCCCAGGTGAGTGTGGCGCCGGTGTGCGTCAACGTTCGGCCTGAACCAATCGAAAGCGTATCATTGGATGCAATCGTGAGGGTGTTCGCAACGGTGAGATCGCTGGTGCTCAACGTAATGGTGCCGGTGGAACTGGGGTCGATAGTCAAAGCGTAAATAGTGGCACCGCCACCCACCAGCGAACCAGCAGTACCGACCATCGTAATGGTATTGCTGCCATGCGTCACCGATGCGGGCAAAGTGAGATTATTGTTTATTGTAAAATTAGAGGCAAACGTGGGTGTGCCGGACAACGTAAGGTTATAGAAGGTGGTGGAGCCGGAAACGCCGCCAATGCTGCCCGTGCCGGAAACGGTGACAGTTGGGACGCCCGAAGTAGTGGTTATGACCCCGGTACCCGCATTGGTAATGTCCCCGCCGCTTACCGTGGTGTCGGCATTAATATTGAGCGTGGCACCGGTGTCCACAATCACGTCGCGGCCAATCGCATTTGTAGCGTTTCCCAAGGTCACGGTCGCACTGTCGTCCAGGTGCAAGTCGCCGCCGGTAGCATTCGTGGTAACGGTGCCGCCAGGGTCAAAGGTGTCGCCTGTCCAAATGTGCAACTCTATGCCACTGCTAACGGTGAGAGTGCCGCTGTTTGACGTAAAGCCAATTTCCGTGTCCGTGCAGTTTGTTCCAGTGTCGTTGTCACAGCTAGATACATTAGCGTTCGTCACCGATCCGGTATGCTCGTTACGAAAGATGGTACGGTTTTGATAAATAGATAAACCCGTACAGTTTAGGTAACCAGTACACGTACTGCCGTACTTAAGGACGAGAGATCCATCGGCCGTCGCACCGTTAATCCATATAGTCAGTATATCCCCAACGGTTGGCACCGTTACCCCGGTAATCGACCAGTTCCCCGAGCCATCCGTGCCATCGGCATCCGAGAACGTACTCCCTGTGGTGGAGTTGACCAGTTTGATAGAGCCACCGCTGCTATTCAGCGTAGAACCCGACTCGTTAGTGTATGCAACCCCCGAAACCGTAATGCTGGTAAAGTAGGTAATTTCAATATACGGATCGCTACCTGTTCCAGTGAATTCCTTGGAGGCAAAGTGGTCCAGATTGTTTCCCGAAGCCACGTACCCAGAAGGATTGAACAATACAAAGTCTACAGCGCTGCCCCAAGTGAGGCCGGCAATGCTATTGGTGGCTCCCGAACCGTTGAGCGTCCAGGTATACCAAGCATCAGCTGTGCCGTTGCCTGTGAGCGCGGTGGAGTCTACAATGGTGCCGCTGTAGTCGCCACCGGCACTTGCCCAGTTATTCGTGCCATCGTACCGGTTCCAGGTAACGCCCGTTGACCCAACGGCGGTGTCACACACACTGCCTTCGGTAAACGCCTGCGTGAGTTCGTGCAGTTCGTACGATCGCGACGTTGCTGAATTGCCGCCAGAATATGTGGATACATCGTAGCGATAGAGGTACAAGTCAATGTTGGTAATGGTTCCGGAACCCGATGTCAGCGTCCAGTCCATGACCGGCCGGTAGTTGTACACTGCGTCGTCTAGAATGCGACCGGCGTGCAAGTACGTGCAGCTCCCATATCCGCGGGTCGGCAGCGACAAGCGCATATGGCTGTCGCGACTGTTAGTCGAGCCGGTATCGATGTCGTCAACCAACACTTGCGGATACTGCAGACCCGTCGGTATTTGCACGTAGACTTTCGTGCCGTCCAAAACGAACTTAGAGCGTGTTATAAGTGCTTCATCAACACAGGTTTTGCGCGTGCACTCACGCATCAGTCCAGAGTCGGCATCTGGCAAACCAGTAACGATGCCATCTGGGTATACCTGGTGGATTTCTTCACTGGTCAGCTCTGCGTTCTTTACAGACAGTTTTAGAAACGGCCGACGATCGGGTTGAAAAAAGTAGGGTGTTTCAAAAAACCACAGATTCGTGCCGCGCTTGTCGGCAACATTAATTACTTGTCCGTCTGCAGACACCGAAAGCACGGCCCACTCTGGTAGCTCAACGTACAACTGCCGACCATCGGCTGGGGCGGTGCTCACGAGAATTTCACCAGGCGGTGGTATGTTTGGCAGCGGCTGGTACGCCGTACCGTCGAAGTAGTTAAGATAGTTTGCGCTCTGTACGCGAATATTTTCGTTCTCGCTCTTCCGAAAATCCACAGAATCGGCTGTTCGCTCAGTCGGGACCTCGGGCATGCGTCGGTCGCCAGAATAACGCTTGCGAAGTTCGGCGACATTTGGCTGTACCGCATCGTCAAAAGCGGCAATTTTGCCCAGCGTCGAAGTTTCAAAAATGATGGAATCACCGGTATTTGTGAACGGTACATCCAGTGGTTCCCAGGCGGTACAACTGCCGTCGGCGGCTTCGGTGGCACAAATTTTAAGCGCATTTACAAAACCATTTTTGGGCAGCTCAATGCGAGTTTGGGTCACTGTTCGGCGCGGTTCATCAATAGTTGCGGACTTCTGGTTTGGCGAATCGGCAGGTGATGGCCGAGTGCGAAGAAGGCGGTGGTCTGCCCTGCCTTCGGTTTGCAATATGCGGGGCAGGATTTGCAAGTCATCCGACGCAATTTGCCACTGCCGGCTTTCTTGGTAATCCTCCACCTTCGCTCCACCCTCCGTAGCAGAGCTACTGCGGAGGACGGGCAAGGCTTCAGTGGACGAAGCCACCCGCACGGGCCCAAGGCGGAACAATTCTGGACTAATATCCGGCGCATCGTATCGGTAAGTTAAGGTATGTGTGGTGCGGGCTACCCAGTCTACCTGCCAGCGAATAGTGGTGCGTTGCTGGCTCTTTATAATTTTGCCGCCATCGCTTACGTTAAGTATCTCGAAAGAGGGCGGCACGTAGTCTTCGACCACGCCAGTAAAATCTTTTTGCGGGCGCACGTCTAAGGCCATGGTGTAGGCCGCGGGCGGGTAAATGCGCATGCTGCCCCGGCGGCTTATGGCAAAGGGGATAACCGCGTCGACAACAACCGTATCCGTAATGGTGTACTCGCCACTGGCCGTCTTGGCCGTGAGGGTTACGGCGTAGCTGCCTTCGTCAAAGGTCTCGTACTCGGCACTGTAGTCCGCTACGTCGGTCACGTTGTCTGGCCCACAGGTAGCAGAACGCTTAACGCCGTCTTTTTCCTGCTCGGTGGTTTGCACGCTCTTCGTCCCGTCGGGCGCAACCACAGTGAGCACCAGCTTGGCATCGCACAGTGTATGGCCCTCGGGGTCCAGCACGCCCATCCCAAACTGCACAGTTTCACCGGGCCAGTACACCGAGCGGTTCATGTTAATAACCAACACGCCCCAGGTGAACTCTGTAGTCACAATGGCTAGCTTGTTGTCTTGCAACACGGTTACCTGGGCAGTGTACTTGCCGGGCTTGGTAAATTTGTCGGTATGAATGTTGAGTTTGGCGTAGGTACTGCTCCCTTCGGTAACATTCTGTACATCAAAACTTGCTACCTGCACGGTGCCTTCGGGTGTAGTTACCTGCACTTCATCAACGGTTCGCTTGGTGTCTTTGAAGCCCAAAAACTTTAGGCGGGCTTGCTTCTGCACTTCCACCTTCACCACGGGCTCTTCGTTGGTGGGTACGTCGTGCTTTTCGACCTGCACCACATTGGCAGGCAGATTGAGCGCCTCGGCCGAAACCACTTGGCGCACGGCGACATGCAAGGCCATGCCATCGACATACGCGCGGACAGTTTTCTCCGTGGGCACGCTGGCAAACCGGACGCGTACTTGCAAGCTCGACAGATTGTCCTGGTTGAGCGCGGGGAATGGGTACGTCCGGTACCCGCCATTGCTCGCGTTGCTGGTGTCTTCAGTGAGAAAGAACGATTCAAGCGTCGACCACTGGCTGCCGTCTAAGCTCGATTCAATGACGAGTGCATCAACACTTTCGGCATTCCCCAGGCCGCCGAGTGAAACCTGCAGGTCAATATTTCGAACATCGACGCCAGTTGGGAAGTCATCTGGCAGGGCAAAGCCGCGGCATTTTAGGATTGGTTCGCCCACTGGTGCATCCGCACTCTTGCGGCTAGCAATGCTGGCGCTATTCGACGCACTAAAACTGCCCACATCGCTACTCCCAAGCAAGTCGAGGGTTGTCGCTTTGCCGGCATCTTGCCAACCCGTGCAGGCAGTGGGCGAAATGTTGTACGAACGGCTGGTACTTTGCGCGTGGCCCAAAAAACCAAAGCCGAACACCGCAACGATTGCCAGCATGCCTGCGGATTGCAGCAGCGTGCGTTGGAAAAAAAGTTTTAACGCTACCGCCGCCCTAACCTGCGCCCGATGGCGACGCAACGCCAGCATGCGTAGGGTTTGATGCTGCAGGCGCTGCGCCTGGGTCAAACGCGGACGGCTTCGTACGGCTTGCACAACACCGAAATGCTTTTGCGGAACAACTTTTTTTGGCGTGGTACTTTTTGCTCGCACGCGTGCAGACCGCAAGCCTATGGGTTTGTTCTTAGTGTATCGTGTTGTGCCAATTTTTTTCACAAATTTTTGTGTGTCACTGTAGAAAAATCCACTATATATTATGCCAAATTTCAGCTCAAACCACAATGGAGAAATTTACTGCCTCGCGCGTGGTTTTCTCGTTATGCTTTTTCTATAAAAATAGGCCTCATCTGTAGATGAGACCTAAAAATCATTCTTGCTCAGGCAAGCTGCACATCATGTGCCAGCGGATAGAGGCTGCTTCCCCAATGTACGTGGGTGGAAGCAACGTTACAGGCAAGTTATGTTTGCAAACAACGGCGCGAAGCTCCTCGTCATCCATGCATTCATACGGCTTGCCAGGCGGAATGAGCGGTATGCAATTTCTATCATGCACAGCGATTTTGTTTTTACGAGATGCATTTGAACGTTCTACTTCTTGTGCAACTTTCGACATGTTTCCTCCTTCGTGAATATGCAATTGTGCTGCGTAGAGTAGCGCCGCACTCTACCCATGTCAATACCTTTTGCTAAAGCAGGGGTTGTGTCGTACAATATCGAGCATGGCCACCAACCTCCCTAAGCTCCTTACCGACTTTCTGGAGTATTTGGAAATTGAAAAAAACGTCTCCCCGCTCACGGTGAAGAACTACGACTTTTACCTGCGCCGCTTTTTGCAGTGGGGCAAGCTCAAAGAACCGCAGGATATTACCACGGAAAAAGTCCGGCAGTACCGCTTGTTCCTCAACCGCCTGGTGAGCCAGAGCAAAGAACCGCTGAAGGCCAGCACGCGCAACTACCACCTCATCGCCTTGCGCGCCTTCCTCAAGTACATGGCCAAACGCGATGTGGCCTCGCTCTCATCAGAAAAAGTGGAGCTTTCAAAACAACCCGAGCGGCAAGTGAGCTTTCTGGAGGGCACGGACCTGGAGCGTTTTTTAGAAGCGCCACTCAAAATTGAGCAGCAGGACATTGTCAAAATTCGGGATAAGGCGATTCTCGAATTACTCTTCTCCACTGGCCTGCGCGTGTCCGAGCTAGCGAATCTAAAAAAGGACCAGGTGAACTTAGAAAAAGATGAATTCACGGTGCGCGGCAAAGGCAGCAAGCTCCGCGTGGTGTTTGTAAGCAATACTGCCCGGCACTGGATTGGCGAGTACCTCAAAAAACGCCGCGATGAGGAAGACTGGCTCTTCCTGCGCCACGACCGCGCCATGAAGCGTTCGGCCGAAAACTTCAAGCCGCTCACGCCCCGTTCCATCCAGCGCATTGTGCAGTACTACGCCAAAGCCGCCGGCATTACCAAGCGCATCACGCCGCACACCTTGCGGCACAGCTACGCTACTGATTTATTGATGAACGGCGCAGACATCCGCAGCGTGCAGTCCATGCTTGGTCATGCCTCTATTACCACGACGCAAATCTACACCCATGTCACCAACCAGCAGCTGCGGGAGGTCTACAAAGCCTTTCACAATAGAAGAGGAAAAAAGAATAAAAACGAGGATTGACCCCGCACCACTTTTTTAATTAAAAAAGTGGTGCGGGGTTGACGCTCCGTAAATAAACTCGTAGAATTTTTCGCTACGCCCTGGTAGTTCAACGGATAGAACAGTGGACTTCCCCCGCCTGCCTTGTACGCCCCTGTAGCACAACGGATAGTGCAGAGGACTTCTAAGCCTAAGATGTTGGTTCGACTCCAACCAGGGGCACCAAGGCGGGCGGGGCAGGTAAGCCCAAGATGTAGGTTCGCCCGCCCTCGGCCAAGCCGAAGGCGAGGCCGGGGATTCCTGCCGGGGGTACCAGCTCGTTTCGCCGTTCGCACTGCGCACCTGTCGCGCGGGGACCCCAAATGCATACGAGGGCAATTAGCTCAGTTGGTTAGAGCGTCTCGTTTACACCGAGAAGGTCGTAGGTTCGAATCCTACATTGCCCACCATGAACCACTCACTCCGTTCGGGTTCATGGCGAGCCAGCAACAACTCGCCAGTTCCTGAATATCAGTAATCAATATAGGAAGTGGTTCATGCCCTGTACCCGAGTCCATGGGACGAGTGGTTCAGGGCACACTCTAAATAAAATGCCAGCCTCGTGCAGACCTCATGCTAGAATTGCACCATGCAACCGCTTGAAGGCCAATATTGTACGATGTTTATTGTTCGGCACGGCGAAACGGATTTTAATGTCCAAAAAAAGATGCAGGGTAGGTTAGATATTCCTTTAAATGCAACAGGCCACCAGCAGGCAAAAAAGCTTGCCACGCGTTTTGCTGACCTGTACCTTGATGCAATTTATTCGTCTGACCTCATCCGGGCACGGGAAACTGCTGCGACAGTGGCAAAAATGAAAAAATTGGAAATCAAACTTTCGGAACTGCTGCGAGAAAGAAACTTTGGCGAGGCCGAAGGGAGATCTTTAGTTGAAGATGAGGAACTGAAAAAATTACTCGATGCCTTTGGGACACTTTCACCGGATACTCAATGGCACTCTCGACTTGTTTCTGATTCGGAAACCAATGCGGAAATTGTGGGGCGGACATTTACCTACATCCGCGCGCTCGCTTTACAACATTTGGGCCAGCATGTCCTCATCGTTACGCACGGGGGTGTTATGATGACCTTACTATCGCACCTGGGGTACGTACCCAAAGAAAAAGCACTGTTTGGCGTGCTGACGAACACCGCAATCGCGGAGTTGCAAAGTGACGGCGTTAACTTTACAGTGAAGCGCGTAGACGGTCTCAGTTTTAGAAAACCATGAAATACCTCGTCGGCATTATCCTCATCGGCATTGGCTTCGTTATCATCTGGAAAGCCGACTGGCTCATGGAGAACATGGGTCGCATCGACTGGGCCGAACGCCACCTGGGCAGCGACGGCGGCACGCGAGCATTTTACAAACTCCTTGGGGTTGCTATTATTCTGCTCTCCTTCTTGCTCATGGGTGGCGGGCTTGGGAACGGATTGAAAAAGGTGTTGAACCCCAATGCGGTATCAGCACCACAGGAAGAAAATTCGGAAGCACTGTAAGGGCCTGTAGCTTAGTGGCAGAGCATCCGGTTTGCATCCGGAGGATAGGGGTTCGATTCCCCTCAGGTCCACCATAATATAAAGGGAGGTGACCCCGCCACGGCGGGGTAGGGTCCACCCGAACAGTCGGGACATCCGGAGGATAGGGACACACGAAGTGGGCGGGCGCGAGCAAGCGCAGCGCCCCGGGCCGAAGGCCGATTCCCTGCCTGACGGCAGGCAGGCCCTCAGGTCCACCAACCTAGGTAACTCATTGGCGTCACTACTAGCCACTAATCTGAAAATTGCAGGTCAGCTTTTGCGTTGGCGCTTAGGTAAACGGTTAGTGCGTACTGGCATTCAGCCCGCGCTCATAGTCCTGCTGCCACCATAATGGCCCTTGACATTTGCAATGGTTATTGGTATTCTCAGATTTCGTTTTTTGGTCAGCGTTCGGTTCGTACGCGCGCCATATTTTATTACCTAGATGCCAACCTTACATACCAAGCTTGCCCGCAAGCGACAATGGGGATCGGAAAAGAACACCGCTCCATTGTCGGCAATGCATGAAATTCCATCAACGAAAAAAATAACCTACAGCCGAACCGCAATTGTCGTCACGGTGTTTTTTTGGTTGCTGTACGTCATCGATACTGTCATACGTCAATTTTTTGATGGACCGCACACCTTTCAATTCACGACCCAAGCGATAAGCTATTTGGCGGTCGTAACCCTATTGACCGTTTCCGCGCTCATGTACCTGATTGCCCGACAAGGCGCGTACCAACGGTTTAGTCGTCATGTACGGGTCCCGCGTGCAAAATTGGATAACCACTTTTCCGCACACCAACCTGCGCTCACGGTGCTCATCCCGTCGTACGACGAAGAAGTCGCGGTTATTCGAAAGACCATCATTTCCGCCTTGCTCCAAGAATACCCACATAAGCGCATTGTCCTGCTGATCGACGATAACCCGGTGCAAGCTTCCGTCAGCGGCCGTAAGAAACTTGCCCACACGCGCGAGCTCGGTCAACAACTCATGCTGCAATTTGCTGAACCGAGAAAGCGTTTTGGCCACGCTCGGTTTCTTGACGGCATTGGCAAATCTCAGGAAACAATCTCACAGCAACAAAAGTTTGTCATGGCAGAGTACCGCTGGGCGGTGGCGTGGTTACTGCAGTTCGCTCAACAGGAAAAACTCGAAGACCATGTCGATGCATTTTTTTCTGAGCACATTCTTCGAGCACTAGCAGAAGAGCTAGAGTTAACCGCGAAAGCGCTGGAAGCCTCTTTACAGGATAAAGAGTACCTATCTTTGCCTCGGTTGCAGCAGGTGGCCCAGCGTTTGCGTTGGATTTTTAGCGGTGAGATTACAAGTTTTGAACGCAAGACCTACATTTCTTTGTCGCACGAAGCGAACAAGGCAATGAACCTTAACTCCTATATTGGGCTCATGGGTGGATCGTACCAGGTTGCTTCGACGCCGGACGGAAATGTACTAGTGCCCACTCGTGACGGATCAAAGCAAGCGGATGTGGTTATTCCAAATAGCGAGTTTATTTTAACGCTCGATGCCGACTCCATGCTCCTGCGTGAGTACTGTTTACGCTTGGTCTATATTCTGCAACAACCAGATAATCAAAGGGTTGCGGTCGTGCAAACACCGTACTCGGCCTTTCGCGGTGCGCCGACACGTTTGGAACGCTTAGCTGGCGCCACTACGGATATCCAGCACATTCAGCACCAGGGTATGACGCAGTACGGTGCGACCTTTTGGGTTGGTGCAAATGCGATTATTCGAAAGAAAGCATTAGAAGATGTAGAGCAGCACGAGTCGGTCGGTGGTTTTACCATAAAGCGTTACATTCAAGACTGGACGGTTATCGAAGATACCGAATCGAGCATCGACTTAGCTGCCCACGGCTGGAAACTTTACAACTACCCGGAACGGTTAAGTTACAGCGCCACCCCACCAGACTTCGGTTCGCTCATTGTGCAGCGCCGACGGTGGGCCAACGGTGGGTTACTCATTTTGCCCAAGCTGTTCGCGCTCTCCGTTGCGGCAAAGCGAAAAAACGAACCGGTCTCCGCGACCACCACCTTCTTGCGCATCAACTACATGGCCTCGATTGCGTGGGCCAGTTTTGGTCTCATTTTCATGCTGGCCTACCCGTACGATGGTAGATTATTGAGCCCCTTAGTGGTCTTGGCGGCATTGCCCTATTTTATCGCAATGGCCAGCGACCTAAAGTACTCTGGGTACAAGCGGTCAGACGTCATTGGCATCTACGGCTTCAATTTAATTTTATTGCCGGTAAACCTAGCTGGTGTGCTTAAATCTCTGCAACAGGCGCTGACCAGCAAAAAAATTCCGTTCGCGCGAACGCCGAAAATCAAGAATCGAACGGTCACGCCAACCTTGTACCTGATTGCGCCGATGCTTATCGTCGGCTTCTCAATCCTGACGTTCTACCGCAGCTACCTGGCAGACAACTGGGGCAATGCCGCCTTCGCCGCCCTTAACGCGGTGCTCGCCATCTGGGCCATCGTCGCCTACATTGGGGTTGGCGCCGCCGTTACCGACCTTTGGACCAGCCTCAAAAATTGGCTATTTGTCGAAACGGTTCGCCCACGTACCGTGAAGCAAAAAAATACTCCGGCGTTCGACTGGCGCGCGGCACTGTACCACGGTGATGACAAAGGAAAAATTCCGGTGCCCCATATTTCTGAACCGGCAAAAACCACAGGGGGTCCGGATGTCTAACCACACGGACATGGTCATAAAGCGCACGTTGTCGATTCCGCGGCTAGCACTACTGGTGGGTGTCGTCGCATGTGTGGCGCTTGGATTGTGGTATGGCAAATCAAGCTTTGTGAACAGCCCGAATGCCCGCCCGTGGTTTGCCGCCTACGTCGACGCCACGTTGACACCGGCTTTCTCTTTTCAAACCCTCGGGGGCGAGACCGCGGCGAATGCCGTCCTTTCATTTATTGTAGCCACCCCCAACGCTCCGTGTGTGCCGGCCTGGGGCGCCGCCTACAGCCTCGACCAAGCCAATGCGTCATTGAGTCTTGACGCTCGGCTCGCTCGACTGAAACAACGCGGGGGCGAAGCGATTGTTTCTTTTGGCGGGCGCGATAATCAGGAATTGTCCGTCGGCTGTACGGACGAAAGCAAGCTGTATGACGCCTACAATGGCGTTGTGGAACGGTACGATAGCACGACCATCGATCTCGATCTTGAGGGCTCGACACTGGCAGACAAAGATGCCGGCGAGCGCCGGGCGCGGGTCATGGCAAAACTCCAAGCCGATCGGCGAGCATCGGGAAAGGCATTCGCTGTCTGGCTAACCTTACCGGCCACCCCGCAAGGATTGTCGGAACCCGGAACGCAGATGGTTGAAATATTTCTAAACGCCAAGGTAGACCTAGCCGGGGTAAATGTCATGACCATGAATTACGGCGAAAGCTTACAGGGCATGTCGATGGTGGAAGGTTCCGTACAGGCTTTAACCAACACGCATCGGCAACTCAAAATCCTCTACGAGCGGACCGGCGTTTCGCTTAGTAATGCAACGCTCTGGTCAAAAATTGGCGCGACGCCCATGATCGGCCAGAATGACTTGGCTGGAGAAATTGTGACCGTGCAAGGCGCTGAAGCCCTGAATGCTTTTGCTGTGCAGGCTGGGATCGGGCGGATGTCGATGTGGTCTGCAAACCGCGATATTGCCTGTGGCAGTAACTACGTCAACCTAACCAGGGTTTCGAACTCCTGCAGCGGGGTGCCGCAAGAGCGGGAAGAATTTATGCGCGTGTTGAGCGCTGGGTTCGACGGCACTATTTCCAGCAGTTCCGAGCTCGTTACCGCGCCGGATGCGAAGGCAGAAAAAACCACGGAGATTATTGACGACCCGGCCCAAAGTCCGTATCAGATTTGGACCGCCACCGGCGTCTACCTGGAGGGGGAAAAAATCGTATGGAAGAAAAATGTCTACCAAGCAAAGTGGTGGACGCAGGGTGAGGTTCCGGATAATCCGGTCTTGCAGTCTTGGGAAACGCCGTGGGAACTCATCGGTCCGGTCTTGCCGGGCGATAAACCCATACCGCAAGCGACCCTGCCCGCCGGGAAGTACCCCGAATGGAGCGGAACGGCAACGTACAATGCTGGCCAGCGGGTTGTCTTGGGCGGCGTGCCATATCAAGCAAAGTGGTGGACGCAGGGCGATAGCCCAGCCGCGACAGCGGTTGATCCGAATAGTTCACCCTGGGTGCCGTTAACGCAGGCGCAGATTAATGAGCTTTTGAAAAAGTAGTGTATTGCAATACCGAGCTCGTACTTGCTACTATCGTGCTATGACTAACGAGATGATCGCCTACAACCGTAGCCAAGCAAAAAATGCCAAGCGCATATGCGAGGCCTGCGGAGGGTAAATGTTAAGACCGCCGGCGGAGTGAAAGAAAAAATATTTACCACCAAAGAAAAGAATCTAACTCTAATTAGTAACTACTATGAAAACACTCAAATGTGATATGTGCGAAATTACTGCTCAGGGAGAAACTTTCGAAGACTGGATGAGCGCACTCAAGACACATTACATGACGGCCCACCCCGAGGTGATGTCCGATACCAGCAAAACGATGGATGATATGCAAAAGTGGATGGTTGAGAACCAGACAAGATTCAACGCGGCATAAAAAAGACCTCAATAGTCTAATAGCTTACGTTCGAATTACTGGAGAATTTTCTCGATAAACCCCACCATGCAAATGACTAACGACATCACAATCTACAACCGCGCGCAATCAAAAAAAGAGGAAAGGATTTGTGATGCGTTGCGGCGAGTGATTGATGCCGCTTTGCCAAAGGCCGAGAGCAAAATGTGGCACGGCGGGCCGGTGTGGTTTTTGGCGGGCAACCCGATTGTTGGCTACTCGTTGCGGAAGCAGGGTGTGCAGCTGCTATTCTGGAGCGGCATGTCGTTTGCCGAACCTGGCCTGTTGCCGATTGGCAACGTCAAAAAGTTCAAAGCCGCAGGCATTACCTACACGGACAGCAAACAATTGAAGCTTGCCGACATCAAGCGCTGGCTGCGAAAAGCTAAAACCATCCAGTGGGATTACAAGAACATTATCAAACGCAGAGGAAAGTTGATTCGGTTGAAGTAACGCGGGTTAGCTGACCGCCTTCTTCAAGAGCGCGCTGATTTTTGCTTCTTCCGCAGCGCCTAATTTTTTCAACGCAAAGGCCGTTGACCACATGGCCCCGTCGTCGAGCTTGGCCGTGTCGCTAAAACCGAGCGAAGCGTAACGTGTCTTGAACTTTTTCGCGGCTTGGAAAAAGCAGACGACCTTTTCGCCCTTGGCATAGGCGGGCATGCTGTACCAAGTTTTCGGCATCAGGCTTGGCGCGCTCTTTTTGATAAGCGCATGGAGCTTTTTTGCCATTGATTTGTCCGGCTCCACCATCTTGGCAATAGCCGCGAGGACGTCCTTTTCGCCTTGCGCCCGATTCTTGCCCGCCCGCGCTTCCGCGAGTAGCTCTTTGGCGCGGTTCTGCATGGCTTCGCGTTCAAAGTCCGAAAAACCGGTGAATTTCTTTTTTGGCATAGGGTTGATAAAAAATAGAGTGCCTTACGTACGTAGTATATACATTAGCCATAATCCCGCCACAACGGCGCAGGACCACTGGAGCAAACACCTTTCGACTTGTAGCAGAAGGTCTGCTAGAATGGACGGACTCAATTGCATATTGTATTTGGCCCATGACCCCCGCCATCTCCACCACCAATCTCCAGAAGTCTTTTGGGGACAACCACGTCCTCAAAGGGATTAATCTCTCTATCCCCGCAGGCAGCGTCTTTGCCTTGCTCGGCCCTAATGGTGCAGGTAAGACGACCATTGTTCGCATCCTCTCTACCCTGCTCCAATTGGATGGCGGCACGGCAACCGTCGGCGGGTTTGATGTGAAATCGCAAGCGCAGGATGTCCGCGGCATCATTGGCCTGACCGGCCAGTTCGCGGCGGTGGATGAAAAACTGACCGGGCGAGAAAACCTCGAAATTATCGGCCGGCTCTACCACATCAGTGCGGCCGACGCCAAACGTCGCGCGCAGGAACTGCTGGAACGGTTTGAACTGGTGGATGCCGCGGGCCGGGCCGTGAAGAAGTATTCGGGTGGTATGCGCCGGCGCCTGGACTTGGCGGCCAGCTTAATTGTAACGCCGCCGATTATTTTCCTAGACGAGCCAACGACGGGCCTGGACCCGCACAGCCGCAACACCATGTGGACGATTATTCAAGAACTCGTAAAAGAAGGCACGACTATACTTTTGACCACGCAGTATTTGGAAGAAGCTGACCAGCTGGCCGATTCCATTGCTGTCATCGACAACGGCGTGGTTATTGCCATGGGCACGGCTGACGAGCTCAAAGACAAAGTGGGCCGCGAGCAGCTAGCCGTGGAAATGGAAAATGACGCGGACTTTACCAAGGCCGTGACCGAACTCGGCAAGCAGGCTGTCCAACAAAATGCTGCCACGCGGATAATGAAATTTCCGGTGGAGCACGGTGTGCACCAGCTCCGCGCCATTCTGGACCAATTTGACGAAGCGCACATTAACGTAAAGAGCATTGCCACGCAACGCCCGACACTGGATGACGTATTCCTCAAGCTGACTGGCCACGAAGCCGAGATAAAAACCGAGGAGAAAAAATCATGAGTACGACTACGACAAGTAAAATTCCGCAACTCAAACACTCTGGACTAGTCTGGTACTTCATTGACAGCTGGGTCATGGTCAAGCGCAGCTTGCTGCAAATTCGACAGGACCCAGAGCAACTCCTGGGCATAACCATCCAGCCGATTATGTTCGTGGTGCTGTTCCGCTACGTCTTTGGCGGGGCTATTGATACGGGCGGCGTGAGCTACATCAACTTCCTCATGGCCGGCATTTTCGTACAAACCGCTGCTTTCGGCTCGACTATCTCGAGTTACAGCGTGGCCATTGATTTGGAAAAAGGCATTATGGACCGCTTCCGGTCTTTGCCCATGGTCAAGAGCGCGGTGCTCACCGGCCACGTGGTAGCCGACTTGTTCCGCAATCTGCTGGCCACCGCGGTGATGATTGGCGCTGGCTTAGCTGTTGGCTTTCGGCCCGAGGCGAGCGCGGGCGAGTGGGTGCTGGCCATTGCGCTGCTACTATTCTTCTCGTTCGCGCTCTCGTGGCTATTCGTCATCGTGGCCCTGGTGGGAAAGTCCATCCAGTTCGTGCAGCAGTTCGGCTTCATCCTCATCTTCCCGCTCACCTTTGTGAGCAGCGCCTTCGTGCCGGTGGACACCATGCCGTCGTGGCTGCGCGTTTTTGCCGAGAACCAGCCGCTGACGCACCTCATCGAGGCCATCCGCGCGCTGCTGGTAAACACCCCAGTAGGTAATCACGTCTGGTGGACGGTGGTATGGAGCTTTATCATTTTAATTGTTGGCCTTACCACCACAACCACGATTTTCCGACGGCAGGCGAAGTGACACGCAGTGTCATCCTGAGACCAGCAGGCCGAAGGATCTTTTTACCTACCCATTGCCTGTTACCATGGGCGTCTTTTATCGTTGTCTAGTGCACGAATCCACCTTGGAAACTCCCGTCAGAAAACTTGACCCTAGTGTTTGCGGGGTTGTATCCCTGCTGCAGACCGGATAGAAAAACGGGGGGCTTGAAAAAAATAACGCCTCGTTGTAGGTTGGGATGCAAATACAAAAACATGGAAGTGAGAGGCAAAATGAGAACTTTACCATTAGCAGAGTATCTGCACCCAGCAATTACCAAGCGTTGGGTACCAGAAATCCAAGGCTGGGGCCTTTTTACAACGCACCCTCTGCCAGCAGGGGAAATACTTATGCGGGATGATGGACTACTCATCACCCCCGAGGAATTTCACCAATTACCACCAGAACACCAAGAATATCCGTACAACGTTACGGATGGGCTACTGCTCGCACCGGAGAATTTATATTGCCCCAGTGATAACTGGCGCATGAATCACTCGTGCGAGCCAACAGCTGGGTACCAGCATCCGTTCATCTGGGTAGCCTTACGAAACATTGCGGCCGGGGAAGAGGTTACTTTCGACTATGCAATAGCGTGGACCGAAGTCGGCTTACAAGAGCCAATACGCTGCACGTGTCGTTCTCGGCATTGTCGAGGGCTCATTACCAGCAGCGACTGGAAGATACCGTTGGTGCAAAAGAAATATCGGGGGTTCTTTACTCCCGATGTTGAAGCAAAGATCCTTCATGTATATGGTCAGCCTTAGTGCTGACCATTTTTTTATGCGTGTTACCTTTCCTTGGCTGCTTCGTTGTATAGTACAAGAAGCTTCTTCCTGAAAATCTGACCGCATGACTCCAGAAAACCCCACCGGCTTTGCCGAGGTGTACGACGCGTACGTCCAGAAGATCTACGCCTTCGTCTACTACCGCGTGAGCCACCGGGAAATTGCCGAAGACCTGACGAGTACTACCTTCCTAAAAGCCCTGGATAAATTCCACAGCTTCCGGAGTGGGAACCTGCAAGCCTGGCTCTACCGCATTGCCCGGAATACCGTAACAGACCACTACCGCACGCACCGACCACCCGCGGATCTCGAGACCGCGCAGGATGTACGGAGCGCGAGTAACCCGGCCAATGATGCAGAAAATCGACTGCAGCTGGAACGCGTGCGGGTAGAGCTCGACAAATTACCCGAGAAGCAGCGCGATATCATCATCATGCGCGTGTGGGACGGACTGACCCACGCAGAGATTGCTGAAGTACTAGGCAAGTCCGAAGCGAGCGTAAAAATGCAATTCTCCCGCAGTGTGCGAGCTCTACAATCAAAAATCCCGTTGGCTGCGCTTCTCCTCTTCCTAACTTTCCGTGCTCATGCCTAACCACCTGCAAGATATACTCACAGACCTCTACGCCGTGGAGCCGACGCTGCAGCAACGCGAAGCTGAACTTGTACCCATTATCCAAAAACTCCTGGCAGCCAAACCCGATGCCCAGGTTGATCCGGCCTTCCGGGAAAAACTTCGCTTGCAACTTTTACAAAAAACTTCACAACCTTCAACTGTAACTTTTTTTACTATGCGTAAATTCTCCTATGCGCTCTTCGCCGTGTTTGTGGTGGCTATAGCCGGGGTGGGCACCTACGCCGTGCTCAAGCGCAGCCCGGCCGCGCCTGCGGATAGTACCCTTGCCCATGTGAGCATTACCCAGCGGGCTGCGGCCGCGTTTGGCGCGCTCGGCACCGGCACCAGCACGGCCGAAACCGCCAAGCTGCAAACCGGCAGCACTACGCCCACCAGCGCCCCGGCCGCAGATCGCTCGGCCGCCACCTCGCTGATTGCGCCGGACATCTCCACTCTGTACACCGTGTACGAGTATGTCTACACCGGCGGGCCGCTAACAATGCCGGACGCGCCCGTACTCAAACACGTTACCGGCGGTCTCGTGGAAGAACTACAAAGCAGCATACTAGGCGCCAAACTGGGCTTGCTAGACCTGGGGAGCTTTACCAACCTGGAGCTGCAAAGCTTTACAATGAGCCAGACCATTGAAAACGGCTATGCCTTTACCGTGGACGCCG
The DNA here is from genome assembly GCA_038063455.1 of Patescibacteria group bacterium. Lineage (GTDB taxonomy): Bacteria > Patescibacteriota > Patescibacteriia > PEXW01 > PEXW01 > CAIPSZ01. The sequence goes on from JBBTVB010000002.1 coordinate 229,391, forward strand.
TAAACGGCACGGCCAGCATTTATACCAGCTGGCCACAGTACGGCGACATTACCCAGCTGCAGGAAGCCGGCCAAGCTGCCAGCACGGCCAGCCAAACCCTGCCGCTCGACAGCGAGCTCATTGCCGCAGCGAACGCCTTTGTGGCCGACCACGACATTGCCCGCAGCGCATACGGCGCGCCGGTGGTAAACAAAACCTTCCTGCCCTACAACGCCACCAGCCTGCCCTTGCGGCTGGGCTACCAACCAACCCTGGAAGTTGTGTACCCCTTGCTTATTAACGACCGGCCGGTGGTCAACGACAATGGCGCGCCCAGCGGCTTAAGCGTATTTGTAGACGCGGCGAGCAAAAAGGTGACGGGCGTGAACAATTTGACCACGCTTACCTACGAGGCCTCCACCTACCCGCTGGCCACCGACACAACGGCTATTCTGGACGTGCTGCGTCGCGGCGGCGTGTATGGCAACGCAGATGTGCCTGGCGCCAAAAAAGTCCGCATCGAGGTAGGTGCGCCCTCGCTCGGCTACCTGTCGTCCCGCTACCAGGTAGACCAGACGGCGGCCGAGTACTTGGTGCCCGCCTATATTTTCCCCATCACCAATGCGCCGACCGGCGAACCACTCTACCGCACGGCCGTGGTGGTGCCGCTGGTACAGCAAGTGCTGGACCAGCAGGTTAAAGCCAGGCCGGCAGTAGACGCTGCGCTGCCGAGCGGGGCTGGGGGCAGCGAACCCACGCCAGACGACGCCCAGCGTTAAGACAAGAAAAAACCGCCTCCACATATGGGGGCGGTTTTAAGGTTTTTCTAGAAATGTTCGAAGGCGTCTGCTGCGCGATGCGTGTCGAAGTCGACGTATAGCTTTTTCTTTTATCTGTCGAACGCGTTCTCGAGTGAGGCTAAAACGTGAACCGATTTCTTCAAGAGTAAGCGCTCGTTTACCATACAGGCCAAAGTATAAAGAAATAACTTCGGCTTCTCTGGCCGTAAGGCTATCCAGAGCCTTTTGAACCTCTTGCTGAAGCGATGCGCGAATCATTTCTTCATCAGGCGATGGCTGGCCCTCATCCTCGAGAATATCGAGAAGAGAATTCTGCTCGTCCTGCGAGAAGGGCGCGTCCAGCGACAGGTGTGAGTTGAAAATTGTCAGCGTTTCAGTAACTTCCGCTTCGGAAAGTTGTATATCCGCAGCAATTTCCCCTGGTGAGGGTTGGCGACCGAGATGCTGCTCCAGCCTGGCAGAAGATTTGCCGATCTTGTGCAGCGTGCCGACGCGATTCAAGGGCAGTCGAACAATTCGGCTCTGCTCCGCAAGTGCTTGGAGAATTGCCTGCCGGGTCCACCACACAGCGTAACTAATGAACTTGAAGCCGCGGGTTTCATCAAAACGCCTAGCGGCTTTGATGAGGCCAACGTTGCCCTCGTTTATCAAGTCAGCGAGCGATAAGCCTTGATTCTGATATTGCTTCGCTATGGAAACCACAAAGCGCAAGTTCGCTTTCGTTAATTTCTCTAGCGCTCGCTTATCGCCAAGCTTAATCCTACGGGCCAGGCGAACCTCTTCATCGGCTGTAATCAAAGGTGTCTCGCCAATCTCCCGTAAATACAAATCTAGCGACCGGTCTTCGTCGCGGTATTTTATATTCTTCTTAGCCACGTGCACCTGCTTCCAAGTTGTTAAAGGTATGTTTATGTTCTAGCGTTGGACATTACCAATGTCCGGTAAGACTGTCAATGTAGGTACCATGCGTTGACGAGAGTCGCCGTTCTTACTAGAATGGCCCAGCGTTAACCTTATGCTGGGCTATTTGAAAAACCGTCGTAGCGGGGTGGCCATAGCTCAATGGTAGAGCACTGGTTTGTGGTACCAGTGGTTGTGGGTTCGAGTCCCATTGGCCACCCCAGGAGGCACTTAATTGATCTTTATGGTTAATTACGTACTTCCTGGGGTGACGACCACCCCCGTGCGCAGAAGCCCGTCCCAAAAGGACGGGTTTGTGCGTTTTATGGGCAGCAGACTGTTGTAGGAGGGCTCTAAAAAGGCGGCTGGGTATTGCTGTCGAGATGTTATACCCATCCACCTCAAAACGCTCCCAAAAGAGCGCTAGGAGGTGCTTCTTCCTATCTGACGAGGCATTACGGTATGCAAGAGCAACATTCCTAGATAACTCAAGCGATTGGCATACTACATCCAGGGAATTATCCCTCACTCGCTCTAACTTACTGATGTGCTGTTCATTTTTTTCAAGTTCTAGACGCAAGCTATTCCTAATACGCTGAAAATCATCGTCATCAATAAGCCCGTCTAAAAGTTTACGTTCTAAAGTGTCTCGTTTTCGCTTTAACTCTGCTTGTTGTGCATGCAGTCCTATCCGTTCGTTTTCAATGATCTGCTTTTTTGAATCAAAGTATCTCTTTGCCTTGGTCGTTACTCTGCCAATAAACGCCTCGGTAAACTGAACTTGCTCAAATAACCTTCCAACTTCAGTCTCAAGATCAAGAGTGCCTGCATACTTTTTGCTTGGACAAAATCCTCGTTTGGCACAATGATAGTATGCTGCGTGTTTTCTAGCGTGTTTCTCTGCAACTAAACGATGACTACAAGTCGCACAATAAAGTACCCCGCGAAGCAGAAAATCATGTTTACGACGCCGATTAGCAAAACGGTTGTGTACAGCCATGACATTCTGGACTTGATCAAAAGTCATGCTATCAATCAGTGCTGGATGTCCTCCATTCTTAAGATGGATACTGCCCCACCGAAGCTCACCTAGATAAAATCTATTCTTCAAAAGCTCATTGAGTCTACTGTGCTGAAGTTTTTTTCCAGTTCTAGAGCGAAGGTTCTGGTCATAAAGCAAATCCCTTAAGTAAGCTACGGAGTAACGACCTGTAGCATAAAGTCGGAAGGCTTCGCGAATCCTTGTAGCAACTGGTTCATCTAATGAAACTACCCGGTCGCCTTGATTGTTAGTATGATTTTTATACCCTAAAGGTGCTTTCCCAGGTAGCCAACCTTTCCGAGCCTTTTCTTCCATACCCTTAAGTGTCTTGCGCGCAGTGATGTCTGATTGAAATTGGTTAACACTGGCAACGATGGTATCAATCATCTGTCCTTCGGGAGTATCGTCGATAGTCGGCTGTGATGCAGAAATAAGCTGAACTTTGTGTTTTTTTAATATCGCTCGTATTGCTAGATGATCTTGTGTATTGCGTGCTAGACGATCTGTATCTTGAACCACAACAGCGGTAACTGTCAGATCTTTCTGGCATAACTCTATCATCTCTTGGAGCGCAGCTCTTTTCATTGAAGATGCGCTTTTACCTGCATCTTCAAAGACTCGCATTACATGGTATCCCAAATCAGTTGCCAGCTTAGAACAAATCGATTTCTGTGCAGCCAACGAATGGTGTCCTTCACCAGCTTGCTCGTCAGTTGAAACGCGAATGTAAATGACCGCATTTTTCATATCTTCTTTGCCTTTTGAATAAAATCCTCGAGATCATTTCGATCCACCCGCCATTGGCCAATTTTTGCAGCCATGAGCCGCTTACCTTGTATGTATCTTAATATCGTCCTTTGGCTTACTCGAAGGGTTTCTGCAACTTCTTCAATGGTGAGAAATCTGCTCTTATTTTTCATAGTTTTTATAATACTGGGCTATACAGATATGTCAATTTTTGTCATGTTTTGGCAATAGACCTTGAAGAGTCTTAGGCATTTTCCCCATGATGAACCTAGGAGCATTGGTCAACGAGTGAGGCAACTTACGTCCCTGAATTAAGTCTTCTTCGGCAATAAGCCTTTCGACCGCTTCATGGCTAACCCGACGAATGATCTTATTGGCAAGATTTTTCCCTACCCCCAATTGCCGGCCCATTTCGATACAAGTAATTTTTCGGTTTACTTGCATAATTTGCGATGCAACTAGCTTAAGTTCATCGAGTTTTTTTATAGGAAGCTTGGGCATAGGCATCGTTATATGTACCTCATTATCCTTCTTGTCCCTCTTTAAGCGCATCATATTTTTCCAAACCATTAAGCATTTGTTTACGCGCTAGGCTTATTGAATTAGATTTTATTTCATTACCTTTAGTCGACGTCTGGTTGGCATCTGGTTGCGGAATGGTTGTCATGGGAGCGGGAATGTAGCTCGTTTTCCTGCGGTCTGAACGTATTATCTGGTACTTCATCCAATTGGGGTGGAATCCATATCGCTCACCATCTACTTCATAAAGCGTTATCAGGGCTGATTTTTCAATCACGTTTATCATTTTTTGTACGCGAGTAATACCATACTTTTCCCTTGGAAAAACATTTGCTCGGATCAATGATGGATCAGCTCTGAACCTACCATCATCATCGGCAAAAGTTATCAAGCCGATATATAGTAGTCGTTCTTGCGGTCTTAGATCGGTAACCTTTTTAGACTGCCAAATCGTTGTGTGGATCATTCTTCTAGTCATATTTTATAAGTTATCCATATATAACTTTGCCTTAAGTTCACGCAGAATAAGGGCATATTTTCTTGCATCTACCATTGCAGTCTGACCAAAATTGTAGTTTTGAACTAGCCCCTCACGCTCTTGCCTATCAATAAAAACAAATAGCGCCCGTTTAGGGTTCGTGCGGTCAATGTTCACAAGCTCAAGGCCTTCATTTAGAAGATAGGCCGTCAGGTAAAAGCTACTTGTTTTGTAATGTTTTTCGCTCATATATATCCTTATCTTGAAGTTGCTCGGTCACTTGATCGATAAAAAACTCTGCCAGCAGTTGTGCTGCGTTTTCTAAAATATCTTCGTTTTCTTCTGATTTTCCAGGCATTCTTATTCAAATAAAAAATCTACGATAAATCGTAGAGTCCTGGAGTGTTTTTTTATGTTCTAAATTGTTTTTTACGAAGAGTCGGCACCTTTATAGCGAACCTGCTTCCCTTTATACTCAAAAAGTTCTTTATCAATTTTGAAATCTTTTTTTATCTTGCTATTAAGCCTATAAACAATTTGACGAACATCTGCTACTTGTTTTTTAGTTGGCTCGCCTCCCTTGATTGAGGTCCATACTTCATCAGCATTTTGAGAATTGCTGATGCCATTATCAATGATAAACTTTGCAAGCTGATAAATGTCCGTATCTTGGTCAAACTCACTTTCAAACATTCCCAGTTTCAACAAACCTGGTCTTTTAATTTGGAGCATTCCCCCATACTTTTTTAAAGCATACCGATGTGCTCTTGCCTCGTTAGCTGATTTAAAAACTTCATATTCTTTTTTAAAAATGTCTGCTCTTAAGAATTGAATGTTAAAGCCCAGACCCTCAATCTTTCGTAGCACTTTTATCACCCTCCGATTTTTAAGACTTCTGATATGTGTATCGACAAAATCTGGTTGAACCCTAAAACTTTTATACCCAACAAAAATATCTGCATCATCAGGGGATGCTTCCTTTAGCTCTTGCAAAACATAATAAACCTGCCATTTCTTTTCTATCGGGTCCATATTCTTATTCAAAGAATTACTTAATATACTTTAGCCTTTTATGGATTGCTAAACAACAAGCCAGGGAGTAGAATCTATCAGAATATGGATACTCAAATACTTCAACAAGCAACAAGTACCACGAATGAAATCCTTAGTAACTGTCTGGCAGGCCTATCAATGGTCAAGCTATGCCATTATGACCCTAGTAACCCAACGGTTTACTTTAGTCTAGGAGAGGGAATCGCTGCATTGGGGCTGATCTTTGCCGCTTTCCAGCTACGCAAGCCGATTTGGAATATGACTCTTGACATAAGAGGTCGTGCCTTAAGAAATCTCCATTGGCTTTTTGTGGTACTTGGTCTTTTATCTGTATTGGTTGCAGCGCTTTTACCTCAATTTTTGATTCTTCATCCAACTATCTTTCAATACCCAATTTTCTGGGAGATGATAGCGTTAGTATCATTTGCTGCCGGCGCTTTTTCTTTTTATTGGTTTGGAACACATCGGAAAGGACTACTTACTAGAAAAAACGCTGAAAGATTCTTCCAGGTACTCCTACATGGGGCTGCTGTTACACGAGAAAACAATGCGGAAGATGTAGTGAAGTTAACGGGGGCTAATCTCAAAAAAATCATTCAATTTGCATCTGAAGTTCCAAGGTTTCCTAATGACAGCTGGAATGCTAAAGAAGAGGCTGGCAGTTACTGCTTATCAATTCTAAGTGTCGTTCTTACTGAACCAGAAATCATTAAACATATCGCAACATCACGGATTGACTTTCTTTTGCATTTAATTGGGGCTATAAGAGAGGGGAAACTTACCCACCCAGACACTCGTATATTGTTTCGTGAGATTTCAAAGGAGCTATTTGTAAATCCATCATCTTACTTATATCGACAGCTTCAATATGCTGGCCTGGGTTACGAAAAACCAGTCTATACCGCCTTGTTTCGAGATCAGATTGTATTAGATAACTATCGCCCGCTACAAGAATGGTATTACTGGAAAAAAGATGTTATTGATCGAAAGTATCTTGAGGTATATCTACAGGCATTGGAAACGGCTATTGAGGGTTACTGGTTTGATGAGAACGCTGGCCTTGATCATAGTTTATTCGCCTCAGCATTTAGGCAACTTTCCGATGCCGCACAGAGCGTAGCTACGGCGGGAAGAAAAGAAGGTGTCCTACCTGGTACTGATACTTTCTGGTTATTACACGACATCAGTTCCTTCTTTGGACGCACTTTCCCACTGGCATACAATAACGCGGTAGAAAAAGGGAAGGTGAAAAAGACCGATATCAATGTTCAGGTAAGTCGAGATGGAGATAGTGACTCAATTACAGCCTATTTTATTGATGGCCTATTTGGATATTTTGAAGCCCTAAGTTACATAGATGACAAAGATGATGAGGTCAGATCACTCGCTATAGACGCAACAAACGCTGTAATAGATAAGTTTTCAGGAGATCATCAGGGCTATGCCAATATGGAGCAAAGACTGCTTAAGCTTTTTTGGGAACGCTTCGAGGAAAACGTAGCTGGCGGTTACGCGCCAATGATTAGAGTTTACATATCGTTGATTCTTTTCCCCATAGGAACCTACTCGCCCGAACAACAGCTTGAAAGAAATAGACTGATTAGATTCTTGTACGAAAAGGTGGGGCCGATTCTTAGAGCCGACCCTTCAAAAACAAGCAGATTCTTACCAATTTTTGTTGTATTCAATAAGAAAACGAAAAAGTTTGAATGGGTAATGCATGGTGGTGGCAAGGTTGCATTGATTGAGGGGACTACAGCAACAGTTAAACCGCCTCGCCAAGCGCTCCACCGCCCAATTAAAAGATAAAATATGGGTCGTTACATTTGATTGTAGCCTGTCTTTACCTTAGAATTACTTAAGATTCAACCTTTAAGGAAGTAACCGATCAACACACTCTAACCTACACCAATCTAGCTTTGCCTAAACTCCGCTCTGCGGAGCATGGCATAAAACCCCAGTACAGGAACGACAGCTCGTCGTTCAGCTACCTGTACTGGGTCATACCCCGAAAGGGATATGGGCGGCCGAAAGGTTGCCGTGCTGGCGGCGAGCTTTTGTGTTTAGAAGTTGCTCATCAAACTCACTCACAATTCACTCATTAAACAAGGAGATTTTATATGGAAGGACAAGTATCGGGCCTAAAAAAGTTTTCCTCAACTAGGGCGGGCAAGTGGTCAATTGGTGCGGCAATTCTTTTTATCTTTGCATTGATTGGGAGCTTGTCAGGAAAAAACAATAACTCATCATCTACCCAGTCGAGTAGCCCACAAAATATCAACGTTACACAAACTAACGGGGCAAGCCAGCAGCCAGTAGAAACCCCTAAACAAATACTCGAGCAAAGACTCACGGCCGCAATAAAGCGTACTGGGAGCACAGATGTTAGTTACGGTGGCCTAAAAATTGAAAAATCTGATGTTGACAGGCCAGCAGATACGCAGATGATTACAGTGAACGTAGATATATCAAGTTTTTACAATAAAAATGGTCTACTCAAAGACACGGGAAAATTGTCGTCTTCAATCTTCAGTCTTGTTTATGCAATCCCTAATATCAAAGCCTACGATGTTTTTGTAAATTACAATGGTGAGATAACGGATAAATATGGGAACAAAAAAAATGACACGATTCTTGTGTACGCAATTGATCAGGCGACCTATAAGAAAGTAAATTGGCAAAACTTCGACCAATCTACTCTTTGTGATTTCCTAAACAACGAATCAAAGGGAACGGGAACATTCAATACAGCATGTAATGTCCTTACAAATATCCAATGACGATTGAGGAATGCAGAAAAGTAGACCCCAGTCTAAATAACCTACCAGATGAAGAGCTAGGTCGGATTATCGATAACCTCTACGGCCTAGCGGAGCTAGCGCTTGATGTTTGGCTTATTGAGAAGTATAAAACTCCCCCTAGGTAGCTAGTGTATATCGCCCCCTCCAACTTGCCCCACAGTAGGCCGGATCAGAACGTCAACCAAGCTCCTAACTTGGCTTAAATAGGCCGAATCTTGTAATGCTTCGAGGAGAAGGGTCATATTGCTTCTGGAACTGCGACCCCACTGTGATGGTTGTACATATGACGCGCCTAATCGGCGCGTTTTTGCTATCATACCTGCATGTCTGAATTTGCCGTCCTACCACCGAGCGTCCGCAAGTTGCTCGCCACGCACCTAGAACCGCTGCCCAACCTGGAAGCGCTGCCGGGCGTGCCGCGCATCAAACTGAATGAGGCCATTGGTCGCATGGGCTATTTCTACGAAAAAATTCGCAACTCCATTGACTTCCGCGACGAGCACCTGCTGCGCCGCTACGCCATTGAACGCATTTTACGTCGCCGGTATTTGGTAGAGAGCCGCACGCTTATTGATGCGCGGCTGCTGATTAACGAGCTCATCCGTGGCCGTTACTTGCCAAACGATGCGCTGCCTGCGTCCATTGTGGCCGTGGTGCAAAATTACATTGACCGCTACGTGGCGCTCATGGACCACCTGCACCTAACCCGCACGTCTCCGGATGATCGACGAACCATTGGCTGGATAATAAGCGTGGCCTCGGCCGATGTGGAAGAACACCTGAGTCCGAGCACCCGCGAGGATGCATTGGTGGAAGTTATGTACGGCACGCTGCGTAACGACCTGATCCTGCCCGAGAATATTCCCTCTGGGCAAGAACAGGATATTTTGGTCTACCTGGCAATCCACCGGGCAATCGTTAAAAGCGATGATGCCACCCTGCGCTACCACCTTTTCCGCTGGGCCTACCCGCAATGGCAGCACCCGAACCATGCTATTACCGAAGAAATTCGGGCGCACTTCCCGGCGCTGATGACACAAATTGAAGAGCGCATCCAGCACCCGCTCACCGAGCGGCTCCTGGGCATTGCCCGCCGCTACGCCGTGCCCTTCCTGGCCTTGTCTGACGTGCTGAAAAAGCACGACGGGGATATTCGCGGGCTAATTGCGAATACCGCGCTTATGGACGAGGCGGTGGAAGAGGCCATGAAGGTGCGTATCAAAAAGGCCAAAACCCGCCTGCGCCGCACCACTGTGCGCAGTGTCATTTACATCTTCATTACCAAAATGATGCTAGCACTAGCCATTGAGTTGCCATACGAAGTGTTCGTGCTCAAGCTCAACCACTACACGCCCGTGCTGGTCAATGCCATTTTCCACCCAGTGCTCATGGTCTTTATTGGTGTGACGGCAATAGTGCCCGGCAAAGAGAACACGGCCAAAGTTGTGGAAGCAGTGAAAGAAATTCTCAACCCCCAGGCACCGCGCCAAGTGTTTGGAAAAAAATTGAAACCCCGCCCGCGCACCAACACGCGCTCGTTCTTCTTCAATTTCTTCTACTTTGTCTCTTTCGTCACCGTGTTCGGTGCGCTCATTTTGCTGCTCTCGAGCTTCGACTTTAATTGGCTCTCAATCACGCTCTTCCTCTTCTTCCTGTCGGTCATTAGCTTCTTCGGCATGCGCGTGCGCAACGTGATTCGGGAATTGACCATCATGGAGCGGCGCGAAAATATCTTCCTGCTCCTCTTGAGTTTCGTCTCCACGCCTATCCTGCGCGTGGGCCAGTGGTTTAGCAAAAAAGTACCTAAGGTCAACCTGTTCATCTTCCTGCTCGATTTTATTATCGAAGCCCCCTTCAAAATCTTCGTGGAAGTGGTGGAAGAGTGGTTTAGCTTCCTTAAAGAGAAGCGCGAAGAAATTAGCTAGAGAAACCAGGCGATTTGCGACGTGCAGCGGGTCTTTGCTATACTCCGCTGACCTCGCTCTAACGCACACTCTATGCGCAAAGCAACAGTTTCTCTCGGCCTCGGCGCACTTGCGCTGTCGGCGCTTATTGGCTTTGGCCAACCCGCCCACGCCGAAACAGTTTCAACCTCTGGCACCAGCTTTGTAACGGGGACGCTGACCGCCATGAGCGGCACCACCGTACCCGCAATTCTCACGGTGACGGCCGGGGCCACCACCTACACCGTGAATGTTGCCGCCGACACCAAGATTGTGCGGAAATATAACGGCCTTTCGGACCTGGGCGAATTCCTCGTCGGTGATACACTGGAAGTCCGCGGGGTCCTCTCCAATGACATTGCGAATACGCTGGCAGCGACGCGCATAAAAGATGTGTCTATCCAACGCGCTGGTGGCACGTTCAAGGGAAAAGTTGTTGCCAAAAACTGCGATGCAAATTACTTCACCTACAAACCGGACGGCCGCAGCCAGCAAACTGTGTACTTTACTACTGCCACCAAGTTTACTCGCGGCGGTGAAAAAATCGGCTGCACCAGCTTGGTCGTCAACGAACGCGCCAAGGTCATTGGCCTGTGGCGCAAAGCCAGCAGCCGCATTGACGCCGACCGGGTTATTGTGGATATGCGAACCGTAAGCGGCACAATCTCCGCCATCACGCTTACCGAAGGCGGGCTGCCGGCAACTATTACCATTGACCGCAAGGTAAAAGTGAAGGCAGCGGGTTTCCGCATGAGCACGTCGGAGAGCGAATCGCTGACCACAACCGAAACCTGGACCATTAACGTAACCAGTGCCACCAAGCTCTTCCGCCACTATCTTAAAGCCGCCACCATTGATGAGTTCCTGGTGGGTGACAAGCTGGAAGCGCGCGGCACCCTGGCCGGTGACAACACCTTGAATGCCAAGTGGGTGCGTAATTCCTCGCTCACCATTAAGTACGGTGATTTCCAGGGGACGGTGGTTTCGGTGGATGCCACCGCCAAAACGTTCGTCTTTCGAATTAACGGCAAGGTCAGCGGCAAGCACTTTGGCGATGTGACCGTAAACGTCACCGATGCCACGAAATACGTAGATGAAAATGGCCTCCGCGCATTCACGGATGTGAGTGCGGGCGACAAACTCAAAGTATTAGGAACCTACACCACCAACACCAAGAAGCTAGCTGCCACGCGCATCTTCTTCAAAGAGGCGCAAGAGTAAAATTGCTGTTCGAGTTGCAGTTAAAGAGCGGCTCATTGTGAGCTGCTCTTTACAATTATCCAAGTTGACAAAAACCCAAGATATTCTAAGGTAGGGTACCTGTCTACGGTTAACCCGGGAAGATGGTACCTGCTCATTAACAACGAAATAAAGAACGTGTATAACCTTACGGGCCGCCCTGCCCAACATGCTTACTCTGAATAAGAGTAGGAAGTCAGCTAACGCTGGCCGAGCAGGGTGGGCATAACACCCCTGGCTCGAGGAGGACTCATGGCAAATACATACTTGCCTATTTCGCAGTATCGAGAAGAGATAGTGGCTACGGTAAAAGAAAATCCAGTGGTCATTATTACCGCCGCAACTGGTGCGGGAAAGTCCACTCAAGTACCACAATTCTTACTAGCAAGTGGCCATACCATTCTGGTAACGGAACCACGGCGACTTGCCGCCAGGACTGTAGCCCAACGTGTTGCTGAAGAATACAACGTACAGCTAGGAACCAATGTAGGATACCGAACTTCATTAGAACGACAAGACGGCCCGGCAACACAGTGTCTATTCTGTACTGATGGACTAGCCCTTGTGCGTGAGCTCATGGGCTATGGGAATCGAGATATTCTTGTGATTGATGAAGCACACGAATGGAACATGAATATCGAGATACTGGTGGCGTGGTCGAGATGGCAAATCGCAAAAGGCGCAAAATTCAAAGTCATCATCATGAGCGCCACAATGGATACAGCGCGTTTATCAGAATACTTTGAAGGTGCGCCGATTATTGTTGTGCCGGGAAAACAGTTCGTTACCGAAGAAGAAAACGCATACACGTCACTAAATGAGGATGTACGTCGTTTGCTTATACAAGGACGAAACGTATTGGTATTTCAACCTGGCAAGGCAGAGATTAGAGAAACCGTCGACTACGTTGGCGCCTTAGCTGATGTATCGGCCGTAGTTTTGCCGCTTCATGGAGACCTTTCGCCACAAGAGCAAGCACTATGCTTTGCTCGGTATACCCAACCAAAGTGTATTGTTGCAACCAATGTAGCGCAAACCAGCATAACCATTGATGACATTGATGCAGTTGTCGATTCTGGCCTAGAACGTCGGACCGAGTGGGTGAATGGTGTAGAAGGCCTCTACCTACGACCCATCTCACTAGCGGACCGTGAGCAAAGAAAAGGACGAGCCGGCCGAACCCGGCCCGGCGTGTACATTGACCACTGCTCCGCGCAAACTCGCCCAGCCTATCCCGTGCCAGAAATCATGCGAAGCCGTCTTGATCAAACAGTACTCCGGTTGTTACGAGTCGGTATTGACATAGAAGAACTGGAGTGTTTTCACCAACCACCTAAGAAAGAAATTCAGGAAGCCAAACGTATGCTGCGGGCGCTCGGTTGCCTTGGCGAGCGAGACGAAGTGACTGCCATTGGCGAGCGAGTAGCTTTCCTATCGGTATCCGTACCCTATGCACGGATGATTATTGAGGCGGAGAGCCTGGGCGTCGTAGATGACATCATCACCATTGCAGCCATACTCGAGGAGGGAGGTATGATTACTCGTGGAACTGGGCGTGGTTGGCGGTCGGCCTGGAGTAACGCCATACGTGCTGATAGCGAATCGGACCTACTAGCACAGTTGAGCATTTTTAAAAAAGCTCACAACTACGATGTGGACCAATTAAAAATGCGTCATATCCGAATACAATCATACAGGCGTGTGCAAGAAATACGGCGTCGGCTATGTGCCTCCTTGAAAAACTCTCTTGGCACTCTTAGCTCCACCGGGAATAAAACGAATATCATTCGAGCAATCTGTGCAGGGATGGTAGATCACCTCTACTTTCGTGAATCACAGAGATTCTTTGTGGATAGTGATGGGCAACGACGAGAGCTAGCCCATGAGAGCCTCTTGATGCGTGAGAGCCCCGAGTGGATCGTGGGTTTACCGAAAGACATTGAACCAAGAAATGGCCCAAGGTCTTCGGTGCGGCGCATAATCCAGCTAGCTACCAAAGTCGATCCAATGGTGCTCATGGATGTAGCGCCGCAGCTTATTCGAAGAACGCAGAATGACCACCCAGTGTACGATCCGCAGCATGATGCCACGATTCTACAAAGCCTTGTTCACTTTAATGACCAACTCATTAGCACAGAGGTCAAGTTGGAACGAGATCATCCTGATGGAACAGCCACACTGGCGACCTGGTTAGCGCAGGTTACCATGGGGGGCGAAAAAACCTTGTGTACGGTGTCACGGCCATCCCTGCAAGCTGTTCTTGCGGCTAACCAGGATTGTCATCGTTTAGCCATTAGGTTCATTGCTGGCTCCCCCACGCGCCCGGTCATTGTTCCATACACTCATCGTCAGTGGAAAGCCTGGTACGAGTACTGTTTAAAAGGTGCTAGCCGCCTAGCCGAAGTCGCTAGCTATAAGCTGCTGCGATATGAGTATGATCACCAAGAATTAGAGCAGCCTAGCGACAAGCATACTGTCGAGTACACGCGAACAGCAATCAGCACGCTGTTGCAAAGTTCTAATGATCAAGAAAAAGGCGCTAACGCTTTTGCAGTGCATGCATTGGAGCAGCTTCAAAAACGAACGCAATCAAATCCAACGTATTCACCAAGCGAAGCGTTGTGTTGGCTAGCGGTTGTTGGGAAAACAGTAACAAGACGCCATAGCAATGGTCGCGGTGAACCATCAGAGTGGCACATCACGCTCCTTGCAGGTGAGGACACGCAGAGTTGGCGCTTGTCTCTTGCCTCATCGGCAAAGGCTTGCCGAAAAAACACAGATGAAGCGCTCATAAGTCTTCTACCAGCAGCTATACATGCCGCATGTGCAATACCGAAACAAAACCCATGGTGGATTTTGTTAAACGCTGAACTATGGATTCTTAGCGTTGAAGGACTAGCTCTAAAGAAAAAAATTGAAGAATTAAAAAAGGAGAGTGTGTTTAAGCTAAATATCCGTAACGTTCGAGAGCGTCTTGCCAACATTATGCAAGCAACGGCTACGTACGGTTACGCTGACTAGTCACATTAAAATACACAATGTACTACAAACAAGGCAGTGGAATATAACCACTGTCTTTTTATTTTGTTGCCACTAAAACACCAAGAGGTGGCTGTCAACAGTCGCTTCTTTGCTTACAGGCTAGAATTGCAAAAAAGACACTACTGACGTGTTTAGAACTCCCACACAAAAAATGCGGACAGAGCATAGGCTACTGTCCGCAATGCATCTGATTTTCGGGTGAGGGAGCTATTTCGGGTCGACTGGCGTAACTCTGCGAGTTTTTTGATTGCCCTTGTGATTCAAGGGTATTTTCGGAGCATTACCGAAGTGAACAGCAAGGATGCTCTCGACAACTGACAAGTTAATTTTTGGTTTTTTGCTTTTGACCGACATGTTTACCTCCTTTCTATTACTAGTACATCAGACAATCTCTTCACGGTCAAGCAACGTACCGGCCGCTTACCATAAACAGGCTAAGCGCGCCCTAGGACACGCTTAGCCAATCAAGTCCACTACATTTTACAAATCGGGATAGGCGGGAATGTTTACCGCGGAATCAGCCGCACCACACTGGCGCCCAACACCCGGCCTTTGCTGTAAATAATTTTTTTGATGGTCTGGCGGCCGTCACCGTTGGTAATGGTCATGTCATAGCCGGCATTCTTAAGCTTGCTCGTCGGTACGGTAACAAGCAGGCTCTTGGCACTCTTGACCTGCACCTTCGTAGCACCCACGGTACCGACTTTCGCGGTCACTTTCCCGCTAAAATTGGTTCCCGTTACTTCCAGCACCATGCTGCTACCGGATTTGCTCTTGTACTTTACGCTGCTTACCGTCGGCTTTTTCTTGGCAGTGCCGGTAACGGAAAACTTCGTAAGGTGCGTGGTGGTGAGCGTAGCGGTGTTGTCTTTCACATCGACCAAGCCAGTGGCGCCGTCGGTAGACCAGGTTTCGGTCTGCGGGTCCCAAAACTTGGTGGCCAAACCCTTTTCGCGCAAACCGCTATTGACTACCGACGCATCGGAATAGGGCAAAGTTATGGTTGCAGGTTGATCCAAATTCTTTTTCTCGCGGCCATCAGGGTCGATTGCTTTCACTTCATAGGCCAGCGAGGCCGGCCGGTCCAAAGAGGTTGGGTCGATATCCACCGTGGGGGTAACCGTAACCGAAACGTTCCCGCTAATGCCCAGGGCGAAAGGAGGAATCGACACGCTCGTCCCATCGGCCAAACCAATCGTCAGGCTGTCATCTGCGCTGGCAGACTTGGTAACCGGGCCAGGAATGGTTATGCCGGTGTCTTTCAGGGTCAAGTTGACGGTGTTGCTGCCAGCTTTGGGGGTTACTTCGGTGGTTTCGCTAGAAGTGAGTTTTGCGCCAGAAATATCGGTCACGACCACATTCCACTTTTCTCCGCTGGTAACGCTCAGGCTGTAGGTGCCGTTTGCAGCAACGGCGCCAGTCACTTGCGAGCCGTCATTAGAATAGGCTGTTACGGTGCCGCCTTTTTCGGTTTTGGTTCCAAACTTTACCGTACCTTTGAGGGTGGCGTTCGTGGCTTCAAATTTGAAGTTGGCGGTTGTGCTGGTGCTGCCAGAAATTTTGACCGACTTCCCGTCTGGCGGCAGCTGGGTTTCGGCCACCGACGGCGTTTCGCCCACGGTCACCAAGAAGGTACCGTCCGGAACCTTGGCGGTGTACACGCCGCTCGCATTGGTTTCTACGGTCACGGTAACAATGTCGTTCGGATTTGTGGCTGCAGTGTTTTCTAGAGTCGAACGGTTGTCCAGGGTAACGAGCGCCTGCTGCACTGCGGTACCGGCGGCATTCGTGACCGTGCCGGTAACCGTATTGTTGCCCTTCAAGACGGTAATATTCTTACTCACGGTTTGGCCAGCCGCAACCGTCACACTGTTTTGGCCAGCCGGGCGGTTGAGCAGTGCAGCGGTGAGTTCGGGGTTTTCAATATCATAGTCATAGAGCCACGTACCGGCCGCCAAGGGCAGGCTGTACGTGCCATCTGCCGCTACCGTGGTGCTCGTAAAGTTGCCATCGGCATCCAGGGCAACCACTTGCACATCGGAACCGGGACTGGTAACAGTTGTGCCATCTTTAAGCTTCAGCGCACCGCTCATGACAGCATCGTAGGCCCGCAAGGTCAAATTTTGCGTAGCTGTGCTCCCAGTAATGGTTACCTGCTTTTCCGCGCCACCGGCGAAGTCTGCGCCGGGTGCAGCTTGGGCCCCCACAATAACTTTCGTGCCGGTGAGTTCTGCCGAGGAATATTCAATGGTAAATGCGCCGTCCACCACGGGGGCCGAAACACGCACTTTATTGTTCGACGTGCGAACATACGCACTGCCCACAAAGTCGGTCACTTTGGTGCCGCTGCTATTTACCACATTGCCGGTAATGGTGCGGTCTATAGTCTTCATCTGGATATTCAAACCGCTCACGGTTTGACCATTGGTCACCGTGGCGGTGGCCGGCATCACCTGCGAGTACTGCGATTTGCCGCTCGGTGCGTTCAAGCCAATGGCCCACGTGCCGGCACCCACAGTAAAGTCAAAATTGCCACTCGGATCGGTATTGCCAGTAACCCGTTCGCTCCCGCCTTCCCGCACGGCGAGCAATGAAACATTACCGAGTGCTGCGCCAGCGGTGTTCGTGACTTTACCTTTCAGGTGCCCGCTGTTCACTTGCGCCTGTACGGTGCCCAAATCTACCACGCCATTTTCCGTCATGACAAAAGTGGTTGCCGCCGGGTCGAAAGATTTGCCGTTGAGGTCGCTATGGAATGCGGAAATGGAATAAATGCCCGGCGTTAAGTACACGCTCAAACCGGAATCGGCTTGGCGCACTTTGCGCATGGTGCCTACCCCATCGGTCCGACGGAAATTAATGTCGGCCACAAAATTGCTGCTGGTGAGTTTGCTCCCATCGCTGTTCAGCAGAATGACGCTCACCTTCCCGGTAGCACGCGTAACCACGAAGTCCAACGTTTGCGATTCGACTGTCGTGTCGTTTGCAAAGTCGACGCGCGTCGGCGGGACTTCGGATATCCAGGTGGGGGTGTATTCGGAAAGATTTACTACAGGCTGCGCAAACCACGTGCCGCCAACCATGGTGGCGGTGTACACGCCACTGCCATTGGTGCGGACATTGGAGAGTCGGCTGGCGCCCGTAATGTTGTACGGATCGATGTTAATGTCCGCATCGGTAATAAGATTGCCCAGATTATCCCGCACGGTGCCAGTTATGGTCTTGGTAGTTTGCACGAACTGAAAATTGACCGCGGTTTGAGACACGCCGGCATAGGTAAAGTTGACCGACCCGTTGCCGGACCGATTGTATCCGTTTGGGGTGCGCGCTTCGACAACGTAGGGCGTACCATTGATGAGGTCATTATCAAAGTGGTACGTACCATCTGCTGTTGTGGTCGTGCTGAAACTAGTGTTGCCGTCGGGGGTGTGCAATTCCATAGAGACACCGCTCAACGGGGTGTTCGCGGTAGTAGTGACCGTACCAGTAACCACGTTAACCACCGCACGCGCGGGGCTAATAACTCCCGGGAACGACAAAACCAGTATTGCAAGAGTGGAGCTCGCAACGATACGGAGCAGGGGCCGCCGAACTTGTCGCATACGCGTATATGGTTAGGGAGAATTTGTCTTGCTATTACTATGCCATATTTGCGACCGAGCGTCCATAAATATTGGAAATACGGTATACTGTAAGCCATGCGCACGCCGGAGGGCACAACGCTTATCGAAGCACTCGTTGGGATTACCATCCTAGGCGCGGTGTTTACTTTTATTACCGGCACGTTCGTGCTAAGTGCTAATGGTTTGTCGCGTTCAAAATTCCGCGTGCTGGCGACCGCATTGGCTAACGAGCACATCGAAACGTTGCGCAACCTGCCCTACGACCAATTGGGCACGTCGACGGGTGTGCCGAGCGGGAGCATTGATGCAACGCAAACGGTTACTCGTTCCAACATTGCTTTTACTTTGGCTACCCGCATCGACTGGGTAGACGACCCCTTCGATGGCAACGCGGCCGGGACGATTGTGGGCAAACCCGTAGACACCGCCCCCACCGACTATAAAAAAATGCAAGTAACGGTGAGCTGGAATAACGGCTCGGGCTACGAAGTCCGCCTCACCTCGACGGTTTCTCCCAAAGGCCTGGAGTCGCCCAGCAATACTGGCTCGCTGCTGATTACCGTCTTCGATGCCAACGGCCAACCTGTGCCCGAAGCCGATGTGACCGTGACGAATACGAACTTAATTCCGAATGTGAACATTGCTACCACGACGGATATCTACGGCAACCTCCAGCTGTTGGGCCTAAGCCCCGACCTCAACAAGTATCACGTGCAAGTGAGTAAGGCCGGGTACACAACGGATACGACCCTGGCAGTTTCAGGCGGCAATCCCAATCCCGTCAAACCTGATCTCTCAATAATTGCCGGAGCCATAACCAATAGTAGTTTTAGTGTGGACCGCGTCAGTAGCTTGGCGGTGAGCGCCAAAGATGCGCTGTGCGCTGCGGTGCCGAGCATTAGCTTTAACCTGAAAGGTCAGGAGCTTACTGGCAACCCGCCGCCCAACCCCGTGCTGGCCTACGACGTGGACCACACCACCAACGGTGCGGGCACGCTCGCTATCCCCAACTTGCACTGGGACAACTACTCGCTCACGCTCAACGGCGCGGCGCGGAATATTATTGGCATTATTCCGCCAACCAGTTTGAACGTGCAGCCCAACACCAATGCCGACCTGACGCTGGTAGTCTCGGACACGTACTCCAACCACAGCTTGCTCGCCAGCGTGAAAGACGCCAACACCGGGCTGGCCATTAGCGGCGCAACCGTGCGACTGGTTCTTGGGGGGTACGACGAGTCACGGACCACCGGCCAAGGCGCGTGGAGCCAGACCAATTGGGCGGGCGGTGCTGGGCAGGAGAATGTTGGCGATCTGACAAAGTACCAGTCGGACGATTCGAACGTTGATGTAACTGATACGCCCGGCCAAGTATCGCTGGAAAAAACTACGAGCACACCCAATATTTCGGACACGTTTACCGACACCACCAACCGCGATGCCGCCGCGACCACGGCCGTGTGGGATACCGGTGCGGGCGAATTGCGGCTGCCCCAAACCAGCGGGGACTACGATCCGACGGCCGAAGCACAAACCATAAAACTCAACACGCTTGACGGCAAGGTAACCCAAGCTACGCTCACGGTCTCTGATCAAGCAAACGGCCAAACCATTGCCTACGCACTTTCCGCCGATGGTGCCAATTTTGAAAATGTCACTCCCGGCAGCCCGCATACCTTTGCCCAAACCGGCAGTGACTTACGCCTGCGCGTGGACTTGGCCAGCACGGATGTAAGTGTAACCCCGCAAGTATTCGATGTTACAGTAAACTACACCATCGAAGCCTACGCTGGCAGCGCGGAACTCACATCGTCAACCTTTGACACGGGCTCCGCCAGCACGTTTATCTCGCTTGTCTGGAACCCGACCGCCCAGGCCGCGGGTGCTGGCAGCGACCCGGTACGTTTTCAAATTGCCACCAACGATGACGATGCCACCTGGAACTACCTGGGGCCGGACGGCACAGCTGGAACCTACTACACCACGAGCGGCACACCCATTGCCACTGCCAACCAAAACCTTCGCTACGTGCGCTACCGCATGTTCCTGCGCACCGACGATGCGCAATTTACGCCCAATGTTTCGGACGTTGCCATTGGCTACACCTCCGGCTGCACCGCGCCCGGCCAAGGTTTCTTCGGCAGCTTGAGCAATAGCACGTACCAAATTACGATTAGCAAGGTAGGCTACACCACGCTCGACACTGCGGTGAGTGTGAATGGAAATTTGTGGAACAACTACCAGCTCACCCCCCTATGATGTTCCGCCGCGCAAAAAAAGGTTTTATCCAGCTCCACTTTAAGCTAAAAAACCATACCCAAAGTGGTGCTGGATTTACTTTGCTGGAAGTGGTTATTACCGCCGGCATTCTGGCTGCGATTGGCACGCTGGTCGGCACGCTGGCCAGCACCGGCTTGCGAAGTTGGAGCCAGAACCAGGAACAAGTTGAGGTGCAAGAAACCGCACGCACGGCCCTCACCCGCATCACCCGCCTGGTGCGCGAGGCGCAACCCGCAGATAACGGCAGCTACACCATTGCTGCCGCGGCGGCACAGTCGTTGACCTTCTACGCCGATAGCGACAATGACGGCGGCAACGAACAATTCCGTATTTTTTTACAGGGCACCGACCTCAAGCTCGGTACTATCAAACCTACCGGCGCGCCTGTCACCTATCCTGCGGGCAGCGAAACTGTGCAAACCTTGGTGCGCAATGTGCGCAACGGTGCCAGCGCGGTCTTCGGCTACTATGACGGCAACTTCACTGGCAGCCAAGCGGCCTTAACCTTCCCGGTAAATATTCAGAACATTCGACTGGTCCACGTGACGCTGACCATCGACGTGGACCCAAACAAAGTACCTAGCGCGCTCACGCTCGAGACAAACATGGCCTTCCGAAACTTGAAAGATAATTTATAGTTACGAATGACAAATAGCATGCTACGAATATCCAAAGTACGAATAGGTATGCATCGCCCTCGCCCCTTGCGGGAGAGGGGGTCACTCTTGATTAGCGTGCTTATTATTACCAGCTTGCTCGCGACGCTTGGGCTACTGGGCCTGAACTTGCTCATCAGCCAGAATGCCGCTACGAATTTCCGCGTGGACCGCGAAAAAGCTTTTGAAATCGCCGAAGCGGGCGTGGAGTATTACCGCTGGCACTTGGCCCACGTGCCCAGCGACTACCAGGATGGGACGGGCGGGCCTGGGCCGTACGTCCACCAGTATACCGATGCGGTTGGTAACGTCTTGGGCTCGTACAGCCTGACCATCACGCCACCCCCATCCGGCTCAACCATTGTCACTATTAGCTCTACCGGCACGGTTACCAACAAACCCTCCAGCAGCCGCACGGTCACGGTCAAACAGGGTATCCCATCGTTTACCCGCTACGCGGTGGTGGCAGATGCGGACATCCGCTTTGGCGTTGGCACGGAAGTCTTCGGACCCATCCACAGCAACGGCGGCATCCGCTTCGACGGCTTGGCGCATAATTTAATTACGTCCCTGCAAGGCACATACGACGACCCAGACCACAGCGGCGGCGATGAGTTTGGCGTGCACACGCACGTTGCCCCAACCGACCCGTTGCCGCCTGCGGCAGTCCCCTCCCGCACTGATGTTTTCCAGGTGGGCCGGCAATTCCCTGTGGCGCAAGTAGACTTTGATTCGATAACTGCGGACCTGGCGGGAATTTCCACCAAGGCGCAAGCCAGTGGCATCTACCTGGCGCCGTCTGCAGGCCAGGGCTACCACCTGACCCTGCGGACAGATGGCAAAGTGGACATGCGCGTGGTGAACGTGCAGCTTTCCTGCCAGTACAACAACGGTGGCTTCCGCGACTACGGCTACTGTTCGAACAATGCAAACCAAGCGTGCACGCAGGACAGTACGTGTAGCGGCAGCGGCGGTGTATGCCTGAAAGCCAGCCACTCCATTGGCACGCGGGTGAATGATGAAACCTCGTTTACCTACCAGAGCGCATCGTCGCTGGGCGTCATGCTGCCGGCGAACGGCCTCATCTACGCCGAGGATGACTTGTGGATTGACGGGCAGGTGGACGGCGCACGTCTGACTATTGTGGCTACTTCATCGTCGGCTGACCCCATTCGCCGGCCCGGCAATATCTACATTAACAACGACCTCACCTACAGCAACTACGACGGCTCCGATGCGGTTGGCCTGATTGCGGAAAAAGATATTCTCGTGGGCTACTTTAGCGAGGATAACTTGCGGGTCGACGCCGCGCTCATAGCTCAAAACGGCCACGTCGGGCGGCCCTACTACGGCACCAACTTCACCACCTCCACCAGCAATGCAAACTTCAAGCTCTACCCAGACACGGGCGTCTGCACGTTGAACACATCTCGTGCATGTACGAGCAACGGGCAGTGTACCGACTATTGCACCACCAACGAATCTCGCACCTGTACCACCAATGGGCAGTGCAACAACTACTGCGTAGCCAACACCAGTAAGACCTGCAACAACAATGGCGAGTGCAACAACTACTGCCAAGCTGAAACTACTCGAGCGTGTACTACTGGTGCTGACTGCCGCTATTGCCAGGGCGACCCCACTCGCACATGTGCCAGCGGTGGTGGCAGCACTGCCAACCAAAAATGTGATGGCCGATGCACTGGCAATCCTAATAAAGGATGCTGGAATAACAGTGATTGTACAGGTTTTGGGACGTGCGATCGTAATGCGCCCAACGTAGGCCCGTGTTCGCCATCGGTAGGTCCATGCGTAACTGGCGACAGCTGCAAACTTGGTGACACCTGCGTCTCCAACGGCGATAGTTGCTCGCTTAGTGAAAATCCTGCGGGCGGCAGCACCTGCCAGGAATACCGCTCGCGCAATACCATAACCACCTTTGGCTCGCTGGCCACCAACCAACGCTACGGCTTTGCCTGGGTCGGTACGTTGTTCAACTGTGCAGTTGGCACGAATGACTCGGGCTACTGCACGCGCAATTTAAACTTCGACTCCAACCTCACCTTTGCCCCGCCGCCCGACTTCCCCACCACCGGCGAGTACCAGACAATTAGCTGGGAGGAGGAGTAGGTCGTACAGTGCGTCATTTTTATATCCCCTCTCCCTAACCCTCTCCCGCAACGGGGAGAGGGAGTTATTTTAAACCATAGCACTGTCCTTCAAGGGCCCTGCACAGTCCCGGCAGCAGGCGGGACGGAGCAGTCGTGGCCGGGGTAGGGGGTACCGGGGGCCTAGGGGGTGGCCTTCGAAACTCTGAACCCCCTGGCCCCTGGTGGAAAAACGTGATTAGCCTACCGCACCGAAGAAACATGACTTCGTCGTCACGTAGGAATGCGAGATTCCTCCCTACGGTCGGAATGACAATTGGGTCGGGGTGACAAAGTAAATATGCTATTATGCGGAAACGATGCATTATAAACTCCTCATTATCGGTTCCGGCCCAGCAGGATTATCAGCCGCTATCTACGGCAGCCGAGCAGAACTAAAGCCCGTGGTCATTAGTGGCCATGTCCCGGGCGGGCAGCTAACCCAAACCTCGGACGTCGAAAACTACCCCGGCTTTCCCAGCATCCAGGGGCCGGAACTCATGCAAAAAATGCGCGAGCATGCCGAGCACTTTGGCACGCAGTTTATTGACGCCAGCGTAACGAAGGTGGATTTTTCTAGCCGCCCTTTCAAACTCTGGGTGGGTGAGGATGTGCACGAGGCTGATACCGTGATTGCGGCAACGGGTGCATCGGCCATGTGGCTAGGTTTACCGAACGAAACCCGCCTGCAAGGCAAAGGCGTTTCGGCCTGCGCCACCTGCGATGGTTTTTTCTTTAAGAACAAACATGTTGTAGTTGTTGGCGGCGGCGACACGGCCTTGGAAGAAGTCACTTTTCTAACGAAGTTCTGCAGCCAGGTCACCATGCTCCATAGGCGTGATGCTTTCCGCGGCAGCAAAATTATGCAGGAGCGGGCTTTAAAGAACCCAAAAATTTCCATTCGTTGGAATAGCCAGGTGGTAGACGTGTTGGGCGAAGAACATGTTACTGGCGTGCGTGTGAAAGATACACAAACTGGTGTGGAAGAAAACATGGACTGCCAAGGTTTATTCGTGGCTATTGGCCACAAACCCGCAACCACTATTTTCCAAGGTCAACTAGAGTTGGATGCCAAAGGCTATGTCGTTGTCCATGACGTGACACGGACGTCGGTGGAAGGCGTCTTTGCCGCGGGCGACGTGCAAGACCCGCGCTACCGCCAAGCCGTCACCTCGGCCGGCACGGGCGTCATGGCTCTACTCGACGCGGAAAAATTCCTAGCTGAGCACGAATAAAAGACCGCCCTCTCATGGAGAAGGCGGATTTTTTGGTTTAGACGCATACGGCGCATGAAGTTGTGTTTCAAAAAGCCGTCGAGAGAATGCGAGGCGCAGAGCTTGTACATTCTGTTTCCACGCTTTGCTATTGGGGTGGATATCCATGCGCGGAAAAGCAACTACCGAATGACGCATATTACCCAGCACCCGCGCAGCAATGACTTTCATCTTCCAGCGGCGAACTGTATCACAATATATTGTTACCTCGGTCGGTCTAGAGCGACGTAGAACTTTAAGCGCAAAGGCGATGTTCTGAACTGCGTTGCTGCTCTCCTCTTCCAATAGCAAGTCAAGCATCGTTGTATTCAGTTTCTTGTCTTGGATCGCATTGTAGACGCTCTGCGCCTCGGAAAGACAAGGCTTCAGCGGGTTTGTATAGCCACCGCAGAGAACTACTTCAATTATATTTTCGCCTTGCAGGTGACAAAAACATTCTTGGTAATAATCATAGAGTCCAGCTAATTCCCTTGGGCTTCTAAGGGATACGTCCCACAGACCATAGCCACAAATTATTGCAACGTGCATTTTTACACTCCTTTTTCTAATTTTTGTACTTCCTAGCAGCCTACCCCCTCGACCGGGCGGCGTCAAGGCAAGAAAAAGCCGCCCAGAAAAATCTGAGCGGCGATGTGTAAACAACGTACTACATGCGCACAATTCTGGCAGCCCAACTGAGACCACCGCCATATGCGGCGACCAGCACAACCGCCCCGGCACGTATCAGCCCGGCATCTCGAGCTTCATGAAACGCCGTGGGCACGCTTGCCGAAGTCATGTTGCCATACCGTTCGATGTTGCAAAAAACCCAAACAATGGGTTTTCCGTTAGGCGTAGCGAATGGTGATGCGCCCTCCAGGTTTGCCAGCGTTACCACGCGCACTTCAACCTCAGGATGTTCTTTCTGTAAGCTTTTCGCGATGTTGTCCGTAATACGCTGATTGGCTTGATGCAGGATAATGACGTTAATGTCGGCAAGGGTAAGCCCAGCTTTCTCAAGTATTGCTGGAATGATGGTCTTTGGCACCAATGGGCTCACGATCTCGAAGACCTTTTTGCCATCCATCCGCATCAGGTGTGCGTCTACCAGCGGGTCGGTATCCCCGGGTTGCAATGGCTGCGCAGAGCCACCCGCCTGGTTCACAATGAGCTTTTCGTACATACCCGACGGACCACCATCGCCGGCTCCCAAACATTCTTGGGGCCGAAACTGCGAAACTTCTGGGTGCGTTGCTTCCAGGGCGAATGCACTCGCTCCATCACCAAGGATGATAAAGGGCGAACGTCGATGCCGGCTCATCACACTGCTCATGCGGTCTGCACCAATCACCAACCCTCGCGTGCACCGGCCCGTTTCAACAAGCATGCAGCCATATTCCAAGGCCACCATAAAACTGGTACAGGCCAACGTCACATCTGCAAGGAAGCAGGGCCAAATTTTTTCCTGGTCATCGTTGTGCGCACCCATCAGCTTAAGCGCTTTTGGAACGCTCATCTTGCGGTGCACAATAACCGACGTTGGCGGCGTAGTGTTATGGTCCGGGCTCACCGTCGCCACAATGATGAACTCTGGAAAAATGCCTGCGGCCTCACCGTACGCATCGGTCCAAGCATCATGAGCAGCTTGTACCGCGAGATCACTCGTAGCCACGGAATTGTCTGGCGGACAAAAATACCGCTGCTGCACGCCCGTACGTTCACGAATCCAGTCATCAGAGGTCTCGAACTCTTTTTCCTGATCTGCTGGAACGACAATACCTTGAACTCTCAGCCGCTCACGTTCATCAACGAGAAGTTGAACGAGACCATCATTCGTTACGCACCAATCCGGCAGGACGCTCCCCATGCCAGCAATCCGAACACCTTGCATAGTACTCTCCTTTTTTGTCAAAGATTTTTTAGTTTTCTTCACCCCACCCTACCGCCTCGACCGGGCGGCGTCAACTTGCTAGGCTACCAGCATGCGTAAAAAACTATGGTTCATCTTCATACTCTCCCTCCTCGGCATAGCCGCCTCTGCCTACGCGGTTCACCTGCACTACAGCGTCGACGCCTCCAGCTTCTGCAATTTTAGCGGGACGTTTAACTGCGACATCGTTAACAAAAGTTGGGCCAGCGAAATTATCGGTATCCCGGTCGCAACTATTGGGCTGGTCGGGTACGCGCTGCTCGCACTCGGGAGTCTGTGGTTGATCTGCACGCAAAAACTCCGCACCGCCACGTGGGGGGCGATGGCACTAGCAAGCTTGGGTGGATTAGGTTTTGCGTTCTTCCTCACTGGCGTCGAAATCTTTAGCTTGCACACGCTTTGCATTGTATGCGTAGCCTCGCAGCTTATTATCCTGGCGCTGACAATGCTTGTGTGGCGATTCCCCGAAGCGCGTCAGGGTGTGCGGTCCTGGTTTTTTTCCTCAGCTTCCTGACTCTGCATTTTGGCTAACCGCATGGTTATCCAAACCACGACCACGGTGACGATGACGGCGTAGGCAAACTTTGCGGCCAGTCCACTGGCTTCGCCAAAAATTTGCGTGAAAAGCGATTTGACGGCTTCGTTCCAGGCCAACGCAGCAATAAGCCCGAGCGCCCCGGTAAGCAGCGTGACAATTTGCGCAGAAACTTCACGTTTGAGTTTGTTCATGTGGAGAGTATAGCAAGTTATAGAGAGTTTGACCCAGCACCACTTTGCACGAACCTCTGGTGTTCCAGGATGCTGCGAGCGCCAGACATCTACGAATAATACCTTCGCGAAAGGAATCCAAAGTGGTGCTGGGTTGACGGAAAGCAAAAAAAGTGCTAGACTATAGACAGTTCAAACAAAAAGAAAAACCATGAAAAAAATTTCACCCGCGTTCCCCCAGGGACAAATTAGTCTGGTCATGCTGGGTCAAACTATGTACTACGCCAAATCATCACAGGGGTTGGGCCAGCGACTGGCTCAGCGTATTTCGCATATCTTCCGGCGTCCAACGCGTCGCCGGTAATTTCGCTTTGGAGGGGAATACTTATGATCAAGATTGACGACCTGTTTAAGATCGCCGTTGACCGCCGCGCGTCTGACGTCCACATTGTGGCCAACAAGCCGCCGATTTTGCGCGTGGATGGTGTGCTCACCGAAGTGGATGGCGTACCCCCGCTAGCACCTAAGGACACGCAGGCGTTGATTTTCTCAATAATGAACGACAAGCAGAAGCAGCTCTTCATTACCGACCGCGAGCTGGACATGGGCTACGAGACCCCAGGCGGCGCCCGCTTCCGCGTCAACTGCCACTGGGAACGAAATAATGCAGGATTGGTGGCGCGCATCATTTCCAGCCAAATTCCCAACATGGAAGACCTGATGCTGCCGCAAGTAGTGTACGATCTGCTTCGTATGAAACAAGGCCTCATCCTCGTCACCGGCCCCACCGGTTGCGGCAAAAGCACGACCCTGGCTGCCATGTTGAACTTCGTCAACAACGAACGCTCCGAGCATATCATTACCCTGGAAGACCCGATTGAATTCCTGTACGAATCCAAAAAATCTATTATCAAGCAGCGCCAGTTGGGCACGGACATGGTCAGCTTCCAAGACGCGCTCAAGCACGTTCTGCGCCAAGACCCAAACGTCATTATGGTGGGCGAAATGCGCGACCTGGAAACCATTGCTGCCACTATCACCTTGGCCGAAACCGGCCACTTGGTCTTGGCCACCTTGCATACGTTCAATGCTGCGCAGACAGTGGACCGCATTATCGACGTCTTCCCGCCCTACCAGCAAGATCAAGTGCGCATTCAGCTCTCCCTGTTCTTAAAAGGCATTATCTCGCAGCAGCTGTTGCCGCGGGTGAGTGGCGGCCGCATTTCGTCCCGGGAAATTCTTATCAACACACCTGCAATTTCTAACTTGATCCGGGAAAATAAGATTGCGCAAATTAAAACCACGCTGCAAACCAGTGCTGATGACGGCATGGTGACCATGGACCAAGACTTGAAGCGTCTGTTTGATGCTGGTGAAATTACCGAGGACATTGCCAAGACCTACATGCTTAATCCAGAGACGCTAAAGAATTAACGGAAAAATAATCAATATACGTATATGTCGGAAAACGAAAAGGGACGTGCCCACGAAGAAATGAAGAGCGAGCAGCCCGAGGTGTTGTTGTCAGATGAAGAGAAAAGTAAAATAATGGAAGAAAGGGCGACGCATGACGCATGGCTACTGAACGGTGAAATGGTCGAAGAAGATACTAATGAATATGGGCATGATGGTGGCGGTGGGGCGAAAATCGTAACTTCGACAAGCCTGGAAGGGAAAAAGACATTCACCTATGATTTAACGAAAAAGCAAGTAAACGAACTGCAGCGCGAGATGTGGAAGAAAAATGGAAGAACTCCCGAGCAAGCCAAAGTTTTTGTAGAGGCAAGTATACAGCGGGAAAAAATTGTCGACGGCGATGCAATTCAAATTAACGAGTGGTATGATAGTGGTTATAACGAAAAATTTGACTTCATACACCTCGCTCAAGATAGCGTAATTGGAGTGCAAAGCAACGGCGATGAAGTGCGGATACCATACGAAAAAATATTTTCGATAGAGAAAATTCAATCTGAGGAGCCTGAAAAAATTGAAGATGGTACTGAAGTTTAATAAGCCGCCGCCCAACCAGGGTGGTGGTTTTGTAAAAAAAGCCAGCCGTCCAATGAACGACTGGCTACGAGTCTTGCCGTCTGGATGCGACCCGGTAGGCATCAAGAATGAAGAGCAATGAAATAGCTTGTTGCGCGCAGAGCCAAGGGTAGTTTTGGATCCACATGAGCCAGCAGCCAGCAACGTGCATGAGCAGGTACCACAGGTAGCCACTGTGCCGCTGTAGGGCGAGCTGGTAGGTGCCAAGCAGGAAGCCGGCAACGAGGCTGATTTCCAAACACTGATTGAGTGTGGTTATGCCGCCAAAGTCATACAGGCTGACGGCAAAACCAATGGGTATACACGCAAAGGCAAGGTGGTTAAGCCAGCGAGGCGGCTTGCTCCCTTGGCCTCGAATGGCCATGATAAGCCCGAGAACCATAGCTGGTGCACCGCTTGCTTCAACCGAAGCGACTATCCAGTTGTGCGAGTGAATGAGGATAATCACCCACGGCGGCAGACCAACCAGGTAGACTGCCCAAGCGGCAATCCTCAATGTTCGAGCGCTGTGAATTTTGCCGCTCTTGGTCTTTCGCTCCGAAATGGAAAGGAATATTTTGTTGAGGAGATAGCAACCCCCTCCAAGCAACTGCAAGAATGCTTGCATGAGGGACCTCCATACCTTTTGTGTTTCAAATGACTTTATACCTTCTCAAAAATTGCGTCAAGGCAAGCCAGGGGCGGCGGCTTTGTAAAGAAAAGACTCGCCTGCAGCTGGCGAGTCTTAGGGTCATACTTTTATCTACCGACTAGTCCCCGTTAAAAAGGTAGTTACGTGCTGCACTTGATGCTTGCAGATGCCCTGTAAAAATT
Source organism: Patescibacteria group bacterium (assembly GCA_038063455.1). Taxonomy (GTDB): domain Bacteria; phylum Patescibacteriota; class Patescibacteriia; order PEXW01; family PEXW01; genus CAIPSZ01. Next base: position 259,393 of record JBBTVB010000002.1, read on the forward strand.
TTAAAAGCCTACGATTATCACCAACGAAAGCTTGGAAGCGACCCTGCCGACGACATTGCCAAAGCGCGCCGCCTATATCAAGCTGATAGATGGTCTTCCTTCCATTAGTATACTTAACGGTTGCAAGGAAGAATGGCGCGGGGTGATGAGGAACATAGACTGTCCTCTTCGCCTTTGCTAGCGCTAGAGCTCTAGCAAACTCTGCTCTCATTTTCAGGTCTTGAACAGTGATCGCTTTAGGTTCGACCATCAAACCCAGGACACCTCGCAATTGAATTGTCAAAGACTTTATACTTTTTCCACTTTGAATCATCCGCACTCCTTTCAAATGAGCAATGTACTTATCAAAGATTATCACGAAATTGTTACTCGGTAAATGAAGGTCCGCGAGAATAAAGTCTAAATTTTTTCCGCCCAACCAGGGCGGTGGTTTTGTAGACATAAAACCTGCCTACATTTGTAGTATTGACCTTCCTGTAAAAACCTGATAGTTTGCAATGAATGCACATTGACAGCACAACGGGGACACAGTCCCAGAAAGTGAAAAAATGCGATTCTATTTGTTTGAATCACAAATTAACGAGCATAAAATACTCGACCTTTTGAATGCCTTAAAACAAGCGAATGGGCCACAGGGCGTGTACGTAAATTCTCCCGGCGGTACGTTTGAATTTTTTTCCCAGCTCGGGCCAGCCATTGAACGTCGAGGTATCGTCACCCTCAGTGGCGATGTCCGGTCTGCGGCAGTCATCTTGGCGCTGCTAGGAAACAGGCGATACGCCCTCCCTGATTCGACGTTTTTCTTTCATGAGGTAAGGACTATAGTAAACGAGTCACAACAGGTAACCTTATACGACCTCGATGAATTTCTCGAGTATGAACATTACATGTCGGGGAAAATGCGGGAGGGAATTCAGGAATGGCGAAGGCAGATGCTGGTGGCGCAAAATTGGTTTCTCAGGTATCTCTCTGAGAGAACCGGGGTGGCTATTGGGACTCTGCTCAACCTTATGAGGAGTGAGGCCACACTCACGGCTCACGATGCTTTGCGGTACGGCATCATTCACGAGATCCTACCTTGTATACCTATGGAATAAAACACAAAAAATCGACCGCGCTTTACTCTGCTACAACAAGCGGAGCGAGTGCGATTTTTTTGTTGCAACGAAGATTGACACATGCTACCTTGCTTCCGCGCGCCCGTAGCTCAATTGGATAGAGTACATGGCTTCGGACCATGGGGTTGGGGGTTCGAATCCCTCCGGGCGCACCAGCCACTTGAGCATGCTCTAAATGGCAACACAGGTGGATAACTCTATAAGAATCGCTCAACAGAGCGATTTTTTCTTTCCACAGAAGTTGTACGAAGAGGAAAGTTCGAATTAGATTTGGAGGGGGAGATTGTTCGTTCGAACCTTTTGAATCAGAAAAGTGACTGCTGACGAGGCTGATGAGGGGGAGGTTCACTCGGTTGAGATGTTTGCTTTTTGTCAGGCTTCGGAGCATCGTTGTCATGGCTGAGTAGGAGCCGAAAAAGGTTCACGAGCCTATGACCCATTTCCCATGCTTCGTCGTCAGTCAGGTCCTCGCCGAAATCCTCTTTGTGGATGCGTTTCAGTTCGTCGATGTGGTGCTGTTCGAGAGACATGATCGATTCAAGAGCTGGTTTCGAGCAAGGCTAAGCACACTGGTCCACCAATTCAGACAGACCGACTTTGAAGTCTAGAATCTAGCCGTCTTCTTATACACCTTCTTATAAACCAGCGATATTACACTCTTGATCGTGTCGAGTGATATTTGTGCATGTTTCTTCGTGATAGCCGCGCTTTGTTGAGCCTTGGGATGCACAAGTGAATTTCTCCAATCCTCAACATTGCGAAGATTTGCCCAAAGGAGGTCCTCATTGTTGATGTTGTAGTTTCCGAACCTCTTTAGCAGGAAAATAAGCTTGTCTCTTGTAGGTAAGTACTTCGTCCCAGAAATGACAAAGTTTCCATTTGAGTATTCCAATTTCTGTTCACTCAAAAAGGCTCGCTCGTGAAGCTCTAGGCTCTTGAGCGAGATAAAGTCAGAAAATGCAAGACTAATAAATCCCTCTAAACCAAACCATGAAAATGCGATTGATGATTTGAAGTACAAATCCTTGAGGAATGCGTCCTTCTCAGCCACTCCTTGACTGAGCAGTGTTTCTGCTCCTTTCACCAGCTGTCCAATTTCTGATACCTTCATATACGATTCTTTGCCTTAGTCACTTCTGCCTTCGCGAGTTTGGCATGATAGCTTTTCAATGCCAATTCGATGAGGAGCTTAGTTAATGTCGGCTTCGCATTTTCAACAAATTGAACGAAGACTTCTGCCATTCTTCCCAGTTCTTTCTTGTCAGATCGTGTGCCTACCCCACGATACGTGTCGCTATCTGTGTGGTGCTTAGTAGTCGAAAGTGCCTCTGCGTTCAGAGGGTCGATGTTTGCGGGCTTGCTGAGGCTAAACAATTTTGTCAACAGTTTCTTGTCGCTCGATAGAGATCCAGCAACCATCGCGAAAGCCGCAGTTACTACTGGCGTGATAGTCTTTGTCTTGAACTCTCCAAACCTCTTGAGCTTGTCATTGTCTTCAATAGCCGTAATTTGCTGCTTGTGAATCTCCGCAAATGCCTTTCCCGCTCGAATGAGGTCGGGATCCTGCCATAGCTCCTCGCCCTTCGCATCCAGCAATGAAGTGTACTTATCATCGACCGCGCCTCCGATACTTGATCGACATAGGTAGGGAGAATACAATGCATCCGCGTCATAAGGAGTAGACTTTCCTTCAAAGAAATTGACGATAAAACTCCTTGCGGATCGCACGGTAATCAACCCCTCTTGATTTTTTCGGTCAGCAAAATCCTTGCCTTTACCTAAGAGCCCGACAGATTGACACCATTCGCGTAAGCCGGAACGCAACATGGTCTCTTGCATACGATCAAGCAGGTCGACAGGAATTGCGATGTTGGTATTAGAGATCTGTGCAATCTCGTTCCGTTGCTCTCTCGTCAACGCAAAGTAGCACTTGAAGCCATGAGGGAGGTCAATTCCATCTTGCAAGGCGTCGCCGATAGCAATGACCCGATGTTGTCCGCCCAGTACCTTTAGAGGTTTCGAAGCCTCATAAGCTTGATTAAATTCAACGATTAAGTCACTGAACTGCCTCCCTTTTTGTGCGTCCTCCAACATTTGGGCAAATGCACGATGCTCCTCCTGGATGCTTCGATTTGCCCTATACTCGACTTGTTCATCAGGGTCTAGTACTGCGTCGGGGTCAAGGAGTGGATCGGCCACAGAAGCAAGTATGTGACACTCGACGTAGTAGGACTTACTCTTTTGGTCCTGGAAGATAATGGGGGTAATGCTCGACGAGCTCTCTATGGTTGTGACTGACTTCCAAAACAGTAGAAAGGCCTTCTCCGCCTCACTAGGGAAGTCTGCAATGCGACTGTCTAGAATGTAATTCTTCACTTCGATCATACTTCCTTGGGTAGCTGTTTATGAACCCACAATTGAGATATTCGCAATCAAAAAGTTACAGCATATGCTGAGTTTGCGCAACTTCACCGTGAAAAGCCGCCTTCAATCTAGAGGAGAGTTTTCCACATAACATGTACTATTGCGCAATTGCCCTGTGTCGCGAGCCTGCTACACTCCCATCAGACAGTTTATAGATTGTTCTTTTCCTCTTCGAGAATTGCTTCAATCGATCCTGCGATTTCAATTTCGTCGCTGCGAGGATCTGCTTGAAGCTGGGCGCCGATGGATTTTTACGGTAAAAGGTGCAAACCTGATCCATCAGGCCGCACCAGCTCGTTTCGCGGTCACAGTTCCGCGTGATGCGCGTTCGCCCATCCCGCTTCACCGTTCCCGCGAAGCCTCGCTTTACCCCAAACATTCGTGCTCCCTCACGGAGTTTACCCCGCCGAAGGGCGGGGTTCGGTCCGCGCCAAATGTTTGGGGACCCCGAAACCGATCTGGACCAGGACCTAAATCATCTTGCAACAGACACCTATTCAACCTATGGGGGCTTGACCTTCTTTAGGTTGCGTGATAACTTTATTTGAAACATAAAATAAATTGAAAAAGGAGCCGACATGCTTAAGTTTATGAATGCTTTGCATTGCAGGTTTGAGCCATTTATGAACGCACGTTGGTTCAAATCCTTGATGCTCTTTATAATATTCTTGAACCCTTTTGCCATCATTCCACAGGTCTACCAAGTATGCACGTCGACCAGTGTGGAGGGTGTATCTCTGTTTACGTGGTGCATTTTTGGGGCAATCCAAACAGCACTTGCATTCGAAGCGGTTAGGACGAAGAGTGTGGGGATATTCTTTTCGATGGCTGTAAGCGTGGTCGAATCAACTACCATTATAGTTGTTACGTACTTGCGAAGTTCATAAAAACACTCCATAAACAAAGCCCTTGCGTCTAGCGGGGCTTTTCTTTTTCATGCATCTTGCTTAATATTTGGCTCCTCTATACAATGCTGTGGCGTGGGAGCATAGCTCAGCTGGTAGAGCAGATCCCTCTTAAGGATATGGTCGGGGGTTCGAATCCCTCTGCTCCCACCAGGAACCATCACTAGATTCGGTTTCATGGCAAGCCACGAGAGTGTCTCGCCGTGTTTCCGGTGCAAGGGATTCGAACGGGTGCGACCCATCGGGAGCACCCTGGCCCCGAAGGGGCGAATCCCTCTGCTCCCACCAAGCTGGAAATAGCTCGAAGATAGCTAGCCTAGAAAAACCGCCAAGAACTGACGGTTTTTCTATTGCCAATTGGAGCTGCGTTCTTTGCTGACTTGCCAAACCCCACGCAAAGAGTACTGTAACTCCAAAGAAAATCAACAAAGGAGGTTGAAATGAACGCAATGACCTACACGCCGATTGGCTGGCAAACGAACCGGAATGGCGTAACCATTCTCGTAAGCTTAGAGATACCAGAAACAGCAGCCGAATCACTGGTTGGCATGTGCGACACCACAGCACAAGATTCCCAAACGCTTGCAATTGTATCGTATGCGAAAGGAAAGGTTGCAATCATTCCTATGCGCGATGCACAAGGCCACCGCCAAATCCAGATTAGACCGTACGTTGCAGGAACAGTCTATACAGCATAAAAAATTGCTGTAACGAAAAACAGGCCGGAGTAATCTAGCCTGTTTCTTTTATGCACAATAGTTTACGACTTCAGAGCATCCTTTAGCGACTTGCCAGCCTTGAACTTAGGCACGCGCACGGCGGCAATCTGGATTTTCTGCGTGGGGTTCTGTGGGTTAACGCCAGTACGGGCGGACCGCTGCTTGGCCATGAACGTCCCAAAACCGGTGAGCGTTACTTCACCATTCGCTTTCAAGGTCTCGGTAACGGTATCTTCAAAACCCTGTAGCACGTCTTCAACTTGCTTCTTCACCAAGTTGGTCTTGGTGGCAAGCGTATCGATGAGTTCAGCTTTGTTCATAGGTTCCACCCCCTTTCGTAAAAAAATACCCTGCAGCTATTATACCTCAAGTTGGCGGTCGATACGCTCAATTGCGATAGCGTGGCCGTCAGGACCAATTCCGACGAGTACAGCACAAAATATGGTTGGCCCATGCTCGGCAAAGGTGTGCGGCTTTTTCTCGTTGTTCAAAAACCTTGGCATAATTGCTTCCCGGTCCACGCCAATAATGCCATCGCGCAAGCCACACATGCCCACGTCCGTTATATACGCCGTGCCGCCGGGCAGGATGCGGCAATCAGCAGTCGGTATGTGCGTGTGCGTGCCGACAACCACGCTCACCCGGCCGTCGAGATACCAACCCAACGCAACTTTCTCGCTCGACGCTTCAGCATGCAGGTCGACAAACGTTGCGGCGACCTTCTCACCGGTCAACAATTTATCCGCTGCCGTAAACGGGGAGGTCGGTTCATCTTGCATGAATGACTGGCCGATCAGATTCATAACCCGCACTTTCCCGGCAGGCGAATCAACAATTATCGCGCCACGGCCTGGCTCGCTCGGCAAAAAGTTTGCCGGCCGCACCAGCGGCTGCTGCTCATCGGCCAGCAGAACACGGGCATCGTCTTTACTAAACGTGTGGTTGCCGCCGGTGCCCACATCCACGCCGGCTTTGTGCATCTCGTCCCAGGTCTTTTGCGTGTAACCTTTGCCATGCGCCAGGTTTTCAACGTTTGCAATAACCACATCTGGTTTGAGTTCCGCCTTCAACTGCGGCAAAACCTTGGCCACGGTTAGGCGGCCAGGTTTACCCACAATATCACCGATGAAAAGTATTTTCATGAAACGTCGCCGATGAATTTTTCGTGTTTCGTAGGGGTCGAGCTTGCTCGACCCAAGTGATGATGGGCAGAGCAAGTTCTGCCCCTACTCGCTTTACCTAGCATACTCAATAATGCGCTTTTCGCGAATAACTGTGACTTTAATTTCACCCGGGTACTGCAACTCTTTCTCGATATTGTTCGCAATTTCTCGGGCCAGCTTGATCGCTGCGTAGTCGTCAATTTTCTCTGGGGTCACAAACACGCGAATCTCGCGGCCGGCTTGAATAGCGTAGACCTTTTCCACGCCTTCAAAGCTCATGGCCACTTTTTCCAGCTCTTCCAAGCGCTTGATGTACTCTTCAATACTGTCTTTACGCGCGCCCGGGCGGGAACCGGAAATGGCGTCCGCGGCTTTAACAATGCAGCCTTCCAGCGTTTTCGGCTGGTCTTCGTGGTGGGAAATGCACTGGTAGGCAATTTCCTCGGACATTTTAAACTTGCGGCGCAATATATCGTAGCCGATTTCCGGGTGCGTACCTTGAATGTCGTGGTCCAGCGCTTTGCCAATGTCGTGGAGCAAACCGCCCTTCTTACACACCGAGACGTTGGCGTTGAGCTCTTCGGCAAGTAGCCCAGCCAAAGTGGCAACTTCAACCGAGTGGCGCAGCACGTTCTGCCCATAGCTGGTGCGGTACTTCAATCGGCCAAGGAGTTGTAGTAGCTTGGGGTCCATACCGGCCAAACCAACTTCATAGGCAGCTTCTTCGCCGGCTTTTTTCATGTCTTGGGCAACTTCCTTTTTTGCCTGTTCCACCATTTCTTCAATGCGTCCGGGGTGGATGCGCCCATCAGACATCAAGCGGTCTAGGGCGCGTTTGGCCACCTGGCGGCGCACAGGCGAGAAGCCGGACACAATAATCGACTCCGGGGTTTCATCCACGATAATTTCCACGCCGGTCATGAGTTCCAAGGCTTTAATGTTGCGCCCTTCGCGGCCGATAATGCGGCCTTTCATTTCTTCGTTTGGCAGCTGCACAATGGTCGTGGTGGTTTCGGCTGTGTGCGGGCTGGCCACGCGCTGAATTGCCAAGCCAATAAGCTCTTTGGCCTTCTTATCAAGCTCTTCGGACGATTCTTCTTGAAATTTACGAATGCGGTCGGCCAGTTCGTCTTGCATGTCTCGCTCGGTTGCATCCAGCAGCACGCGTTTGGCCTCTTCTTTGCTCAACGCGGCAATCTTCTCTAGCTTGGCTACCTGCTGCTCGCGGACGTTTTCTAATTCTTTGCGCGCATTTTCCAAATGGTTTTCTTTGTCCTGCAAAGACTTCTGGCTATTTTCCAATTGCATCAGCTTCTGGTCGAACGTACTCTCGCGTTGTTCCAGGCGAGATTGGAGGTGCTGCATTTCTTTGCGGCGTTCGGCTTCTTCACGCTTAGCATCGTCAATAACCTTCAAGGCCTTTTCTTTGGCCTTAAAGAGGAGCTCTTGCTCTTGGACTTTCGCGTCTTCGAGGGCTTTCTGAAGCTTCGCCTCGGCACCTTCAACTTGCTTGCCAGCCCAAACTTTACGGGCAAAGTACCCGACCAGTATGCCGCCGAGCGTCCCGACCGGCAAAAAACCTAACCAAAACCAAATAGAGAGGTTGGTGGTAATCGACATAGAACATTGGAGGGTTTAGCGTCATGAGAGTGCGCTACTTTGGCGAAATGCCAACATTTGGTAGCGTTCGCACCATACCATAGGGCATTGCCGACGGCAACGGTTAGGAAGCTTTACTGATTATTTTATCGATAATCCCGTACTTCTTAGCGTCTTCGGCGCTCATGAAGTTGTCGCGGTCGGTGTCTTCTTCAATCTTCTTAATCGACTGGCCCGTATGCTTGGCCAAGAGCTGGTTCAAGCGGTCTTTAATTTTCAGGATGTGCTCGGCCCGGATTTTAATATCCGAGGCCTGACCTTCGGTGCCGCCCATGACCTGATGAATGAGAATCTCCGCATTCGGCAACGCCAGACGTTTCCCTTTGGCGCCGCCGGCCAACAGGAAGGCGCCCATGCTGGCAGCCATACCCACGCAAATCGTGCTCACGTCGGGTTTGACGTACTGCATGGTGTCATAAATGGCCATACCGGCCGTCACCGACCCGCCCGGCGAGTTAATGTAAAGCTTGATGTCTTTTTCGCGGTCTTGGCTCTCTAAGAAAAGCAGCTGGGCAATAACCGTATTTGCAATGGCATCGTCAATGCCGTCGCCAAGAAAAATGATGCGCTCTTTGAGCAAACGGGAGTAGATGTCGTAGGCTCGCTCGCCGAATTGCGACTTTTCAATAACCGTTGGGACGAGGTACATAGGTGGAATGGGTTAGAAGAAAGATTAGGGTGTGGAAGCTAGTATGGTTTAGGGGTGTGGTTGAAGGTATAGTCTGGCACAGAAAAAAAGTCAACTTGCAATTTGATGAAAAGCAAAGTATACATTAAATAGAAAAAGAAATTGTACATGCTAAGTTTGCGCCTCTCTTCCTCTTGATCGAGTGTTTGTGGCACTCGCATTACGTATACCAGTCAGAGCTTCATTCTCTGGCTGGTTTTTTGTTACCGCTGGATGCGCCAGCCGTCGGGTGTCTGGGTCAGGGTGCCCGGTACGCTAAAGCCTGCAGCCTTTTTATGTCCGCCGCCGCCAAAAAGTTGCTTGGCCATAGCCGCCACATCGGTGTCTGGGTCGGTAGTGCGTAAACTGCCTTTCACTTCGCCATCGCGCTCTTTCAGCACCATAATAACTTTGGCGTCTTGCAGGGCGTTAAGGAAGTTGGAAATGCCTTCCATGTCTTCTTCCGTCGCCTCGCACTCTTCCAGGTCGGCTTGGGTTACCACCGTGCTCACAATGCCGTTGGCGTGGCGCGTCAAACGGTCGAGCGCCCGGCCCCAGAGCTTGAGCGAGTTAACGGTCTTGTTACGGACCGTGTGGTTGGTAATGGCACGGAACTTAGCACCGCGCTTGAGCAGCTCGCTGGCAATCTCCATGGCTTCGTGCGTGGTGCCCATGTTCGAAAAACCACCAGTGTCCGTGAGGATGCCGGTAAGCAGGCAGGTCGAAATATCCTGGCTCACGTGCGCGCCAATGTGCTGCAAGAAACGGTGCACGAGCACGGTGCAGGATGGCGCCTCGGGGTCGACCACATTCAAATTGCCAAAGTGCGGGTTGGTGCCGTGATGGTCAATGTTGATGATCGTCGGTTGGCCTTTGAGTTTGGCAACAAGCGAGTCTGCACCCGCATAGGTGAGGCTAGAAGAGTCCAGGGCAATAACCACGTCAAAAGGTATAAGTGCGAGCTCCTCTTCGGTAGACTTGATGTGCTCCCACAGCGGCAGGTACTGAAAGTGCGGCGGCACCGGGTGGGCGCAGAAAATGTGGAAGTGCCGACCTTCGTCGCGCAGCCAGTTGGCCATGGCCAGGTTGGCGCCGAGCGTGTCGCCGTCGGGCTTTTGGTGGGCAATCAGCAGGATCTCCTTGGCGCCTTTAATGGCGTCGTGGATCTTGGTAAATGTGGTGGGATGGTCGGTCATAGGTAAGCCACGTAGTGTACGGGGTTACAGGCTGCACGTCAAGAGCTACATTGACGCTGTAGGCATGGGGAGTACCCTAGAAACATACGTCGTGAATGTTACGTAAACGACGCAAATAACCAAAACTGACATGTGTTAGCTCGCATGTCTGAACCAAAAAACGTACCGGCGAGAATGCGGAGGTAGACTTGATAAAACAAATTCGCATACTAAATTAACACCATTCAGTAAGAACTCGAGCGTCAATCCTGATACTCGAGTTCTTTTTATGCTTACAAAAAAACAGACCCACGATATTTCGTAGGCCTGCTATGGGTCACTATGCTTTTTCCCAGAGACTATCAATGTTTTTTGTTGACTTTGCCTGAATACTTCGCGCGCCATTCGTCCTGGGTAATGCCGAACAGGATGGCATCAATCCTCTTGCCGTCTACTTGAAATGCTTTACGTCTGGCACCTTCCTGCGTAAAGCCGCATGAGACGAGCATGGCCTTGCTAGCCGTATTTGTTTCATACGCTTCGCCATCGATCTTGAATAAGTCTAGGCTTAAGAATGCATAAGACACCAGTGATAAAAGCGCTTCTTTACCATAGCCTTTCCCACGGTCTTTTTCGTTGCCAAGGTATTGGCCCACAACTGCTCTTCGGCTGACCCAGTCGATTTGATGCAGACCAACGACACCCATGAGTCGAGGGCCTTTCTTGTGGACAATAGCAAACACGATATCGCTGGGTGGATTTCCAGGTTGCATCATATGCTCTAGCCAAGCACGCTCGGCTGCAGAACTATATGGAGTGCGAACAGATAGAAGCGAGCGCATTTCCGGTTTGTTAATCCAACGCACTAGGTGCGGTAGATCCGCCAGTTCAAGTGGACGCAGGATAAGCCGCGTGGTTTCAAGGAACGTGAGTGGGGGCATATGGCCCTCCTTTCGGTTTGGGTGTTGGTATAAAATTTGGTACGTACAAAAAATCCCGCGCTGCTGGTAGCATGATGCGCGGGGTAAGGTGACTAAAGTATTTCTGTATTCCTAGCTGCTCACACCTTTCCGCGCAAAAACATGCCAGTAACCAAAGCGAAAATCTGCCAGGCGGGCAACATTTTTGCGAGAAATTGTGGCAACGCTATTCATATACATGCAGAGTATAAAAAGTGGTCAGGATTGTCAATACATTACGACTCCTCCGGCGGCATCTCCGCCTTCACCTTATCCAGTAATTTTTCAATATCCGTCACGGCCTTGCCGCGCGTTTCAATGCGGAAATGCAGCGTTGGGATACGTGAGAGCGTAAGTTGCTTCATGAGTTCATGATGGATAAACGGCAAACGCTTGTTGAGCAAGGAGATGACACCTTTTTCAAACTTCTCTGGCAGGACAGAAAGAAAAACCACCGCGTGACGAATTTCACCGTTGGTTTCTACACGCGTGATACTCACCATAGCCCCCGGGGCAAAGCTAAGCTCCATTAAAAACAGTGCGCCAAGTTTTTGCTGGAGCAAAGCATTAAGTTGGTGGACGCGTTTAGAGGGCATAGATGTGTTCTGTCCCTCCTCTCCTATTGGGAGAGGAGCTGGAGGTGAGGGTGACCAGCACTTATAAAAATGTAGCTATGTATTCTAGAACACTATCAATACTAGCATGCACGTCATTTGACCACACGCGAACAACTTTATAACCTTCGGCGCGCAGGTATGTATCACGCAGAACATCTTTCTTAATCTGCGTAGGTTCAGCATGTCCCCCTCCATCAACTTCAACAACTAAGCGCCGCTCACGACAGCAGAAATCAACAACATACCGCCCAATGGGGAACTGACGATGAAACTTGAGTCCAAAAAATTGACGATTCCGCAATCGTGCCCACAAACGGACTTCATGAGGATTCCTTTCTTGACGGAGCTTTCGTGCAACTGGCGTTAAATCTTTTTTCATACCTGATCAACCTCACCTGCCCTTCGGGCATCCTCTCCTACAAGGAGAGGAGGGTGAATTTACCTCTCCAACTTCCGTTTAACCAACTTCTCCTCGATGAACACCAGGGTATCCCCTTCGGTCACCCCGGCCAGGCCAGCCAGCTTGAGGCCGCACTCCATATTGGTTGCCACCTCGCCGACATTTTGCTTGTTCTGCTGCAGCTGCTCCAGCGCGACCAAGCCCAGCACTTTGCTGCCGCGGAACACGCGGACGCGCGCTTTAGCTTTGGCTACCCCTTCGGTAACCTTGGCACCCACAATGGCAATCTTGCCGTCGGCGCGGAAAACTTTGAGGACGCGCGCTTGGCCAATGGGCTCTTCCACCACGTCGGCACCAACTTTTTCTTCGAGGCCCGCTTTAATATCGTCGAGCATTTCGTAAATAATAGTGTAAGACTTTACCGTCGTCTTAGCGTTGCTCACGAGCTTGGCATTCAAACCTACGTGGAAGCCCAGCAGCCAAGCACCGGCTTGCTCAGCGCGCAGGATGTCGGACTCCGTCACATCACCCAAGCCTTGGCCCACCACTTCGGGCCGCACTTCGGGAAAGCTAAAAATTTTCAAGCTCTCAATAATTGCTTCCAGCGAGCCTACTTTGTCCGCCTTAATAAAGAGCGGCAATTTGGTAACCGCATTTTCGGTTTTGCCGGCAATCACGGATGCGGTTTTAGACGACTCGCGCGCCTTCACCTGCATCAGCCGCAGGGTGGATTCCTGCTGCTTCATCATCTTGCGCGCAGCTTTTTCATCGGCAGGCGCTTCCAGCACGTCACCCACCGACGGCGCGGCCTTCAAACCTAAAATAACAACCGGCATAGACGGCCCGGCTTCCTGTACAACATGAGCATTCCAATCTTTGAGGTTGCGCGCCTTGCCGACCACTGGCCCGGCCACAATAAAATCGCCTTGGTGCAGCGTACCGTTCTGGACCAACACTGTCGCCACTGGCCCTTCGCCCGGGTCGACGTGAGACTCCACAATGGTGCCAACCAGTTTGCCTTTGGGGTTAGAAAGGAGCGTGTCCTTTTCCACGTCCGCAACCAAGTTGATGGCTGCCAGCAAGTCCGGCAAGCCGTCGCCGGTTTTTGCCGACACGCCCACGGTCATTACCTTGCCGCCCCAATCTTCGGGTTGCAAGTTGATGGAGGCGAGATCGGTTTTCACTTTATCCTGCGTCACGCCATCTTTATCAATTTTAGTAATGGCCACAATAAACGGGATTTTTGTGCGCTCCACGATGTTGAGCACTTCACGTGTTTGCGGTTTGATGCCATCGTCAGCCGCAATAACTACAATGGCAATGTCCGCCACATTTGCCCCGCGCGAACGCATGGCGGTGAACGCCTCGTGGCCTGGCGTGTCGATAAAAGTCATCAGCCGGCCTTCGTGCGTCACTTGGTAGGCCCCAATGTGTTGGGTGATGCCGCCGTGCTCTTTGTCTGCCACTTTGGTCGTGCGAATTACATCCAGCAAACTGGTCTTACCATGGTCCACGTGACCCATGACCACCACCACCGGTGGGCGGGGTGTAGTGCGATCCTGCTCGTCGGCAATCAACTGGGTAATCCGGTCGGCGTGTGCACTCTCGCGCTCGCTGGTGGTTTGCTCTTTCTGGCGTTGCACGTCGGCACCAAAATCGCTACCAACAATGGACGCAGTTTCAAAATCTATTTCTTCGTTGAGCGAAGCCAGGATGCCGTTCTTCATCAAGTGCGAGATGACCAGCGGCGCGGGCTTGCCCAGGCGCGCGGCAAATTCGTGCACCGTAATGCGCGAAGGAATTTCTACCACCCCCGAGACCTGCGTCTTTTCCGCAATGGCAATTTCATCAATTTCTTTTTCCGGCTCAAACAGCTCGGGCTCGTCTTTGTGCTTTTTAATAATACCCTGAGCAACGACGTCGGACACCTTGTGCGCTTTGGAACCAATGCCAAAACCTAGCTTGGGTAAAGCTTGACGAAGATCTTGCACAGGGATGCGCAGCCGTCGCGCGAGTTCGGTAACGTTCATAGTGCGGGTATTCTACGAGAAATCGGCCTTTTCGTCAATGGTACGTAAATAAAACAAGGACTGAAGTACATCAGTCCTTGTGTAAGGTGCATAGGATTTTCAAGCTTCTGTCATCTGCCTAAGCTGGCAACTTGCAATTTACGCCATTGGGCTTCGATTCCAACACGAACGCAAGCAGCAACCTGGTCAGCAGTGAGTTTGGATGGCTCCACATTGGGGGTGGTGTTACTTCCGTTCAATAGCATTTCGCCCCGCGGATTGTAAAACCAAGGAATATCTCTCATGAAGCCTTCTTTGTAAAAGTCCTGAGCAGGAATAGGCTCAGTTCTCCCACGCGCACCCAGTTCAGCAATGCGAATGTGCTTTGCCACTTCAGAAAGCACCACGGGCATTCTCTTGTTGGTAAAAACCATAGTATGGCCGTTTGATCGACGTTGCACGAGCGCCACCCAATCCCGCTGAAGCATATGACTTGCTGCTCGAACAACGCTGCCATGGTCACTCTCAACAATAAGAATCGAGTACTGATCGCCCGTGTGATTCTGGGCGGTTATCACGCGCGCCATTCGAACGGCTTCTTGTGACTCAACAAAGTCCAGTTGTTCAGCATGTTTTGCATCCAGAGCCAGGAAAGCCCAGTCAATGACCTTTTGCGGATCATTTGGATGAGCTTCATTCAGCTGCTTGACCAAATTGTACAGGTCAAAGGGGCTGCCGTTGCCCTTTACATCAACATTGAAAATGAACTTCTGAAGCTGAACCAACTCCGGCTGATCGCTTAGTCCAAGTGATCTCGCCATCAGCGTTGTACAACAGTCTTCTGCTTTTGCTGGGTTGTCGGTTGTTGGGTGCTCATCAAAAGCCCCGCCGCCAACTCCCAGCTGCAGCACGCTTTCCGGACAATATCGGGCTACCCAGTCTGGCGTTGCAAAACGCATGGCAAGCCAGAGGGCGGCGATTTCATCCAAATGCATTTTGTAATGCGATTCAACAACCACGCTTTGACCAGCTATCACCACAGGTGACAGTCGAATAGTACTACTGCTCAAAATCAACTCCTTTGCTTTTCGAGGCGGTGTTTATTTTCGTCTAATTTTCAAGGTGTGCGTTCCAACGAACATTATGTTCGAAAGAGACTGTGGAGTATTACACACAAAGAATACTTTGTCAATGGCTCATAATAAAAATCCCTCTACTTCTTTGCGGCCACCTTATGCACTTTCTGTGCAGGCTCCTACAGAAGTAGAGGGGAACAGAAAACGTAAGTACCCCTGAAAGGTACTAAGTCGAAGTGTACACGAGATCTTCAATTGCGCAAAAAACAGCCTCGCTTGTACAGCGAGGCTGAGCTCTCGGTTCGGCCCTACGTTGAATCGGCACGACGAGATGGTGCAAGCCTGAAAGGTTGCCCATGCGACTTTGGACGCAGCGACACTTCTCTACGCGCTCCATCGGGCCGGCACTTCTGCAAGTGCTCATGCAAATTTCCTGAGATGTTCCTGTAGCAATGCGAGCATTGACTACAGCAATTGATAATGTGTCGGGCGTTCCCGCCACTGTGGCACGAGCAGCGGCATTCTGACCATGACATGAATGTACCTCCCTTTAGAATGTTTATCTTATGTTTTCAGGCTAAAACAAAGCCGCTTGAGCGACAAGGCTCGGACGAAAAAATTTACGAGAAGCTTCGCTGCTTGCCCACAATCACCTTCAATTTCCGCGGCGCAACTTCCACTGTGGCCGGGGTCTTAATAATCGTCTCGCCGTCGGACATAATTGGCATGCTCTCGCCGCCGCTGCGGATGGTCAATTTTTTTACCGGAAAAACGCTGGTCCGGGAAAAATTGCGACGGCCAAAGCCGAACATACGCCGCTCTTCCTGCGGGCGCACGATGACATCTAAATACCCGTCTCTAGGGTTCCCCTGCTCGCCGAAGTTGGCAATATCAATCGTCGCTGGCGACAGTGCCGAAATCTGGAACTTGCTATCGCAATCGATAGTAATACTCTTGCACTCCGGTAAACTGAGTTTGGAAAGGAAGTACCGGTTGTTCACTTTGCCCAAATCCAACGTCGCGGTAATTCGGGCGGACAGCACGTCGCAGGCCGCTACGCCGTAAGGAATGCCCAGAGTCATTGCCATTATGGTTTCTTCACCAAGCGGAATAATTCCAACTGTCACAGCGGTTTCCGCCAGCGCCGACATTGCGCTATTCAGCATCCGATCTGTGCCAATAAGCACAATGGTTTCCGAATGATTCCGCAAAGCGTCTTTAATTGCTTCGGGCAGGCTTTTGAGAATCGTCAGCTTCTCAATCCGGCCGCTCATTTCCAATTCAATCAACCGGCTCTCGATTCGGGCGAGTTCTGCTTCGTATTTCTTATCGTTAATAGCGGCTTCAACAATGTACGTGTACATACTCGCGCTAAACTGCGTCATTAATTTTCTTCCTGTTGTTGCGGTGCGCCAGACATCGTACACTTGCCGTTCAGAATTGCACCGGGCTCCACCGAGAGCATGCTGGTTTCCACATTGCCGTGCAGCTTTGCGCCGGCTTTAAGAATGAGCTTACCAGTCGCTTTAATGTTACCGATCAGCTCACCAGCGAGCAGCACGTCAACCGCTTCTACGTTTGCTTTCACTTTGGCACTAACACCAATGGTAACGTTGTGCTTAGTTTTCAAGGTTCCTTGCAACTGCCCTTCGACAATAACGTTCCCCTCACCCACGAAGTTACCTTCAACCTTCACCGCACCGCCAATAACTGTGTCGCCTTGCTTTGTGCTTGCTGCGTCGCCTTTGAACATAGAGTAAATATGTAAATCTGGAGCACTTGGATTGTACGTCGACGGGCGCAGGGGGTCAAAGCGTTGTCTGGATGCTGATTGTTCGCTACACTCAGCGAGCAATTATTATCCAGAAAAATCCGTATGAAAAACGAAGCGCCTCAGGCAAACCCGATTAAGAAAGACCTACGAAGGTTGGCGATTTTGCTAGTCGGGATTGCAATAGTACTTGCGGGAATACGGTACTTGTCGCTAAAAACAACAATTGTAAGCGATATATCACATAATTTATATAAAGCGACACTTGAAAATAGCTAATATAAGCAACTTGCCCCTGTAGCTCAATGGATAGAGCAGTCCCGTCCTAAGGGAAAGATGGGGGTTCGATTCCCTCTTGGGGCACCATGAACCACTCGCACGCTCGGGTTCATGGCGGGCCACACATAACACTCGCTTTAATGAAGTTCTGCTCTAATAATGAGTTAGTGGTTCATGCGCTGTACCGAAACGAAGTGACTGGTACATGGCGGCTATAGATTGTTCCACGTGGAACATATTGAAAATTAGCTAGTATTTATGGGCCTGTGGTTCAGTGGTAGAACACGGCATTCGCATTGCTGAGACGGGAGTTCGATTCTCCCCAGGTCCACCACGCACCAGTCGCCCGCGCTTCGCACGGACTCCGGTGCATGGCAAGCCATCAAGCTAAAGTCTTTAATAAGGACAAAGCTGGTGCGTGCCGTGTACCCGAGTTCGTGAAACGGACGAGTGGTTCACGGCGTCTCTAGAGAATTCATGATACGCTCGGGTTCATGGCGAGCCACCTTTCTAAATGGCTCGCGAACTTATATGTAGCGAGTGGTTCATGCGCTGTACCGAAACGAAGTGACTGGTACAGGGCACATATCGGAATGTTCCACGTGGAACATTTGCGAGGAATGGTATAGGATGTTTAACAATATGGGCCTCTAGCTCATCTGGTAGAGCGCTTCCATGGCATGGAAGAGGTGAGGAGTTCGAGTCTCCTGAGGTCCACCACGCACCAGTCGCCCGCGCTTCGCACGGACTCCGGTGCATGGCAAGCCATCAAGCTAAAGTCTTTAATAAGGACAAAGCTGGTGCGTGCCGTGTACCCGAGTTCGTGAAGCGGACGAGTGGCTCACGACTTTCGTAATAGCACATCTGGGCTAGGCCCGAGGTCGAACAGAAACCCTAACAAGCATTAAACAGAATTCATCAGTCAGGTACCATACTTTGGAGTTTTTTTACTAGCTAAACACGAAAAAATTTGTGGTATGTTTAATTTGATAGATGAACATTGATAATCTAAATTCTACAAACGGGAGATAATGTGAATACGAGTGTAGAAGCGGCTAAACCTGCAATTGAGGTAAAGAGCTTAAACTTTTGGTACCCAAAACAGAGAGAGAAAGTACTTCATGACGTTACCGTCTCAATCCAGAAATCAAAAATTACCGCGATCATGGGGCCATCTGGCTGCGGCAAGTCTACTCTGCTGCGCTGCATGAACCGCATTCATGATATATACCCTGGGTGCCGATACCAAGGTCAAATCATTCTTCAACCAGACAACCTTGAAATTCTTTCCTCTCGAACTGACCTGTACCTTGTGCGCCAACAGATAGGAATGGTTTTTCAACAGGCAAACCTGTTCCCAAAAACCATTTATGAAAATGTTGCCTACGGCCTTAGGGTCAATGGGATAAAAGACAAGCAGCTTCTCGATGCATCAGTTGAGGAGTCACTCCGTCAGTCTGCTCTCTGGGATGAGGTAAAGGACCGACTACATACGCATGCTGGAAATCTTTCTGGTGGGCAGAAACAACGTCTATGTATCGCGCGCGCGATTGTAGTGCAGCCGCAAGTATTATTGCTAGATGAGCCATGCTCTGCGCTTGATCCAAATGCAACGGGCAGGATTGAAGAACTACTTGTCAATCTGAAGGATAGGTACACAGTGGTGATCGTGACACATAACCGTGAACAAGCCGGGAGGGTATCAGACTTCATAGCTTTCATGTACCTTGGGGAACTCATTGAGTTCAACGCCAGCGCTAGTATTATTGGAAACCCGAAAACGAAACTAGTGCAGGACTTTCTAACCAAAAACTACTAGTAGACCTTAAAACTCGCAAGCCAACTTGCGAGTTTTTTATTTGACAACTTACTATGCACATGTGATACTTTCCATATGAAAGTATCAAAGCAAGCCTGCCCCGTGGACATGGTCTGCCGGCTGGTACAAGACCGCGCCGCCTTTGTCCTACTCCGCCGGTTATCCGAATATCCCTCCCGCCGGTTTTCGGAACTCATGGATGACGTCGGCGGCATCAGCACCCGGACACTTACCATCCGGCTAAAAGAGCTGGAGGGTTGCGGCATGATTAAACGCACAGCGTATCGCGAAGCCCCGCCGCGGGTGGAATACAGCCTAACGCCCAGCGGCAAAGCCTTCCGCAAAGTGCTCAACTCCATGGCGGATTGGTCCAAAAATAACCTGCCCGCCAAAGCGCAATTGCGGCGGGCCAAGGCCTAACCTATACTGCATATCCAACCTCTTCTTAACCCTCCTGCGCTATGAGCGGCATTGAATTTACGGACGCAAACTTCAAAACCGACGTTCTGGCTGAAACCGGTAAACCCGTCCTGGTCGACTTTTGGGCTACCTGGTGCGGGCCGTGCAAAGTGCAGAGCCCCATCATCGAGGAGATTGCCAAAGAGATTGGCGACAAAGCCACGGTCGGGTCCATGGACGTGGACGCGCACCCAACCATCCCACAGGAGTACGGCATCATGAGCATTCCCACGCTTATCATTTTCAAAGACGGCAAACCCGTGTGGCGTGTGGCCGGGCTGCAGCAGAAGCAAGCCATTCTGACCGAGCTGAAGAAAGCAATGTAACATGGCTGACACAGCGTACGATGTTGTCATTGTTGGCGCGGGCGCGGCAGGATTAACTGCCGCAATTTACACCAGCCGTCGGGCGCTGAAGACGTTGGTCATTTCCCAGGACATTGGCGGCCAAGCAGCCACCACCGAGGAAATTGAAAACTACCCAGGCGTAGATTTTTCTGACGGCCCCAGCTTGATGAACAAGTTCCGCGAGCAGGCGGAAAAATTTGGTGCAGAGGTGCGGCTGGATGAGGTGACGAAAATCGAGAAGCAAGCTGACGGGACGTTCACCGTAAGCACACCGACGTCGAGCGCACATGGCCGCACGGTAATTATTGCCTATGGCCTCTCGCACAAACACTTGGACGTGCCGGGCGAAAAAGAATTCATCGGCCGCGGCGTGACGTACTGCGCCACCTGCGATGCGCCACTTTACAAAGGCAAACCCGTGGCCGTGGTCGGCGGCGGGAATTCAGCAATGGATGCAGCTTTGCTCTTGGCAAAACTTTGCCCTGAAGTCCATATGATAGTCCGCGGTGATGCCCTCAAAGGTGAAGCCGTAATGGTGGAAAAAATTACTGCAGCGAATAATATCCAGGTGCATACTAATACCGTGCCGGTTTCAATTGCCGGTGACAAAACGGTAACCGGCCTTACGGTAAGCAAAGCCGACGGCACTGACCAACAGACCCTAGCTGTGCAGGGCGTGTTTGTCGAAATTGGCTTTGTGGTTAAAGCCGACCTGGTGCGGGGGCTAGTGGCACTGGATAAACGCAACCAAATTATTATCACTCACGAAAACGAAACCGATGTGCCAGGCATCTTTGCTGCCGGTGACATTACCACCATTGCCAATAAACAAATTGTTATTTCCGCGGGCGAAGGTGCGAAGGCCGCGCTCAAAGCCTACGACTACGTGCAGAAGCAATCGGGCAAACCAGCTATCCCCACGGATTGGGGCTTTACCCCGCACCACTAGAAATATGCGAATGGATACAATATTTTTTACTAATTCCACCCAAACCACAACTAGTGGTGCGGGGTTTACGAAATAATTAACTCCTTACCTTTATGGCCATTAACCCGTTTGCCAGCGCCATGCAGCAGCTCAAGAAAGCCGCGGCCGTGGCCAAGCTCAACCCGCAACTGCTGGAGTCACTCCAAAAACCGCAGCGAATTTTGGAAGCCGCCCTCTCTATTACCATGGATGACGGTTCGACCAAAACCTTTAGCGCCTTCCGGGTGCAATACAACGATGCGCGCGGGCCGTTCAAAGGCGGCATTCGTTACTACCCCAAAGTGGATTTGAACGAGGTAAAAGCTTTGGCTTTCTGGATGACGATGAAGACTGGTGTGGTGGGCATTCCCATGGGCGGCGGCAAGGGCGGCATTGTGGTAGACGTGAAAAAACTTTCCGCTGGCGAAATTGAACGCTTGTCCCGCGCCTGGGTGCGTGCGTTTGCAAAATACCTTGGGCCACGAACTGACGTTCCTGCGCCGGACGTCTACACCACGCCGCAAATTATGGGCTGGATGGTAGATGAGTACAGCCGCATCACCGGCAGCTGGGAACCGGCCGTATTCACGGGCAAGCCGCTGGCGATTGGCGGTTCACTCGGCCGCACCGAAGCCACCGGCTTTGGCGGGGCAATGATTTTTGAAGAGCTCGCCAAAAAACTCAAACTCAAAAAAGGTGCAACCATTGCCGTCCAAGGCTTTGGCAACGTGGGCTACTACATTGCCGAGAAGCTGCACGACCTGGGCTATAAGATTATCGCCCTGTCCGACTCCAAAGGCGGCATCCTGGATATCCGCGGTAAGGGTATGGACCCACGCAACGTGCTGCACAGCAAACAGGAGAAGGGCGTAATCGACGGGTGCTACTGCATTGGCTCGGTGTGCGACTGTGAGAATTACAAGCAGATTACCAACGAGCAACTCTTGCAGCTCAAGGTTGATATACTCATCCCGGCTGCTTTGGAAAATGTGATCACCGGCAAAAACGTGGGCAAGATTAAAGCCAAGGCAATTGTGGAAATGGCCAACGGCCCGCTCACGCCCGAAGCTGATGAAAAATTGTTCCGCCGCAAAATCCCGGTGGTGCCGGACATTCTAGCTAACGCCGGTGGTGTGACGGTGAGCTACTTTGAGTGGGCGCAGAACTTAAGTGGCGCGTACTGGACCAAAGCGGACGTCTTTAAAAAACTGCGCGAGGTTATGACCACCAGCTTTAACGACGTCTGGGCTGCGGCCGACAAGCACAAAGTCGACCTGCGCACGGGGGCCTACATCGTGGCCCTGAGACGCGTGGAAGAAGCCATGAAGGCGCGGGGATTGGTGAAATAACCCCACTGTCATCCCGAGTGCCAACGAGGGATCTCGCATTTTGGAATTCGAGATTCCTCCCTTACGGTCGGAATGACAAAAGAAAAACCGTCCATTGCTGGGCGGCTTTAATAAAAATGCACTATTTTGCTTCTAAGGAATCTCATTGAGTAACTTCCGGAAATACGGATTATCTCCCGACAAGCCACATTCCTCTATCGCTTGCTGAGGATTCAACACTCCTAAACGTATAGCAAGGACAAGGGCGAGTGCCTGGTTGGTCAGTGGGTCTGTGAATCCTGCAACCGCGAGGTACTTTGGCTGCTCGGCTTGCGAGATTCCTAACGTACTTAGCGATATCCCGAGTACAGTAGGTGATTGCGGATAGATCAGAATGCAATAGCAGATAGCATCGCTTGCTATTGTAAACGCTGAAGCTACTACAGATGCGGTAGCCCTTTTACGGCGACACGCATTCAGCGTTTCTAAAGAAAGCATTTTTAGCCGGCTATTGTCCATGTCACCGATACGGAAAATTTGGCTACTAGTATGGAATTCGTTGCTCAATCGTACCATCACACCTGGGAATGCGTTGTTTGCATAGGCATCGAGTTCTGCCAAGGTGGCAAGCATAGGTTGCAAAAATTCCGTTACGTCTTTAAATGCAAAGTACTCCGGCTTTCTTGAGGCACAAAAAATGGGAATGTGCATATCCATTTATCCTCCTGTTTATTTTAATTTTCATATGAGCATACACAAAAGATCCCATTATGTCAAGAGAAAAACCGTCCATTGCTGGGCAACTTTTGCATTGACAATGTAAAGGTAGAACTCTAGGGTGTAGCTACGTAAGGACATACAAAAAAGGAAAAATTCTATGACACAAAGTCACATTTCCAAAGAACTCCAAGTGGCTATTGAAGCTTCTCGTCGTGCGGAAGAATGTATCATGGGGTACTATCGCCATAACGTTACGGTGGAGAAAAAAGCCGACGCCACCCCGGTAACAATTGCCGATCGCGAAGCCGAAGCATTGATAAAACACATCCTGCACGAACACTTTCCAAACTATGGTTTCCTGGGTGAAGAATCTGGCAAAACTTCAAGCGCGGGCACAAAAATCTGGATAGTTGACCCAATTGACGGCACCAAAAATTTCATCCGGGGCATTCCACTCTTCGGTATTCTCATTGGCCTAATGGAAAATGGTGTATGCATAGTAGGGGTTTCAAATGTGCCGGGAATGCAGGATATCGTTTGGGGCCAGCGAGAAACCGGCGCCTTCTGGAATGGTGAACCAGTAAGGGTCTCGGACATCGAATCGCTATCAAAAAGTATGATTAGCCTTGGTGGCATAAAGCACCTTGAGAAACGGAACGATGGACAAGGACTCCAAAATCTTATACGGCAAGCTGCTCGTATCCGAGCCTTTGGTGATACGTATCCCTATAACCTAGTGGCCAGCGGCCGACTGGAAGCCGTGGTCGAAATGGGCATCAAAATCTGGGACATTGCCGGGCCAGCGGCGGTTATTGAAGCGGCAGGTGGAAAATGCACAGACATTGAGGGCAGACCTATAACCGAAGAGACAACGACGATTATCGCTTCAAATGGAAAAATACACGATGAGATTGTAAAGATTCTAAGCTAATCCTTCACAAGGATTACTAGATCTAAAGAAAAACCGTCCAAATTTCTTGGACGGTTTTAACTTTTTTTGGCAGTAAAACTTCTTACTGGCGGTGTCGGTTTCTGCGCTTCAGACCGCAATTACGAACACGGTCGGTGGCACGCCGCCTATGTGCATGATTGGTCGCATGGGGCCGACCTGTGTACACAACTACATTCGGTACTTCAGCCTCTTCAATGTCTAACGTTTGCGTGGATGGTACGACGGGCGCGCCTTTTGTTTTTCCTGGCTCAACAGGCATGTATACACCTCCCTTAGGTAAAACTCATTGTTACTTCAAGTGTACTCCCAGTTTCCATCAGGGGTCAATTTCGATACACTGTAAGCATGACTGAACTCCATACCATTGCAACGCAACTCCTGGCCGACCACAAAGGTTTACTCGCTGCGGACGAAAGCGTGAACACGGCCGGCAAACGGCTGGAGAGTATTCATTTGGAAAACACGGAGGGGAACCGACGGCAATATCACGCCCTCTTTTTTACCACCCCAGGGATAGAGCAATACATGAGCGGAGTTATCCTGCCCGACGAGGCCATGCACCAAGCTGCGGATGATGGAACGTCGTTCGTCCAGCTGCTGCAGCAAAAAGGGATTATCCCCGGCATCAAAGTCGACATGGGCGCCCACCCGATGCCTGACTCGCCCGAAGAAAAAATGACGGATGGGTTAGACGGGCTGGATACTCGCCTGGCCGACTACTACGCCCGTGGTGCGCGCTTTGCTAAGTGGCGCGCGGTCATTACGATTGGCAAAGGCATCCCCACTGACCACTGCCTACTAGAAAATGCCAAAGCCTTGGCCGAGTATGCCATGCTCTGCCAGAAAAACGGCATTGTACCAGTGGTCGAACCCGAAGTGTTAATTGACGGTGACCATGACTTGGCCAAGAGTAAGGCGGTAACTACCAAAACCTTACAGGTGCTTTTCCAAGAACTCATTGCCCGAGATGTAGATCTTACCGGGGTAATCCTAAAATCCAGCATGGTCATTAGCGGGAACGCCTGCTCCACCCAGGCAACCGCGGCACAAATCGCAGATGCGACTATCCGCTGCTTCAAAAAATCCGTGCCTGCAGAAGTCCCGGGCATTGTCTTCCTGTCCGGCGGGCAAAGCGCAACGCAAGCCACGGAAAACTTGAACGCAATTGCCAAAGCGAACACTGGCCCGTGGACCATAAGCTTTTCGTACGCGCGGGCACTGCAAGAATCAGCCCTAGAAATCTGGCGAGGCAAGGCGGAAAATGTACCTGCTGCGCAAGCCGAATTTATCAAACGCCTGCAGGCCAACGTTGCGGCGAATCAGGGTCTGTACGTGGGCCAGTAATACGTTTGACGTTCACCAACCAATTGTCTAGGATTGCGGCAACCCTAGTACTTTGAAATTGGAGGAATACCACATGAAACGGAATATCAACATTCCGAACCTGCTCTCAACCCTGCGGATGCTGGCGGCCTTGCCTATCTGGCTGTTGCTCACCGCCAACCAACCAGGGTGGGCATTCTGCGTGTACCTAGGTGCGCTAGCCACAGACTTTCTAGATGGCTGGATTGCAGCGCACTACAACCAGGGCACAAAACTGGGAATGCTCCTCGACCCCTGGGCCGACAAAGTGTTGCACGTCACGGTGATGTTGCTATTCCTGGAAAAATATCCGCAACTGGAATTGCAGATCTACATTAGTATTGCACTGGCAATGGTCCTGGTCGGCTTAGCAAGCGCAAAGTTGTACTTCCGCGTCAAACGCCAGCTTGGCGCCAATGGGTTCGGCAAGATCAAAATGTGCTGCGAGGGCTTTGCAATTATTGCTCTTTTTCTTGGCTACGTTACTACCGGTGGCATACTCCTGTGGGCCTCAATCGCTTTTGCCGTGCTGAGCATTGTTACCCACCTGCTCATTCGTGAACCATCGTACTAAACCAACAACGACTTCCCTACAAGGAAGTCGTCTTTATTTTACGGCCAGACCCTGCGCCATCAGGGTCACTTTGCGCTCGCGATCGTGGTCCAGCTCGATAAGCATGATCTGCTGCCAGTGACCTTTCACCAGTTTGCCGTTTTCAATAATCATGGTTACCGAGCAGGGTAAAATCATCGCCTGCGCGTGCGCGTGGCCGTTGATGCACTCGTGAATCACGCCGCAAATATCTGGCTCGCACAAATGCGTGTCGCGTTTGCCTTTGGGATTGTTCGCATCGCGGATGTCGTTGTGGCCATACTCTTCTTCCGGGTCGGCAAACCTATCCAGCACGCGCGCGAGATCGTTAACGTAACCTAACTTTTCCTTGGGGCCAATCAAATTCTTCTCATCCTCGTTGACCCAAATACTCGCTGTGGTGTGGTGTGACTGGATGGTGATGGTGCCGGTCTGCACACCGCTCTCCGCAATAAAAGCATCCACCTGCGGAGTGATGGTAATAAATTCCTGACGGTGTTTCGTCTGGAAGGTAAGGGTTTTCGTGGCAGCCGTTGGCGTGAGTGCGTTCGACATAAGGTAGGTGCAGAGCTTGCTCTGCTGGGCTATAGTTTAGAGGCGAGCAAGCTCGCCACCTACGGACATAATCCTGATACTACCAAATACCTATGGATCCGCAAGTATTCCTCAATCCGAACTTCCGCTACGCCGTCGTTGGTGCAACAATAAACGAAGCGAAATACGGCTACCGTGTGTTGCAGGATTTGCATGGCGCGGGCTGGACAGTGGTGGGCGTGAATCCAAAGTACACCGAGGTGGCGGGCATACCCTGCTTTCCGAACTTGGGCGCACTACCGTGGAAGCCGGATGTTGTAGTGTCTGTTGTCCCGCCCGAAGTCGGTGATGAGATTTTGACCCAAGCCAAAGCCCTGTCCATAACCCGCATGTGGTTCCAGCCCGGCGCCGAGTCGGACAAGATAATGATGCATGCTACTCGTTTGGGCATTACTACCAACGACCCGGGAACATGCATTATGGTGGCGCGGCGGTTGATGGCCTAAGCACCTACTTTTAGGCAAAAGAAAACCCCGAACAAAATTGTTCGAGGTTTGTATGAAACAACAATTCTCCTTTTATCTTTGGCACCAATCGTACGCATTCTGGAAAAATCGAAGCCAAGGGCTTGCCGGAAGCTGTTGCCACGCTTCCGGAATCCAAGGCTGCTGCCAGGCCAAAAAGGTGCGTTCAGGGTGCGGCATCATGGCCAAGTGCCGGCCATCAGGTGAGCACAGGGCGGTAATTCCTTGCGGACTCCCGTTCGGGTTAAACGGATAGAGCTCTGTACACTTACCATCTATATCAACGAAACGCATAGGCGCAAGGTGCTGCGTTACCAGCCGATCTAGCAACGCATTATCAATGCTATGCAGCCGACCTTCACCGTGAGAAGACCATACCCCAAGCGTTGAACCAGCCATGCCCGTAAGCATAATGGCTGGGGTCTCTTGGATCTGGACGGTTGAAAAACGAGATTCAAATCGGCCAGAGATATTCCTGATGAACCTCGGTTGCATTTTCAGATCCTGGATATCGCCAGGAACCCAACCCAAGATAGTCATAAGCTGGCAGCCATTACATACACCGAGCGAAAAAGTATCTGGGCGATTTCGAAACCGCGCAAACATTTTTGCCAGATGCTCATTGAAACGGATAACCCCGGCCCAACCTTTGCCTGCATCAAGTACGTCGGCGAAAGAAAACCCACCAACAAATGCAAGACCCCGGAAATCATCCAAAGTCACCTCGCCATTCAGCAGGTCCGTCATATTCACGTCGTGAGCCTCAAAGCCTGCACTCATGAATGCTGCGGCCATCTCCCGGTCACCGTTGCTCCCCTGTTCACGGATAATCGCTACTTTCGGCTTCATGGAAGCCTTAAGAATAGCGTCTGCCGTGCGTTCAGGCACAAAGGTAAGTAACCGCGGTGGAGGCGTGACGATATTGAAGCTTCGTGTTTCGGCATCAACACAGTCAGGATTCGCCTGCAGGCAATCAATGCGGCTAGAGGTTTCTTCCCAGATACCTCGCAACGTTACCATGCGTTCATTGAGCATGAGTTCCCCATTAAGAAACGCCGTAACATCGCCATCGTCCGTTACCCAACCAATGTGTTGGTGAGGAACGCTGTGTCTATGAAGGATTGCCGAAACTGCTGCCCCATCCGCGCACGCTAGTACCAAGCCTGGCCCTTCATGAAAGAAGGTGGTGAGTGGATCTTCATCACTTTGCATGACGATGTTCACACCAACATTCCCGGCAAATGCCATTTCGAGCACGGCGGTAATCAGCCCACCATCACTTCGGTCATGGACAGAAGCAATAAGGCCTAATTGCACCAACTCTTGTACAGCATTGAACGTGCGAGCTAAGAGCCCAACACTCTGAAGGTCAGGAAATTCGCTACCAACTTGTCCGTACACCTGGGCAAGCGCCGAACCACCCAAACCAAAAAATGGCCGTTCGTCAGCCAAGTCAATAAAGAGTAATTCATTCTTAGTACTCTTCAAGTCTGGCGTGACTTTTTGTCTAATATCATCCATTGGCGCATAGGCAGCAAGCACAAGCTGGCCCGGCGCTTTCACGACATGGGGTTTTCCATCAGGACCAATTGCCTTGGCAGCCATAGACAAACTGTCTTTGCCGCCGTCAATGGCTATCCCGAGCTCAATTAATATGTCGCGCAAGGCACACGCCGCATCATACAGCCACGCGCCTTCGCCTGGCTCCTTCGCCGCGAGCATCCAATTGGCGGACAATTTAATGTCTGCCAAGCTGGTAATCTTAGCGCCAACCAAGTTCAGCAGCATTTCGCTAACTGCCAGTCGGGCCATGGCTTGCGGCGAAAGCAATCCTTTTATTGGTTGCTCACCAAGACTCTTCGCCGTACCGGTGAGACCAAAATAGCTATGGGCTTCAATGGCGTAATCGGCTAGGGTCAGCTGGTTTGGGCCCACACACTGTTGCTGGGCAACCAAGCCAGTCACGCTCCTATCTACTTTTGTGGTCAGAAAACGTTTTGAACCAACAGACACTAAACGTAAGACGCGCTCAAGGGCATCCCGAACGGTCAAGCTTGCTGGCAACTGTAACACTTCACGTTGAGGTTGGCGCCGCTCCAGCTGAAACGTCTTTTGCGGCAACTGCCCTAACACTCTATCAAGTGGCAAGTGCACCGGGGTGGTTCCGTCATTCTCGTCATGGAGAACCAGGCAGCCGTCACCAGTCACCTGGCCCACAATAGCGCAGGGCACGTCTTCACGGCTGCAGACTTCTTGCAGTTGATCAACGTGTTCGGGCCGCACGAGCAAGGCATTCCGCTCTTGCGACTCGTTGCACCAAATTTCCAACACGGACAAGGTCTGGTCACCAACCGGGAGCTGACGCAAATGTATGCGTGCCCCGGCCGGCTCAACAATTTCTGGCAGGGCATTACAATCGCCTCCCGCGCCAAGGTCATGGATAGTAACAATCGGGTTGCCGCTATCCATCTCCACACACGCTCGAACAACGCGGTTCACTCGTTGGGCCAGCTGTGGCGCGCCACGCTGAACCGCATTGAAATCCAGTTCAGCCGTGTTATCACCTTGGACCATCGAACTCGCTGCGCCGCCACCCAGACCAATGCGGTACGCTGGACCGCCGATCTGCACAACCAGCATACCGGTTTCGGGTTTGCCCTTGGTCGTATGCAGGTCGTTGATAAGACCAGTGCCCACCGAATACATAACTGGTTTAAACCAACTGCGGTAACCATCGGGTAAATCCATACCAAACGATCGGGTAAAACCGTAGATGACAGGCTCGCCAAAACAATTTCCGTAATCTGACGCTCCGTTTGATGCCTGGATAAGGATATCAACCGGCGCAGCAAGATTGGAGGGGTACTTCCAACCATCCTGCTCCCAAGGTAGTACGTAGTCGGGAAGGTGAAGGTTGCCAACGCAATAAGCAACTCCGGCAGTGACCACCAAACCGCCGCGACCGACTGCCTGGTTGTCGCGGATGCGGCCGCCGGTTCCGGTGGCAGCGCCTGGATTGGGTGCAACACCCGAAGGGAAATTGTGCGTTTCCGCAGTGAGGGTTAGGTGATACGTTCGCCATTCCACCTGAAACGCACCCGGTTGTCCTGGGCACATCGGCAAAAGGGAAAACATGCTGTAACCGCGGATGGCTGAACTATCATCACAAAAAGCAATCAAAGAGTTCCCAGGGTTATTTCTCCATGGCATTTTCACAATCTCCATAAGCGTCTCTGGCTGTACTCGATTGTCAATGACGAGTTGGCCTTTGAAAAAACCATGGCGGGAATGTTCGGAGTTCGCCTGGCCCAGCTGGCATAGTTCAACGTCAGTTGGGTTGCGCTTTAGGACATTGGTGAAAAGGTCGCAGTACATTGCAATATCCTGGCTGTCCATCCCTAAACCACGCCGCTGGTTAAACACAGTTAACGCGTCTACACCTTCTTCAAGCAGCGGAATAATCTGGATTGGCTCAATGACTCTGCTGGTCATGAAGCTTTCGGGTTGCATCACGTAGCGCATTTCTGTCATGCGATCGTGATGAGTCGCCACAAATGCCTCGACATCATCAGCAACCAGGCGCGCTGCAAAACCGTATCGCCTGGATCGTTCCAGACGCACAATTTTATGCAATCCACAGGCATGGCAAATTGATACCGCAGTGGAAGACCACGCAGTTTCAAAATTGAGCCGGGGGCCGATTTCGATAATTGTCGGTGCGTCGGCCAAAAATGAATTCTGGTCCAACTTTTCCAGTTCGTACGTCTCGCCCAGTAACCAGCGCAACAGCGTACATTCCGTCGTCGTAAGCTCGGCAGCTAGCTGGATGTAGTAACACCATTCTGATGCCACACCTAAGGGGGCGGCAGGGATTGATTTTCGGTACATTCGTAACATTTCTCTTTCTCCTTTCGAATTTTCAATCTACAATTTCAACTTTTTTTGATTGTTCACCTTACCACCACCCAAAGTTGACTGTCAATGAAAAAATCTAACAAAAAGTGAATGAAAGTT
The DNA here is from genome assembly GCA_038063455.1 of Patescibacteria group bacterium. Taxonomy (GTDB): domain Bacteria; phylum Patescibacteriota; class Patescibacteriia; order PEXW01; family PEXW01; genus CAIPSZ01. The sequence goes on from JBBTVB010000002.1 coordinate 289,952, forward strand.
TCTGCATTATGGTGGCGCGGCGGTTGATGCAAAAATAAAAGGATTGCTTTTGGCAATCCTTTATCATCGAAAGAAAGTTTAGACTTCAACTGGCACGCACGGGCATGGGCATTCGAAAACGCTGTCTTGGTATGTAGCTCACGGTGCTATCCGGGTGAACAATGGCAGAGAGACCGCCAAATGCATCATCATATTTTCGAATAGTAATATGCATACCCTCAGACGCCATTGCGTTCACTGATTGAAAATACCAGTGACGAGTACACGCGCCTGGGCCGAGATCGGAAATCTGAACCCCGCTTGGCCATTCACCATTGGTGTGGTAGTAGCCAACAGCGTAGTTGGCAATTTGCTTTAAGAGCATATCGCCTTCGGGGATAATCACGGCATCACGCACTTCTGCTTGTAAAGCATCTATTTGCTTGTTGCTTTGCAGACGACCAATAGTACTGGACGCTAAATTCACCAACGTCAGTACTAAAATCAATCCTACTAGAGCTTTCATTTTCAATCCTTCTTTCCTTCTTTTTGTTTTATTCATTTAACGTAGAATGATAGCACTTCAATATGATTATGTCAAGTCCAAGCTTGACAATAAGCGATAAGCCAGTTATAGTACCCGCGCTTCACATTTACTGGTACGGTAGCTTGGTTGCGGGCTCTCGCCCCTACTCGGCTTCCGCGAAAGGACCACGCTATGCTCGAAAAGAGCGCCAAGGATAGGATCATCAAAAAGTTTAAGACCCACGAAGGGGACACGGGCTCGCCCGAGGTCCAGATTGCGATTTTGTCGCATGAGATTGAACAGTTGGCTGAGCACCTGAAGACGCACAAGAAAGACTTCAGCTCCCGTCGCGGTTTGCTGAAGAAGGTTGGGCAGCGCCGCCGCCTGCTGGTGTACCTCCAGCGCGAGGACAACACCCGGTTTGAGGACCTGACCAAAAAACTCAAACTCAAGGCGCAGACCTACATCATTCCTACCGCGCCGGCTGAATAATGATTTCCACGGCTGACCAACGCATCGGGGTTTTCGTAGATCTCTCCAATCTGTACCATTCGGCGCGTCGCCTGCACGGCGGCCGGCCCAACTTTGGCGCAATTTTGGAAAAAGGCGTCGGCAACCGCAAACTCATCCGCGCGTTTGCCTACGGCATTAGCAACCAGACGGCGGAAGAAGAAAAGTTTTTTGAAAGCCTGACCAAGCAAGGCTTCGAGCTCCGGATGAAAGAGTTGCAGGTGTTCGGCGATGGCACCAAAAAAGGTGACTGGGATGTAGGCATTGCCATTGATGCACTGCGCTATGCCAAAAAAGTTGACGTGGTTATTCTGGTCACGGGTGATGGCGACTTTGTCCCCTTGGTCCGCGCCTTGCAGCACGAAGGTGTGCGCGTGGAAGGCATGGGCTATGGCCTGGCCGCCAGCGTGAAACTCAAAGAAGCGGTTGACCAGTTCACCGACCTCTCAAATGACAAACGCTCGTTCCTGATTCCCAGCAAGCTGGCGCGCGAAGGCCGCTTGCGCTTGCCCTCGCACCCCTCGGTGGTGCGGGGAATTCTCTCTCGTTAATTCATTTCTCTCTCATAAGCCCAGGTTGGTATTCGGAGTTTGAAGTCAAAGGTTCACCGCAATGCGGATCTTCGACTGCAAACTGTGGATGCCCCGGGCATAAAGGACCCTAGGTATGGCAGACCCCAAAACGTTTTCCGCCGAGATTGGCGGCAAGACCCTAACCATCCAAACCGGCAAGTACGCCGGCTTGGCCGATGCGGCGTGTACTGTCCAGTATGGCGACACCGTCATCTTGGCAACGGTTGTGCTCTCCAGCAACGTGCGCGACGGCATTGATTACTTCCCGCTGATGGTGGACTACGAGGAACGCCTGTACGCAGCAGGAAAAATTAAGGGCTCCCGCTTTATTAAGCGCGAAGGCCGCCCGACCGACGAAGCAATTCTCACCGGCCGTGTCATTGACCGCTCGGTGCGGCCGCTCTTCGACGACCGGATGCGCAACGACGTGCAGGTGAGCATCCTGGTGCTGTCCGTGGACCAGGAGAACGACCCGGACATGCCGAGCTTGATTGGTGCGGCAACCGTTCTCTCCATGTCACAAATCCCGTGGAACGGCCCCATCGCCGGCGTGCGCGTGGGCCAGATTAACGGCGAGTGGGTGTTAAACCCTAGCTATGAAGCGCGCGAAAAGTCTGATCTCGACCTCGTACTGGCAGCCAGCAAAGACAAAGCCGTGATGATTGAAGCCGGAGCCAAACAAGTGTCCGAAGACACCATTGCCGGCGCTGTAGAATTCGGCATGAAGCACAACCGCAAAGTTATTGAGCTCATCGAGCAAGTCGTGGCTGCGGTTGGCCGAGAAAAAATTGTCATTACCACGGCCGGGGATGATGAAGAGCTAAAGAAAAAGATGCAAGCCAAGGTAGAAACTTTCTTCTCGGCTGACAAAAAGCAAAATATCTTTGCTGACCCAAGCAAGCAGGCACAACATACTGCTATTGAAAAACTGACGACGGAACTTGATGAAACCCTCAAAGCGGACAACGACGTGAACAAAGATGAGCGCGCCTTGGGCGTGGGTATGCTAGAAGCCTTGATTGACGAAGCCTCTATGGCCCTGGTGCTCGACACCGGTAAGCGCGTGGACGGCCGCGGCGTGGATGAAGTCCGCCCGCTGTCCGCAGCCGTTGGCTTACTCCCGCGCACGCATGGCACGGGTTTGTTCCAGCGCGGCGAAACCCAGGTGATGTCCATTATCACCCTCGGCTCGCCTGGTGATGAGCAGACCTTGGACGGCATGGAAGAGAACGGCAAGAAGCGTTACATGCACCACTACAATTTCCCGTCCTACTCGGTGGGCGAAGTGAAGCCGAACCGCGGCCCCGGTCGCAGAGAAATTGGTCACGGCGCGTTGGCCGAAAAGGCACTCGTCCCGGTGTTGCCAGATAAAGAAGCGTTCCCCTATACCATTCGCGTGGTGAGCGAAGTGCTCTCGAGCAACGGTTCGACCTCGCAAGCTTCGGCCTGCGGTTCGTCCCTGGCACTCATGGATGCGGGCGTGCCGATCACGGCGCCGGTTGCGGGCATTGCCATGGGCATTATCGTCGACCCCAAAGATGCCACACGCTACAAAGTCATTACCGACATCCAGGGCATCGAAGACCACGCTGGCGGGATGGACTTTAAAGTTGCCGGCACCAAGCAAGGTATCACCGCCATCCAGGTAGACATCAAAATTGATGGCTTGACCATGGACATGGTGAAAGAGGCACTCACGGGCGCGCTCAAAGCCCGTTTGCAAATCCTGGACGTAATGACGCAAGCAATGCCAGAGCCGCGCAAAGAACTTTCCCAGTACGCCCCGCGCATTACCAGCATCCGCATTAACCCTGAACTCATCCGCGATGTTATTGGTAAGGGCGGCGAGACCATTAACAAAATTATTGACGAGTGTGGTGGCGCCGACGTTACCAAAATTGACATTGATGATGACGGCTTGATCTTCATTACCTCCACTAACTCCGAAATGGCCAAGAAAGCCGAGGAGTGGATTAAGAACATTACTCGCGAAGTCGTACCGGGTGAAATCTTCGAAGGCACGGTGACGCAGATAATGAAAGACCGCAACAGTGGCGGCGAAATTGGCGCCATTGTGGAATTTGCTCCGGGCAAAGACGGCATGGTGCACATTTCTGAATTTGCCGAAGCGCGCATCCGCGCCGTCTCGGACATTGTCCAAGTTGGCCAGAAGCTCAAAGTGAAAGTGATGGATGTGGACAAAGAGCGCGGGCGCATTAGCTTGTCGGTGAAAGCGCTGGGCGCGGAAAGCGGACTAGTTATTCCAGACTCTGCCTATGACACCGGCGGTCAGGGTGGCTTCCACGGCACCGGTGGCCGGGACCATCACGGCCCCCGCGGGTTCGGTGGCCCAGGTGGCGGCAACGACCATGGCCACTTCCGCCGACGGGAGTAGGAACAACTAAAAAGCTGCGAGGCTTTAGGGCCGTAGGGGTGGAGCTTGCTCCACCCTTTTAGCTGTCAATTTTTCCGAGCGTGGGCGGCCCTGCCCGCGCTTGTTGATATTTGACTGGTTATTACATATACTCTAAAAAATAAAAGTGATATGGAGGTAAAAATGTATAACTTGAAAACTCAAAAGTGGCTTTTTCTCATAACTTCGATTGGTATTGGTGCTATTGGGTTGTGCTTGCTGTTGAGTCTGATACCAATAAGTACTGTCCTCATACCGCTGGCTATCTTTACCAGTCTATTAGGCTGGACACTACACGGAAAAATCTGGCCGAAGCAATTATTGAAGTATGGGTCGGCATGGAAAGCTGTACTAGTTAGTACTGGTTTATTCTCTGGGATAATAGGGCTATGCCTCATCATTCTAGCCATCCCTATGAGCTTGGGTTTGAAAATGCATATCAATTTCCAAGGGCTCTTGCAATACTGCCAAGGCATCTGGGTGTCGTATATATTGATACTCTACGGACAAGGCAGCAGTATTTTTCTCGACTGGCTGATGCCTAAAGTCACCCGCTTCCGCCGCGCTGTCGCACTGTCGAGCATCTAGCATTTGTTCAACCGTTCTTCTGAAAACCCGTTCTGCAATATGGCGGGTTTTTATTTTTTAAAGATCAGCGCACGTTAGAAAACATACGCTGGGATTCAATTATGGATACCGAGCGTACCTTCTCCAAGGTGCGCGAGTATGCAGTGACCACTGGGTTTCCCGGGCGGCTTTTGGCAGTATTTGACATTAAAATGATATGACTTATACTCTATATATCGTATAACGATATATCTATGAATAAAGAGCAACTCAAAGGGCATTCCACCATGCTCATCCTGGCCACCCTAGAGCGCAAATCCCTCCACGGCTACGCTCTCTCACTAGTTCTTCGGGACAGCATGCCGGACGAATTTAAGTTTGGCATGGGGATGCTGTACCCCTTGCTGCACAAGCTGGAGAAGCAAAAGTACATTACCGGAGCCTGGCAGGAAACCGGCAATGGACAACGCCGGGTGTACGAACTCACCCGGAAGGGGGAAAAAGAACTCCAGGCGAAAAAAGCTGACTGGGTGGTGTTTCAAAAAGCGATCACTCGCATTATCCACGCCGCCGTATGACACACGAAGAATTCTTAAACATATTCCGCAAGGAACTCTTGGTAGGTGGGCCGCGTCGAGAAAAACTGGTGATGGAACTTGGGCAGCACCTAGGAGAATTGGGTAAGCATACCGACGCCATTACCGAGTTTGGTCGGCCCGACGTCCTTGCGAAAAAATATAGTCAAACCCACTTGGGAATTTTTAGCAGTCGTCTAAAAATTGTAGCGCTTTTTGCACTCGCTTGGCTTTTCATGGAGAATGCACACTGGCTATACGCTTCCACGTTAAGCACCAAGCTCTCGGTGGGTCAGGCGGGACTAGTGATTGCCATTACAACAATTGCTGGGAATCTTTTGATAAGTATCTTTTTTGCTTTTCTCTTGCAAAAAATACATCAAAAGATAATTGTGATTTTCAGTGCACTTTTTATGTTCCATATCCTGGAAGTTACGCTGAATATTTTGCTCTTGCGGGATTGGGACGGACCGTTACCACCAATATTATTTGCAAACTTTACTAGCGTTATAAATATTAGTAGTCTATTATTCTATATTTTCGCGGCTTTAGGCGTGTACAAAATTTTGACATACGTCAAAAAACAATTGTCAAAAGAAGCGGACTAGGGCCGTGATGCAATACGTACCTCCATCTAGAAAGATTTCTGCTATCCTGTAAGTATGCTCGCCCACCACTGGCACCCCCTGCACCCCGGCCGAACCTTTGCGGGAACCATCCTCATTCTCACCTTCCTCTTTCGAGTGTGGGTGGTTTTTATTATTATCACGTTTGCCGCAACCCGCTACGGTTTGTCTGAACAGCTCATTGGGGCCAGCGCCATAAGCGCTCTGGCAATTATTCTGGACTTCTTCTTCACCGCGCGGCAATTTATTGGCTGGGACAAAACTATACCGCTGCGGTTTACTACCTACGCGATCAAACTAGCACTCATACTGGTAGCGGTTTGCTACGCGGCAAGCATCTGGCATGCCCGTCACGTCGTAGCATACTCAGCATTTGGTCTTTTCGTGGCTGCAATATTTGCACTAGACTTCCTGCTACTCCACCCCCATGCAAAAACGCGCCGCTAGCTTCCTTATCGTTACGACTATCCTGCTGGCATGGAGCCTGCCCGGACTGGCGCAGGCCCTGTCCATTGAAACCGTGGGCGGCACGCTGGGCTTGGGTAGTGCAGATTTAAAAACCACCACCGTCAACATCATCCAGTGGGTCTTGGGCCTGCTCGGGCTCATTGCGGTAGCCATGATTATTATAGGCAGCATCGTTGCTGCGACGAGTGCGGACAGCGACCGCGGGGACGCCGCACGGAAAACAATTCTTGCGGCAATCATTGGACTGATTATTATTCTTATCTCCTGGGCCATTGTCACGTTTGTGATTGGCACCACCACAAATGTAACCTCATAGCATTAGGACGCGCGCAAAAACACCCGAACCATTGGTTCGGGTGTTTTGAAGGTGCACGTTAGACAGTACGTCGCTTCCGATAGGCAGCTACAGCTATAGGGATAATATGTTCCCAGTGATGGTCGATAGTGTTCTCGGGAAGATTATCAATATCGTACCAAGCGCCACCTGTAGGCTCACCGTCAAGTTCAACGAGGAAAATTCGGTTATTGAAAGAACCGCGCTCTTCTTCGAAAAAAATTTCACCCACCAAATCAAAATTGGTAATGCCCACATGAAACTCACGCTTCGCCAAGCGGTCTATGACCCGACGGTACGCTCCATCGCTACAGGGGTCAATGTTTTCGAAATCGCTATTACGAAGAATGCTGCCGGGCGAGTGCTTCTCGCCGGGGTAGGCAGGTTCGTCGTCCGGTCTCTGGATCATATACACCTCAATAGTGTTGTTAGACCCTTGACGCAGAGCAACTGTTTCGACGGCGACCTGCGGGGTGAGGCGGGCGAGGGAGCCAAAAAGTTCCGGCGAAAATCCGTCACGACTATTGATGGCTGCCAATTCTCCCATAGCAAGCTGGCTGAGGACTTGTTGTGCCACGTATACTCTCCTTTGGTAATGTGCGTCTCTGCACGTTGATTGTGTGTTTTTGAACTAACTATGGTACCGTAGAAAGTACTTTTTGTCAAGGGTTAACACAGCTTCATGATCATCACCATCAACGGCCGGCCCGGGTCCGGCAAATCCACTACCACGCAGCTCCTGGCTAAGGCATTGCACTTCCGTACTATTGATGTCGGCCAACTGCGCCGAAAGGCCGCGAAGCAGCACGGCATGACCCTGCACGAATTTAACCAGTGGTCCGAAAAACACCCGAATGCCGGCGACAAAGCCTTTGACCGGGCACTCGTTGCTACAGTGAAGCGGACAAAAAACGTCGTGGTAAGCAGCCGCACGGCCTTTCACTTCTTCCCCCAGGCATTCAATGTCTTCTTAGATGTGAGCCCTGGTGTTGGTGCGCGGCGCATCCAAGCCGACCAGCACGACCGCTCCGTTGAAACTGGAAAACTCACCAGCGTCCGCGCTATCCAGCAAGCGGCAGCTAAACGCATGCGAAACGACGACCGCCGGTACCGAAAACTCTACGGCATCAACATTTTCCAGCAAAAAAACTACTCCTTCATCCTGAATACCACCCGTATCCCCATCCCGCAGGTTGTGCGCCGGGTACAAGGTGCTTTCCGCACCTGGCAAAAGCGCAAAAGCTAATTTTGGCTAACCTTAGCCACACCAGTTTGTTGACAAAGGGTCAAATTCCTGCTATACTCCCTGTAGAAATAGAAACCGCTCCTTCATCAATCCAACGACTACTGCACTTGGGCCAACCAAGGAGCGAGAAGTACGACAGCTGGCACTACCAAACGTTGTGGGGCTTCTGTTCTACTACTCGTCATAGCTGTCCATGCAGCTGACTGAAAAGAAAAACTAGGAGAATATAAAAATTCCCTAGCTTAAAAGGTTAATCTTTACGCTTTCGAGCCAGAGATATAACCACAAGAGTGGTAGTCACATTTATCGCGAAAACATGGAAAGCGATGAATACACAGTTGTTTGTGGTTTATGATAATGCCTGCCACGTTTGCGTCTGCTCCTAGCGAGAAGAATCAAACGTGGCGGACATCGTCTACACAAACAACCATTTAAGGGGCAGCCTATTAATCTCTATGATATACAGGCGTCGCCCCTTTTATTTTTGCTGAAAAAAAGTGAAAAATAGCGTATACTGCATGCATGGCCAAAACTGCACCCACCAATGCACACGAAGCAAAGCTCCGGAAAGCCGGGCACCGACTGATTGCGGGCGTGGATGAAGCAGGCAAAGGCAGCTGGGCAGGGCCACTGGTTACTGCCGCGGTGATTTTGGATGAGAACGATATCCCGAACGAACTATATGATTCAAAAATGCTCACACCCGCACAACGCGAGCGAGCTTTTGTCGCAATCGCGAAAAAAGCATTAGCCTGGTCTGTGCACGTGGTGTCGGTTAACGACATAGATACGCACGGCGTGCACAAAGCAAATATAGCCGCGCTCAAACGTGCAGTGGACAAACTCCACATCTCCCCCGATGCGGTGCTGGTTGATGCATTCAAAATTGATCTGGGAAAAATTCCCATGGTTAATATTATCGATGGCGATGCGCTGGAACGAACCATTAGTGCCGCATCCATAATGGCCAAAGTCTCGCGAGATCGCTTGATGAGCTCGGAAATCCATCGGGCGCACCCAGAGTTTCATTTTCATATTCATAAAGGTTACGGCACGCCCCTCCATGCAAAACTGCTTGCGATGCATGGCCCATCGCTCGAGCATCGCATGAGCTTTGCGCCGGTGAAAGCTGCGGCGGCTAAACCAAGAAAAAAGTCTAACGCAAAACGCAAAGCGAAACCAACAAAGAAAAAACTGGGCGCAAAAAAAGCAGTGCGACGTACAGTCCGCACAAAATCCGCAAAAAGGAGTATAACAAAGAGAGCGTCGCGCAAGCGGATAGCGAAGCCGAAACGCACAATACGCAAACGACGGTAAACCCCTATGGCAAAAATCCCTTCTGGTACAACCCTTTTTGAAACCGAGCACACGCTGCGGCGTATGGGCGTTGGGCCAGGCCAAGTTATTGCCGATCTTGGTTGCGGTGGGTCGGGCTACTTTGTGTTGCAAGCAGCAAAAATGGTGGGCAGCAAGGGCACGGTCTTCGGCATTGACGTGCTCAAGTCTGCGCTGTCGAACTTGGTCAGCCGGGCTAAACTTTCGGGGTTGCAAAATATTATTCCGGTGTGGTCGAACCTCGAAATGTATCGCGGCGCGCGCCTGGTGCGGGACGAGGTGGTCGACGTGAGCCTGCTGATTAACCTGCTCTACCAATCCAAGCGCCACACGGATATCCTGCGCGAGACCTACCGCATGCTCAAACCTGGCGGGCGGTTGCTGGTTGTAGACTGGAAAGTGAGTGGCATAAAAATGGGCCCTACCCCAGAAAATTTGATTCACCCTGCGGACGTGCGGCGGGTAGCTGAAGATGCTGGATTCCTGTTTGTAGAGGAATTCACGCCCGGACCGTACCATTTTGCTTTGGTGTTCAAGAAATAATGGGCCTGACGCAAGAGCGAGGTAAACGCGGCGAAGACCTGGCGGCAGATTTTTTGCGGGCCAAAGGCTACACCATAGTGGCGCGCAATGTCCGTAGCCCATTCGGGGAAATTGACCTGGTGTGTAAAGAACAAGACAGCCTGGTATTTGTTGAGGTGCGCTACCGAGCTTCAAGTGCCTTTGGTCGACCGGAAGAAACCGTGGTCGGCCATAAGTTACTGCGCATGCAGCGGAGCGCAGAATGGTATGTGACGCATAAAAACTACGCGGGCGATTACCGCATTGATGTAATTGGCATTACTCGAACGCAAGGTCAAATGACTCACTTACGTAACGTGAGTTAGGCTGTCATGCCTCTATATTGACATTCCAACCAACCCGTGTATACTGCAGCTACTGACAGCCTGAATAGGCTGTTTTCTTTTTTGATACCTTACGTCAATGTCTGACAACCCGATTATTAGCGCGATGCAGCAGATCGCCGACGAGAAGCGCATTCCTATGGATGCCGTGCTCCACACGGTGGAAGCCGCCCTGGCCGTGGCCTACCGCAAGGATTTTGGCGAGAAAGACCAGAATATTAAAGTTGAGTTCAGTTTGGAAGACGGCTCCAGCCGCGTCTTTGACGTGAAGACGGTGGTGGAGGATGAGAAGAAAGCCACCACCGAAGCGTACGATGCCGAGCGCAAAGCCAAGATAGAAGCCGAGGAAGCAGAACGTGCAGCCAAGGTTGCAGCCGGTGAAACTGTTGTCCGCACCGAAGAAGAAGCCCGCGCCGAAGCCAGCCAACCTGCCGAACCGGTGACCACCGAAGAGCCAGCGTTCGAACGCTTTGACCCGAAAACGGAAATTGCCAAGGCTGATGCCCAGGCGTTGAAAAAAGGTGCAAAGATCGGCGACACCATTAAAACCGAGCTCTTCCCGCCCGCAGCATACGGTCGTATGGCTGCGCAGACTGCCAAGCAGGTCATTATCCAGCAACTGCGCGAGGCGGAGCGGGAAATTGTGTTTAACGAATTTAAAGATAAGGAAGGCGAACTCATGAACGCCACCGTGCAGCGGCAGGAAGGCCGGCTGGTGATGATTGATATTGGCCATGCCGTAGCAATCATGCCGCCGGGTGAGCAGCTGCCCACGGAGCAGTACCGGGCTGGCGCGCGCATCAAGGTGTACATTGTGTCCGTCAACTCCACCACCAAAGGCCCGGAAATTGTAGTATCCCGCACGCACCCCGAAATGGTCCGCAAACTCTTTGCGGTGGAAGTGCCAGAAATTCAGAACGGCACGGTAGAAATTAAGGCTGTGGCCCGCGAGGCCGGCTTCCGCTCCAAAATTGCGGTGAGCTCAACCCAGCCGAACATCGACCCGATTGGTTCGTGCGTGGGCCAGCGCGGCAGCCGCGTGCAGACCGTGATTAACGAACTCGGCGGCGAAAAAATTGATATTATTGAATGGGCCGAAGACCCCATTGGCTTTATTGGCAACGCCCTGTCGCCAGCCAAGGTCATTTCTATTACCCTGGATAACGACACGCACACGGCCAAAGTTGAAGTAAAAGAAGATCAGCTCTCGCTAGCTATTGGCAAGTCTGGGCAGAACGTCCGGTTGGCCGCCAAACTCTCGGGCTGGCGGATTGATATTGTGGGCGAAGGTGGTGCACCGCGCAAAAAAGAAGGTGAAGTTATAGCGGAAGCAGCCCCAACGGATGAGGTGCCAGCAGTGGTCGAAACCCCTGCCGAAGGCACGCTGGAAACCCCGCCAGAAGTTGTCGCAGAAACACCAGTGGAAACTGCACCGGAAGTGCCGGCCGAAGAACCGAAAGCTTAACTTCACTTATTTCCCTTTCGTAACGCGTACCTGTATGACCGATTCCCAACCCCTGCTCATGGCCCTCATCGGGTCGATTATCGCCATCGGCACTGGCCTGTGGCTGGCAAAATGGATTCTGGGTTTGCCCCAAGGGACAGACAAAATGAAAGAAATTGCGAAAGCAATCCAAGAAGGCGCGAGTGCCTATCTCAACCGCCAAACGCGAACAGTGGCCTGGATTGCAGGTATCCTGTTTGTGGCGTTGTTCATTTTTGTCGATGAAAACACTGCCTACGGTTTCCTCGTCGGCGCCGTGCTTTCGGCCCTTGCCGGTTACATTGGCATGTACATAGCGGTCCGCGCCAACGTGCGCACCGCCGAAGCGGCCAAGTCTGGCATGCCGTCCGCGCTCAAAGTTGCGGTCCGCGGCGGCGCTGTCACGGGCTTACTCGTGGTGGGTCTTGGTTTGCTGGGCGTGACAGTCTTTTACTGGATTACCGGCGACGTGAAAGCACTCATCGGTTTGGGTTTTGGCGGTTCGCTCATCTCCGTGTTCGCCCGTCTCGGCGGCGGCATCTTTACCAAAGCTGCAGACGTGGGTGCTGACCTGGTGGGGAAAGTGGAAGCCGGCATTCCGGAAGATGACCCGCGCAACCCGGCTGTCATTGCGGACAACGTGGGTGACAACGTCGGGGACGACGCGGGTATGGCCGCAGACTTGTTTGAAACCTATGCCGTGACGGCCGTGGCCGCGATGCTGCTTGGCTCATTGCTCTTCCCGGGCATGGACGAGCCCATCCTGTACCCCTTAGCCCTCGGCGCCATTTCGATTGTGGCATCAGTGCTTGGTACGTTCTTCGTGCGCTTGGGCGTGAAGCAAAATATCATGGGCGCGCTGTACAAAGGCCTCATCGCCGCCGGCGTCATTGCTGCAGTATTTTTCTATCCGATTACCCAGTGGCTAATGAAAGATAACGGCACCTACACAGTGGCCGAACTATACCTGGCCAGCTTGGTGGGCTTGGGCGTGACCGCCCTGCTCGTAGTGATTACTGAATACTTTACTTCCACCCAGTACAAACCCGTACGCTCAATTGCGGATGCCTCCACCACTGGCCATGGTACCAACATCATCGCTGGTCTAGCCGTTGGCATGAAATCCACCGCCCTGCCCGTCTTGGTTATTGCCGCCGGTATTTGGGGCGCGCATGAACTGGCTGGCCTCTACGGCATTGCGATTGCCGCTATGGCCATGCTCTCGCTGACTGGGATTATCGTTACCATTGACGCGTTTGGCCCAATTACGGACAACGCCGGCGGCATTGCAGAAATGGCCGGCCTACCCAAAGAAGTGCGCGATGTGACTGACCCACTGGATGCCGTGGGCAACACCACCAAAGCCGTGACCAAGGGCTACGCCATTGGTTCGGCCGGACTCGCGGCCGTGGTGCTGTTTGCCGCCTACGTGCAAGAATTTGCTGACCGTGGCTATGCCCTCACTTTTGACTTGAGTGACGTGAAGGTAATTATGGGCTTGTTCATCGGCGGCATGCTGCCGTACTTGTTCGGTGCGCGCGCCATGCAAGCCGTGGGCAAAGTTGCTGGCTACGTCGTGGAGGAAGTGCGCCGCCAGTTCCGCGAAATGCCCGGCATCATGCAGGGCACGCAAAAGCCAGACTACGGCCGCGCCGTGGACATTGTAACCAAAGGTGCCATTAAAGAAATGTTTGTCCCGGCACTCATCCCCGTCGTCGCGCCGATCTTGGTCGGCCTTATCCTAGGTCCCGTGGCGCTTGGTGGCTTGCTGGTCGGTTCCATTGTTACTGGCTTGTTCGTGGCCGTCTCTATGACCAGCGGCGGTGCAGCCTGGGACAATGCCAAGAAGTACATTGAAGCCGGCAACCATGGCGGCAAAGGCTCGGAGGCACACAAAGCTGCCGTCACCGGCGACACCGTAGGCGACCCCTACAAAGACACCGCCGGCCCAGCAATCAACCCGATGATTAAGATTATCAACATCGTGGCGTTGCTGATCGTCGGCCTGCTTATCAACTGGAAACTCTAATTCTGGTATTCTAGGCACATGGTAGACACCATTGCCCGCATCCTCAGTTATCCTTTCCTCCGCTGGCGCGTTGCGTCCGCGGAGGGTTTGGAAAATATTCCCCGAAAGGGACCAGTGCTGCTGGTGGCAAACCACATTGGCATCCACGACCCCCTCTTGTTGATATTTACCATTGCCTGGGGCACGCAGGGTCGGGCGGCACATGCCATTGCCAAGTGGAAAATTTTCCAGACCGCCTTTGCCCAGCGGTTCATGCATACCATCCCGCTCTACGAAGATCGGGCGCGTTCAATGCAATATTCCGCTGACCTGCTCGCACGGGGCGAGGTAGTGCTTATCTACCCGGAAGGCAGGGTAAATACCAGCGACACTATTGGGAAGGTCAAAAGTGGCGCGGCGCGTTTAGCCTTGCAATGTGGTGTACCAGTTATACCCATTGGCATTCGCCGCACCAGCCCGCCGCCGCAGACATCAGCCGACCATCGGAAAGATTTGCTCTTTGGCCGCATGTCGTGCACCGTAGGAAAACCAATTGACCTTTCGGCCTGGCAGGGAAGAACCGTGGATGCTGCACTGCTGGCGCAAGTAAACCGAGCCATCATGACACCAGTTGCCACCCTCGCTGGAAAAATCTACATGGTATGAAGCGTTACGCTGGTTTACTGTGGCTCATACGTTTGTACCAGCGCCGTTTTCGTGTGCTCTCTGGCCTCGAACATCTGCCGCGCACCGGGCCCTACATTCTGGCTGGGAACCATGTGGGCTCACCCGACCCACTCTACGTGGCGAGCGTCGTCTATTTTTACACCCGCCGTTCAGTGGTCTTCTTGGCGTACGATAAAATTGCAAAAAAATTTGGCCACGACATTGCCTACCAGTGGCTCGGCGCCGTTGATAAAAAAGAAGGGAACTTGGCCGCCTCACTGTTGCCGCTACGGCAGGAACTGGAAGCCGGGAATGCCGTGGGTATTTTCCCTGAAGGCATGCGCAACGCTGCCCCCTTTGTGCTGCCGGGGAAAACCGGCGTGGCCCGCCTGGCGCACTGGACTGGGGTGCCCGTCATTCCCTTTGGCTTTGACGGGCCATTTACCTGGAGCGTTACCGAGGGGGTGCGGGCAGCCTTGTCTTGGAAGCGCAACCTCCGTTTACACTTTGGTGCGCCGCTGCATTTTCCAAAAATTCCCGAGGACCAGCTGACCAAAGAAAAACTGACGGAAACTACGCGCACAATTATGCAGCGGGTTGGCGAGCTTGCCGGGCGGCCTTCACCCTTCTAGACTACCTGCATGGACTGGAGTACCGTTAGCCACCTAACCCGCGAAGAAATTGCCAGCTTGCAGAACCGCCAGCTCAAGCACTTCTTTGCCCACGAACTGCCCTATAGCCCGTACTTCCGGGGGCTTTTTGCTAAGCACAATCTAAAATTTTCAGATATTCAGACCGTCGATGACTTGCAGAAACTCCCGTTTAGCTCCAAGGTGGACCTTGCCCCGAGTGCTGAAGAACCTGGGAAATCCCGCGCGTTTATCCTGCAACCCGACGAACATTTACTCAAGCAGTACGCGTCTAAAAAGAAACTTATTGGCATTCTCCTACGCAAGCTTGCCGGCCAAGATGTTAAGAAGAAATTGGAGTGGGAGTACAAACCCATCCACTTGCACTTTACCACCGGCCGCACCGCGCTCCCCACTGCTGTTGGCTACAGCGCGCGAGATGTGGAGGTGCTCAAAGCAACCGGCCAACGCCTGTTCGATACTATGGGCATCCCGCGCGATGCCGTGGTGGTGAACGCATTCCCCTACGCGCCGCATTTGGCCTTTTGGTTGACCTTCTTCGCCACGTCGAGCCTGCAGCTGACGACGCTACAGAGTGGTGGAGGCAAAGTGATGGGTACGCAAAAAATTATTGATGCTATCGAGCGCCTCAAGGCCACCCTTGTCACGGCCATCCCGGGCTATTTCTACCATGCCTTACGGGAAGCGGTTGCCCAGAAAAAAAACTGGTCCAGCCTGCAGTACGTGGTCTTTGGTGGCGAGCGCGTAAGCGACGGCCTGCGCACGAAAGTGAAAGAGCTACTTAAAGAAGTGGGCGCAACCAAGACAAAAATCTTTGCTACCTATGCCATGACCGAAGGGAAAACTGCCTGGTCGCAGTGCAGCGAGGAGTCTGGCTACCACACCTACCCAGATATGGAAGTGTTCGAGGTGGTGGACGAAGTCGGCAACCGCGTAGCCCCAGGCCAGCCCGGCGAACTGGTGTACACCAGCCTCAACTGGCGCGGAACCGTGATGGTCCGCTACCGCACTGGCGACATTATCCAGGGCATGAGCTATGACCAGTGCCCCGACTGCGGCCGCACCGTGGCGCGGATCAGCAAAGATATTAAACGCAAATCTGATATCAAAGAGTTCCACCTGACCAAAGTGAAAGGCGAACTGGTGGATCTCAACGCCTTCTTCCCTCTGCTCTCCGGCACGTCGGAGGTGGAAGAGTGGCAGCTGCAAATTGCCAAAGTGAATAATGATCCTTTTGAAGTAGACGAGCTCATCTTATTTATTGCCCCGAAAAAAGGCGTGGGTTTTGAAGAATTGTCCGTAGCCTTGAACAAAAAAATACTCAACGAAACCGGTGTGACCGCCCGCCTGGTAGAGAAACCGCTTGCGGAAGTACTCCAAATGATTGGCATGGAAACCGAACCCAAAGAGAAACGCGTGGTGGATGTGCGGCCGAAGGCTTAATTATTGACGCGAGTTTTAATTTGCGGTAGCGTGACCTTCTCACCCTAGCCGATTTTTGTTATGCAAGTGACCGTATCCAAGCAGCCCAAAAGCCTGGTCAAACTCACCGTGGAACTCACGGCCGAGGAATTTGCCCCGCACCTCAAAGACGCTATTCAACACCTGGCCGCCGACGCAAAAATTCCTGGGTTCCGCCCTGGTATGGCCCCGCGAGAAATAATTGAGAAGAAGGTTGGCCTTGGCGCAATCCTGGAACACGCCGCCGAACATGCTGTGCAGCATACATTCACCAAAGCTATCCTCGAACAACAACTAAAAACTATTGGCGGGCCCAAAATTAGTGTAGAAAAACTCGCCGAGGGTAATCCTTTTGTGTACTCTGCAGAAGTTGCCGTCTTGCCAGAAATTGTCGTAGGCGACCTAGCCAAAGTTAAAGTTGAAAAGAAGCCAGTCGAAATTATTGGCGAGCAAATTGAGAAAACGCTAAAGAGCTTACTGAGCATGCATGCCTCACACACCATCGCTAAGCGACCAGCGAAGGAAGGTGACCGTATAGACGTTGACTTTGATGTGTTTTTGGACAATGTGCCGTTGGAGGGTGGCAAGGGGAGCAACCAAACGTTAACCATTGGCGAGAAACTCTTTATTCCAGGTTTTGAAGAGCAGGTTGTTGGCATGGAAGCCGAACAGGAAAAAAGCTTCAAACTCACTTTCCCCAAAGACTACGGCAAGAAGGAATTGCAGAATAAGGAGGCTGAGTTTAAGGTGAAGGTAAAATCTGTGTATGACACTACAACGCCGGCGCTGGATGATGCTTTTGCTAAAAAGCTTGGAAACTTTGAGAGCATGGAAAAGCTACGCGAGAAGATTAAAGAAAACCTACACGAAGAGGCTGCCGAACGCGAACGCCAGCGCTACGAGCAGGCGGTGATGGAAGAGTTACTCAAGCAAAGTAAGCTTGATGATGTTCCAGCAATCTTGGTGGAAGCCGAACAAGACAAAATGCTCAACGAGCTGCGCCATGCCATAGAACACGATGGGGGAAAGTTCGATGATTACCTTTCGTCTATTAAAAAAACGGAAACGGAACTAAAGGCAGAATTTGCAAAGCGAGCCGAAGATCGCGTTAAAGTAGCTCTTTTGCTACGTAAAATTGCCGATGATAATAATCTCCTCGCAACTGCCGCAGAAGTTGAAGGTGAAATTAATGCGGAAAAGTTACGCCTTGGTGACCAGCCCGAACTGCTGAAGCAAGCCGAGTCCGAAGACTACAAGAATTACCTCAAGATGGTGCTGACCAACCGCAAGACCATTGCCTGGGTACTGGAACAGGCCGAAAAGAAGTAAGAAATAAAAAGGGCGCGGAGAGTCATGCTCGTCTGCGCCTTGCTTCGGATGCTTGGGTTTCCGCCTGTAGGTTGTATCGTCCTCTTGGACTTTGGGCGGCTTTTTTGGTAACGGAATTCGACGCTTGATAGGCTTGTCTTTTTTCACTGTTCTTCCTTTGTGAAGGTGCATCCTAGCGCACCAGATCGGACGAGTCAATGGTATACTGGCTCCATGCTCATCGGACATCACGTCTCGGCAGCGGGCGGTAGCCAGAATGCCCCAAAGAACGCCCACGACCTCAAGTGCGAAATCTTTCAATTCTTCACCCGCTCCCCGCAAGGCGGGGCCGCGCCAAAATTGACGCCAGAAATTGTTGCTGCCTTCAAAGCCGAGAACACAAAGTACAGCATAGCGCGAACGTACGTCCACACGCCGTACTTTATTAACTTTGCTTCAGCCAATGCTGGTTTGCGTAAAGGCTCTATTGAAATCGTCCGGGGTGAGTTGGAGCGCTCATCCCTGCTCGGCGTGACCGCAGTAATGACACACCTCGGCTCGGCAAAAGACGTGGGTGAAGTGAAAGCACAAAAAATGGTGGGTGATGGAGTGAAGGCAATCCTAAAAGGCTACACGGGTTCGGCGCTCTTCTTATTAGAAAACTCTGCCGGCTCTGGCGCGGCCATCGGTGGCACACTCGAACAACTTGCCGCGTTTATCAACGCTGTTCCCGCCACCCAACGAAAAAAACTGGGTATTTGTGTCGATACGTGCCATGCCTTTGCCAGCGGCTATGACCTGCGGACCAAATCCACGGTGGATGCCTTCCTGAAAAAATTCGACAAGCTCATTGGCCTGCAATACCTTAAGCTCTTCCATGTGAACGACAGTAAAATGGACTTAGGCGAACATAAAGACCGGCACGAGCACATTGGCGACGGCAAAATTGGCCTTGCTGGCTTTAAGGCCCTCTGCGCCCATCCAAAATTGAAGAATATCGATATGATTTTGGAAACCCACCACGATGGCAAGCACATTGCCGACATCGCGCTCTTGAAAAAACTTCGAAAAAACTAGCATGTACCGTCCTGTCACCATGCACGTGCGAAAATTTCCCGGGTCACTCTGGCTCCTGGGCGGCACACTCCTGATTGTTTTACTGCTTGCTGGGTTCACCGATCTTAATATCTTCCTGGGCCGCACTTGGCTGGAGCAGCAGCCGCTCAAGCCGGCAGATGCAATTGTCGTGCTCGGCGGCGGCATTGATGCAAAAACTGGCGCCCTCTCATTCAAAACCGAAGAACGCGTCCGCACCGGCGCCAAGCTTTACCTTGCAGATCACCTGGCTCCAGTAATTGTCGTCACGGGTGGGAAGGTCGGAAACAATCCATACGCCGAGGCGCCAGCCATGTCCGAGCTGCTCCAAAAACTTGGTGTCGTAGAGAACAACATCCTGCAGGATGACGAGGCGCAGAATACTTTAGAAAATGCCGCTAATGTGGTAGCCCTCGGCAAGAAATTGGGCTGGCGTAACATAATTGTGGTCACCAGTGACTTTCATACCAGCCGGGCGTGCACCTTTTTTCGCCGAGCCGATGCCCCGCCGGTCATTTGCCGGGCGGCCGACCGCTCGTTAGTGAAGCAAGAATCCTTCGGACGACGCCTGCAGAGCACAAAAGCTGTGCTTCGGGAGTATGTAGCAAATACCTACTACTGGCTCACCGGTAAACGTTAATTACCACCCCGACTCGCCTTCGGCTCCCCACCCCTCCTTGACCAAGGAGGGGAAGCAGGGGGGTAACCCGTTCATAATTCGTGTTCTATGCAACCAATAGCCATTGCTACCCGCGCGGCCAACCAAGCTGGCAAACTCCTGCTCCAGCGCTTCCAGCACCTGCACGCACGCGATGTGAATGCCAAGTCTGCACACGAACTAGTGACAGTAGCAGATAAAGCTGCCAACCGCCTCATCCAAAAAATGCTGCGCCAAGCCTTCCCCGCAATTGGCGTGCTTTCCGAAGAAGGGCACAACCGCCCGGGTAGACTCCGCTGGGTTATCGACCCGCTGGATGGCACGACGAACTTCGTGTTGCACGTGCCATTCTTTGGCGTGTCTATTGCGCTCATGGATGGGAACATGCCGCTCTTTGGGGTCATCACCTGCCCGCCGACCAAAGAAATCTTCATCGGCGCGCGGGGCCAAGGGGCAACCAAAAATGGCCAGGCCCTTCGGCGGCAACCAGCCCCACCCCTACGGCAAGCCATCATTGGCTACGGCTACACCCACAGTGCCCGGTCCCTACGCGCTTCTCTGGTGCTGGCCGAGCGCTTGAGCCATCGTGTCCGCTCAGTGCGGCATGCCGGCTCCACGGCCCTCGACTTGGCCTACCTGGCAGCTGGGCGCCTGGATGCGGTCATTATTGCCGGACCGATTAACCTGTGGGACGTGGCAGCCGGCGTCATTATTGCCCAAGAAGCCGGCTATGCTGTGCAGGATGGAAAGGGGAAAGTGTGGACGCCGAAAAGTCATGATGTGTTCGCGGGGCCCATATCGCTATTGAAAAAATTACATAACCGAAAAAACAGGTAAGTTCCCTTGTTCGCTAGCTACAAGCGCCCAGCCTTAATTAGTTCTATAGATGATTTACCTCTTTGTTCCTTTAAAGTGATATTTTTTGGGTTAATAAGAAAATCTTGCACTCTCTCTACCTGCCTAGGGGATGTATTTTTTGGAAAGCTGGAAAAAGAAAAGAATGTCGTTTTATCTGACTCGCTTGTTTGAATTGGCACACCGGGTACCACAATACAATGGAAAGAAAAAATAATCTCGTGCTGCTCGGGCTTGCTGTACACACCAACAAGCGTGCTGGAGCTAACTACTAGGCCAGTTTCTTCCTTGACTTCACGAGCAACCCCTACCCAAGGTGCCTCGCCGTCCTCTAGGCTTCCTCCAGGTAAATTCCACAAATCATAATCCCTACGATGACAGAGCAAAATTTCTCCTTGCGGATTAAGGATAATACCAAAGACTCCAATTGAAAAAATTTTACTCATGCCCTTCTACGAAGTCCCTATAGCGAGAATGTAAACTTCACTTATACGCTTGGAGCGGGTAGGGGGAATCGAACCCCCGGCAACAGGTTGGAAACCTGTGGTATTGCCATTATACGATACCCGCATTGCCTCATTCTTACAGCCGAAACTCAGCTCGTCAATGGATTATTAAACGTATACGATTCATATGCGACCGCGTTGCAAGCACTAGCTGCGCTTTTGCCCATGTGGCCAAAATCCGAACACAAAAGCCAGCAAAAGAGCAGCACCAGCTATACCGATAGTCAGGCCAGAGAAGCCAAAGCCATCAAGCGCAAACCCTAGAACTAATGGTCCAATCAAGCCGCCAATCGTTGCAACACTCGCAAAGGCCCCGCCGCGCTGGCCGTACAGACTGGCCGAGCCCAAGGTAGTAACCAAGCTCCGTTGAATAACCGAAAATTGCTCGAGCAAAATACCCAAGAAGAAACTTGCAGCAAGTTTAAACGCGTACGATGGAAAAGCAGCAAGGCCCAAAACTACTACGGCTACAATAGCTAAACCAAACGCGACAAGCCGGTGCTTATTTTCATGGTCGGCAATCTTACCAAGTGCATAACCAAACAAACTGGGGATGGTCGCAGTAATCGTGAGCAAGACTACCAGTGCCGGGGCTGCGCCTTCGACGTACGCATCAATCGGAATGAAAAACCACATCAAGGCTTCAATAAGCCCGGTGAAGAGCACCAAGATGCAGAGTAACCAGAGGTGTCGATCCCAACTTCGCCATTCATCCCAAAGTTTTTTGTAGGAGGCAAAAAATGCGAAGCGAAATTTTTTAGGCCGTGCCACGCTATCTCGCGGAATCCGCAGTGCAATCCAAAGCGCAATGAGACTAGTCGGGGTGACAATAAGTAAAAGGTAGTGAATAGAGACGTAAGGAACTAATAACATGCCGAGGAATGCTGCAACAATCCAGCCAAAATTCGACCACGTGTCAATATATCCAAAAGACGATCCAAGGTTGCGTCGTTGAGCAACGCGTCGGTAGTAGGTATCCACGGCCATATCTTCCACACCCCAGGTTACGCCGTTGATTACTCGTGCAAAAATGATAAACACGCCGATACCAAACGCGCCAGCTAAAAAATAACTGATACCCACTAATGGGTACAAAGCCAAAGCAAACAGGATAAGCGACTTTGCCGGTATTCGATCGGCAAGCCGACCGATCACTGGTAGGGCAAGTAGCAGAGCAATGTCGTAGGCCGCACGGAAAGCGCCGGCTTCGGCATACGACTGTGAGAATCTAAAAATGAATAAGGGGATAAGTGCTTCCCCAAAACCCCAACCGAGCCAGCGAACCGTGCGCATCCAGGCAATCCGCTTGATGCTGTTTGCAAGATGAACGTGACCGGAAAAAAGCGCTCGCCTCGAGTGCAGTAGGCCCATAAGGATCCTAAACGACGGGAGGCTGCCAGAGGTACTTCTCCAAATCCACGCGCCACATCGTTTCCTTCTTCATTAGCTTCACCCCATCCTGCTTCAGCTTCCAGGCCTGCTCATCCTGCGCGTGCTCGCGGTTCATAATCGAAATGTAGCCCTGCTTATTGACCACGCGCTGCCAGGGCACGTTCTCGCTCTTGGCCGCGTCTAAGGCATGCAGGGCCCAACCCACCTGGCGGCTGGCCTTTGGGCTACCAATGAGCGCGGCCACCTGGCCATAGGTGGCAACTTTGCCTTTGGGAATTCTTCGGACCACGGCGTACACCCGCTGGTGAAAATTGAGTGGAGCCATATATTTTATGTGCTGCGTTGCACTAAATACTCGCCAAAGTCGGCCAGCAGCTTTTTCGTCTGGCCAGGCAGGCGACTGCGCGTCAGCACCGCTTCGGCCCGACGAATGTAGCGCTCAATCTGCCGTTCAATGTGTGTTTTGGCACCGGTTGCAATAAAAATGGTCCTTACCTTTGCTACAGCCGCGCGCGGCGCTTGCCGATTGCCAAGGGTTCGGAGTAAAATCCCGCGCTGTGCAGCAGTGGCGTGATGTAAAGCATGCACGGCCAGCAAGGTCGCTTTCCCTTCCCGAATGTCAGAGTCAGTGGGCTTGCCAACAGCCGCGCTACCGAATGTGCCGAGCAAATCATCTTGCAGTTGGAAGGCGATACCAGCGGGCTCAGCAAAGGTGCGCAAAGCCCGAAGGTTGGAGGCAGATGCACTACCCAACGTTGCCCCAAGCAACAGAGGCAGAGCAATGGTGTAGTGTCCTGATTTTACGGACATCACATGGAGCACCTGTTTGGGGGTTGCTTTCGGCAAGTGCAAACTCAACTCAACGTCCTCGTACTGCCCGGCAATCAACTCTGTCCGCATGGCAAGAAAAAGTGCACGCGCTCGACCGGCGGCAGTTCCAGAAAAACCCGCGGCCTCTAGCGCCTCGTCTGCTGCGCTTAGCAGCAAGTCGCCAACCAGAATCGACTGAGCTACGCCAATCGCTTCTGGGTTCTGTAAACCAGCGCGGCGAGCCAGTTGCGCTTGGTCTACATGCATCGTTGCTACACCCCGTCGGGTGACCGACCCATCAATAATATCGTCATGAATAAGCGCGAAGACGTGGAGTAGCTCCACAGCGACGCCAGCCTGGATAATCCGCCGGTCAGCTCTTTTGCCTGCAGCTCGGTAGCCCGCAACCACTAGGGCGGGGCGAAGGCGTTTGCCACCACGAATGAGCGCGCTTTGGAGCGCCTGGGCCATGGCTGCACTGGTCGGTCGAATGCGTTTCGCCAACTTCTGTAGCTCGCGAAGCAATGCCCGATCGCTCTGGCGTTTTACCTGGGCAATGAATGCTTGGGCGTGGGCCGTAGATTCCATACCTGTATTCTAGCAGGTGGTACACTATACACATGACGAGTAAAGTCTTGAGCAATATCGCCCTACAAACCCGCCGCTGGATTTTGCAGATGACCACGGCGGCTGGCTCCGGACATGCCACGTCTTCACTTTCGGCTACGGACCTCATGGCTGCGCTTCTTTTCGGTGGCTTTTTTAAGGCCAACCTGGGTCAGCCCAAAAACCCAAGCAACGATCGGATTATTTTTTCCAAAGGCCATGCCGCGCCCCTGCTCTATGCGCTGTACGCCGCAGCCGGAATTATTCCCGAACGCGAACTTTTGAGCCTGCGAAAATTTGGCAGCCGGCTGGAGGGCCATCCTGTGCCCACGACTTTCCCGTACGCAGAGGCTGCCACTGGCTCCCTGGGCCAGGGCCTCTCTGTGGGCCTAGGCATGGCACTAGCTGGCAGGATGGATAAACTCCCATACCGAACGTTTGTGCTCCTGGGTGACAGTGAGTTAGCTGAAGGCCAAGTGTGGGAAGCCGCACAGCTGGCCAGCCACTACAAACTAAGCAACCTGATTGCCATTGCGGATATCAACCGCCTGGGCCAGCGCGGGGCAACCATGCTCGGTTGGAATGTCCAAACCTATGCCAAGCGTTTCCAAGCTTTTGGGTGGCGCACACTGGTCGTTAATGGCCATGACGTGGACGCAATCGCAAAAACTTATCGTCGTGCACTATCAGCAAGCAATAAACCTACAATCATCCTCGCCCAAACCATAAAAGGTAAAGGCATCTCATTCTTAGAAAACAAAAACGGTTGGCATGGCAAGGCGCTGACCAAAGTCCAGCTTGACCAAGCACTCGCTGAACTTGGCGAAGCTGGAAAAATCCGGGGTGTAGTAAAGCAGCCAGCTGGTCGGAGCCCAAAGCAGTCAGCCAAAAAACCGGCCAAGCCAATCCAGTACACGCGTGGCGAACTTGTGGCCACCCGCCAAGCCTATGGCAATGCCTTAGCCCGCCTGGCGCCCGCGTATCCTAATCTGACCGTGCTAGATGCCGAGGTGAGTAATTCCACCATGGCTGACGAGTTTGCCAAAGCCCAGCCCAAACGGTTCTTCGAGATGTTCATTGCTGAACAAAATATGATGAGTACGGCACTGGGCCTGTCCCGTCGCAGCAAAATCCCGTTTGCCTCCAGCTTTGCCGCCTTTCTCACACGTGCCCATGACCAAATCCGCATGGCCGCCTTAAGCGATGCACACATTGTTATCTGCGGTTCCCACAGCGGTGTGTCTATTGGCCAGGATGGCGCCTCACAAATGGGTTTAGAAGACCTTGCCATGCTCCGCAGCACCTTTGGCAGCACTGTGCTGTACCCCAGCGATGCCGTGAGCACGGAAAAACTTGTAGAGCAGGCCGCCCGCACCAAAGGGATTGTGTATATTCGGACGACGCGCGGCAAAACCCCGGTGCTCTATAAAAATACCGAGGATTTCCCCATTGGCGGCAGTAAAACCCTGGCCGAAAGCCGTAAGGATAAAGCCACGATTATCGCCGCCGGCATTACGGTGCACGAAGCAGCCAAAGCCTATAACGAACTGCAAAAAAAGCACATCAACGTGCGGGTCATTGACCTCTATAGCATCAAACCGATTGATAGAAAGACCTTGCTCCGCGCTGCGCGCCAAACCAAGCATTTGATTGTGGTGGAAGACCACGTGGCCGAAGGCGGCATCGCCGACGCCGTGCGGGAAGTAGTCGGCAGCACTGCCAAAGTGACATCACTCGCTGTCCGAAAACTGCCTCGCAGTGGCAAGCCCGAGCAACTCCTGACGTATGAGGGGATTGATGCGAAGGCGACCATACGGGCGGTAAAACGGGGGATGTAAATTTACTATAGACATAACTTCATACCAGCTTGACAGCCGGTACTGTTTTGCTAGGGTAGGGTGAAAATCACAATAGAAAAAATGAGGAGGAGTCTTGAGTAAAAAATCGCCCTTACCATTACGCCGAATACGCATTGGTTACTCGCAACGCATTTTTGATCGACCCACGTTTGAACGGATAGTCGAAACAGAATTGTACCCACGTGAATTCGAAGACGTTATGCTGGCTTACCGACTCTCGAAGCACGGGCATCGGGGACAATTCCGGCACGACCAGCTTACGCGGTACTTTGATCACTGCAAGAGCGTCGCCCTGATTATCGTTTTGGAGTGCGAGGTCTTCCTCGGCAAGGCCATTTGCGTCGCCCTGATGCATGACCTTAAAGAAGACGCTTACATTCTCACCTGGAACGATATCGTCCGAATTTTCAAGCGTGACATCTATCGGGGCTTGCGGATTATCACGAAAGAACGCGACAAAGACTACTACCGCGGAATTCTTTCGGTAGAACCCAAAGACTGGTGGATTATGCTGGTGAAGCTGGCAGATCGCCTGCATAATCTTCGGACCTTATTGCACGAACCTCAAGTCTTTCAGCGCAAGCAGTTAGCTGAAACCGAACGCCTGTATCCTGGGCTCATCGAGGTATTCCGTAGCAAGGCGCCCAAGCGGTTCCGTCATCTGGCAGACTTCTTCTCGAGTGAGCTAGAGTATGCCTGTAACCGTGTGTATAAACAACTCGGTGAACAAAAAACAACTGCATTCAAACATGCAGCCTAAAACCTTAAACAATTGGCAAGGCACAGAAATCTGTGCCTTTCTTTTATTTATCTTTGTGTAAAATCTGTAACGAGTTTCTCTACGTCTTTGGTGCTCCATTTATACTTTTTGCCGAAGCGCTGGCGGCTAATCTCATACACGCAAATCGCCGTCATCACAGACACATTCAAGCTCTCCACAAAGCCGCGCATGGGGAGCATGAGCAAACGGTCACAGACGGCAATGGCTTCTGGCGACAGGCCGGCATGTTCATTGCCGACCCAGAGGGCAATTTTTGTAGCCGTGAGTTTAGCTTTGGTAAAATCTTCTGCGCCGGGTCGCAACACCGTACCGACTGATTCGTACTTTAATCGCTTGAGCGCGGCTTTACACTCGGCAACAGATTTAAAAGTTCTAAAGGTCAACCACTTGTTCGCGGACGATGAACTAGACTTGCCCACGCGCTTGGGGTTGTAGGCCTTTTCTTTGTTAAAAATAAACCACACGTCCTGCACGCCAAAGGCATCACAGGTCCGTAAAATTGCCGCGGCATTGTGCGGGTCGTGAATATCTTCCAAAACGACAATGAATCCGGCCTGGCGTAGGCTAGCAACGTGCTGCAATCTTGCTTGACGTTTACTTTGCACGGCGCAAAAAAGTAAATCGCTTTACACGCTTGCCCTGCACTTTTACAAAGCCTTCAAACATTTTTCTTGGCCGTACCCAAAACCCACGGTTTCCATAGCGCATTCTATAAACTACCAATTCGCTCAATGACTCCGAATGCCGAGCAATACCCAGGACATCATATAACTTGCCTTTGTAGTGCTGGTAAATGCCTAACTTCATTTCCGCGCTTCGGCCTGTACCCAACGAAAATATTCTTTTGAAACCTCAACGGCAATACCATTTATTGAGGGTAACGAATCGCTATGCAGCCTGGTAACAGCCGTGCGAACTTTCGAAACCAATTTTGGTAAAGTGACGGCAATGAGCATTGCGCCTTTTGCAGTTTCAATTTTTCCGCTCTTCGGGGGCCAAAAATACGCCGCTTTTGAACGGAGAATAATGTCATAGCAAGCAATGCTTCGCTGCTTAAGCAGTGCATTGCCAATTCGGTCAGCTTCAGCTCGTGAATTACAGTTGATAAGCAACCAAGCAATTTTCATATAGAAATTCTACCACATGGGTAGCCTGGGTCCCTTGACCCAGGCTTTCATGACGAGGTCAAGGGACCTCGTCTACCCTTGGCTCGCCCTCCCCAGCACCACTCGCAATCTTAACTATTGTGTATTGAGGCTCGGGTGCTGGGCAAGCTGCTGGCGCCACAAGGCAGCGTACAGGCCGCTCTGCTTTAGTAGTTCGGCATGGCTACCGTGCTCCACTACTTTACCGCGCTCCAGCACGTAAATAACGTCTGCGTGCGCGATGGTAGAGAGTCGGTGGGCGATGAGCACAGTCATGAGCTGCGGCTTCTTAGCCGTAATGTCTTTAATGGTCTCTGTAATGGCCTGCTCGGTAATGCTGTCCAGGCTACTGGTGGCTTCGTCAAAAATGATGAGGTCAGGTTCGCGCAGCAGCGCCCGAGCAATGGCTAAGCGTTGACGTTCGCCGCCGGAGAGCTTAAGGCCGCCCTCACCAATCCGCGTGTCTAAGCCTTGTGCGGAACGGGACAGAATTGTGTCGGCCGCGGCCGCATGCAGCGAGGTTAGGCATTCCGCATCCGTAGCCTGGGGTCGGACGAATTGCAGGTTTTCCCGAATCGTCCCAGCAAAAAGTTGCGTTTCTTGCGCCACCAAACCAATGCGCTGGCGGAACTGCCGGTAGTCCATGGCTTGGCTGTCCACGTCGTTGAAAAGTAACTTGCCGTGCGTGGGTTTGTACAAACCGGCAAGGAGCTTAACGAGTGTGGTCTTGCCGCTGCCCGATGGGCCAACAAAAGCAATGGTTTGGCCAGATTGAATGCTAACCTGAATCTGTTCCAAGGCGGGGCGCGATGCGGTAGCGTACCGAAAACCCACATCCTGAAACTGAATAGCTGTGAGCTTGCCAACCTGTACGGGCCGGGAGGGTTGTTCGTCAGCCGGTTTTTTGAGAATGACTTCTAGCTGGTCCATGCTCGCGCGCGCTTCTTGGTATTGCCGTGCCACGGTGCCAAGTTCGGCGAGCGGCGAAAAAATAAAAAAGGAGTAGATGAGCAAACTGAAGTACTCACCCATGGTAATGTGCTGCTGGAAGATGAGCCAGAACATGAGGACGAGCAAGATAGAACGTAAAGTGTTGATCAGCGTTCCCTGAATAAAGCTGAACTTGCGAATGATCACGATTTTTTTGAGCTCCAGTTGCAGGATAGTGTCGTTGGTCGTGTTCAGGCGGTCAATTTCTTGCTGCTCAAGGCCCAGGCTCTTGACCAGCTCCACGTTACGCAGAGTTTCGGTGGTGGAACCGGAGAGCGAGGCAGTTTCCGCAACAATTACTTTTTGCGCGGCTTTAATTTTTTGGCTAATGAGAAATGTCGCCGTGCCCAACGCTGGAATCATGAGCGTGTACACCAGCCCAATAGACCAGTGCACGGTAAAAGCGTACGAAAGCACAAAAAGGATGCCAATGAGGGAGAAGAAGAGGATGCCGATGGCGCTCACAATAAGCGCTTGCACGTCGGTCCTGGCTTTTTGTAACTTCTGCAAGAGCTCTCCCGACCGCTGATCTTCAAACGCCTGGTAGGGGAGGGAGAACGAGTGCTGCACGCTGTGGGCGTAGAGCCGAGCTCCAATGCGCTGGACCATGACGTTAACGAAGTAGTCCTGGAAATTCTTGGCAATGCGCGAAACCAATGCCGTGCCCATGGAAAGCAGGACCAGGATAATGACACCTTGGATAAATTGGCTCTGACTAAGCTCGGTAACGCGGCTAGCATAACGATCGACCAAAATCCGCATGATTTGGGGGTCGAGCAGGGAGAAACCCTGGTTTATAGCCGCCAGCAAGAGCGCTCCAAAGAGGAGTCGCTTGTACTTGGTGAGATAGGTCCAAAGAAGTTTCATTGCATGTGGTAGCCGGCCGATGCCGGGGCAAGCCCTACTGGACGGTTATAGTGGTCTCTAATACTAGCTGCTCTGCTGCGGTGAGTCCACTGCCCAGCAATCGGCTGCCGACGCACTTGCTGGTACGGTACGTACCGTCGACTTGCTGCTGCAGGAAAAGGAGGTAAGGTGGTTTGCTGGAGGCAAAGTGCAGGTCGTCTGCAGGAATATTTTCACCCTCGGTGGTAGCGAGCGCCCGAATGCGCACGCCAAGTGCCGGCAACGTACCTTTGTAGAAGTGCTGCGGCGTAATGAGCACGTTTGCGTAACCAGGCTCGGCCGGAACCACGAGAAAAACTTTCCCGGTGAGAATAAGATCGGCGTGGGCAACACTCTCGGCAAGGGAAAGCGGCGTGCAGTTTACAGATTGCTCCGTCGCTGGTTGCTTACGGTCAATGACCAGAGTGGCAGCAAGGATGGCCGTAATAATTGCCCCAATGGTGAATACAAATAGTCGGGCAAAATGGTGGTGGGCAATGTGCTGATGTTCGGGCATGTGCCTAGTGTATCATGCAGGTTAAAGTTTTTGGCACCAGCAAAATATACTTCCCTAATGCATAGTAAAATAAAAATGCGCAACAACACCGAGGGTGTAGCATAATCAACAGAAGGCACTTGTGTATAGCGAGTACCTTGTCATATGCAAACATGGTAAGCTAGATACATGCACGAACCGGAAATCCAAAATTGGCTTAACCACGCGCGGAGCATTGGGTACACAGACTCAGAAATCCGTGGACTCATGCTCAAGGCCGGCTGGAGCAGCAAGCAAGTGAACGAAACCATGACTGCCCGTGGACTTAGTGCCGGTACCGCCTCAGGAAATCGCACGGGCAAGGTGGTGCCGCGGCGGCTCGAGCAACATGGTAAAGCCGTAGCGCGACATTACCTAACGGTAGGTCTGCTTATTGCCGTGAGCGTTGTAGTGTGGGTGGTGGTGTACTGGGCCTGGCAGCGCTAACTAGCAACAACCGTACCTGGACACCCTACACCAGGGCGTTTATTTTTGCGGCCAGAATAAAGTCGTTGTCGTGCAAACCGCCAATGGCATGCGTCCACAACGTAAAATCAACCACGTTATAGTGGACGCTAAAGTCCGGGTGGTGGCCTTCGGCTTCGGCTACGTCTTCCACTTTTCGCAGGAAAGCCATTGCCGCTCGAAAATCTTTAAACGTGAGTTGCTTTTGCAACGTCGCCACGTGCGTCCCGTCTTTTTCGGTTAGCACAACGCGCCACCCCGGAACTTGGGGCAGCAATGCTTGCACTTCGGTATCAGTAAGTGCGGCCACGCCGCCTTCACAGGGGACACACTTCTTTTGGATAAGCGCTTCTTCCATGGCTAAACCACCTCTTTGAGGCTCTCAGCCGTTTCTCGAATAATTTTACCCTCTGCATTCTCAACGCTTTCCATGTTGACCTCTCCCATAGAGATAGTGGTAAATTCGAGACCCTCCTATGTGTAGTCTAGCAGACCAATACATACGCGCAATAAAAAAACCGAATGGGTTGGCCCATTCGGTAATGCATAAAAGCTACATACTAACGGCTAGCAGATTCGATTTGTACGCCGCCTTCGTAGCAATCAAAAAGTACTTCGCATCCAGCAACGTACTGGGTTGAGCCTCGCACTCCATCTACACCCGGCGTGCTTTGTGGCCCAAGCATTGCAAAGGTAATGTCTGCATGTGCTGGCAGAAAAATAACGATAGACTCACTAGTGACTCCAGCGTTTGCGGCCACAAAAAATGTGTCAATTTGTGCGCCGACCTGTAACGTGTACGGTGTAGCAATATCAACGCCGGAAGTGACTTGCCATGAAAGAATCCGGTCGCCGGCATTTTCAGGACCATGCAAAGTGAAGCTCGGCGCCGCATCACCAAGTTGAAAGTGAGGTGAAAAGAATTATTCCGGGTGGATGACCTGTATGGATTTGCTAGCCGCTGCATCGGTGTCTGCCGATATCGGACTTGGACCTCTGCTGCAACCAACAAAAAGAACTACGAGCGTAACGAACGCTGAAATGAGGACGCGATTTTTCAAAGTCTACTCCTTTTTAAGAAACGGTTTGGTGCACACATCCCCGTGATGCGTACATTTTTATCTTTGACTAACGTACACACTGTGCTCGATATTCAGGTTTTTGTCAACCCCGCACCACTTTTGGATCAAAAGTGGTGCGGGGTCAATACCAAGCGCCCTAGCGCATGTTGCGTTAGGTAAAATATAGAAATTGAAATTCCCAGTGGTCGGGGTGCCGAGGCTCGTCACCGCCTTGGGGCGGGATGCCGCCCACATCTACATTGTCTTTCGGGTGGCGGCAAACTCGTGTCCGGGGCTGGTCGGTCTACTAGACATCGACTCGCCCGTTACGGCCCGCGTGAAGCCAAGCAGTTGGCTTCACTTGTTGCGGCAACCCTCCTGGTCCAGCAAGTAGCCTGAAGTTGATACTCTCAGTGGTCGGGGTGACTGGACTTGAACCAGCGGCCTCCTGCTCCCAAAGCAGGCGCTCTAGCCAACTGAGCTACACCCCGACCGCTGAGAGTAAAATTCGTTGCAGAACTTATGAAGGCGCGCGGACTTTACCCCGCCGAATGGCGGGGAACTGCGCTACACCCCGACCCGTGGAGGCAACTATGTACAAATATTATGTGGTTACTAGTATTGCTACCGCGGTTTTCAATAGAATTGCTCCAGGTGGTGCCGCGGGTCAGAATCCCCGCCTGCCAGCGCCTGAGGCGCAGCCGATGGCGGGCAGGGAACTGACTACGCTCCCGCCATGGCGGGACGCTCATCCGCTAACTTCCTTCGCTCTGGTGCCTGGGGCCAGAATCGAACTGGCTACGCCTGCCTCTTCAGGGCAGCGCTCTACCAATGAGCTACCCAGGCATGCAAGGCACCAGAGCGAAGGGGATGAGCTACCGCGGCTCCAGAACGAGCGGAGCGTTATATATTTTAATGAACCTCTAACGGGGTCCCCGCGAATGTGGCGCGCAGGCACGGAGTGACGAGCACGCATTCGTGGGGTCAAGTGAGGCTTCGCGGTGCGTGCGAAGCGGACTGCCGAATGGCAGCACGCGGAGCGACAAACCGCGAAACGAACTGGTGGGTCCGAGAGGAGTTGAACCTCTGACCTCCACAATGTCAATGTGGCGCTCTAACCAACTGAGCTACGAACCCCCATAATTACGCAGCACGTGGTGGGCGACTCAGGAATCGAACCTGAGACCTCGTCATTATCAGTGACGCGCTCTAACCATCTGAGCTAGTCGCCCCCCAACTGCTGCGAATCGGCGAATTATCAACGCATAGTGCATGCTACCAAAAAAGGACTGGCCGCAATAGGCCAGTCCTTTGGTTCGGCACCGTTGAACAACTGAAGAGTGGTAAGGTTTTACCCTGCACCGGAAGGCCAAAGGCCGACTGGTACAGGGAGGAGAACGCCAATGCTCTACTTACGTAGAGCGAATCGTTGCCCGTCTGCCTACCCCCGAAGGGTAAGCAGGAGGACAACACGACTTAAATCAGTCAGGCCATCGTGAGATGACCATCACCGTAATCTCCCTAGAAAGGAGGTGATCCATCGACAGCTTCCGCTACCGATGCCTTGTTAC
>JBBTVB010000003.1:0-66058 GCA_038063455.1 Patescibacteria group bacterium
CCTGGGGCTGGAGAAGGTCCCAAGGGTTTGGCTGTTCGCCAATTAAAGCGGTACGTGAGCTGGGTTCAGAACGTCGTGAGACAGTTCGGTCTCCTATCTATTGCGGGCGCAGATACTTGCGAAGATTCTTCCCTAGTACGAGAGGACCGGGAAGGACGAACCTCTGGTGGATGGGTTGTCGTACCAACGGCATTGCCCAGTAGCTACGTTCGGCAGGGATAAACGCTGAAAGCATCTAAGCGTGAAGCCCTCTTCCAGATGAGGTATCGTTATGAGCTCCCTTGTAGACTACAAGGTTGATAGGCGCAAGGTGTACGCCCTGTAAGGGGTTGAGCCGAAGCGTACTAATCGAGCCAGCGGCAACCGTGATACGCGCTCTTGATAAAAGAGCAGTACCACTTTAGTCACCCGTTACCAGAAGCGGTTCGTACCCCTGAACCACTCGCTTCCCGCGCAAGGCGGGGCTCGGGTTCGGGGTAAAACTTTTCACACACACCATGAAAATACATTTTGTACGCACGCCAGGCTTTGCTCTGGTGCTTGCGCTCATACTAACGAGCGTTGCCATCGCCGTCGTGCTCCTCGTGAGCCCGGCGTCCATAGCTGGCACGCCGTAAATAAAGCGTTTCAGAACCCTGGTGGTTCAAACGACTGGGCCACACCCGTTCCCATTCCGAACACGGAAGTTAAGCCAGTCAGTGCTGATGGTACTCCGCAAGGGGGAGAGTAGGCCATCGCCAGGGTCCTGTAACGCTTTTATATTTGGTCGTTTACTGATAGGGTCCCCACGCAGCAGGCGCGCAGCGGAGCGAGCACGGGTGCGTGGGGTAAAGCGGGCTGCGCCGGAGCCCGCAGGCGGGCAAGTGCAAACGCGCACGCGGAGGGCGGACGGCGCTTGCACGCGCAGGCCATCGCCAGGGTTCTGTAACGCTTTTTTGATACTCATAGATTACGTCTTTACAAACTTTTTATAGGTGCTAACATCTTTAAACCATTGGCTAAGTGCTAGCTCGTGGACAAACATACACCTACGGGGAAACGCCCGTAAATGAAAGGAATCTACTATGTCTGAAGGCTTTCCCCCACCAGAACAAGAACGTGCAAGCAGAGTGGAGGCAAAAAGTGCCGAGGTACTTATGCATGTGCGCGCTGCCCAAAAAGGCGAAAAGGTCAACGTGCTGGAAGACGGTACAGAGGTTGAAAAAGAACCAAATCCAGTCGAAGTTCTTCGTGCCGGGATTAGAGGTTTTGCTGATTCTAAAGAAGCCGAGCTTTCCGGTCAACTGGCCGATCGCTTGGAAGCAGAGATTTTGGCTCTACCACCAGAAGAGCGAAACGAATTGACAAACGTACTCGCTGAAGGCAACTTGTACGCCATAAAGCAAAGCAGCGGACGCTCGAAAAGGGCTCTTGAACTGTACGCTTCCGTAAGCGCACAAACTGAAGGGGCCTTGACGCCAGAAAAATCGAAAGAGCGCTCGGCTCATTTCCATAGCGAGGATCGCCAGGGTGACACCCTGCTTGTCAGCGGCAATTTTGGGCCAGCAGCAGAAAAGTTTGCACACGCATACAAGATTCGTGAGGAGCTTGACCTTATAACCGACCCGGATGAAATTGGGCCGGCCGCCTGCGCAAGGTATGGCGAAGCAGCTGCGCTGTTCATGACCGGCAAGCTCGAGGGAGCTAGGGCAAAGGTAGCGGATGCCCGAGAACTACTCACGGGTATCGAGGCAAAGGAGCCTGTTCTGGAACCGAATGTTCGATCCCTCGAACAAGCCATCGCCGATATGGAGAAAATTGAGGATGAAGACGAACGCAACGCGACTCTAGCAGCATTGGCAGAGATTATTACAGAAAATGGCGGGTCTGGCGGCGGAGTTAAGCGCATCAACTTCAAAAAAGAACTGGATGCGGCGCGAGCAAAAGCCTCACCGGAAAAGCCAGAGTAACCCAGGATTTTTTTCTACCGACAAAAGTGTCAGCCATACGGTTGACACTTTTTTATGTTCACGCTTTCTCTAGCTAAAAGCCTTCCCTGCGCCTACACAGCTGCGTGCTACAATCAGGCCATGCGCTTGATTGCCGACCTCCACGTCCACTCGCGTTTTTCCCGCGCCGTGTCCAAAGACATGACCCTGCCGGTAATGCACCGCTGGACCGACTACAAAGGCATTGGCCTGGTGGGTACGGGCGACTTTACCCACCCCACCTGGTTTGCCGAGCTGCGCGACCAGCTGGTCCAGACGGACGGCGGCTTTCTGGAATTGAAAAAATTGTTGCGTGATCCGGCGACGCAAACGAATCCCCTGTTCGTGCCCACCACGGAACTCTCGTGCATCTACAGCGAGCAGGATAAGACGCGGCGCATTCACATCGTGGTGGTCGCACCGAGCCTGCAAGCCGTGGACAAAATTAACAAGAACCTAGACAAAGAATTTAACCTCCGCAGCGACGGCCGGCCGATTCTTGGCTGCACGGCGCACGACCTGACGGCCCGCCTCCTCTCTATTGAGCCGAATCTCCTGATAATTCCTGCGCACATCTGGACACCGTGGTTTGCCCTGTTCGGCTCCGCCTCCGGCTACGATAGCGCCGACGACTGCTTCCGCGAGCTCATCAAGCACATCCCGGCCATTGAAACCGGCCTTTCCTCTAATCCGACGATGAACTGGCAGTGGAGTCACTTGGACCGCTTTAATATCGTGTCGTTCGGCGACGCCCACTCGCCGCGCAAGTTCGGGCGCGAGGGCACGGTGTTTGAACTGGAACGGCCAGGATATAAGGAGCTCTTGGCCGCGCTGTGGAACAATCCCGTCACGGGCACGGGCAAAAGCCCCAACCACATTGTGGAAACGCTGGAATTCTTCCCCGAAGAAGGCAAATACCATTTGGACGGCCACGCCAAGTGCAAGCAGCGCCTGACCCCGGCGCAGAGCAAGAAGGCCGGCGGCCTGTGCCCGGTATGCAAGAAGCCCCTGACTATTGGCGTGCTTAACCGTGTGGAAAAACTCGCCGACCGACCCGAGGGTTTTATTGACTCCAAGCGTCCCCCATTCCGCACGCTTATCCCTCTGGAAGAAACCATTGGCGAGGCTATGGATGTGGGGCCGGCCAGTAAAAAGGTGCAGGCAGTTTATATGACGTTGGTAAAAAAATTTGCCGGCGAGTTTAATGTGCTGCTGGAAACGCCGATCAAAGACATTGCTGCGGTAGCCGGGGAAACCGTGGCCGATGCCATCCAGCGCGTGCGTAACGGCAAAGTGCACATTGACGCTGGCTATGACGGCATCTTCGGCACCGTCAAAATCTTCTCCGCCGCCGACCGCAAGAAGCAGGAACAGGCCGCGCTGTTTTAAGCTTTTTCTCGCCGCGTAGGCAGGGATCCCTATCCCTGCCGGGGTTGGGGAACCCCGGCTACGCATATGTTATACAATACTGCCATGCTTACCTCGCTCCTCATCATCCTTTACGTCATCATTGGCCTTCTCGGCCTGTTACTCTTGGCCTTGCTCATGAGCTTTGTAGTGCTGCTCATTATCCGCGTGCCATTCGTGCGCACGCCCAAACGCGCTACCCAGGCGCTCATTGACGCCAAGCTCATCCAACCAACCGACCTGGTCTACGACCTGGGTGCAGGCGACGGCAAATTCTTGCATGACATTGTGAAAGCCACGGGCTGCCGCGGCGAAGGTTTTGAAATCTCCCCTTTTGTCTGGCTACTCGGCGAGCTGCGCGCGGCCACGTCCAAAAGGTGGAAAATGCACCTACAAAATTTCCTCAACGTGGACTTGAGCGAACCGACGATAATTTTTAATTTCCTGGCCCCTGCCGGCATCCCCGGCCTGGCCCAAAAACTCAACACCGAAGTCAAAACTGGCCAAACGGTGATTAGTTACGGCTTCGAGCTCCCTGGCTGGACACCGATGCAAACCATAGACCCTCAACCCGAGCGGCCTACGGGGTCAAAATTTTACGTGTATAAGAAAGCGTAAACTGGAAAATACAACCGACGGAACGTCGCCTATTGACGAATAAGGCGATCAATGTTAACATCGACTGCAATACATTCGCACATTCCCAAACTAAATTAGAACCCTGAAAGGAGGGTCTGTACAAATGACTGGATGGAAACAGACAATTTTGACACTGAAGTACCTCATTAGTAAATCAAAGGATGGGGACGACATTGCCAAGCGCATCCTTTTCTTTCTCATTGATAACTCAAATGGACTGACTGAGCAGGTATCAATGACACTCACGCAAGACCATGATGGATACACGAAAGACGAAATCCACACCGCTGCGCACAAGCTTGATTATATGCGTAGCTCGAATGGCACAACCCACCTGAGCGAAATAATGCTTATCATGGGCGCTGAACTCGGGTTCAGTACGCACTATGGCCACTACAATGAGATGGGCAAGTTGGACACTGAAGGCATGTTTCCTGGTTGTGGAGAGCTTGCGCCTGGTCACGAAAATGACCGAGAAGATATGCCGCTTCGATACACCTTCTGGTTGGCTGAAAAGGACTACGGCCACTCAGGACAAGGAAGGTCATTAGTCACGCCGCCAAAGCAAGAACTCATGAAAATCGACATGTCGAATTCGGAACTGTATCCCCACCTCCAAAGAGTCGCGTAAACAGCTAGGTCCCATATTCAGATAAGGTCTCACCCATATCTTCTTGTGTGGGGCCTTTTTCATTTTGTCGACTATCTAAATAGGCTAAAGCTTTGCTTCTATAAAAAGACTTGATTTAAGGGTACAATCTGGCTAGAGTACCCACTCACGGAAGGGTGGCTGAGTGGTCGAAAGCGCCGCACTCGAAATGCGGTATACCCGTAAGGGTATCGAGGGTTCGAATCCTTCCCCTTCCGCCATGCACCACTCGCTACGCTCGGATGCATGGCAAGCCAGCTCTTGGTGCATGCCCTGTACCCGAACGCAGTGAGTGGTTCAGGGCAGCTCGTTTCGCCTTTCGAGCTTCGCGTGACTCGCATTTGCGAATCCCGCTCCGCCCTCAAGGCGAAGCCTCACTTTACCCCACGCACGCGTGCTCACTGCGTTCCGCGCCACGCGCGTGGGGACCCCGTCGGGCGCAGGCGCAGTTCGGCGTGCTGGCCACTGAATTCCTGCTGGTGACGTATTAAAAAACTGGCTCAGGAATTTATTCCTGAGCCAGCGATAAAAACACAATTACGCGGCAATACGTAGCCGAGTAAGGGCTTTAACTTCAAGCTGCTGCACACGTTGACGGGTGACACTCATTTTGTCAGCAACTTGCTGCAAGGTACGGTACACACCAGCGTCGGACATGTCGAGACCGAAACGTAGGATCAGCACCTGCGAGAGACGCGGATCGCTTTGCTGCATCTTCTCGAGCTGCCCACGTCGTCTGGCCGAAAGGATCTTTCGGAAGGTACCGAGACGACAAATGGGAAACTTCTGGGGAAGAGCAGACACCTGTAGCGCACGGCTCAAGCGGGCGTGATTTTGAAGTTCGCGCTGACGCATGGCCTTTTTACGTTCCTGCTTCTCATACGCTTTCACCTGCGAGTGAACTCTCTTGACGTATGCGTACACGCTAGGTGCGGGGTGAAAATCTCTAGCACCATAGCGCAGGTACAAGAGCACGGCATTCACCTGAACAGAAACGTAGCTATTGCACCGTTCAGAAAACCCAAACTGCATGCCAACAGCTGACTGCGTTATGAACTCCTCACCCTGCAGGCAGAAGTACCGCGCAGTCATCCGGGCACAATGGAGATTGTAGCGGAGCAATTTTTCGAACTGCTTGCGTCGCAAACCTTGTAACTGCAGGAGAAATGTCCGCTGCCCCGCATAGGCGCGTGAACGGTTCTCTCCTGCTGACCAGCAACTGTCGGGCTGCTCATAGCCGAAGACGATTGCCACGTCTCGTGCTGTGCACAGCGCACGATAGTGTCCACTGATGATGCGCTCGCTCCCTGGTGGAATCCGAACGATCTTCAGGTTAGGGGCTTTTCGAAGCACGCGCTTGAGTGCCCACAAAAAAGGATGGCCGTCAAAGTGCACCATTGTGGTTTCCGAACTGAGCTGTTCAAAACCCCGATGGCCATGCGAATAGCTAATACCTACTATCTGCTTGACGAAAATGTCTGGCAGCTCACCAATTCCGGGCACGTAGACGGGCCCTGCAGCTTCTTGATACGCCACCTTCGAATCCGCCAGTTCCTCGTGGAGCGTGCGACCATCTTCAAAGCGTTCAGCATCCAACGACCTGGGCAGACCGGCCATACGTACTGACTCCACGATCCGCTTAACAGACCGTTCGGTTACATCAAGGTATTCAGCGACTTCCTGTTCTGTTGGCTTCCTGTGAAGATTGCTAGTGAGCTCTGCTTCCGCCTTTCGAAACGACCGAACCCAGCGTGCCTGAGACTGAGAAAGAGCCCCCACTCGATCAGCTTCACTCTGAAGGATACCTCGAATGCAGACGCGAAGGTATGCGTCGAGGTTCAAAATGTTCACCAACTCCTTTCCCTTGGCGTCGAGAATCTTTGCAATCTCGACCACGCAGGCATTGATGAGATCATCTG
Organism: Patescibacteria group bacterium; assembly: GCA_038063455.1. Classification (GTDB taxonomy): domain Bacteria; phylum Patescibacteriota; class Patescibacteriia; order PEXW01; family PEXW01; genus CAIPSZ01. The sequence goes on from JBBTVB010000003.1 coordinate 6,582, forward strand.
GATCGGCCAAACCATTGCATTGCTGCAACCATGGTTGGCGCCTGAGGAAGGCCCTAACACACGAACGAATGAGCGGCAACTTTTCTTCCAGAATGCAATTGCGCCTGGCTATTGTCATAATCTACGTCTCCCAGATTTTCAATTTTTACGATTTTCATTTTCATAACAAACTACCACTAAAAACGCCGTTTGTCAAGCCCAAAGAAACAACTACGCTCTCTATACAAACAGCTCCTTCCCTAACCAACGAAAAGGCCTCGTCGTAACTTCCCGCTCATGACATACTAAAGACGAACGAATGCCCAAACTCATCCTCAAACTCGAAGGCCTGGCCATACTCGTCACGGCCATATACATGTACCACCTAAGTGGCGCGAGCTGGGTACTTTTCGCCCTGCTTATTTTGGTACCGGACATTTCTATGATCGGCTACCTTAAGGATACTAAACTAGGCGCAATTACCTACAACTTAATGCACAATTACGTCCTCGCCATTATCCTGCTTATGGCGGGGGTGGTTATGAAAAATGTCACCCTCGTTTCCCTGGGTCTTATCCTGGCCGCACATATTGGCATGGATCGGTTCCTAGGATTTGGACTCAAATATCCAACCAATTTTAAAGACACACACTTACAGAAAGTGTAGTGCCACCCTAGAACAACTGTAAAAATCGGTACTTATAAAGGCTCTGCCGAGGTGAATTATAGGGTATATAGAGGCCTGTCCAGACATTGGACAGGTACCTGCTGATATGTACAGTATTTTTTAAAATTTGGACACATACGCATAGGCCCTAAATAATCCTACGACCAGTTGCCTTCTTAAAATACGTACGAATACAGCAACCCAGCAAAATACATAAACATTTTGGAGTGTGCTAGTCTACGCCCATGACCCAAGCAACCGCCCTAGCAATTCTCCAAACCGGCGTGAATGTCTTTCTTACCGGTGAACCGGGCAGCGGCAAAACCCATACGGTAAACAGTTACGTGCGCTGGCTGCGCAGTCACGGCATACCACCCGCGATAACCGCCTCCACCGGCATTGCGGCCACCCACATTAGCGGGATGACTATCCATTCCTGGTGCGGCATTGGCATAAAAAAATCCCTTTCAACACACGACCTCAACGCCCTGGCGGCAAACGAACGCGTGGCCCGACGGGTTCGGAACACGAGCGTGCTGATTATTGACGAAGTGTCTATGCTCTCGGCACAGACGCTCGCCATGGCGGATGCGGTGTGCCGTAAAATCCGGCAGGATACTGCGCCTTTCGGCGGCCTGCAGGTTGTTGTGGTCGGTGACTTTTTCCAATTGCCGCCCGTGGTCCCCCAGGAAAACCGTGACAGTGCCCAACTCGGCTTTGGCGAAGACGCGGTGGACAGTGCGCCCTTCGCCTTCCGTTCCCCCGCGTGGGACTCCGCCCAGCCGGTGGTCTGCTATCTCACCGAACAGCACCGCCAGGAAGATGCCGAATTTCTTTCACTTCTTTCGGCTGTACGCTCGGGTACCGCCGATGAAGACACGCACAGTGCCCTGGCAGCGCGGCGCGCTGATGTAGAACGTACACCGCAAGATCTGCCTCGGCTCTACGCGCACAATGCCGACGTGGACCGCGTGAACGAAACACGCCTGGCCGCTATTCCTGGCATTGCAAAACACTATACGATGATTTCGCACGGCAAAGAAGGCTTGGTGGCTACGTTACAGCGCGGCTGCCTTTCGCCGGAAACCCTCTCACTAAAAGTCGGTGCCCGCGTCATGTTTACCAAGAATAATCCTGACGGCAGTTTTGTAAATGGCACGGTGGGCGAAGTGCAAGGCTTTGGTGATGAAGACCAACCGGTAGTACGAACCCTGCGCGGTCGGCGCATAGAAGTGGAGCCAATGGAATGGACGATTACTGACGGCACCCGCACGCTGGCACGCATTACGCAGCTCCCCCTCCGGCTTGCCTGGGCAATAACTATTCACAAGAGCCAGGGCATGACCCTGGATGCAGCGGTTATGGACCTTTCGCAGGCCTTTGAGTATGGCCAAGGCTACGTTGCGCTCTCGCGAGTGCGCTCGCTCACGGGGCTGCACCTGCTGGGCTGGAACGAGCGCTCACTGGAGGTGCATCCTGAAGTTATTGCGCAGGATCAAAATTTTCAACAAAGCTCAATTACGGCGGAAACTACATGTGCCGCTAGGTCAAAAAAAGAACAGGCTGCGCTTGTCCACGCATTTATTGTAAGCTCCGGTGGCAAACCGGCAGGTGGGGTGGTGATGAGCACCCGGAAAAATACATCCCGCGGCTCAACCTACGATGTGACGCTCGAGCTGGTACACAGCGGCGCATCTATTCACAAAATTGCCAAAGCCCGTTCGCTCACCGAAGGGACAATTATCTCGCATATGCTCAAGCTCTTTACCGACGGCCGCCTGACCCGTGCCGAATTAGAACCGCTCATCTCCCCAGCGCTACAAAAGTCGTTACCAAAAATCCAGGCGGTATTTAAAACGCTTGACGTTGAGCACCTCTCACCAATCTTCGAAAAGTTGGGTGGCGCGTATTCCTATGATGATTTACGCATCGCCCGGGCACTGCTGGAAACAAGCACTCCTGAATAAAAATAGTGCAGACTAATCCCCTATGGCCATCACCGAATCCATCATCCACATTGCGACGACGTTTATTGAGACTGCCGGCTACCCGGGCATTGGGGTGCTCATGATTATGGAAAGCATGATTCTGCCGGTGCCGAGCGAAGCGGTGATGCCGTTTGCTGGTTTCCTCATTTTCGACGGCACGCTTACCTGGGCGGGCGTGATTATTGTCAGCACCATTGGCAGCATTCTCGGCTCCCTGCTCTCGTACTGGATTGGCGCCAAGGGCGGCCGACCACTGGTGGAACGCTGGGGCAAGTACGTGCTGGTAAGCCACCATGACTTGGATATTACGGACCGCTTCTTTGCGCGGCGCGGAAGTTGGGCGGTGCTTATCAGCCGCTTTATTCCGGTTATCCGGCATATCATTTCTATCCCTGCGGGGGTGGCAAAAATGCCGCTGAAAAAATTTCTGGTCATGACCATTCTCGGTGCCACCCTGTGGAACACCTTCTTAACCTGGGTGGGCTTTAAGCTGGGCGAGAACTGGGAGAATCTGCACAAGTACAGTGAAAAAATTGATATCGTTATCGTAGCGATCCTCATCCTGCTGGTGGCAGCCTTTGTCTATCGTCACTGGCGCACGCGAGACCGCGGGGTGGCCACCGGCTGACCATTTTTAAAGCCTGTGGTATCATGTACCACGTCCTTTCTCGTCTTAGAAAAAAATGTATGGCGAAAAAAATTCACAAAAAAGCATCGGCAAAGCCAGTGGTTGCCACACCAATGAATTGGGGAACGAAGGCATTCTTCCATTCGCTTGGCGTGGTGGCGTACATTAGTTTTGTTTCTTTCTTGATGTTCAATGCGGAGAGACTCTTTGGGGGAAAACCAGATACCGTCCTGGCACCTGTGGCCTTCTTACTGCTCCTTACCCTCTCGGCGGCCGTTGTGGGATTGCTGGTCTTGGGCCGACCGATAATGTTGTACCTGGATGGTAAGAAAAAAGAAGCAGTCCATTTTGCGGCAACCACGATTGGATTTCTATTCGTGGAAGCAGTTTTCATTATAATCATCTTGGCGCTCGCCAACTTGTAGCATGCCAACAGCAACTTTCGATTTAAGTTAGCTCTACTATATAGGGTCGAAGAACACCCGCGGACGCAAGAATAATGAATTATTACTACTTAGAGAAGCGGCGCGACTAATAAGAGTGCTGGGGAACCTTAGCGCACTATAAAAATATGCCTAAGAATAACCTTGACTAAATTTGCTTAATAGTCTAGGCTCACTCAAAATGTGCTTACAATAAAAAACTTACGGAGGTGAATATTGAATAGTAAAAAACAGCAGAAAATCACGATGGCAACTTGGAAGTACCTAGTGACTCAAGCAGGTATACTCGTTACCATAAGCAATGGCGCAAAAGGAACCCGGAACTGTGGATTGCATGCAAAAAACGCAACTATGCTAAAAATCGATCGGATCCAAGGGCGGTTCGAAACACTGGTGAAGCCTGGAGCCAATCGGAAGACCGCGCAATCCTTGCAGCTAACCGTCCAACTGACAGACAGCTTAGTATTCAATTAGGCAGGTCGGTACAAGCAATACAAATACGGCGCAGCCGTATTAGATAAAAACATTTGATGGTAATTGCCTGTATGGGTCCTCTTAAAGGATCCATATTCTTTTTTGGATGGACTGGGCGTACCGAGTACATTCACGCCTTGCGACATTCGTTTAATCGCCGTAGGATCAGCCTATGGGTAAAATAGGAGCGAACAATGCAACTTTCGGTTCTGGTTGTTTCTGGTGCACAGAAACAATTTTTTTGAGTCTCAAGGGCGTTACCAGTGTCATGCCGGGATATTCCGGCGGTAGAACCAAAAACCCCACCGACATGCAAGTGTACACGGGGAGAACCGGTCATGTTGAGGTTGCTAGGATTGAATTCGATCCAAGTATTATCACCTACGAACAACTAATCGAAGTGTTTTTTGGCTCGCATAACCCCACCACCCTCAACCGCCAAGGGAATGACGTGGGCGAGCAGTATCGATCCGTCATCTTTTTTCACGACGATGAGCAGAAGCAGGTTGCGGAAAAAGTAAAAGCAAAAATAGAGGCGGAAAAAACCTTTGACGCCCCAATTGTGACGACCATTGAACCGCTGACGAGTTTCTACCCGGCCGAAGACTACCACCGCAACTACTACGCCAACAACCAAGACCAGCCCTATTGCCAGGCTGTGATTAGCCCCAAGCTGGCGAAGTTCCGGCAGCATTACAAAGCCCTACTCAAAGAATAAAGCCACATGGCCCGCCCAACAACGGCATTAGAAAAAGTCAGCGCGTCAGGAGTCAATGCGACGGCCGTCTTTGCGCTAACTACACCGGTTCTCCTCATGCAGGGCCCCAGCACATCCTGGCGAATACTAACAATTGGGCTCTTCTTTGTGTATACAATAGCCTGCCTACTGCTGCCTGAACGACGTGACCTAGGTATGTTCGTGGTTCGGTCAAAATATGCGCACGACTATCCTCTCTGGCAGCTAACCATATACAATCTGCTCTACACTGCCAGTTTTGCTACACTGTTCATACACCTGTGGTTCCCATTTGATGTCTTCCTCATCAACATCTTCATCATCCAACTACCAGTGGTCATATGGAAACAGACCACACTTCATGGCTATCTTGCTGGAAATATTCTCACCATAAAAAAATAGAGGGGAGACCGCGCCGTACGAGCATGCCGAGATGTCTAGCATTTCTGCCCTGTTTTAATGGTATACTCAGGCTATCTCATTTCTCACTCTAGCCATATGGACCAGCCCACAAGTGCGCCAGCCACCGTGTACCTCACCCAGCCAAAACTGCTTGGGGAACTTTTTCAAGATGCCTGGAAAATCTTTCGCAAGCACTGGAAAAACATTGTGCTACTGACTCTCGCCATTACCCTGCCACTAAATCTACTTTCGGCAATACTGTCGACCATGAGCCCAGAAAGCGCATCTGGCGTATTCAGCGCAGGCTACGTGCTTAGTGCTGGAGTTGGCATCATCCTGTTGGTGCTTGTGGGCTTCCTCGTCCCCCTGGGTATTGTCGCAATCGTGCAAGCTGACGCAAAAAACCAAACCCTAGACGTGCATGGCGCGCTTAAGGCCGCGACCTCCCGCTGGGCTGCAGGCGTTAGCACGTCGGTGCTCATGGGCATCCTGCTGTTGGGGCTTACCATCTTGCTGGTGGTACCGGCCATCTACTTCGGCATTTTTTGGTCGTTTGCCTTGTATGCGGTGATGCACGACAAACTGCAAGGCAAGGCTGCGCTCAATGAGAGCAAACGCGTGGTTACCGGATTCTGGTGGAAAGTGTTAGGCAATCTATTTGTCTTCAGCTTGGTGACGAGCATCATCGGCGGCATTATCAGCGGCCTCTTCTCCGTCCTGCCAGACGGCATCGTCGAGTCCACAGTAAAAGCATGCATCTCGAGCGCGATTGGCTCATTTGCCTATGTTGCCGGCTACCTGCTCTACCGCAACCTCAAAGCCGTGCACGACCCCAAGACCGAAAGCGCTGCATAATGGCCGAGACGCCACAGAACCCAAACCTCACCCCCGAGCAGTACAACGTTTGCCCCGCATCAGTCACACGGCTCCGGTGCGGGACTACACTCATTGGTGTAGAAGTCATGTATGGAAGATAACCAACAGCGCAATCCGAACCTCACGGACGAACAGATGAATGTTTGCTTCCGCAAAGGCACCGAGCCGCCAGGCAGCGGAAAATTCCTGCACAACGATGCGGCGGGTATGTACGTCTGCGTCAACTGCGGGCAGGAGCTGTTCAAATCTGACACGAAGTTTGACAGCGGCACCGGCTGGCCCAGTTTTTGGGACCCGACAGCTGGGGCAAATGTAAAGACGCAGGATGACATGGAAATGGGCGTGCGGCGCGTGGAAGTGCTGTGCAGCCGGTGCGATGCACACCTCGGACATGTGTTTGACGACGGGCCAGAACCGACGGGGAAGCGTTACTGCATAAATTCGTTAGCCTTAGACTTTAAACCAAAGAACTAAAAGCGTATACTAAGGGTCCTATGCAAGCACTCGTCTTTGAGGGGAAAGGCAAGCTTAACCTGCGCCACCTGCCGCGGCCAGAAATTGGGCCCAACGAAATATTGATGCGGGTGCGCGCCGTTGGCATTTGCGGTACCGACCTGCACATCTACAATGGCGGCACGCGAACCAAACCGGGTACGGTTATTGGCCATGAATTTTCTGGCGAGGTGGCTGCCGTTGGCAAAGCGGTAGACAACCTTACCGTTGGTGACCACATAGTGGGCGAACACGTGGTGGCCTGCAAGCAGTGCCTGTATTGCCGCACAGGGCGGCCCAACCTGTGCAACCGCGCCAGCGTGCTTGGTATAGATCGCAACGGCGCGCTCGCAGAGTATGTAGCGATTCCGGCGGACTTGGTCTACATCGTCCCCAAAAAAATACCTTTTGAAGAAGCCGCGCTCATTGAACCGCTGTCTATTGCCGTGTACGCCGCTCGCGAGGTGGGCTTCCTGTTGGAAAAACGGGTCGGCGTCATTGGCCAGGGGCCCATTGGCTTATTCCTGGACCAGGTGATGCATGCGGCTGGCGCGCAAGTAATCGGCATCGACACGCTCGACCACCGACTACGCTTTGCCAAAAAGCAGGGCTGGGTTGACTACACAATCAATCCAAAAACGGATGACGTGCAGCGCTCGGTCGATGCTATTACCAAGCACGGCTTGGATATTGCCTTTGAAGCAGTGGGGAAGGAGCAAACCATGGACCTGGCGCTCCAAGTAGTGCGGCGCGGCGCGAAGGTGCTGGTATTGGGGGTGTTCGAGACGCCTGCCAAAATTGACATGATGCAAGTGGTGAAGAAGGAACTCTCGCTCGTGGGTTCGTGGACCTGCGCGCACGCCTTCCCAGCCAGTATCCGCCTAGTGGAAGAAGAGAAAGTGGAGCTGGGCAAACTCATTACACACCGATACCTCTTTACAGAGGCGGCTCGAGCATTTGCCGAAGCGTCCACCTACAACGAGAACCGCATCAAAAGCGTGATCACGTTTGAGTAAGCGGATTTCTCGGTAACCCCTCACCTGCCTTTCGACTCACCCTACTCGCTCAAGGCATCCTCTCCCAGTGGAGAGGATGGGTTTTATGCGATAAGAGTTTCTCCAAGAGCCCTGCGCAGTCCCGTCATCAGACGGGACGGAGCAGTCGTGGCCGGGGTAGGGGGTGTCGGGGGCATAGGGGGCGGCCTTCGAAACTCTGAGCCCCCTGGCCCCTGACAAAGAAACGTGATTGACCAGCAGCAACTGAACAAACACAAGTTCGTCGTTTCGAACACATGCAGGATTGCCACGCCCCTCGCCGAGCTCGGGGCTCGCAATGACAGAAGGCTCAGGATGACAATACAGATGAAACTTAGTATAATCACTACACTCACGTTGAACTTTTTGGTATGCAAAAAATCCGCAAAGCCGTTATTCCCGCCGCAGGATTAGGCACGCGCTTCCTGCCCGCCACCAAGGCGATGCCCAAAGAAATGCTCCCCATCGTGGACAAGCCCATTATTCAGTACGTGGTAGAAGAGGCCGTGGCCAGCGGCATTGAAGATATCATCATTGTAACCAGCAGCAACAAGCGCTCGCTGGAAGACCACTTTGATTACCCATACGAACTCGAAAAAAAATTGGAAGAAGCTGGTAAACATGAACTCTTGCAGGAAATCCGTCGCATTGCCGGGCTAGCCAACTTCATTTACGTGCGCCAACGCGGGCCCTACGGCAACGCCTCCCCCGTCCTGACCGCCAAGCACATCGTGGGCGACGAACCCTTTGCCGTGCTGTGGGGCGACGAATTCATTCATGCCGAGCCACCACGACTCAAACAAATGGTGGACGTGTACAACGAATACGGAAAATCCGTGATTAGTGCGGTACGCATTCCTAACCCCCAAGATGTGAGCAAGTACGGCATTGCCGATGTCGAAACCGTGAAAGGCACGGTCCATCGGATTAAACAGATTGTCGAAAAGCCCAAGCCCGAAGAAGCACCCAGTAACCTGGCGGCGCATGGGGCGTATATCCTGACGCCAAAAATCTTCGAGCACCTCAAAGCACTTAAGCCCGGCAAAGGTGGGGAGCTGTGGCTGGTGGATGCCATTAATGCCCTGGCCAAAGCGGACGACGTGTACGCCAAGGAAATTGAAAATGGCGACTACTATGACACGGGCAACAAATTTGACTACTTGCGCGCGAACATTGAGTTTGCCTTGCAACGGGATGACCTGCGCGACAAACTGCTGGCCTACCTGCGCACCAAACTCCAAGACTAACGTATGGACCCATTTAAGAAGCGACTCATCATCCTCGGCGGCGTACTTATACTAACGGTCGCCGGCATTATTGCGTACCGACTGCTTACTGGCGGCGGCGGCACGGCGGATTCCACCATCGTGAAAACTCCACCCAAAGCCGTGAAGTTAGCCTGGTGGGGTGATTTACCGACCGCACAAGCTCAGCCGATTATTTCAGCTTATACGGCGACCCGACCGTACGTAACTATTACCTACACCCAACTCGATGCAGCAACCGGCGAGCAGCAACTCATCGAGGCCTGGGCGCGCGATGCTGGGCCGGATATTTACGCGCTCCGCAACGAGGAGCTGCGCCATTTTGCCAGCTCCGGGCTGGTCACGCCCATGCCCGCCACGACGGTAAGCTACACCTACACCAAAAAAAAGTCGTTGGGCATTAAAGAAACTATCGAAATCCGCAAAGCCGAACGCGCGGCACCATCACGGGAAACCCTGCAAAGCAGTTTCGTGGCCGGGGCATTTAAAGACCTGTACCAAAACGGCCAAATTCTTGGGTTCCCCTTGCAATTCGACAGCGTGGCCATGTTCTACAACCAGCAGCTCCTCGATGAGGCGGGCATCCTGACCCCCATGCAAAACTGGGACAGCTTCGTGCAACTGATTCCAAAACTTACCTTGGAAGATGACAAAGGCGACCTGGTGCGGGCGGGCGTGGCGCTGGGACGGAGCACCAACGTGCTGCGGACCCCAGAAATTTTTACCGCGCTGTTCCGCAGCTACGGCATTGAGCTCACGGATGCGACCAACACCCAGGTCACTTTTGCCAGCGATAAGAATGCAGCCGGCGCGCTGGCACTGCTGACGAGCTTTGCCACCCCGACAAAAAAGACCTACACCTGGAACGAAACGTTCCCCGCTGCACTAGATGCGCTGGCACAAGGGAAGGTTGCGATTGCCTTTGGTACAGCCGCAGATTATGCCGATGTCACCAACCGCACCACCGGGGCGGACATTCGCGTGGCGGCATTCCCCCAAGGCTTCCAGAAGAGCTACGTGGCAGACTACAAGGTGCAGACGGTGGCAAAAAAAGTGAAGGATGCCAACGTCGCTTGGGACTTCTTGCGCTTTGCCGCCGACCCAGCCCAAGCCAAGACACTGGCCACCACCAGCGGCCGCACCCCGGCAATTCGCACGCTCGTAGACGAAATTGTTGCCAGCGAAACTGACGTCGCGGGGGCCAAGGTGTTTGCCCAGCAGGCCGCCACGGCCAGCGGCTGGTTTAGCGGCATCGACCCCGAGCAAGGCCGCAAAGCCCTAAATGAGCTCGTGGATGATGTGGCGAGCGGCAAAGCCACAGCCGCTGATGCCTTCACCCGCGCCGCACAGCTCTTCACCCTCGCGCTGGGCAGCAAGAAATAAATTATGCGCAAGTCTTTCCTGGTCACGCTACTTATACTCGGCGCATGTGCAGCCTTCCCGCGGCCCACGCACGCGCTGGCAAATTTGCCGCCGATTATCCCCGACTGCGACCAGACTCGATACATTGTACAAGCCAAAGATGGCGTGGTGAGCAGCCCAAGTGGTCCAATCCCACCCAGGTTCAAAGAAACTATTTCACCTGACGTTTACGGTGAGGATAAGCCCTATCCAGATTCACAATGGAACCTGGTCGGCTACACCACCAGTGGCAACTGCACGCTTAACGACTTCCTGCAGCTGTTCATCAACTTGTTTGGCTGGATGCTGTACATCATCTCCATCCTGGCTGTTGTTATGTTCTTTATCGGTGGGGGCACGCTGCTTACCTCTGCGGGCAGCGAAGAGCGGGTGCGCACCGGCAAGGCTATTCTCACCAATACCGTTATTGGCATTGCCATTGCCTTGGGCAGCTGGCTGATTATTAACACGGTGTACATTGCACTGCTGCCCGACGACAATACAAAAAATGGAATTGCATACATCATAAAAAACCAGCAACCGTGGTTTCGGACATCAGCTTCCAAGACCACGGCCGCGTGTTCTGAGCCACCCCAGTACCCATGTAAGGGCGGGGCTGGTGCCGGGGCCGTTCGGCAGGCGCAGGACCTACTGTATACCAATGGCTGCTACGTCAGTGCCGGAACCCGTGAGCAAGAAGTGGACGGGAGTTTTGGTCAGAAGACCTTGGCCGCCTGGAAACTCTGGCAGCAAATAAATGGGCGTCCCACAACTGAAACTCTAACGGGCTATGAGGAGTTCGCTATAAGTTGCAGCACATTTTTTAACAACCTCACCCCATGAAGCCACAAAACTCCCCCGTGCACACCCAACATCGCATTGGTCTTGCGCTTACCACCGTCGGTCTCTGGCTTATGCCCCTGGCGGCGTTTGCCGATGGTACCGATACGCAACTCACGAATCCCCTTGGCGTCGATGACCCGAAGCTCTTCATTATCCGCATCCTGCGGTACGCCCTGGGTTTTCTGGGTATTGTTGCCCTGATTATGATTATCTACGGAGGTTTCCTCATGCTCACGTCGGGCGGGAATGCGGATACGGTCAAACGTGCAAAATCCACACTTATCTGGGCAGCAGCGGGCATGGCGGTTATATTGGGTAGCTGGTCGATTATTAGCTTTATCTTCAATACTGCAAACGAAGTGGCTAAATAGCGTTGACAGTGAGACGAAAATAGTGGTATAGTCTTGGTGTTCCGCAAGGGACAAAATATATACAATCTTGCGCTCGCTCACCTTCGGTGGGCACTGCACAACATTCGAAAGGGGGTGAAACAACATGAAATTAAACCGCAAATTGGTCGCTGGTCTCATTTCGGTAGGTGCGTTGGCACTGCCGTTTGCCGCATCGGCACTTAGTTTTGAGGATCCAAGCCTGACGATAGGCGTCGGTTCTGCTGACCTCAAAGAGACCGTTCTTAATATCATCACTTTCGTGCTCGGCCTGTTAGGCCTCATCGCTGTCATCATGATCCTCTACGGTGGATTCATCTGGCTGACAGCCGGTGGCAACGAAGACAAGGTTGGTTCTGCCAAGAAGATCATCTCGGCCGCTATCGTGGGCCTCATCGTGATCCTCCTGTCATGGGCAATCGTCAACTTCGTGGTCAAGAGCACCGTCAACGTGACGGGTGGCTAGTTTTACTGACTTTCGAAACCAATGAGTCCTGCCATATGGCGGGACTTTTGGTTTATCCAGTACACTTAGCTCCATGAACCGACGTACTGCTTACCTGACCATTAGTGCCCTTGGTCTAGTCGTCACCGGCTGGACGCTAACACTGGCAATCGCAAAAATGCATGCGGGGGCAATGTCCGCGCTCGACCTAGGCATTTACACGCAGGTGGCCTGGCTTACCGCGCATGGCCACTGGTTTGGGCTCACTATCCACCCCCACCTCTACCTGGGCGACCATGTGGAGCTCCTGTATGCGGTTGCCGCAATCCCCTTTCGGTTTGGCGCTGGGTCGTTGACGCTCATTGGCCTGCAGTGCCTTGCTGCCGTTGGCGCAGCGTTTGCGCTTTTTGGTTTTGCACGGCGTTGCCTTTCCGCTGCGATGGCCTGTGGCGTAGCCGCGCTCTTCTTGCTCAACCCGTTCACGCTTAATGCGCTCAACTTTGAATTCCATGCTGTCTGGTTTGGACTACCCTTTGCCTTCCTCGCTGCCACCGCGTTCGCGGACAAGCGCATGGGTAAATTCTGGCTCTGGGCGGGTATCATGTTGTTGGCGCGAGAAGACCTGACGCTGCTCTTGGCTGGCTTTGCGCTGCTTGCACTTTTAGAAAAACGCGGTCGGGCCTGGTGGCTGTGGCCCGGGCTGGCAGCCATCATTTGGTATGTGGGTGCGGGCTTACTTGCAGGAGCAATGAACGGCGAAGGTTATAAGTTCCTCAGCTTCTTCCATCCCAGCACGCTCGGTGCTGGTACGGTGTCGAGTGGCCTACTGGGTATCCTCCAGCTTGGTAACCTCCTCGTGCTGGTAGCGCTCCTACTTTCTGTCCTCCTGCTGCCGCTGCTCGCCTGGCGCTGGCTCGTCTTGCTCGTCCTGCCACTTATTGGCATTGGTCTTGCTGGTATTAGCTCTGGCGATCTCATTTTGCAAACCCACTACGCCACTTTTTTCTTACCCGGATTATTCTGCGGCGCAGTGGTAGGGTGGCAAACATTATGGCAGCGTCCGCCACAGTGGCTTGCCAGCCTAGGTAACCACAGCCTGCCCCTTACGCTTGCGCTGATCGGTGTAGTAAGCCTCTACAGCGCGTTAACCTTTGGCCCCACCATTGGGGCAGTGCGCGCGTGGCAACAGGTTAGCCCTGCCGAAAAATACAAGGCGCGCGAAGCGGTGCGGAATATCTGGGAATACTCACCGCGTGACGCCTCGGTGCTAGCCGGTTATGCTACTCTGCCCTACTTTGCTGCACGACCGCAGGTGTATGCAGCGCACTATGCTTTCTTGGGCAAGCGCCAATTTAGTGAAAAACCATATCCTGTGCCTGAAAACTTAGACATGGTAGTTATGGACGCGCAAGATTTTGTAACCTATCAACTACAGTATAGCGACGGCAAGCACCAAGCCGCCTACCAAAGCGGCGCCGAGCGGTTTCGCGAACTCCTAGCAGCACGAAATTTACGCTTAACAAGTACTTTCGACACGCTGCTGCACTTCACGCGCTTTACAGGTGAAGACAAACTCTTACAACTGGTTACCAGCACAACCGGCTCACCATTGAGCGGCGTAGAATTTTCTTTACAGAGCGTTTCGACAACGCTAGTGGTAGACCCAGACACGCAACTTGCCACACTCCAACTCCGCGGCCAGGTTGGCAACCCAGCACTTCCAAACGTGCAGGCCCGGCTTCGCTGGCTAGATGCAAAAGGCAGAACGCTGGAAACGCGGCTGCTACCGCTTGGCTACGGACTCATGCCGACAACAAGCTGGAAAACGGATGAGGTGGTAACGACCATCTTCACCCTCATGACGCCAAAAAATGCGGCGAGTGCTAAGGTGGAGGCAATTGTGCCACACGGCCACCTGCAGCTTAACGGCTGGCGCGTACCGATGATGGTGCTTGATGAAGAGACGCGGGTGGTAAGCCAGCGTTTGAGCTTACCGCTGCAGTAGCCTACTGGCCGGACCCTGCCACTACGTATACCAGCGCATCAGTATTTTTGTAGGCTACGCGGAGCGGGAGAGAAAATGTTTGTAGCATTGCAAATGCGGCAACATCATCCTGCCGAATGACAACATGGGTAATGCGACTTTCACGTAAGAATGCTAGTCGATCGATAGCAGCATTTGGGGTAAAAAATGCTTGTACCGAAACGGTTTTCGCCTTGCTCTTCGCCGTAAGATCAGCGTGGCCGAGAAAAACAGTCCGGCCAGCCCAACCTGGGAGCAGGTTGCTGTCGTTGGGGCGCGCAAGCACTACCGCCTCGACATCGGAAGTATCGCGCACCCACTGGAATGCTTGTACAACGCCAGTGGGCATGGAAACTGGTTCGCGGCCAAAGGCTGCATAGTACGCATCTTTTACCAGATGTGTCAGGCTTGTGATGCCCATGAGAATAATGACGAGTGTTATGCCGGTTGCAATTACTGCGCCTTCAACCAGCGCGCCGCGCTTTCGTGCCCGCTGCCAAAAAGCTTGCACGGCAACCGCACCCAGTACCACCAGGGCAATGAACCAACCTTCCATCATCCGGCGCTGGTATGGAAAATAGGGCAAGTACAGCAGGAGTGGCACTACTCCCGCCCACGTAACCACTACAAAAGTGCGAGTGGTTCCGGTGCGGAGAGCTCGTGGAAAAGCCATAAAGGCCAAAACGCAAGGAATGAGATACGCTGGCAAGTACCACCACACGGCCGGGGATAATGTTACATTTTGCGCGGCCCAGCCAGCCAGGCCAGGCTGTATCGCAAAAATCGTTCGGAGGGTTCCCAAGGCCAAAACCGCAGGTAGCAACACCAGTACGAGTAGCCTGAGGTAGGAGCGAGCCCGTTGTACAGACCACGTGCGATCTCCCAGCACGCGGACAAAAAAATGCCCCGCGAGTACCGCGGCAATAAGGAACACATCATACGGATGGATGATAGCAAGGATAAGCAGCAGGCCGCTGGCAAACCATGCCGCCACAGTATCTTGCTGGTCATAGGCGCGCTCAACGAGCATGAAAACCGCAAGAATACCGCACAAACCCATGAGAAACAGCGGATTATGATACAACGATAAGAATGGAAATGCCTCGGGTACCCACAAGTCAATGGGGATAGCCAGGGTACGTACCGCATGCGCTATATCCCCTATTGGCACAAATGCACCAAAACCCGTACCAAAACTTAGCACGGTCATGGCCACCATACGCACACGGTGGGCGGGGAGCATCCCGGCAATAAAATGGTACGCCAAGATTAAAAAAAGGATGCTAAAACCAACGCGCGTAAGTTGATACGCAACAATATTGGATACATGAAAAAGCTTTGCGAATTGACCAACCGCATACCATTGTGGGGTAAGCACTGCGGCAACCGGTTGGGCTTCGCTAGAAAATAGATTACGGCTAAAAACCTGCCCTTGACGGCCCTGTTCAATGAAAGAGTAGTACACAGAAATATCACCAGGCGTGAGCCGGTGAATGCCGGTGTACGTTCGATGCGCCGGGGTTGCAAGCCAGCCAAAAACGTAGGGCGCACTGGTAACCAAAACTACTGCGGTTATAAGCCAAATCAAAAACCTGACCTCCGCGCGCTGCAACTTCATAAACGACCTCGCAGCATTGCTACCCGCAAACGAAAAAGCTGGATAAGGTAATGCGTAATGGTCCGCAACACATGCACTTTACTTTTTCGCAATGCTGGCCGCGTTTCTACCCACGAAACAGGCAGCGCACGTACCCGGAAACCCCGTCGTTCAGCCTGCAGCAGTAGCTCGGTATCGAAAAACCAGCCGTCGTCACGGACGGACGGCAACAATTGTACGGCGACTGCTTTTCGAATCGCCTTAAAACCACACTGTGCATCGCGCGTTTTCAATTGTATGCAAAGCCTAGTAAGAAAATTATAGCCCACCGACGTCACGCTGCGCATGAATGAGCGTTGAATCTTTGCGCCAGTAGCATACCGCGAGCCTACCGCGATGTCCGCCGCCCCACTGGCAATCATGTCAACCAATGGGGCAACGGCATCAAGCGCAACCGCCAAATCTACATCCATGTACAAGCTAATATCAAAATCCATTGTATTCCAAGCAGTACGCAAAGCTATGCCGCGACCTTTCTGAGGAATCCGCAGGTACTGCAAGCCGGGCAGCTCTTGCTGGAGAGCCACGACCACGGCAGAAGTATTATCTGTTGAAGCATTATCAACAACCACTAACGACCAATCAAATGCCTGCAGAGCTGCCGATGCATAGCCCATTACCGTGCGCACGCTCCAGGGTAAGATGGTCGCTTCGTTGTATGCGGGAAGTATAAGCGTGAGTTTGGTCATGTAACAGCGCGTCGACGAGCCATCCGAGTGTACCAGAAAACTGTGGCAGCAAAAATGGCTACGTTAAGCATAGCGACTATGAGTGACCCGCCCCAAAAGTTATCCAGGCGCGTACCCTCATGTTGCGTGAGAATAATAAACACCACCACAAGATTCCAAAGAAATGTACATGAAAGTGCTACGTACAGCCAGCGGGCGGGACGAAAAGCCGGCAGCGCAGGGATGAGTAGTGCAAAAAATGGAAAGAGGTAGCGCTCGTGCATCTGGGTTGGAAGCATAAAAAATGCAAAGGCGAGAAATGCCGCGGCTAGCCACAGCCCTTCAGTGGCCTTTGCTCGTGATCGAAACCAAACTGCAAAAGCCACGGCACTAAAAAATAGCCCTGCCCCAATAAGCACCATGGGCATACCGAAGAGTGAGGCAACATCGGTACGGTACGTCCAATACCCGCCAGAAAAAAACCACCAAAGATTAAATGCGTTCGCCGACGGCACAGGGTTGGTATCTTTTGCCTGAGCAATAACCTGGAATACTTGGTTGGTCTTACCAGTTAAAACAAAAGGCAAACATAACATGAACGCCGTCCCTAGCCCGGCTCCAAGACTCCGTATGAGGGTTCGCCAATATGGCCAACGATGAAATATGGCATACGCCAAAAGTGGAGCGAGTGCTAGGCTTTGTAATTTAATAAAAAATGCAGCTGTAAATGCCACCACCGCCCATGTTAACTTACGTTGCGTCAGCAGCCAGACACATAACACCATGAAGAAGGTATTAATGGCATCTACTTGGCCCCAAGCCGCAGTCGTAAACAACATTGCGGGGTTGGCTGCATACAGTACCGCGGCCCCCAGTGCCCAACTTTCGCCCCAGCGCCTTCGAACAATGTGGGCTAGGAGAAGTATTGTTGCCAGCTCAAAGAGTATTGCGGGTGTTTTAAAAATAATTGAGGATAAAGGGGTGCCTACCGCGGTTGCTGGTTCAAACAACGCATGTACTTGTGCAAGGACGTGCAACGTCATCAAGTAAGGCGGAAGGTAGTTAGGGAGCGCAATAATTCTATAGTCAGGATGTTCAATCGGGTGCTCGTATACCTTGGTTAGGCCGTACGTGCTTGCGCTATAGCCCCATAACTGGAAAAGTAATGTGTCGCCACGCGACTCGATGGATGTTTGTGGGGCGATGACAAAACGAATTGCGGCCGCCCCAAAAATAATGAAGGTGAGAATGCGGCGGTAGTTTAGCACTACTGAGGGTTTAGTCATTGCGAGAGATTACCCAAGCCTTATGGGGATTTGAAAAGCCGCGAAGAGGTATGCGGCCCAATACATTGGTCCCAATATACTGGCCTGTAGATACTTCGGCGAAGACGGCGCCCGCCCGCGACGAGGGACACTGGGCTCGCTTGCAAAAGTGGTAACGGCCAAGACGCGTAGTACGGTACCAATTGATGCTCGTAATTTCGAAATCATGATCTTTCGCAAGTGTGGTTGGATTCCATGGGCGCAAAAGCATGAAGAATATTTGCGGCTGATTCAAACCGTCGTCAACAATCCACACCTCATTTGCGGGCGTACGCTCTAGCCGCGCAACCAATGTGTGAATCTCCGGGGCAAAAAAAATATTTGCCTGCCCAAAACCTAAGCCAAAAAAATTCGATGGCTGAACAAATACTACCAAGCCAGCGGCTCCAAGGGCAAGCCCTACCGCAGCAGCACTAATTTGCTGCCACCGGAAACGCAACCACGTAGTCACTAGCGATTTGCTGCTGCGCACAATGCTCCAGGTACCTACGATAAATAGTACGCTTAAAAGCCCACTTGGTCGTATTTGGTGAGGATTTGCATCGGTAAGCATGGCGGGTAAAAGCGCCGCCACCAACCAACTCAGAAGCATGACGTGAAACCAGCGCTCCGTGCCAGCTGGGCGGGCGGAGAAAAAGAAAAGGGGTATGCCAAAAAAGAAGAGCAAAAAATCAATGGGTCCAACGGAAATTTGTCCTAGGCCCCAATGCAAAAGATTGAAGTAGGCTAAAAAATTATTGCCAAGCTGACGCAGGCCCGGCACAACGCCGTTTTGAAAAATTGAAATCTCCTGAAAATGTCCTGCCCCCAATTGGTTGGCAGAAAGTGAAAGCAGTGGAATAAGTAACACGGCAACAACCCCAAGCGCAACCCAAGTTGAGGGGTGGCGCCAGTGGATGCGTCGAAAAGTGAGGCTAACTGTCAGAATCGATGCGAGTGGAAAAAACAACCTGCCTGCGCCGTAGCCAAAAAAACCCGCGCCCCAGGCCAGCACCGCCAGCGGCATAAGCCACGGGCGTCGGTCCACTGCAGAAAAGTATGCCACGGCACCTAGGCTAAACAGCGTTGGGAGCCACACCGCTTCGTGGCCCAGACGGCTTAGTGTAAGGTGCCAAGGCGAAACTGCAAGTGCAGCGCCCGCAAGTAAGCCAATATTCCAACTGCCACAAAGTCGCTTGCCCAAAAGAATCGTTGCCCAGACCAGCAGCACCCCGGCGAGGGCGGAAGGCAAACGAGTTGCAACTAGCCCGGGGCCAAAAATTGCCGTTGTTGGTATTGCGGCATATGCAGAAATAGCCGAAGCGTTATCATTTTCATGGCTAAATGCTTCTAGGGTAAGTGGCCACGGGTGGCCATGCTGGTCACGCCCGGTGGTAAGCAAACTATACGCTTCGTAGCCGCGCTCGGCTTCGTCTTGATTTATGCCGTACGGCACGCGCTCTAGGGCAACAATGCGCAACAGGCTTGCAATAAAGAGTACCGCAATAAAAAAAATACGCTGGCGCGGTGTCATACTGTCGCCGAAACAGTCGAACGTGAGAACTTTTGACTCTTGCGTAGCTTTACCCGCGACATAAGGTATTCGCACAATGCAAAAATGATACTTATACCGTAGCGTACGCCAGCCCGAAAACCAACAGTATGCGCGTCTTTAAAGTACCGCGTGGGTATAGGAATTTCACGTATGCGGAAGCCGTGGACTTTACATTGGATAATAAACTCCGTGTCAAAAACAAAACTATTGCTATTGTGCTGAAATGGTAAAGTTTGTAGCACCTGGCGGCTGTAGGCGCGGAAGCCTGAATGGTACTCACTCAAGCGCAGCCCGAGAACGCTGTTCTCTAGTAACGTAAGTCCAATATTTGCAACCTGCTTCCACCACGGCATGCCGCCGCGGCGCGCACCACCTTTCCATAACATGCGTGAGCCAAAAACTACATCGGCCTCACCACGTAAAATCGGTAAAACCATTTCTGGCACCAGGACGGGGTCGTACTGGTGGTCGGGGTGAATCATGATGACCACATCGGCCTCTCGCCGCAACGCCTCGGTGTAGCACGTTTTTTGGTTGCCACCATAGCCGGTATTGTGTGCGTGGACGATAGGCGTTAGTCCCAAGCGTCGAGCCTCTGCGACAGTACCGTCGGGGCTCGCATCGTCCACCAAAACCACTTCGTCTACCCAGTCGCTCGGAATGTCATTTAAGGTTTTCTCAAGTGTGCGCTCTGCCTCGTATGCAGGTAAAACCGCAATGATTCGGTACTTTTTTCGGACTTCTTGAAGGTTCCACATGTTCTTAGGGTACACTACTCAACATTGTATGGGCAACGCGTTTGGCAACATTACTGCGAGCATCGCTGCCAGGCGGCCTCAACACTTTTTTGATCTAACGTACTAAAAAAATACAAATATTCTGTACCTGATTTTTTTAGCTACCAGTATCGAGCATCGAGAAGGTGCGGAACGCATTATTGAATATTGACAGTTTTCAATTGTGTCTTTTCCAGCAGCAGCATGGTCCACGGGATTGGCTGCTTACCCGTCTGCACCACAAATGCCTGGCTTACAAACCGCCGAAAGCCCCAGGGCGTCCAGTGGTTAATGTGGCCTGGTGTATTGCCCCAGCCCCGCACGTACGTGCCCCGCGCCAGGTTCATAACCCGCCAGAGCGGCTCGTTGGGCACGCTAATTATGGCCCATTTCTTCGTGACGCGTGCCAATTCTTTCAGGGCGTCCAACGGGCGGTCCAAGTGCTCCAGCACTTCCAGAGCAAAAACAAGATCCACACTCGCGGCTTTGCGCTGCAAATCATAAATGGACTCGACGCTGCACTGCACCGTGGGGTTGCCCTGCTTCGTAAGTTCAACCAATGCCGGGGTGACATCGGAGGCGTGGAGCTGCGCGCTTGGCAAAAATGTTCGCAGTTTCTGGGTGGAATAGCCTTCACCACACCCAACTTCTAAGGCGCTCGTGACGTCGGCGGGAATCAGGTGGTGCAAGGTCGCAAAAAAATTCCGCAAGAACATTTGCATAATTGGGTTCTTCGATTCGTACTTGCCGCGGAAGTCTTCTTCCGGTTTGGTTATGTGGGGCGCGTGCATCATTGGGCAGCGGGGTTATGCCACGAGTAAATCCAAACTTCGGTGTCTTCGTAGGCCAGCATGACGCCAGGGACGGTGCGGACATTCACGTTCATGGCCGTGTGATCTTTCTCAACCAGAATCCACTTTGTTTTGAAGAGGTCAAAGGCTTCGGCCAGATTTTCCCGCCGCTCGCCCAGGGTGGTCTTGGCCCAAGCCCAGTAGCGCTCTTGGTCTTGGCGGTAGAGGAACGTGGGGTCCAAGCCGGCAATGTAGGCGTTGGTCGTGTCGTAGTAGAAGAGTACCGGAAAGTCGTCCCAGTCGCTATGGAACACCACGTCACCTTTTTGCGAGTGCTCGGCCAGCCACGTCGCGGAGGCCTGGAAGTGCGTGGCATTCACGCCCGACGTTAAGTTGCGGTAATTGGTCCGCTGGTCGCGGGCGATAATGTACGGCACGCTCACGATGACGTAGAGCGCAACCAACACCGTGACGCTGCGTCGACGCTGCCAAGCTTCCCGCAGAAAACTCTTGATGGTTTGCCAGTCGTGCCGGTCAAGCACGTCGGCCAGGAGCGTTGCGGCTGCCAGGGCAATGAACGGCACGGCGTACTCCACGTAGCGTCGTGACTTCAGGGTGAAGGCGGTAAAAAATGCTGCCAGCACAACCATGGTCCAGCTGCGGCTGGTGGTCCGCCGCACGCGCACCAACGCCAGGACAAAAGCGATAACAAACGGCACAATAACCACAACATTATTCCCAATAAACTCCGCGACTTTATACGGGTACCACTCCCCGCCCACGCCAATGACGTTACGGTAATTGACCACGCCAATCTGGATGGCCTGCTCCCACAAAAAATTGAAGGTGTTGGGGAAGAATGGATTGGCAACCGTGCCCACGCCCACGCCAGCCAGCACGCACAAGAACATCTGAAGCGGTCGGTACTTTTTTAAACCTCGCCATTTCCACCATGGCGCGTGCAGGGCGTCGGTCATCCGAGTGCGCCAATTCCACCAGTGCTGGATGAGATCAAAAGCCATGCTCACGGCCAGGTAGATGCCGGCGGCGGCAACCAGCACGAAAAAACCACCGTAGAGCAACACGAAAAACCAGGCGAGAAAGAAGCTGGCGATACGCTTCCCGTTGAAAATCAAAAATATGCCAAGAATAAGTGTGGCCAAGGAAAGGCTGGGCGCTTTAGCCAAACTCATCCGAAAGGTAAACGGCGTGGCTGCCAGCAAGACCAGGCCCCACGCCCAGGCATGTTTGACGCCATACCGTATGAGGAACCACACCGCGGTAGTAATAAGCAAGGCGGCAAAAAAGACGGTGGCGAGCTTGATACCCACCAAGGGATCCATGAGGGTCACAAATGGCACGAGCAGAGCATGATACAGCCAGTGCTGATCAATGTAGTGTTGGCCGAGCGTCGTATAGGGTAGCCAGGGAAATTCCCGCACTGCGCCCTGTTCCGCCGTCAGCACGCCGAGCCGCGCATGGTAGAACGAGTCGGGATCGGCAAAAATCGGATTTGACTGCAAGGCAAAAAACACGCCGAAAGCAACGATGAAGGTGGCAAACAACGTAAGGACGGTGGCGTGCTCACGCCAGGGGTTGGTCATGTAGGTAGTATAGCGGTTTTCATGCGACTCCTCCTCTCCTGCGAGAGGAGAGGAGAGGACGTTCTAAAATCCCCCTCTCCCCTTGCGGGAGAGGGTCTCGGGGAGAGGGGTTAAAAAACTGTTCCCCCTCTCGGAGCGAGAAACGAGAACGAAGCACCTCCGGACCAAGCATGGGCATCCGGAGGCGCATTCGTTTTTGTATTGTGAGGTTATGTTCCGAGCTTCTGCTTGAAGTAGTTTACCCAGTGAATCTCGGAGGGGTTTACATGATGGCGTAAGCCTACACCCAGCGTCAGCGCGCCGCCAAGCACCAACGCTTCAATGGCTTGCGCTAAGGCTGTGCGGCCAGTGAGCCGGATCGAGATGACCTTAGCGCCATTCTTCTGGACCACATCCGCAGTGAGACGGAAACGTTTTTGAATGCGCGGACTGTAGAGCGCGGATTGCAACATGAGGAAGGTTGTCTGCTTAACGTTCGCTTTGGGGTTACCCAAACCTTCCATCAGGTGGTGGTTGAGTTCGGGAATGGCAAAAAATATTGCAACTGATTTCGCAGTTTCGTTAAACTGGTTGGCCATCGCATGCGCGGCGCCCACCAAGTGCTCGGCCGCAGTGACATAGACTGCGCGGCCTTGCAGTGCAGCACTCAAACCGACAATTGGACTTGTAGCTGACCGCAAGTCGGTGCGGCGGATAGTCCGCTCAGCAACTTTCAGGGCGTCATCCAAAATTGTTGGTGATATATCGAGTAGGCCCATCTTGCGGAGCATGCCCAGCAACCCAAACACCGCGTACCCTAAGCCAAGGCGCGGCTGCTTGGAGGGGTTTTCAATAGGGTTAAAGATATAGGCCGGGAGCTTATTCGTCTTTGCAATGCGTCCCAGCTGCCCACCCGCAGCAATCACTGCCACGCGCGCACCAGATTTCTTGGCCGGCTGCCAGGCGGCAATGGTCTCTTCTGTGGTGCCAGAATAGCTAGCTAAAATAACCAGGGTCCGCTTGCCGACCCAGGCTGGCAATTGATAGTCGTTGATAATAACCAAGGGTACACGAAGTTCCTGACTGCAGGCCGCTTGAATAATGTGCGCGCCCAAAGCGCTCCCGCCCATGCCGGCCAGGAGAATCGTATCTACTTTGCCGCGCAATGCTGGGAACTTCAACGCGCGAATGTCACTAACCGCCTGGTGCCCTTGGCGCGCAAAACGCTCCACCGACCCGAACACATCTTGCGGGTCGAGCTGTTTGAGTAACGCAGGGAAGGGTGTAGGCATTTCGGTTAGATTTTTTGTCTGCTCCCACCCTAGCGCGGGTTAAAAAATTATGCAAGTAGATAAGTTGTTTATTTTTTAAAATATTACAGAGTCCATATCCTATAAACAGATTTTGGGGGTCTGGGGGTTCGAAAAGCGGACCTTTGGTAGACGAAGTTTAGCCTACCTACTCTGGGCACGCGTTTGAGAACCCCCAGCGGTCTTTAGGCGCCACCCTTTCTGACGGCAGAAAGGGTGGCATAAACGTGACCGACCGATAGAAACAGAACAAAAATCCCTTCGTCGTTTCGTACAAACATGTAAATCCCCAAACGAGTTCGGGGTAACAGCGCAGAATGCATTGACCAATGCGCCTTCATATTTTATAATTCATGCACTTTGGGAGGAATTTTTGCTGTTGTTATGTCCGGACATTCCAAGTGGTCAGTTATCAAACGCGCGAAAGGGGTTACGGATGCGCGGCGCAGCCAGGTCTTTACCAAACTCGGCCACGCCATTACGGTCGCCGCGCGCTTAGGTGGGGCCGACCCCACCATGAACTTCCGTTTGCGCTTGGCCATTGAAAAAGCCAAAGCCGCCAGCCTGCCCAAAGACAATATTGACCGGGCCATTGCCAAAGGCTCGGGTACGGATGGCAAACAAATTGAGGAAGTAACGTACGAAGGCTTTGGCCCGGGCGGCGCCAGCCTGGTTATCCAAACCATGACCGATAACCGCAATCGGACCGTAACCGAATTGCGGACGTTACTCGGCAAAAAAGGCGGGAACCTCGGCAATGAAAACAGTGTCGCCTGGCAGTTCAGCAGCAAAGGTGTTCTCCGCATCTCGGCTGACCAACTGACGGGCAAAGATAAAGACGCGTTGGAACTCGGCTGCATTGATGCCGGCGCGGATGACGTGCAAGACGATCCGGAAGGCATAACGACTCTGTGCCCACCAACCGACCTCCCGAAACTGCAAACCTATATTGAAACGCAAAAGTTGACCCCTGCCTCGGCCGATGTTGAACTCGTACCGAACACTCCCCTCGCTCTTGCTGAAGACGAAAATACAAAACTTCACAACCTCATCGAAGCCCTTGAAGAACACGACGATGTCACCGCAGTCTGGACGAACGCGAAGTAAATCCCGCCCGGCATCGCCTGCGGCTTCAGCCGTTGGCGGACGGGCGCGAACGATCCTGGGTATTGACCCGGGCTTTGGTCGGGTTGGCTGGGGCGTTATCCGTGAGACCAATGGGAAGCTGTCGGCCGTAGACTACGGCATCATCGAAACCCCAGCCGGCACGCCGTTTGCAGAGCGGATTCAGAAAATTTTCACAAAAATCTGCCAACTTATAGCGCGGCACCAGCCAGACCTGGGCGGCGTGGAGCGGCTCTTCTTCTCTAGCAACACCACCACAGCCATGAAAGTGAGCGAGGCCCGCGGGGTTATCCTGCTTGCACTGGCTCAGGCAAAAATTCCCGTGCACGAATGCACCCCGCAAGCCGTCAAACAAACCCTCTCCAGTTACGGCCGCGCCGACAAAGCCCAAGTCCAACGTATGGTTAAAGTCCTACTCAACCTCAAAGACATTCCCAAGCCCGACGACATTGCGGATGCGCTGGCGATTGCAGTGACTGCCGCGGTAAGCGAAAAACTATGAAACGTATTGCTTTAGTGAACGTCCACTGCGACCCCCTGGAACAGCTCGGCTCGGCCGAAGCGGGTGGCCAGAATGTCTACGTCTTCCACCTGGCCAAAGCACTCGGCAAACTTGGCTACCAAGTCGATGTTTTTTCCCGTTTAAACTCCCGGCTCAAAAAAGAACGCGTACGGCTTACCAAGCAAGTCCAATTTATCCGCTTGCGCGCTGGGCACCGCCAATTTATTCCCAAGAACCAGCTCGGCCCCCTGCTGCCAGAATTCATTAGCAACTTTTTAGCTTGGCAGAAAAAAGAACATGCCCACTACGACGTGCTGCACTCGCACTACTGGGAAGCCGGCTGGGTTACCACGCAGCTCAAGTACATTCTCAAGGTGCCGCAGCTCCACACCTTCCACTCCCTGGGCATCATGCGCTACAACGCGCTCAAGGGTTTTCGCGAGCAAAGCATGAACACCAAAGAGATGAAGCACCGCATTGCCATTGAACGGGACATTGTGAAAAAAGCGGACTGCATTGTTAGCACCAGCACGTACGAACGGGAATATTTGGAGAAACACTACGATGCTCGGCCGGATAAAATTCGCGTCGTGCCCGCCGGCGTAGACCTGCTGCGCTTCCGCCCGGTGGACCGCCAGCTTGCCCGCAAGAAAATTGGCGCGCCAGTGAATGACAAAATCATTCTCTACACTGGCCGCATTGAATGGCGCAAAGGCGTGGGCACGCTAGCCATTGCCGTGGCCAAACTATTCAAGCACCATCCAGAACTCCGAGAAAAGACCTGGCTCTACATCGTGGGCGGCAACCTGGGCCGCCGCGCCGAGCCCGAAGTGCGGGATGAAATCCGACGCCTAAAGGATGTGTGTCGCGAGTACGGCATTCGGGACCGGGCCATTTTCACCGGCGCCGTGCAGCAAGAACAGCTGCACTACTACTACTCGGCCGCCAACGCCTGCGTTATTCCCAGCTATTACGAGCCCTTTGGCATGGTGCCGCTCGAGGCCATGGCCAGCAAAGTCCCGGTTATTGCCAGCAACACCGGCGGACTGCCGTACAGCGTACGGGATGGGAAGAGCGGCACCTTGGTGCCAGTGCGCAACCCGGCCGCCATCGCTAACCAACTCTATGACATCTTGACGAACCATGAGCTCGCCGACAAGCTCATCCGCGGTGGGCGGGAGCTAGTGAAATCAACCTTTAGCTGGAAGATTATTGCCAAGCAAGTGGCCCACGCCTACGAGCGGACGATTGAGAAGACGACGGGGAAAAAATAACTACGCCGCCTTATCCCGTTCCTCGCGAATCTTCTTGATGTTGTCCGCGCGTTGCAAAACTTCCCCGGCATAGTTAATGCTCTCGGGCCCTTTGCGGTCGCCGCGCTCCACGTACATTGCTTTGAGCGTTCCATCTTCGCCCACTACTCGGCGGAAGCTGCTCTTGCCGGGTTTTTCTACTGCCGTAGCATCAACCGCAGACGTAAGCTCTGACTTTGCGCCGCCGACAATAACTGCCTGCAGCTTGCCAGATTTCATGAGCATGTCCGTATCGTTGCCGCTGTCTCCAGCGACCAGGCCTTTTTTCACTTCGGTACGTTTGACGACGTACTCTACAGCTCCAGCTTTGGTTATTGGTACTACATCCAAACAGTACTTCTTCCGTTGCGCTTCTGGTGATAATTGGTTGTTGTAATTGATCTCTTCACAAATAACCAGCTCTTGGCCAGGAAACCGCTGTTCGGCTTCACGCGCAATGGTCTCCACGCCTTCGGGTGAATCGGCGAAGAAGTGGAAGCTGACCTTGAACTCTTGCACGCTCTCTTTGTTCGCTTCGGGATCTTTCACGTATGCCTCTTCGGCCTGACGGTACGGCGACAGCTCGGTGCCTTGGTAATTAAGTTCGGCTTCGGGAATGTGCTCGGCAAGGTCGGCAATTAACTCGGCAGCAGCACGCGCTATGGTCGGCCGGTCAAAGTGCTTTTCTTTAAGGAGCATTTCTCGAAATTCTTCATCCCGATGGTACGTACCATCGGGTTGCAGGACATGAATTTCCGTACCCACAGAACCTATGAGTACGGGAAACTTTGGCAACTCATTAGTGGCCTGCCGCTTTTCGATGCCAGCCAGATCGTTACCGGTTACGGCCACTAGTGGTATCTGCTCGCGTTCGGCTTGCTCGGCGAGCGCATCAGACGCTGTCTGCCGGTCTTTGCGATGGAAGGTATTATCAACATCTGTAAAAGCTGCCGTAAAATCCTGCCCCCGCTCGGCCTGGGCGGCACGCATTTGAGCAAAGGGAGAATGCGCGTAGACGTCCTCAGCCTGTTGCTCCCGCAGTTCTGGGTTGGTGCGTGGACCCTCAAGATTCTCTGTCATATACGTAAGTGATTACGAAAAAATATAGCGGGCGCGCTTTCTTATTTTTTATTTGCGTTAACCGCACGCAATGCATACAAGTACATCCCGGCAGACCACGCTTGGCGTGGCATACCCAAGGGCTTTTTCGTTTTGCCGTGGAACCATTCATTAAATTCCCAAGCTTCTTTTTTACCCAGGCGATTGGCTTTGGCTAAGGCGAGGAGCGCAGTCTTTGCATCGGCACGACGGCCGACTTTCACCAGTGCCGCAACGTATAACCCGCCCAAGTACGGCCAGTAGCCGCCGTTGTGGTACTGGTCAGGTAAATTGAGTTTATTGAGCGTGTAGTAATGCTGCCAGTCTTTCATCCCCGGCTTGCGTGCTGGCCAAGTGGCTTTGATGGCAAACGGCTGAGCAAGTTTATGCTTCTCAATAAATGTAACGATCGTCTGGGCTTGAGCCGAAGTAGCGGCGCCGGTAATGATGGCCAGTAAATTTCCCAAGCTATCAAACCACTCACCGAAGTTAAGGAAAGTAATATAGGGCAGGAAAAAGGAATTGGCGCTCATGAACTTTGCGTCCTGGATAAACTGCTTGCGACCATGGCCCCGGATCTGCCTGCGCCGCTCCGGGCCCTTGCTGCCAAAGCTATCTTGGATTATTTGGAATACGTCGCGGCTGGGCGTGTACCAAAAGCGGTCGCGGATCATCGCCTGCAACTGCCGCGCTTGCGCTGTCCACTCCTTAGCGAGACTGGGTTTGCTGAATTTCTTCGCCAAGCCACCGGCGGTGCGGAGCGCGTGGGCATATAAAACATTGACGGTCAGGCCTTTGCCGCGGACGCCAAAAATATCTTCCCAGTCTGCAGCTTCATCCATAGTTATGAACCCGCTTCGGTCCGGCGACTGGGTTGCGTACCAGGCCAACACGCGCTGGAGGTTCGGGAAGATTTTCCGGACAAAGGCCCAGTCTTTGGTCTGCCGGCCGTAGGCGGCGGCACCGATAACAAACCACAGGCCACCGTCGGCATACGCGCGGAACGTGGCCTTGCCCGTCACCGTATCCACGTAATTCGGAATTTGGCCCAGCGGTGCCTGGAAACGGACAAGGGTGTGCAGGCTTTGGCGGAATGCGCGGCGCAGTTTGGCATCGGCAAATGGCAAAGTGCCGAGCAGCGTGATCATGCTATCCCGCGCCCACACCTTCTTATACAACGCGGAACTGGCCGAGGCCTGGATACCGAGCGGGTGGATGCAGCGCCGAAGCACCTCGAGCGCGTGACGTTTGGCTTCGGCAAGAAATTGGTCAGCGGCAGGAAGAGTGGAATGAGACATGTGAGTACAGTATACTACCAGCATCTCACCTTGGGACACCAACTGTATGAAGAAGCTCCGCATTGCCCAACTCGTGCCGTTTGAAGAAACCGTGCCGCCCACCAAGTACGGCGGGACGGAACTCGTCGCCTCCAACTTGTCCGACGGCTTGGTCAAGCAAGGCTACGATGTCACGCTCTTCTCCGTGGGCGGCTCCAAAACCACGGCCAAGCTGGTCAAAGTCTTTCCTGGTCCCCTACGCGCCCATACCGGTTCGGAACTCAAAGCGCGAGAAGCTCTTAAATTTATGGGCGTGGGCAAGGTGCTGACCGCGGTGGTGAAAGGCAAATTTGACGTCGTACACAACCACATTGGCTGGCGCGTGCTACCGTTCTTAGAAATTATCCCGGCCCCGACGGTAACCACCTTGCACGGCCCGCTCGACATTGCGTACCAGCGCATGGTGTACAAACCGTTTGCCCGCACGCCGTTTGTTTCGATCTCCAACAACCAACGCAAGCCGCTCAAGCTCAACTATGCGGCCACGGTGTACAACGGCATCCGCGTGGACCGCTTCGACTACTTAGAAAAGAAAGATGATTACCTGGCCTTCCTCGGCCGGATGAGCCCGGAGAAGGGGCCGGTGCAGGCAATCCAGGTGGCAAAAAAAACCAAGCGCCGTTTAATTATGGCCGCCAAGGTCGACCAAGTCGACATAAAATTTTTTAACGAGAAGGTGAAGCCGCTCATCGATGGCAAGCAAATCAAATTTCTTGGCGAAGTCGGCCACGAAGGGAAATCGAAGCTGCTGGCCCATGCGGCCGGGCTGCTGGCGCTTATCCAGTGGGAAGAGCCGTTTGGCTTGTTCATGGCCGAAGCCAACGCTTGCGGCACGCCGGTTATCGCCATGGCTCGCGGTGCTGCGCCAGAAGTCATTGCGCACAAGAAGACTGGCTACCTGGTGCATTCCACTGCGGAAGCTGCCAGCATGGTGAGTAAACTCGGCATGATCAAACCCAAGGACTGCCGGACGCGCGCCCAAGCGCACTTCTCGGTGGAAGCCATGGTGGCGGGCTACGTGAAGGTGTACGAAAGACTCATCCGCCAGTGGCGCTGAGTCCCGCTTAAACTCGTCATGTCACACGCGTTGCAATTATCTTGTGGGACGAAACCCCGCACCGGAGCCACACAGCAGTGTGACGACTGGTGCGCGGGTAACCACCTAAAACTATGACCCGAGCGGCCTTGCTCAAACACGTCCGCTCCCTCCTAGCCAAGCGCGGACTCACGCCGGACGCTGACGTCAAAGAAATCCTCAACCACCAGCGGCGGTTTTTCCGCACGCGCTGCATCGATGCGAAAGGCAAGCAGTACACCTTTAAAGTGTACCTCCTTACCGTCCCCACCACGCGCCACGACTTCCAGCACGAAATTGCCTTCTACCATTTTGCCGCCCAAGGCCGACTAACGCAATTTCCCCGCTGGATAGCGGGTGAACGCAATCGCGCCCATCCCTGGATTCTCTACACCTACATCCCCGGCGTACCGTTTACTACCTACCTCCGCCGCAAACGGAACCATGTGCCGCCACGGCTGCTGAACACGCTCGCGCGCGTGCTCGCGCACTACACCCACCTCCGCATTCCCGAGCCCACCCGACGCCTGCTCCACCTCCACGCCCATCGAGCCAGCGATTTTAGCAAACGTTTCACCCAGTACACGCGCGGCCGCAACCGCAAAATGATCCTGCAGCACCTGACGGAAACCGAGCTGGAGGCTGCCGCCCGGATTATTGCTTTCCACCAAACCGAGAAGCGCTTGCCACGCCAGCTGGGGCTGAGCCACGGCGACTTGAGTACGGCCAACTTGCTGGTGGATGGCGAGAGCTTTGCAGTGCTGGACTGGGAGCACATTCAAATTGCCTCCCCCGCCTACGACATTGCCGAACTGTGGGTCAAAGAATTCAGCCGCGCGCCCTGGCGCAACAAGCTGGCGCTGCAGGTGGGCGCGCTGCAACCGCAGCCGGAACTCTTCGGCGCCCTCTTTAGTATCGAAGTCCTACTCTTCTGCCTGCGGGATATTCTTTTGCACGACCGGATCGTGCACGAACTCAAGCATCGCCGGAGCAAAGCAATTATTCGGCGAGTGCTCAGCTACTACAGCCGCACCTTCCGCGCCGCGCTCCGCGGTTTTCCAGTTCTGCTAAAAACCTAACCTATGAAAAGACTCCGCATTGCCCTGGTTGCGCCGCTGGCCGAGCGCGTCCCGCCCCGCAAGTACGGTGGCACCGAACTGGTCATTGGCAACTTGGCCAACGGTCTAGTAGCGCGCGGCCACAAGGTAACGCTGCTGGCCCGCTCGGATTCCAAAACCAAAGCCAAGCTCGTCTCCTTCTACCATCCCGACCCGCGGGCCCGCTCCCGCTACGCTTCTCGTGGCTACATGGTGCCCAACTACTGGCAGACCTTGGAGTTGGGTTGGGCTTTTGAACGGGCTAGGCAATTTGACGTGATGCACTTTCACATTGGCTCGACCTTCTTCCCCTACACCCGGCTAGTACAAACGCCGTGCGTACTCACGCTGCACGGCCGCTTGAATACCACAGAAGCAAAAAAGGTGCACACGGCGTACAAAGAGGTGCCCCTGGTTTCCATCTCGAACAACCAGCGCACGCCCATCCCGAAACTCAACTTCATTCGGACAGTGTACAACGGCATTGATATGGCGGCGCATCGCATGGGTACGGGCAAGGGGAATTACCTCGCTTTCCTGGGCCGCATGAGCCCGGAGAAAGGGCCGGTGCAGGCTATCCAGGCCGCCAAGCGCGCTGGGATGAAACTCGTGATGGCTGCCAAGGTAGATACCGTTGACGCTGGCTACTTTACCAAAAAGGTGAAGCCGTTCATCGATGGCAAGCAAATTCGATTTATCGGCGAAGTTGACCACGCGGGCAAAGTAAAACTCCTCCAGGGTGCCGTTGGTCTGCTTGCGCTCATCCAGTGGGAAGAGCCCTTCGGCTTGTTCATGACCGAGGCCATGGCCAGCGGCACACCGGTTATTGCCACCCATCGCGGCTCGGTGCCAGAAATTGTCGCGGATGGCAAAACCGGCTTTGTGGTGGGTGACGTGACCGACGCCGTTCGGGCCATTAAAAGTCTGCACACCATCAACCGCCAAGCCTGCCGTGCGCGCGTGGAAAAATACTTTTCCATCGAGGCAATGGTCAACGGGTACGAAGCTGTGTACGCTAAGCTTACGCACAAAAGATGAAACCCAAAATCGCCATTCTCGCCTCCAACCTCTACCCCATCCCGCCGCAGCGTACGTCGGCGGCCGAACTTATTGTGTCAGAAATTACCGAGGGGTTAGTAAGGCGCGGTTTCCCGGTGACGCTCTACGCCGCAGGGGACACCAAAACTCGCGCACGCTTGGTAAGCGTGACAAAACGCGCATCCATTCGCGATCCCAAAATCGGCCAGCCAAACCACAAAGCCTACGAATTTATGCTGGCTAGCCGAGCCTACAAAGATGCCCAAACCTGGGGCGCAAAAATTATACTCTCGCATATTCCCATGGTGAGCGCACACTTTGCCGCGTTTGCAAAGTTCCCCACCGTTGCCCTGCTGCACAGCCCGCCCACGCCGACGGATGCCGCAGTCATGGCCAGCGCGCCGAACCAAAAGTACATCTCCATCTCTAACAACCAACGCAAAACCGCAGCCGGTTCAAAGTTTGTTACTACCATCTACCACGGCGTCAACACGAAACAGCTAAAATTCCAAGCGCAACCAGGCAACTACCTAGCCTTCCTGGGGCGCATCCGCGAGTACAAAGGGGTAAAGGAAGCAATTGCGGTTTCCGGCGCAACGAAAATCCCGCTGCGCATTGCCGGCCCCATCGGCGACCCGGCGTACTTTGCAAAATTCGTGAAGCCAGCGCTGTCAAAAACCATTCGCTACGTCGGTGAAATTACCCATAGCCAAAAGTCTGCATTCCTCGGCGGCGCGCTGGCCACACTCTTCCCCATTGGTTGGGAAGAGCCGTTTGGTTTGGTTATCCCCGAATCCCTGGCCTGCGGCACGCCGGTGATTGCCTTCAAGCGCGGCTCGGTGCCTGAACTGCTGCGGGACAAAAAGACGGGCTACATTGTAAAAACCGTCCCACAGATGATTACCGCGGTACAAAAAATTGAACACATCAAACGTTCTGCCTGCCGCGCGGAAGCCGTGCGCCGCTTCTCGCTCGACCGGATGGTGGATGACTACGCAACGCTACTGACCAAACTCGCGAGGTAACTATGCAAGGCTCCGAACTCCGCATTGACCCCATCCACGACCGCGCGGTTATTGTGGCGCCCAAACGCGGCGCTCGTCCGCACGACATTCCAGAAGAAACCCTCAGTGTGGTCCCGCGCGATTGCCCATTTTGCCTAGAGGCACTCAAGAAGAAGGGCATTGTCCATACCAGCGGCAAAGGCGCCACTGCCATTCGGGTTATTAAGAATGGGTTCCCTGCCGTGTCGCTGGATAACCCCAAAGCCCACGGCTACCAAGAAGTGCTTATCGAGACGCCCGCCCACAGCGTGGAGCTGGCCGAGCTCCCGGTACAAAAAATTGACCACTTGCTGCACGTCTACCAGCACCGCACCCGAGCCATAGCCAAGAAACGCGGCATCGAGTACATTCTCATTTTTAAGAACCACGGCGGCAAAGCCGGGGCCAGCCTGGTGCACGCCCACTCGCAAATTTTTGCAACCGGGTTTGTGCCGCCGCATATCATTCAAAAGCTCACCAATGTCCGCGCGTACAGCATTGCAAAGGGCCACTGCTACTACTGCGACACGCTGGCCAAAGAACAGCGCGGCCCGCGGCGCATTCTGGCCAACAAACATGTCGTGGCCTTTGCCCCCTACGTCTCGGCCTACCCATACGAGGCGTGGATCTTCCCGCGTCGCCACGTCGACAACCTGACGCGCCTTTCGCATGCAGAACGACGCGCCTTTGCCGTGGCCATGCGCACCATCTTGGGCAAGCTCAATGGCATTAACGTGCCGTACAACTACTACCTGCACCAAACCCTTACGGACAAAGACGAACACTTCTACCTGCGCATTGCCCCCCGCCAATCAACCTGGGGTGGGCTGGAAGTCGGCTCGCGGCTAATTATCAACCAAGTCGCGCCCGAGGATGCGGCAAAGTTTTATCGGAAGTAACTGCTACCTAAGTGAACTATATGAGGATACGTCCCTGCTTACCTGTCGGGCGCGCTCTTTGAATCATAAACTCAACGTTCTCGTTCATATTAGTCGGGTCGATTCTAATGTCTGTATGATGGTTTTGCCATACTCGAAAAATCTCATCGGCAAAAGCTTGGCCAATGGTGTCTACTCCCGAAAAGTCCAACTCAACAACTTTAAAATTCTCCAAATTCATGGTTACTCGTTTTGCCTCAGATCGAGAAGGTAAGTCGCGGCCAAATTGAAAGAGCTTTACAGTCACGCGCGTCTTGTCAAACAAATATTCATCCTCTCCGTTCCCCGTAAAAGCATTAAATATACCTCTAAGATCTCGCTGGGATGTGAGATGAATACTAAAACTTACGCGCGTACCCCTAAGCGATTTTCGATCAGAAATGAATATGTCAGGCAATAAGTTATTCACCGTCAACCGTTTCTCATAACTATCAATAACGAACACATCGCCCATTTTTGAAGTAAAAAATACTCCTTCGCCTGTGTGCTGTTTTGGGTCCGTAGTCGCTTTACCTTTTAAAATTTCCTGAATGGCAGCAAGTGTCCCCGGTAAACGAAATTTGTCACGAACATTATTAAAAATACCGATACCAAAATCACGAACGACAAAAGTTATGGCTGTATCTGTTTTGCGGCAATCAATCTCAATACGCCCCGATTGTGAATGATCAATGGCGTTATTAACCATTTCGGTAAAACCATGACGAATAATTTTATGAATATTTTCTTTCGCATCCAAAAAGATGCCCGTTTCTTGCTCGATTCTTTTAAATACTGTGTCTTCATCAAGATTAGCATTTTTTAGACGAAAAAATATATGACGAATTGCCCGTTTTACGTTACGAACGGCTGTCGTGTCTGAGGCTAAAACGTACCTAGCTTGATTGGACTTCCCAATGAGAAGTACCGTTCCCTCTTCGCGGAGCTCTTGTAAAAGAAGGTGTGCGTAGTTCCTACTGACGCTTAAGTCATCACCAATTTGGCGGGTGGTAACCGACCCCTTCTTATGTAGTACAGATAAAATATGGTCTTTTGATTGCATAATAATTTACTTTACAACTCTATTATAGAGTAAAGTATAAAAGTTGTCAACTAGTCATACTATATATTCACCTTCGGGTTAAATACATACAAATAACTGAATACTTGTGAGTGCTATCATGTACCTATGCCCCAGTTGGAACCCAACCTCTGGATCGAAGGCGGCTATTACATCGACTTCGACCAGCTCGACCAGTTTCGCATCCTCGGCCCCAACAACCACTTGTACTGTGGGTTTATTGACGCGCCGCGGCACCGGCTGGCCATTGATAAACTGGAAACCACGCCGGAGCAGAAGCTGGTGGTCACGGGCCGGTTCCTGAAGTCCACCTTCAACCTCTACAACCCGGTCATGGGCGATATGCGCACGATGCGCGGCTTAGTAGTGGAAGAGCAGACGAACAAGCTGGTTACCTTTTTAGAACTCCGCAAGCGCGAGACCAGCCAGTCCGTACCCATGTGGATCCACCGCAGCCAAGGCCGGGACGGCAAGGCGCTGCTTTTCCGGCGCTCGTACGGCGACAAGTGGTACGGCACCACCTTCCACTTCCCTACCTGGGTCAACATCACGGCCATCCAGCGGCCGTTCGG
The DNA here is from genome assembly GCA_038063455.1 of Patescibacteria group bacterium. Taxonomy (GTDB): domain Bacteria; phylum Patescibacteriota; class Patescibacteriia; order PEXW01; family PEXW01; genus CAIPSZ01. The sequence goes on from JBBTVB010000003.1 coordinate 42,488, forward strand.
CGGGTTCAAGCTGGAGGCGCGCGGCAAGAAGCACATTCCCTTCACTATTACCGCCGACACCAACGACCTCACCGAGCGCACGTACCGCAGCTCGGTAATGCCGGACGAAGCTATTGAGTGGAAAACCTTTGGTAAAGAAGCGGCGGTCATAAAAAAGTTCTGGCAGCGGTCAAAGATTGAAGCCGACCACCTGATTACCTGGGGCAAAACCTCGGGCGACCGGTTTGGCACAGTCTTCCCGCGGGACTGGATGGAATCCGTACTCCTCGGCGCGGGCGACATCCCCTCCGAGACGATCGATGCCATGATTATCCAGTGCTTGGCAAACGTGGATGGCCGTGGCCGCATGTGGCACGAGGACGTCGTGGGCGAGTACCGCTACCGCCACCAACTCTCTGGGCGGGATTTGTTCGACCGCAAAATGATTGATATTGAGCCGCTGGTGATTCTGGCCTTGCGCTACACCTCGGCAAACTTTTGGACCAACACCGACGCGCTGACCAAGCTGCGCCGGATGGCAAAATACGTAGTGGCCAACGCCCACAAGAAGCACTGGATTGCCTTCAAGCGCAAACCCAAATCTCATCAAACTGCCGATGAGCAATACTACCTGGTGGGCAACTGGCGGGACAGCACCTGGGCCTTTAAAAAAGTGCACCCCCACCTAGCGCCGTTTGACGTGAATGCTGTGCTTTACCCCGAAGCACTACGCGAGCTCCAGCTGCTGAGTAGTAAATTGCAATTGACCAATGCCGCCGCGCTGGCGACGCTCCGGAAACGTTGGGACAAGCAGAGCGAGCACTTTGCAATAACCAACCCGGATACATTGCCTGCCTACGCCCTGGCCGTGTACGGCATGAACAGCAACGTGTACAGCGCGGGCCGCAAGGTAAAGTTCCAACAATATAAAGTGAACCACCTGGACGAGTGCTATCGCTACGCGCTCAGCGAAGGCACAGAAACCGAACTCGCCAGCTACTGCAAGCGCCTGGCCGACAAAAAGTACTTCTGGACCGCCAGCGGCCCTTTGCTGGTCGCGGCCAACAACAGCATGGGCTACACCTCGCAGGAGTACCATGGCCTGGTTATCTGGACCAAGCAGGTGGCCTTTGCGCTACTGGGCCTAACGCGCCATTTGGAACAAGCCAAAAGCCGCACGTGGAGCCTGAGCACGCAAAAACTCTTGCGTGCCACGGCGCTCGACATCTGCCGCCGAATGGTTAGCACGTTTGCCAAACTCAATGCGATTCCGGAGCTGCACTTTGACGACCGCAACACCCCACGGCTGTTCACCGACCAGCAAGCCACGGGCGAGCACATGAGCAAGGTACAGCTGTGGTCAGCAATCGGCGCGCGTCGGATTTTCCGCGAGTACTACAAGCTGCTGAAGCAAAAATAGTCCGCATCTCGACGAAAATGCCGGTCCCGTGTAAAGTATTGAACTGATTATAGGTAATGGGTGTTGAGGCTGGTTAGGATGTCGGCTAGTGGGAGTGGGGAATGTGAGCCCTCCTTCTATGCCCTTCGCACTACACTTGCTTCTACACCTTTACCCGCCCTCTACCCCACCCACATGCCCCTACCCATCCTGCACAAAGTCCACCGCCGGCCAGTCCGTGACGATGAGTCGCACGACCATAAACGCCGCTGGGATCGTCGACGCATCCTGCGCCTGGTTGGTATTATCGCCGGCTTTGGCATACTCGCGGGCATCATCTTGGCCATTGGTGCGTTTGCCTGGATCAGCCGGGACTTGCCCGACCCAAATCGGATTAAAGACCGCGTCGTGGCGCAGAGCACAAAAATTTACGCCCGCGACGGCACCACGCTGCTCTACGACGTGCACGGCGACCAAAAACGCACGCTGGTAAAACTGCAGGATATCCCCGAGCACGTGCGCCAGGCCACTATTGCCCTGGAAGACCGCGACTTCTACAAGCACAACGGCGTGAGCATCCGCGGTCTGCTCCGCGGCGTCATTCTGGACACGCTGCGCGGCCGGGCCACGGGCGGCTCCACCATTACCCAGCAGTTTGTCAAAAATTCCATCCTCACCTCGGAGCGGAAAATTTCGCGCAAGCTCAAAGAGATAATTCTAGCGTACGAACTGGAGCGGAAATTTAGCAAGGACGACATTCTGCAACTCTACTTCAACGAAATTCCGTACGGCAGCACCATCTACGGCATCGAAGCGGCCAGCCAGAGCTTCTTCGGCAAATCGGTAAAAGATTTGAGCATTGCCGAGGGCGCACTGCTGGCTTCCATCCCCCAGCGGCCAACCTACTTGAGCCCGTACGGCAACCACACCGAAGACTTGGTCGGCCGCCAACGCTACGCGCTGGAGCAAATGCACGCCCAGAACTACATTACCCAGCAGCAACTCGACGATGCGCTCAAGATAGACATTCTCAAAAAGGTCCAGACCAAGCGCGAAGAAATCAAAGCCCCCCACTTTGTGCTCATGGTCAAAGAGCAGCTGGCCGACCGCTATGGCGAGAACGTCCTGGAGCGCGGCGGCTTGAAGGTGATTACGACGCTGGACTGGCACGTGCAGGGCATTGCGGAAAAAGCCATTACCGACGGCGTGAAAAAGAATGAGAAAAAGTACAAGGCCGAAAACATGGCCATGTCCGCTATCGACCCCAAAACCGGCCAGGTGGTGGCCTTGGTTGGCTCGCGGGACTACTTTGACACGGCCCACGACGGCAACGTCAACGTTACCATCCGCGAACGCAACCCGGGTTCCTCATTCAAGCCCATTATCTACCTTACGGCTTTCACCAAAGGCTACTCGCCAGACACGCTCATGTTCGACCTGCGCACCAACTTCGGCGGGCGGCCAGCGTACGTGCCCAACAACTACGACGGTAAAGACCATGGCCCGCTGACCATGCGGCAGACGTTGGCTGGTTCGCTCAATATTCCCGCGGTCAAAACGCTGTACCTGGCCGGTATTCCTAGCGCCATCGATATGGCGCGCAAGCTTGGCTACACCACCCTCACCGAGCCAGACAAGTATGGCCTGGCCCTGGCGCTCGGCGCGGGCGGCACCAAACTCATCGAGCACACCAATGCCTTTGCGACCATTGCTGCAAACGGCCAACACCGACCGATTGTTACCATCTTGAAAGTGCAGGATAAAAATGGCAAAACCTTGGAGCAATTCCGCGATCAACCCGAACAGGTGGTGGACAAAGACGCCGTGGCAAAACTCCTCAGCATCCTGACGGACAACCAAGCACGGAGTTTCGTGTTCGGCTCCCGCTCGCCACTGATTCTGCCCGACCGCACGCTCTTTGCCAAAACCGGCACCACCAACGACTGGCGCGACGGCTGGACTATGGGCGGCACGCCCTCACTCGTGGCCGGTTTCTGGGCGGGCAACAATGACAACTCCACCATGGCCAAAGGCGCAGACGGCGTGCTGGTGGCCGCCCCGGCCTGGAACCAATTCCTGAAAGAAGCCTTAAAGGGCAGCAAGCGGGAAAACTATCCGGCGCTGCCCAAGAATACCGCCACCAAGCCTGTGCTGCTCGGACAGTTAACGGCCGACACACCTATTCCCGTCGACCGCGTCACCGGCAAGCGCATTCCTGACGCGTGCGTCGCCACCTACCCTGCGGCCTACGTGAGCTCGGTCACGGTAAAAACCGTGCACGACATTTTATTCTACGTGCAGAAAGAAGACCCCCAAGGCGACGCGCCGACAAACCCTGCCGCCGACCCACAGTACACGCGCTGGGAAGAACCGGTGCAAAAATGGGCAAAGTCTAAAGGTTACCTAGCGCAGGAGCCTGAACTGGGAGATTGTAATCTGCGCGACCCCGGGGCTGCGCCGACCGTGAGTATTACCAACCCGACGCTCAACCAAACCATTAGCTCAACCTCGCTGGCCGTAAGCACAGCCACCGGTGGTCCCCGGCCAATTGTAAAAGTAGTCTACACCGTGGACGACAAGATTGTCGGTGAGTCTGCGGTGGGCCCAGACTTTGCTGCCATGCTGGGTCTCACTGGCTTTGAGAGCGGCTTCCACACCCTAGCCGCCCAAGTGGTGGACGCCGTGGAAAACACCAGCAGCACGAACATTACGTTTAACTACTTAGTACCCTAAGTCTTGGGGCCTTGGTCGTCACTGTTGACGGGTACGTAGGTTTTGTCGTAGGGTAAGCCAAAATAACAACTCAAGCTTTCCAAGGAGGAAAAAGTGTACGTTTGTATTATTATTGTACAAAAGGAATTGCGCGAGCAACTGCACCAGGTCGTGAAAAAGAATTTTCCAAACAGCACTCACCCTGCGTTTGCTAACTTGACTGCCCTTGAGGATGTTCGTTTCAAGAAACAGCTGCTGCAAGTAGACCTAGCCATCGTCCACACCGCCGATGCCTCTAGAAATCTTGGTATCTACATAAGTAGAATTCAATCAACGACGGGCTGCGGCAAGGTACTGCTCATGCGCCGGCCAAATGAATCAATGGAGCTGCACGAGTCTAGCTGCGGCGTTGTTACTTTGGTCGAGCCACTCAATGAGAGCTTGCTTGCTGTTAAGGTGGGGTATGTGTTAGCACTTCCGTAAACACCCAAATATGCTTATCTCGAGACCACTCTCGGGATTTTTTTATTGCCGAATGGGCATGACCAAGTAGCGGAACATGGGCTGCAGCTTGTCTGGCGCTTTGGGCACGAGCAGGCCCGGCCCTTTTTCGTCGTTGAGCCGCAGCTCCACCTCGTCGCTACCCATAGCTTGCAGGCCATCCAATAAGAAGCGCCAGTTAAATACAATGCGCACCTCACCCCCGGTCACGCTCGCCGGAAAATGTGCCTCACCAGTACCAACCTGGGCATTAGCGGCGTTCACGGTCACTGCATCTGCGCTCGCCGCAGCGCTCAACGTCACGTCGTTGACGCCCGAGCGGCAGAACAAACTCACCTGCCGCACCGTCTTGGCAAAGCTCTCAACCCCGGCGGTTACCTGGGTGGTAAAGGCCACTGGAATAATTTGCTCGTAGTCGGGGAACTGGCCTTCGATGAGGCGTGAAACAATGTCGAGCTCGTCCGTGGTAAAACCCACCTGATTCTCACCCACCACCACACCCACCTCGCCACTCTCGGGCAGAATGCGGATAAGCTCCAGCAAGCTGCGGCTCGGCACAATTACCCGCTGCTCGTCTTTTGCTGTGGCGAGGGGCACTTGGGCCTCAGCCAAGCGGTAACTATCTGTGGCGGCAAACGTAAGATGTTGGTTGTGGAGGTGGAGCAGCACGCCGCTGATTTCTGGGCGCGACTCGTCCGTAGCCACCGCAAACACCGTTTTACTCAAAGCGGCCTTTAGTGTTGCTACGGGCAGGCTAAAACGCGTGCCGTCTTGGACCTTCGGGATAACTGGAAAATCCTCTGCCGCCAAGCCTTTCAGGCTCGTCCTTGCGCCGCCGCCGGCTACCCGCAGCTCATTATTCTCCAGCTCAACAGTCACATTTCCAGTGGGCAGCAAGCTAGCGTAGTCCAGCAGCACCCGCGCCTGCACCGTAAAGCTACCAGTGGTATCAACCTTACCCCGAACTTTAGCGGTAATCCCAAGCTCTAAATTCGTCGAGATGAGGGTGATACCATCCTTCTCGGCGACCATAAGAATATTTTTCAAAATCGGCAGCGTGCTCGTGCGGCCAGTGATGTGACTCACACTCTGCAACCCTCGAACGAAGTTTTCTTGCGTGCAAGTGAATTTCATATTTTATATAGATAGAGTTAGAAGTAGTTAGTAGGGGATGTGGACGGTGGGGAAAAATATTTTTGTGCTAGTAGGTATTGGTGTTTAGATGCTTTTTTGGCGCGCAACCTGCGGAGAGAATTGTGTGTAGGGTGGTGGTGAAATTTTGGGTTTTTACGTAGTGTGTTTTACGCGCAGTTTGTACACACTTCTTCCTAATACTTTCCCACAACATAACCCACACGTTGCTCACATGTAGAGCCGCTGCTTGATGAGGGTGAGGTCTTGCTGGAGTTTAAGATCTTCTTTAAGTTGCCTCGTCATTTTTTCGATTGCGTGCATAGCGGTGGAGTGGTCCCGGCCACCGAGCTCTTCGCCGATGGTTGGGAACGACGCTTGAATCTCTTCCCGCATGAGGTACATAACTATTTGCCGCGGTTTTACCAGCTCTTGGCGGCGGCTCTGGCCCAGCACCTCAGAGACTTTTACGTCGTAGTACTGGCACACCGCCCCAATAATTTGCTTCGGCGTGACCGCGTGTTGCCGTTTGGTGTGCGTGGCTTGTGTAATGGAAGAGAGAATGTCTTTAATAGAGTCTACGGTGGGCGCGGTGTGGCTTAGGTTGTGTACCGCGACAATCCGGTTGAGCGCGCCTTCCAGCTCCCGGACGCTATTCTGGATGACGTTGGCAATGTATACCAGCGCGTCGTCACTCATGTGGAGTTTACGCTCGCTGCATTTGGCCCGCAGGATAGCAATGCGCGTTTCCAGGTCGGGTTCCTGCACGTCGGCGATCATCCCCCACTCAAAACGAGTAAGCAGCCGAGCTTCCAGCGCCGCAATGGCCTTGGGCGGCCGATCGGACGACAAGATGATTTGCTTATTTTCTTGGTGGAGCGTGTTGAAGGTGTGGAAGAACTCTTCTTGCGTTCCTTCTTTGCCAGTGAGGAACTGCACGTCGTCCACGAGCAGCACGTCGACCGACCGCCAGCGTTCGCGGAATTTTGCCATTGTCCCTTTGTAAATAGCCTGTACGAATTCGTTGGTGAATTGCTCGCAACTCACGTACAGGACACGAGCTTTTGGGCTGTGCGCCAGAATGCCGTGGCCAATGGCCTGCATCAGGTGGGTCTTGCCCAAGCCCGCACCGCCGTAGATGAAGAGTGGATTGTAGATGTCGCCCGGCTTCTCGGCGCAAGCTTTGGCCGCGGCCTGGGCCAGCTCGTTGCCCTTACCAACGATAAAGGTGCCAAAGGTGTAGCGCGGGTTGAGGCCGCCCTTGCCCCCCATGGCCTTCAGCAAAGGGGCGGCTTCCTCGACCACCTCGGGTGGGGCACTGGTTACCGCATCCACCGAGGCTTTTGGGCTTTCTACTCGGTAGGCAACGCTTGCTATCTCTTTCTCGGTTAGGTGTTGCAGGGCGTTGAGGATGTGAGAGTGGTATTTGGTCTCCAGCCAGGACTTTACGAAGTCCGTGGGCACGCCAATAACCGCCTGGTCGCCCTCAATGGTGCTGATGAAGGTGTTTTTGAACCAGGTCGTGAAGTTGGCTTTGCTCAAATGCAGCTCTAATTCGCCTAGTGTGGCTTCCCAGAGCTTATCATTTGGTAATTTCGGCATGGTCGAAATTTGGCTAACCTAAGCGATTTTCTGATAATACCACAGAACCCACTGTGGAAAAATACCTCAAAAGTGTATAGCTGGGGAATAACCTGTGGATAGTGTATGGATAACTGTGGCGCATGCACCAAGCACACCTTTGACGTGAGCGATTATGATTGGTACACTCCCCCTACTCTTTATGCCAAAGCGAACCTACCAACCCAAGAAACGTCGCCGCGCCCGCGTGCACGGTTTTCGTGCGCGTAAAGCCCACCCCAACGGTCGGGCCGTGCTCACGCGCCGCCGCCGCAAGGGCCGCAAGCGCGTTACTGTCCAGTAGCATGCTGCCCCGGAGTGCCCGCTTGCATGCCGACCGGGACATTGCCCGCGTGCTGAAGCACGGCTACCGTAGCAGGCATGCGCTACTCCAAGTGCTGCTCGCCGCCGGGACAGGCATGCGTAGTCGGGCCACCGTTGTGGTGTCTAAGCAAGTGTCCAAGCACGCGACCGATCGTAACCGCCTTCGCCGTCAGGTGCAGGCGGTGCTGCCCAAGGCGCTGGCCCTACTCCCCGGGCCCGTGGACGCGCTCGTTCGGCTCTTCCCGCCTGCGGCTCGCGCCACGCGCAACGAGCTCATCGCGGCGCTTCGCACTACCTGGCCGACCCATGTCCCCACTTACACTTCGCGCTCGCCACACCGTCGTTAGCCTCATTCGGCTCTACCAGCTCACGCTTTCGCCAGACCACAGCTGGGTGCGGCATCGGCGGGGTATTGGTGCCTGCCGGTTCTCCCCTACCTGCTCCGAGTATGGCATCGAGGCAGTTGAGCGCCACGGCGTGCTGCGCGGCGGCTGGCTCACCATCAAACGCATCCTGCGCTGCAACCCCTTTCACGCCATCGGCGTTGATCCCTGCCCGCCAGTGCCCCCGCCCGTTTCGACAAGCGAAGCGCGTCGGGCGGGTACTGCAGCAGGCGTTGGCAGGCGGGCTGTCCCTCCCTCAAACTAATTTATGAATATCTTCACCATCGTTCTCTACGAGCCGCTCTACAACGCCCTCATGTTCCTGTACAAGAATGTGCCCGGGCAGGATTTAGGCGTGGCTATCATCCTCCTTACCCTACTTATTAAGGGTCTGCTCTTCTGGCCGTCACTCTCGGCTATTCATAGCCAGCAGAAGATGCAGGAAATCCAACCGAAGCTGAAAGAGCTGCAGGAGAAGTATAAAGATAAGAAGGAAGAGCTCTCCCGCCAGCTCATGGGTTTTTACAAACAGCACAAGGTCAATCCATTTTCCTCTTGCCTGCCGCTGCTGCTGCAATTGCCCATTCTTATTGCGCTGTACCGCGTGTTTTTTACGGGGTTGGCGATCGACCCAGCCACCCACCTGCTCAATGCCACCCAGCTCGGGCACTTGTACACCCCCCTGCGCGTCGCTTTTGAAACCCTGCAGGTCGACACCTTAAGCTTTAACTTCATCAACCTGGGTGCCAAGCATAACGTCATCCTGGCTTTGCTGGCTGGTGCCGCCCAATTTTGGCAGTCCAAGATGATGATGAGCCAGCGCCCACCCAAAGTACCCGGAGCGAAAGACGAGGACACCGCCGCACTGGTGAGCAAGCAAATGACCTACCTCTTGCCAGTCATGACCATTATTTTCGGCTACCAGTTCCCAGCCGGCCTCGCCTTGTACTGGCTGGTGTCCACCCTTTTTCAAGTCTTGCAGCAGTACTACTACTTCCGTTGGCACAAACCCAGGCAGACCCCGCCAGGCACGCCCGAGGTATTGCCAAAAGCTGCCTAACATATGCGCATGGCCTGGAGCCAACTCAAGAATCTTCCGGTCATTACCCGTGGCGGGCAGTCGTTGGGACAGGTCGAGGGTCTGCTTTTTGACCCCGAAACCCATGCGATTGTGCAGTATGAAGTCCGCCAAGGTCTGCCGCTCGCCCGTCGAACATTGTTGGTTGCCGCCAGTCAGGTGGTTAGCATCACTGCCGAGCAGATGATTGTGGAAGATCTGGTTGGTAAAACGGCCGACGAGCGAACCAGCGCGTTGCCGATAGCCGAAACGACCGCGAGCGGTTTGGCCACGACGCGGAAGATTGGCTGACTATTTTTGCACGGTGGTTACCGTACGGTTATCCGCCGGTTTTGATCCCCCACTACACTCAGTGTCACCCACATTACCTTTTTGTCCGAGAGGAAATTTTTTATACGTTCCGCCCATTCAATAACAATGAGCGCCTTTGGTTGTTGCAACCAGTGCGCCAGGTCCAGGGCGGGTAGTTCCCGGTCAGGGTTTTCTAGCCGGTAACAATCCACATGCACCAGCGTGTCGTACGCCGCATGATGTGCTGGATAAATATGCTGCAAGCCAAAGCTGGGCGAGGTTATGCGTTCCCGCACCCCCAGATGCTTCCCCAGTTCTTGGGTAAGCGTCGTTTTGCCCGCCCCCAGCGGGCCGGTAAGGGCAACAATGCGCGGCTGGTCGCCGAGGATCTGCTTAGCTAGTGCGGGTAGCTCCGCCTGATTGTGGAGCGCGATCTGCATGTTTCCGAGTGTAGCATGAGTGACCCCGCCCAACCCTTGACGTGGGTGCCAGCACAAGGTATCTTCACCAACTACCCGTCTCGCCGTGCGAGTCGAGGCAGGCCCTGGAGGGCGGTACACTATTACTTATGGACATGACCACTCTCCAGCAAGCCACCGAGCTGCTCAAAAAATCTAATTCCGTCCTCATCTGCCTGCCGCATATCCTTTCTACGGACGCGGTGGCAAGTGGCGTGGCGCTCAGCCTGGCTCTTAGCCAGCAGGGCAAGCAGGTTAAAGTTGTCGGTGCAAATTTTGCCCTGCCGCCGACCCACGCCTTCCTGCCCAAGACCGACGAAATCGGTAAGGACTTGCAGCACCTCAAGAAATTTGTGATTAGCCTGGACACGCGCAACGCGCCGTTGGCCGAGTTGTCGTACGACACCACGGATGGCAAACTCAACATCCTCATCACCCCCAAGTCCGGCGGCTACGCGCCTGCAGATGTGAGCACGCGGACTACCGAACCAACTTTTGACTGCGTCATTACGTTGGATTGCCAAGACCTCGACCACCTGGGGCCGCTCTTCGCGCACAATGCCGAGTTTTTTTACGCCACGCCCATTATCAACATTGACCACAGCGCAGCTAACGAACACTTTGGCCAGGTGAATGTGGTAGACATGGTGGCGACATCCGTGGCCGAAATTGTTACCGAGCTGGTGCGCGGACTTGATCCCGCCCTGCTCACGGGCGAGCTTGCCACTGCCTTGCTGACCGGCATGATTGCCAAGACGAAGAGTTTCCAGACCTCGACGGTAACACCCAAGGTGCTCAGCATGGCCTCGGAGCTCGTGACAGCAGGCGCGCGCCGTGAGGATATTATTCGCAACCTTTTCCAAACCAAGTCTCTCTCAGTCCTCAAGTTGTGGGGTCGGGCTTTGGCCCGCCTACGCGCCACCGACGACGGCAAGTTGGTATGGGCGGTGCTCAACCGAGCAGACTTTGAACGGGCTGGCGCCTCGCCGATTTCGTTGCCCGGGGTGTTGGACGAGCTTATTGTGAACACGCCCGACGCGCTGGTGATGGCAGTGCTCTACGAAGACCCGGCCGGGGGCGTGCGCGCTTTGGTGCAGACGCATCGTTCGGTTAACGGGCTCAAGCTTTTTACTAGCTACAAGCCTGAGGGCACGGCGCATACTTTTTCGTGGCGTTTGCCCGCCGGCAGCACTACTGACCTGGAAACCCAGCTTCGAGCTGTCGTCGAACAACTGCCATAGGTGCAAGTGCTTTTATTAATCTAGTGCGGGCGGCTCTGCCCGCAGGCACAGCGGCCTGCGCTTGGATTTGTGGTGTCCCATATCCTTCCAGACCCCCGAAGACGCACTCATTGTGCGCCACGCTTTATTTTGGGATGCTCGCTGCGCAGTCGGCACTCCGCTATACTGTGTGCATATGGCAGACGCCCACCTTCAAGTTGCACCCGAAGAAGCGCAGGAAAAATTTCGGGACAAGATGACGGAGATCACACTCAAAGAACAAGAGCAATCGGTGCAACGCCGGGCGCAGGAACTCGGTATTGGGTACATTAACCTGAAGGGCTTTCCTATTGGCCCCGAAGTGCTTACCTTAGTACCAGAGAACGTGGCCCGCGACCTGCAGGCGCTCTGTTTTTTCCACCAAGACGGCCAAGCGCGCGTTGGTGCCACCGACCCGGCGAACGAGCATGTTCTGACGCTCATGGAGAACCTTACGGCTGACCTGCACGCGAATGTGGAGCCCTACATTATTTCCCAGCACAGCTTTGACCAGGCCGCCAAACTCTACGCGGCCGTGCCAAAAATTAAAAAGTTTACGGCCGGCGTGCAAATTCGGCCCGAAGACATTACCGACTTTCAAAAAGGCCTCACCTCTATCCGCGACCTGGACGCCAAGTTGAAGACGATCTCGCTGACCCAGGTTATTACCGCGCTCATTGCTGGGGCCATTGTTGGCCGGGCGTCGGACATCCACATCGAGGCCGAGGAGCACGATGTGAAAGTCCGCTACCGTATTGACGGTGTGCTGCACGAAGTGGCTCGCTTGCCCGCCGAGAGCTGGAAGAAAATTATTTCCCGCATCAAGCTGCTGGCGCACCTCAAGCTGAATATCACCACCAAGCCACAGGACGGCCGTTTTACCATCTACCTCGATAAAGAGACCGTAGAGGTCCGCGTCTCGGCATTGCCCACGGCCTATGGCGAGAGCGTGGTCATGCGGCTGCTCATGTCATCTTCGGTCGGGCTCAAGCTGGATGACCTGGGCATGCGTGGCAATGCGCTGGCCCTCATTAAGAAGCAGGTGCTGCGCCCCAACGGCATGATTCTAACCACTGGCCCCACCGGCTCCGGAAAAACGACCACACTCTACGCGTTCATGACCCAGCTCAATACGCCAGACACGAATATCATTACGTTAGAAAATCCGGTGGAATACCACCTAGCGGGCGTGAACCAGAGCCAGGTAGATGACGTGGGTGGCTACACTTTTGCCAAAGGCCTGCGCTCCGTGCTGCGCCAAGACCCCGACGTAGTTATGGTCGGCGAAATCCGCGACGGCGAGACTGCCGAGATTGCCACGAATGCCGCACTCACCGGCCACGTCGTGCTTTCCACCCTACATACGAATGATGCTGCCGGGGCGATCCCCCGCTTGCTCGCGCTGGGCGTTAAACCCTTTCTACTCGCCCCGGCCATGAATGCAATTATTGCCCAACGGCTGGTGCGTCGCATTTGCCAAGACTGCAAAGCGCCAACCGAGCTGGATGATGAAACGCGTGATCGGGTGGTCACGGCGCTGCGCGAGATTGCCCCAGCCAGCGGCGAGAATGTTGACCTGGAAAAGCTGACCTTCTACAAAGGCCAAGGTTGCGAGCAGTGCCAGCACATTGGTTACAAGGGTCGGATTGGGATTTACGAAGTGCTGACCATGAACGAAGAAATTGAAAAAATCGTCTTATCGAATCAGGTGTCGGAGTACGACATTCGGGCCATTGCCAAAAAAGCCGGCATGGTGACCATGGTGCAAGATGGGTTGCTCAAGGCGCTCGAAGGCATTACGACGGTAAACGAGGTGTTTGAGGTGGCGGAATAAAAAGAGGCAGGCGCTATGATATACGCCTGCTTGTCTTTAGTTCGCTTCCGGCTTGAAGTTAACATCGAGCATGAAGCAAACGTTTTCCTTCGTGTTGCTTAGCATCTCGATTTCGACGCCTGGAATGTTCAGCTTCTGTTTTTGGCCCGTACGGAGGGCGAGGACGAATGGCAGCGAAAGCTCGAATGCTTGTCGCAAAAGCGCTGCGCGTGGGTCTGGCGCGACGGCTTCGGTTTCGGTTGCCTGAGGAGCGATTTGAGGCTGCATTCGCTAACCCCCTTTGGTTTTCCGGGGGCGGCATGCCCCCAGGTTTGCCCCTAGTATAGCGCGTCTGTGGTGGTGTCAAGGCTTGATCCCGCACCACTTTTACTCTGAAAAGTGGTGCGGGGTTGACATGCGGCGACAGCAATGATATGATGCACGGCCATAAACACACAACAAAAGAGGCGCCCGATGCAGGATAAGAACCGCAAGGACGCGGGCGCTAAAAAAACGCCCGCAAAAATAGTGCCCGTACAAACCCCCACGGGCTCAAAAGTAAATTTTCACTCCACGGATGCGCCCCGCCGTCGTCGGAAGCAACGAAAGACTATGCTGCCCGTCGATGATGACTAAGTGTCTGGACTGTGCGATCAGCTATCAAGGTGTCTGGATTTTCCCCGGCACCTTTTTCATTGCGGACCGAAACAATTTGGGCTAGCGTTTCGTTTAGCACTTCTACATTTTTCCCCCAGTCACCATCTACCTGCTCCAGGCGCGCGTGGTCTTGCTGCAACACCTCTTGGAGCGCAGCAATGTGCTCACGGGATAGTCCGGTATCTTCGCTTTCGTTGGGCAAGCGCTGTTCCCAATCAGCAAAAGCCTCGAGAATTTTTGGCGGATCGTGTCGAACGTCAAAACGTTTCCCCAGCGCTTCAACAGCAGCCGCAAGTTGCTCGCGCAGTTGCCCCTCAATTTCAGTCAGGAGTGCGTGCTGCAAGTGGTGCTCCCCTAAACCGCGTTTGCCACCCTTTTCAAAGACGGTAGCAAAGGCTTCGGTGAGTTGCTTTGCGTTTTCCGCATTAGCCCCAATGACCACGCGCGGCATGCTGGTCATGCCACGCTTTTGTACTTGCCCATCCAATTTGCCTGGGGTGTCGAAATACTTCAGCGTTGCAAGCTTCCCGTGCTTTATGTCCTGGCGCGAGCGTTCAGTTTTATGGTCCAGCGCCGCCGCGTCTTCCGTGGTAGTCGCATCTACAGCTAGGATAATTGACTCGGCATCTTCCCGTGTGAACACCACCACAAAGTCAACGCCATGTCGGATATCATCGTAGCGAGATGCAGGGATAACCTCTGCATCAGGGCCTAGCCAGTCGTATGCGACAATACCTTCCATGGTGCCGTAGTACATGCCGGTCGCCGCTTCGCCTTCTCGGGCGCTATCAAACTGTTGTTCTTCTTTTTCGCGGACGTAGGCAAGATCAGCTTCCACTTCTTCCGTGCTGTAGGGTTTGCGGTTACCAAAGCTTGCTTCACGGATGCGCGCCTTTCGCCAGGGCGCTACAATTTCTCGATCAAAGGTTTCGTTACCACTCGTCTCGCGGTGTTTGAGCAACATGGTCTCGGGCGTGGCACCGCGTTGGTAGAAGTCCCGCATAGCTAGCTGGTTAGTTGCCGAAGCTTCGCTTTTGCCTCATCCAGTTTTTTTTGCTCCCCCGCCACGACGCTCGTTGGCGCGTTTTTGGCGAACGCTTGGTTAGCGAGCTTACGCTCTAAAGCCTGGATGTACTGTTGCAGGCTGGCAGCCCCTTTTTGAACTTCCGCGGTATCTCTTTTCACTGCAAGGAAGAAGAAGTTGACTCCACTAATGTGACCATCCGGTTTACTTGATGTTTGCCGCTCCGCTTCAATTTTTTCAGGAAAGATTACTCTTGCGAGCGCCTGGAAAGTCCCTGCGTGCTGCACGAACAAGGACTTTATCTTCATTGAACCCTTAAGGACAACCGGTTCAATAATATGAGGTGGAATTTTTTTGATTGCCCGAATATTGCGCATTTGCGTAACTGCATCCTGAATAATCTGAAATTCCTTCGTAGCTATGGTTTTTTGAGTTTTGGCTTTGGGCCAAGCCTGAATCATCAGCATATCCTCGTTGGCTTTTCCATGGCGTTTCTCCCACAAGGCTTCGGTCACGAACGGGGCAAAGGGGTGCAGCAGCTTGAGCACGGTTTCGTACGCCTCAATAAGCAGTACAGTATTTGGCTGGATTTTCTGGATTTCCACGTACCAGTCGGCCAGTTCGTGCCACACAAAGTCATAGAGTGCTTGGCCAGCTTCGGAGAGTTTGTTGCGCTGGAGGTTTTTTGTTACCTCGGTAATCAGCCAGTTCGTCCGCTCCCTTATCCACTTGTCCGCGAGGGAAATTCGACTACCCCCCTGCCCCCCTCCTCGGACAGGAGGGGGTGTGCGCTGTAGACTCTCCTGTCGCTCCACAAAGTTCCCAATGTTCCACAGCTTATTGATGAAGTTGCGGTAGCCGGCAATCTTTTCCTCGCTCAAGCGGAAGTCCTGGCCCGGCGTGGTGCCCAGAATCAACGACAAGCGGATAGCATCCGTACCGTACTTCTCGGCCATGGGCAGCGGATCAATGCCCGTGCCTTTGCTCTTGGACATTTTCTTGCCGTGCTTATCCAGCACCAAGCCGTGAATGTACACTGTCTTAAATGGTACCTGCTTGGTGAATTTAAGGGAGAGCATGATCATTCGTGCCACCCAGAAGAACAGAATATCCCAGCCGGTTTCCATGACATTCGTTGGGTGGAAGGTTTGTAGGTCCTTGGTGTTTTTTGGCCAGCCCAGTGTGGAGAAGGTCCACAAGCCGGAACTGAACCACGTGTCGAGCGTGTCTTGGTCTTGCACGAAGTGGACGCCTTTGCAGGTGGCGCACTTCTTTGGTTCGGTTACCGAGGCAACGGGCTTGCAGTCCTTGTCCATTTCATTGCGGCAGTACCACACCGGAATCTGGTGGCCCCACCACAGCTGACGCGAGATGCACCAGTCGCGGATGTTATGCATCCAGTGGAAGTACACTTTGTCGAAGCGCTTGGGAATAAGCTGGATTTTCCCAGACTTTACAGCTGTAATAGCCGGCTTGGCCAAGGGCTGCATGGACATAAACCACTGCTTGCTCAACAGCGGTTGCACCACGGAGTTGCAGCGCTCGCAGTGCGGCACGTTGGCGGTATGGGGTTCGGTCTTTACCAGCAGGCCTTTGGCTTGGAGGTCGGCTACAATACTATCCCGCGCCTCGGTCACCAGCATGCCGGCATACTTGCCCGCGAGTTTGGTCATGCGGTTGTCCTCACCAATCACCTGCTTGATTTCCAGGTGGTGGCGCTCACCCATTTCCCAATCGGCCGGGTCGTGCGCCGGCGTAACTTTCACCACACCCGTCCCAAATTTCGGGTCAACCAGTTTATCGGCAACTACGGGTAAGGTCAGCTCGCCAGTCTCGGTGGCAAAGGTTATTTTTTTGCCAATGTACTTGGCGTAGCGTTTATCCGTTGGGTGCACAGCAAGTGCTGTATCGCCCACCTTGGTTTCGGGGCGGGTGGTGGCCACGGTGAATGGGCCGTAGGTAAGGTAGTAGAGGTGGCCGGCTTCTTGCACGTGTTTCACTTCCAAATCCGAGAGGGCGGTTTGGCAGCGGCTGCACCAGTGAATCAGGCGTTCACCACGATAAATGAGTCCCTCATCAAAAAGTTGGATGAAGGCTTTTTGCACGGCCAAGGTTAGGGCCGGGTCCATGGTAAAGTGCTCGCGGCTCCAGTCGCAGCTGGCGCCCAGCGCGCGCACCTGGTCGGTAATGCGGTCACCATGCTTTTGCTTCCAGGCCCAGACATGTTTCAAAAACGTTTCCCGGCCAATTTCATGGCGGCTTATCCCCTCCTTCTGCAGCAAACGTTCCACCATAATTTGCGTGGCAATGCCGGCGTGGTCCGTGCCCGGCACCCACAAGGCCTTTTCGCCGAGCATGCGATGGAAGCGCGTGAGAATATCTTGCACGCTCACACCCACGGCATGGCCCAGGTGCAGCTCGCCGGTCACGTTGGGCGGAGGCATGGCAATGCTAAAGGCGTTCGTTCTTTTTCCGGGCAGGTTATCCGGATTGAAATAGCCGGACGCCTCCCACCGTTTGTAGATGGGCTGTTCAACGCCGAGTGGATTGTACGCTTCGGATGCCATAGTGCACTCATCCTAGCAGCGTCTGGTTGACATTTCCAGTGGTTTTTCGTACAATAATCCATTCTTTGAAAAATGCCCAAACATGGGACCGACCCTTACCGGATGTGAGGAAAAAAACAAAGCGAAAGGAGGGTGATAACAATGGGCGCATTGATTACACCCGGACAGGAAAAACAACTGCGACGAATGCTAGTGGATGCAGTGGAAAATGGCGTAACGGAAGCCATTGAAAGTATCCCATTGGACCACTACATGGCGCAGACATTTCTGGAACAAGGAGACATGCTAACGAAAGCGTTGCTGAGCGATCTGCTAAAGCACGCCAAGCTGCTTGCGATGACGAGCAAGCATCGTGTCGATCTGAATGTTGATCCCATTGTGCCTGAGGGGTATACAGTAAAAGTACATCGCAAAGGTGGTATTTTTTACTACGACAAGGAAAGGGTTGCGATCTACTATGCACCTGTACAAGCAATAGGCCGATCGGTTGGCGGCGCGGTATTTCTTGAAGCGTTCGCTGGTAAGGAGCCATTTAATGCATGCCTCTTCGACTATTTGCTCTTGCATCCTGAGTTACCACGACCTATTGGACTCAACCTAGTGTTCTTGGGGACAGTGTTTCTAGACAAATGGCGGAAAGAACATGTTCGTTTTTTACGCGTTGACCAATATGCATACGTGCATTATGGGATGCTACCATTCGATTTCAATTTTTTACATGATTGCCCAGCACTCATAAAAAAAGCATCGCCACATTGACATTGCTCGTTTACCCAGCATTTCATCTGAGATGCTGGGTTTTTATTATCTTCCCATTTCCCACACCGGGTTCACGTCGAGCTTTTTACTTGGGCTAGATGCCGCGCGTCTCCTATTCAACTCTGTCGACGTACTTGCTCAGATCTTTTGTCAGTGCCCACCAAAGCGATGTCTTGGTCGTGCTGGGTAGAGGTGCTGCGGGTATGGTCAACGTGTCGTCCTGCAACTCCGCATAGGTAAATTTTCCCGGGGCGAAAAGGTATACGTACGCTGGGTAGTCTGGATTCGGGTGTTTGAGGAAGTTAATGGCACCATCCTTGTTTACAACCTCTCGTAGAAACAGCGCTTGTCGGTAGTCATTGTTTGGCGTCTGGAATGGGTCGCTAGCCGGCGCGAGTGCGCTGTAGGCGTAGAAGCGGAACGTGCCCGCGAATGTCGGGCTGGCCTTGTAGTAGACGCACAGGGTGGCTCCGTAGAAACCCAGAAGTGCGAAGAGCCCAGCAATCGCAAGACCAGTTTTTTTCCAGGCGGTCACGCGCACCTTCACAATCATCCAAACAACACCCGCAAACGCAAGAATGAATATTGGGAGGAGGACGTATAGGAAGAAGGTGTTCGTGCCGAGATTTGGGTCCATATGTTTTGGTGATTAGTGATGAATGACGTAGTAGTGCGGCTGTGTATAGTATACGTCTCTGCTTCCCTATCTCCCACTTTGGTTATTTATTTGTCATCCCGAGCCCCGCACATGCGGGACGAGGGATCTCGCATTTTGGAGAGTCATAAATTCGAGATTCCTCCCCCTCGATAAACTCGGGGTCGGAATGACAAGAGGCTACCTTCCCACTTCCCACACTGGGTTCACATCCAGTTTCTGCCAAGGCGTCGAATGTCCACGTGCAAGCTCCATTGCGCCAGCCACAGCGATCATGGCGCCGTTGTCTGTGGTGTACTGCAGTGGAGCGACGCTGAAGTGAAAGCCGGCAGCTTGTGACTCTTTCGCCAGGCGCTCACGCAGTACGCTATTTGCCGCGACGCCACCCCCAAGGAGAATGCACTTGGGTTTTTTTGTTTGTGCGGCGCGGAGTGTTTTACCCACCAGCACATCCACAATTGCGGTTTGTACCGAGGCGGCCAAGTCGGCTTTGCCTTGCGGGTTCAGGCGCGGGTGTTTTTGCACAAATGTTGCGACGGCAGTTTTGAGGCCGGCAAAGCTAAACTCAAAGTTTTGTTCTTTCAGCATTGGCCGTGGCAGTGGGATAATTGCCCTGCCCTTGAGTGCCAGTTGCCCAATAGCTGGGCCGCCAGGGTAGGGCAAGCCCATGAGCTTGGCGGCTTTATCAAAACATTCGCCTGCTGCGTCGTCGCGGGTTTTGCCGATGAGTTTCACTTTGTCTTTTTCCAGCCACAACAGTTCTGTGTGGCCGCCAGAAACAACCAGCGCCAGCGCGGGGAGTTGCGGTTGCGTATCGTTGAGCCAGCAACTCGCCAAATGGCCGGCAATATGGTTTACGCCGATGAGCGGCTTGTTGAGCGCAAAGCTCAGCGTGCGTGCGGTTTCGACGCCCACCAGTAGCGCGGTGCTTAAGCCCGGGCCACTCGTCACGGCAATCGCATCAATGCCCGCCAGCTTGGTGTGGGCTTTTCGGAGCGCGGCTTCCAACGTCGGCATGATAGTGGCCGCGTGTTCCCGCGCCGCAACCTCCGGCACCACGCCGCCGGTCTTGCGGTGGGCCAGGACTTGCGATGCTGTGACCATACTGATCACGCGATAGCACCCGCGGTGCGTTTCCACCACGGCAATAGACGTGTCGTCGCAGGATGTCTCGATGCCGAGGATGGTGTGGTATGGGGCTGACATGTGGGCTAGTGAAGAGTAGTATTATGTAGTTGAAAAGGAAAATATACAAACCCCAAAAGGAGTATTGTCGTGAATAAGGTCGGCAGTGATCGTGTAAAAGAAATTGTACGCAGCGTCATTGTGCACTAACGGAGTGACGGTGAGCTTGAGTATTTGCTATTTCCAAAGAACAAAGCATGTCAGGCGTTACGCGCGAAAGTTTGAATGCGTAAGAGGCACAGTTTTTCCCGGAGAAGGAAAAAACCGGTAGGAGGAATTGTGCGTGAAACTGCAGAAGAATATGGCATCACTGTGATCCGTGTGGGTCGAGTCATCTACGAGGAAGAACGAGAATGGATTGCGTTTCCGGATGATACGGAATTTTACGATCTATATCGTGCGCGCTACTATGAAGTGGAAACTGAACCAATTACGAATGTTCGCTTGAGTTGTGAGCATAGTGGTTCAATCTGGCTGACAATACCAGAAATTGCACGGATTTCTGCTTGCATTCGGCCTAGATGCTTTGCGGCTCTTCAGCAATTCCACATTAGCGTTAAAAGCGCAGAGATTACAGTTGTACAAGAGTGTTTAGTTTAGCGCGTTTAGTTGCGACCCCTACGGGTGCGATTTTTATGTATGTCAAGTTAACTTGACACGCTCATCCCCATCCCTTATGCTTTGTTTATGCCCAAGCAGCTCATGAACCATGTACGGGACTGTCGGGAAAAAATTGGTTTGACCCAGCAGGATGTGGCCGGCCGCGTACGCGTCAGTCGTCAAACCATTGTGGCCATTGAGAAAGGCAATTACACCCCCTCAGTTGCACTAGCGCTTGAGCTTGCCCGCCTGTTACGCTGTTCGGTAGAGCAACTCTTTTTTTGGCAGTGAAGGCTTTATGAAAAAACTTCTCATCATCACCGTTGCCGCAGTTATTCTGGAGCTTATTGCTATGGAAGCAGAGCTGATGCAGTTGCCCGCGGGGCTAGGCATGGGCTTGGGTATAACGGGTATTCTTGGTTTGGTGCTGGCACTCTTCGATAAAGCGCGCCCAGACGAACGTGAGCAAGTGCTTACATACGAGTCGAGCCATGTTGCCTTCTTGACGGTGGCGGCGGTATTGCTGGGCATATTACTGTACCAAACGTTGCAGCGCAGCGTTGAGGCGTGGCTTGTGGTTACCATTTTGGCGCTGGTTATCGGCAAAGTAGGCGGCCGCTGGTATATTCAACGTAAGAAATAATTTTTCTCTTTTTTCATCATACACACGTATGCAGAAGAAATTTCTCCTCATTGCCCTAGCGGTGATTATCGTTGTCGGCGGCGGTATAGCTCTGTACATGGCAGACACCGATGATGTAGTGAACACTAATGGTGCGACGCAGAACGTGAATGCGAGCACGACCACCACCGACCGGGTGGAAGCCGATGGAACGGTAATTAAGCCTGACGGTACTATGGTTAAGCCTGATGGCACTATGATTGGGCCGGACGGCAAGGAAATAGTCGAAACCAATACCAATACGAATAGCGCAAACGCCAATTCCTCGAGCAGCAATACGAATGCGGCAACAGCAAATACGAACAGCGTCAAGAATAGCAACACGAATGCCACCGCAGCCGCGGCTCCTGCTGCGCTTGTGGACTACTCAGCGGCTGCACTAGCAGCAGCACAGGCCGGGACAGGTGCAACCGTGCTGTACTTCCATGCGGACTGGTGCCCCACCTGCCGCGTGCTGGAGCCCGATATTCAGAAGAACTTGAGCAACCTGCCGAAGAACCTAACCATCTTAAAAGTAAACTACGATAAAGAAACCATGCTCAAGAAACAGCATGGCGTAACGTACCAGCACACCTTCGTGCAGGTAGATGATAGCGGCAACAAGCTAAAACTTTGGAGCGGCAGCACGAACGCCTTGGATATTTCTGCTGAGCTGATTTAGCCATACCGATGCTTACCCTTCTTCTCGCCTTTGCTGCGGGCTTGGTCACGGTGCTGGCACCGTGCATCCTACCAATTTTGCCTATAGTGCTATCGGGCGGGTCAGCCAAGGGGCGGTTGCGCCCGTGGGGTATTATTGTCGGCGTAGTTATTTCATTCTCGGTGTTCACCCTCGCCCTTTCGTGGGCAGTGCAGCGCCTGGGGCTCTCGCCGAACTTTTCGCGCAACTTGGGCATCTTTATGCTAGCTGCTCTGGGCGCCTTATTTTTGGTGCCGCGCATGCTAGAACGATTGGAAGCGTGGGTAAGCAGTCGTGTGGGTGGCAGCGTGAATGGCGAGCGGCATGGTTTTGGCGGCGGTTTGCTTATTGGCATTAGCCTGGGTGCAGTGTGGACGCCTTGCGCCGGCCCGATTTTGGCCAGCGTTGTGGCCGCGGCCCAGACCGGCACCGTTACGGGCGAGACCATTGGGGTGACCATTGCCTACGCCATTGGGGCTGCGCTGCCCATGGGCCTTATTGCCGCACTCGGCCAGCGGATTACTACCCGGGTTCGGTGGCTTAGCCAGCGGGCCGGTACGGTCCAGAAAGTGTTTGGCATTGTGCTTATTCTGGTTGCCTCGCTCATGTTCACCGGGCTGGATCGGCGCGTGCAAAGCTGGATTATTACGGTTACACCCAACTGGCTGCCTCAGTTACAAAAATTTGAAGAACGCACCATGGATTCACCAACACCTATCCCAACTTCTGATACGTTGCCAAATTTGGGCCAAGCCGCAGAGCTTATAGACATTACCGGTTGGATCAACAGTGAGCCGAAAACTCTTGCCGAACTTCGCGGCAAGGTTGTTTTGGTAAAGTTTTGGACATATACATGCATTAACTGCATTCGTACCCTGCCATATGTTCAAGCTTGGTACGATAAGTACCAGGACAAAGGGTTTACTATTCTGGCAGTGCACACACCAGAGTTCGCTTTTGAAAAAATTCCGGCGAACGTCGAGGACGCGGTGAAAGATTTTAACATTACCTATCCGGTGGCGCTCGACCCGGCTTACGCAACCTGGACTGCCTATCGAAATCGCTACTGGCCGGCCGCGTACTTAGTGGATGCCCAAGGCCGACTACGCTACACCCATTTTGGTGAGGGTGACTACGATATCACCGAAGGCGCAATTCAAACTTTGCTGGCAGAGGCCGGTCAGGATGTAGCTGACATGCAAAAATCGCTACCCACCGCGAAGCTAGCATTCAACCAAACCCCGGAGACATATTTTGGTACCGCCCGAGCCGAACGCATGGGTCACACGCCGGAGTTGGCACGCGGCACGCAGACGTACACCCCGATTGCAAGCCTGCCGTTGCATGCGTGGGCGTTTGGCGGCAGCTGGATTGTGGGCGAAGAAGATACGCAAGCGACGAAAGGCAGCACGTTGGATTTTCGTGTTCGGGCCAAAGAAGTGTACCTGGTGCTTGGCAACCAGCGTGGTGTGGCCACACCTTTGAATGTGGAAGTTGACGGCAAAGCCGGGACAAACTTTGCCATAAAATCTAGCGGCGAAAATGCGCCGACACTCTACCGTGTTGCGAATTTTCCGGAAGCTAGCGAACACCACCTGCACCTTTCTTTTCCGGAGGGTGGGTTGCAGCTGTATGCGGCAACTTTTGGTTCGGCTGATGCGCCGGGGTTTGCTTGTGCACCCGATGGGTCGTGTACGGTGCGGCCGACGGAGTAGGTCTCCACTTGACGGTAAGAGTGTAGTACGATACAAAGCACCACTACGGCCCTATCGTCTAACGGTTAGGACATCGGCTTTTCAAGCCGGTAATCGGGGT
>JBBTVB010000004.1:0-64304 GCA_038063455.1 Patescibacteria group bacterium
TTGCCTTGGTGAGCCATTACCTCACCAACTAGCTGATAGACCATAGGCCCCTCTCGGTCCGGCTTGCGCCTTTACGTTCCCATCCTGCGACGGGAAAGACCATCAGGTATTAGCTCGCCTTTCGGCGAGTTGTCCCTGTGACCGAGGTAGGTTACCAATGTGTTACGCACCCGTTTGCCACTCGTGTATTGCTACACGCGTTCGACTTGCATGCCTAAAACACGTCGCCAGCGTTCATCCTGAGCCAGGATCAAACTCTCAATAAAAGTTTATCGCAGAAAACTTTAAAAAACTGGATGCGACCCGAAGGCCACACCGGAAGTTAAACTCTTTGAATTGACGTTCTCTATTCCTTACCACTCTTTAGTTGTCAACGTTCGGGGCCGGGGAAGAAAAAACAGGGAGGCCGCAAAGGGCTTCACTGTTCTTTCTGCAATCCCGCTGGGCGGGATTGAAATGTTTCGTAAGAAATTGTGCTACCGAATGTACTGTTGCATTACGTCCAGTGCATTATCGGTTTCCGTAGCATACCGAAGCAGGCCAAGCCTGTCAAGGGGTGTCTGCCTGGCTTACCGTGAGTTGGTGGCGGTGGTAAAAAACCGCTCCCGCAATGGCCGTAAGGCCAATAATGGCACCCAAGCCGGCAATAACTGCCGGTACAGGCACTATGCCGCTCAAGGCCCCAATGGCCACCACCGGCAGGAAGGCAAAGAGGTTTTGGACCGTATTCTGCAGACCAAAGACCCGACCTTGCTCTTCGTTCGGCGTGCGTTCTTGCAAGGCAGTCTGCGCTGAAACCAAAATGAATGGGTCGGCAAAACCTGACGCCCCGGCCAAGAGCATGACGAGCACTAGACGTACCCCGTCTGGGGTAAACCCGGGAACCGTACCGGACAGCCAATGGGTGAGCGGCACAATGGCAACCGCAAACATAAGTGCGAGTGCATCCAAGGTAATGCCGAAGTTTACCAGCCGGTGCTTAGGCACGGACCGCTTGAGCCGGTTGGCCAAAGCTACGCCAAGCAGCGTGCCTACAGCCGTCGGCAAAATAAACACCAAGGTTATATCCCGCACCCGGAAACCGAGAAAGTCGAGTGCGAACGACGGCATGAGCGAGGCGAACGATTTTTCCACGGCAATAAGGATGGAAACCTGCAGCAGCAAGACGGCAATGAGCGCGTCTTTGCGTACGTACTGCACGCCCTCCACAAACCGCACCCATACGAGTCGTAGCTGGCGGCCGAGCGCCAAGCGCGGACCATTGAGCTTGGCTAAGTGGTCGGCCAGTTGGGGTAAGCGGGACGCGGCAAAAGCAGCGATTATATAACACCCCAAACCAATAGCGTACGTAAGCCGACCCCCCAACGCATCAACCAGCGGGGCAGCCAAGCCGTAGCCAACCAAAAACATTGCGTATGTGGTCAGCGTAAAAAAAGAGTTTGCCGCAAAGAGCTTCTCTTTAGGCACCACCTGTGGAATTGCCGCCGAGGTGGCCGGGGTAAACAACTGCGAAAGCGTGTGCATGGCAAAAGCGGCAATCAGCACGCCTATAGTCCAGTCTGCCAGCAAAATAGCAAGCAACACGCTGGCCGCGCGCGTAAGGTGGACGAAGAGTAAAACCCGCCGCCGGTCGTAGCTGTCGGCCAAGACGCCAGCGACGGAAGAAAAAAGAATGGGCGGGATGCTCTGCATGCCCACCAAAATGGCGACCGCCGCGTTCGACTTGGAATGCTCGTACACTGCCAGCACAAAAGCAAACGTCAAAATGTTGGTGGCGGCCAGGGAAAAAACCTGCCCGGCCCACAGCTTGCGAAACGCTGGGAAGCGGAGAACCGAGGCGTCAACCTTCATACAGTACGGTACTTTGCATGTGCTTCCCGCCACTTTTTAATAGCGGCATGGTCGCCAGAGAGCAACTGCTTGGGCACGCGCTTGCGCTTGAATACCTCGGGCCGGGTGTACTGGGGATATTCTAACCAGCCCGGCGTGCGGTGGGACTCATCGGCCGAAGATTCGTCCTTGCCCAGCACACCAGGAAGCAGCCGCGCTACCGCATCGACGACGACCATAGCGCCGAGCTCGCCACCAGTAAGCACGTAGTCGCCAATGGAGATTTCTTCATCCACATAGTCGAGCACGCGCTCGTCAATGCCTTCGTACCGGCCGGGGATGAGGATAATTTGGTCGAGCTTGGTCCACTGCCGCACCATAGCTTGCGTGAGCGGTTTGCCTTTGGCGGCGAACAAAATGACTTTTACTTTTTTCTTTTTCAACTTTACTGTGTTAATCGCTTTCACGAGCGGCTCCGGTTTCATCACCATGCCCGGCCCGCCGCCGTACGGCCGGTCGTCCACGGTGCGGTGCTTGTCCGTGGTCCAGGTGCGAAGGTTATGAATCTTCACGCTGAATTTCTTCTGCCCCTGCCCACGGCCAAGAATACTCTGGTTAAGGTAGCCGAAAGCGTCGGGCAGGATGGTGATGATGTCGAAACGCATGGGGGTATTGTAACACGCGAATTCCCGTAGGGGTCGAGCTTGCTCGACCCTCAGTCTACAGGGCAGAGCCGCCGCCGTTGGCGGGGTAAACAAGCTCTGCCCTTACGCCCATTTCTATCATTACTTTCTGAAACGACAAATAAAAAAACATCGAGCTGACAGGGCTCGATGTTTAAAGAACTTCGCCGGTCGAGGCTAGATTTCGTCTGACGGCTCGCAGCGATTGCGCCACTCGCCGGTCATCAATCCAAACGGACTGATATCTCCAGTCATCATGTTCCTGCAACCCATTACAGGCTCCTTCTTTTTGGCTACACGACATTGCGTAGCTGGTGTGAAAGTATCACACACAAAATAGCATATCGAGTATAAAAAGAGGGCAGTTGCGTACGTACACAGCTGCCCCATGGTTGCATTTGCATCGCCCTGTGTAGGGCTTAGCAACCAGTGTCGCCGCCAAAAAGAATGTGGCCTTCGTCACCACCGCCATTAGCGGTACAGATGGATAGCCTCAGCACGATGTTAACCTCCGTCCGTAAGGTCCGACAGTGCCTGCTGGCCATCGTAAGGGTCGAGTACCTTGGGCATAGATCCTCCAAGTTGTGGGTGAAAGAACGTTTTTTTGCACCACTTTGGTACGGAATAAGTATAGGATATACGTAAAGGAGTGCAACTAGAGTACTACACTCGATTATAAAACTCGGGGTCGGAGTGACAAATAAAAAGGCGAGTGTACGTGTACACCCGCCTGCTTCCAACCTGTTAGAAGCAACTATTCACCTGTATCCGGATAGCAAAACGGCCCCGGATAAAGATCAAAGTCTTGCACGCGAAAAACGAAGTCTTGCATGCGACGCATTTGAGCCTCCTTGAGGAGTTGAACAGAACTTTTTTTGTACCGCTCTGGTACGCACGTGAGTATATACCGTGCAGTAAATCGCGCAACAAAAAACTCCCGGTTAGAGCCGAGAGTCTTCGTGCTGATGTACTAAAGTTTTAGATCATCCGCCAGGTCGCCGCCAGTCTGTGGCATTGGCGCTGGCTGGTCGGCCATGGGCTTGCCGCCCATCTCGCCTTTAAACTTTCGGTAGCCTTCGGGTTCGTAGATCTTCATGTTCACGCGGGCGTGGTTCTTGGCCCCCACCACGCGGAGCAGCGTGCGGATACTCTTGGCGGTCTGGCCCTGGCGGCCAATAACCTGGCCCAAATCCTGCGGGTTAACGTGCAGCGTGCAGAGCACGCCCATGTCGTCGACGGTGCGTTCCACTTTCACATCGTTTGGATTGTCTACAATTGACTTGACCACAAACTCCACAAACTGTGCATCCTGGTGCTGTTCTTCCATACATCCTTGTTTTTAAGTGCGAGCTTGCCGTGAATCGGAGCCCCCCCCCCCGCTTGCCGGGGAAGCGACTGGTTCACGGTAAACAAAAAATAGCAGGGCATGCGCTGCCTGTCAAAATGGAATAAAAAACCGGGGTAGCTAGGCTACTCCCGGTGTAAAAACGATTCAGTTTCCGCTGTGATTTCGATTTAGGCGGAAGAATCAGTGGCATCCATCAATCTAGTGGGCGGATCAGCAAGGCCGTTCTTCACGGCTGGAATATTACCGATAAAGACGTACGGAACGTCTTGTCCTCCGCTGTCTTCACATGTTTGCTGCAAAGTACGATCTGTCATATTCATTGTCGGTGTTACTACATCGGTACGCCAGCTATTTTGAATAGCGATGTAGCCAAAATTCAAGCGGTGCGCTGGCAAGCCATTCGAAGTCGACGTCACAATGTCTGCCGGGGTCAGGTTACCTCCGAAACCTGATGCCGAACTCATAATGTTCACACGAGGATTTAGGGACGCTGTCCCAAAAATTTCGCTGCTTGCTGCGGGTGGGCTGCCACGAAGAGTGACGGCACCAGGTGAACTTCTGTTGATATCCATCTGCGGGCGTGAAGGGCGCTTAGTGTCTAACAAAGTCACAATCGGGGCCATAGTGGTAGCCATACCGAAGATGTCTATGCCAAGCGGGCGTCCAATGCCGTTATGGACCATCGATCTGATGTCGATCCGAAAATCATTGTTTGCATTCATCGCGCCAAACAAAACCGATGTAGGCGGCGATGTAGACGTCATTGCAAAATTTGCGTCGCAGCAGTGACATGACGCGTCACAACGAACAACGCATAACGTCGCGGATGGCCTCTGATTACTGGTAATGGTCGCGGCCTGGGAAATGTCGGCTCCCGGTGGCGACAGAGTAGCAAAAAGACTGCCACTCATGAAAACAACCAATACAGTAAGCAGGGCCGTGCGCAGAATTTTCTCCATGCACAACTCCTATGTGTTGATGTTCAGGTGAACTGTTGACATCAATCTGCTGAATCGCACGCCATTATAAACGCTAGATGTTTTTCTCTCCTTTCTTATCTAGCGGGGCTTCTCATGATGGGTGCGTTGCCCCTCCTGTGGCAAAGCAGATTCTTTATCCTTGTCAAAAAAACTATCGAGATTTTGTCTTACTGATAATGAAAACATAATTACGCCATCGCTGTCAAACACAAAAAATAGCAGGGGACTACCCTGCTGTCAAAATGCATGAAAAGTTTGCTTACGCTGCTGGCGCTTCTTCCTTCTTCTCCTCGGCCTTCACTTCAGCTACTGGGGCTTCAGCAGGCTTTTCTTCAACCTTGGGCTCTTCCACCTTTGGAGCCTCTGCTTTGGGTGCCTCGACTTTTGCTTCAACTACAGGCTCGGCCTTCGGTTCTTCAGCTTTGGCCTCCGCCTTTGGCGCGTCAGCTTTCTTCACCTGGGCAACCGGCTCTTCTTTGGGTTTCTTCGCATGGGCCACTACAACTTTCTCGCCCTTAATAACGCCAGCGCCAACCAAGAGGTTATGGACGGTGGGGGACGGCTGCGCCCCTTTGCTCAGCCAAAACTGCACGCGGTCGGCTTTTACCTCGACTTTGGTGGGGTTCATGTGCGGATCGTACCAGCCCAGCACTTCGAGGGCCGGACCAATAGTGTCTTTCCGTTTATCGGACACGATAAAGCGGAAAGAGGCGTGATTTTTCTTACCGACACGAGAAAGACGAATGGAAACCATAGTGGGGACAGTGTAATAGATTGTGGCGGGATGGTCAAGACATGACTGGCCAACCTCACCCGCCCCTCGACAATCTCGGGGCACCCTCTCCTACTAGAAGGGGGGGTTAAAAGCATTTTACTTTTTAGTACATCCTGGGGGTCTGGGGGTTCGAAAAGCGGACCCTCAGTATGCAAGTTTTGGCTTCCTACCCTGCGTACGCGTTTGAGAACCCCCAGCACTCTTTAGGCGCCACCCTTTCTTGGGTAAGAAAGGGTGGCAAATGCGTGACTGACCTACCGTACCCGAAGAAACATGACTTCGTCGTCACGTAGGAATGCGAGATTCCTCGTTACACTCGGAATGACAAGAGGGACTTAAGACAACTACCCTCTCCCCACAATCTTATCCACGTCTTCCATTTTTACGGAGAGGAGCTTGGAGACACCGTCATCGCCCATGGTTACACCGTAGAGCAGAGCAGCACGCTGCATGGTGGCGCGGTTGTGAGTAATGGTAATGAACTGGGTCTTGTGCGCCAGCTTTTCCAAAATCTGCGCAAAACGGATGGAGTTGGATTCGTCCAAGGCCGCGTCCACTTCGTCGAGCACGACGAATGGGGAAGGATTGGAAGCCAGGATGGCGCAGATAAGGGCGATGGAGGTAAGCGCGCGCTCACCACCCGAGAGCATGGCAATGCCCTTGAGGCGCTTGCCAGGTGGCGTGCCGTAAATTTCTACACCGGTGACTACCTTCTCACCTTTGGGTTTTGGTCCGGCACTGAGCATCTCATCTTCGTCCTCGTCATCATCGTCTTCGTCGCCCGGCACGACGTCGGGCAAGACTTCTTCTTTCACCAGTTCGATGCTGGCATGCCCGCCGTTGAAAAGGGTCTTGAAGTACTTGCTAAACTCCGTAGCAATTTTTTCAAAGCTCGCTTCAAAGCGCTCCTTAATAATCTTCTCCAATTTCTGGATGGCGACTTCCAAATCTTCCGCGGCTCGGGTCAAGTCTGCAACTTGGGTAGTTAAAAAGGTGTACCGCTCGTTCGTGTCTTTGTACTCCTGCTGCGCGTTGTCATCTATGCCGCCAATGAGTTCCAGGGCGTGCTTGGCTTTGGCAATCTCTTGTTCGGATGCGGAAAGGTCGACGGTCGGGGCTTTGGCTGCTTTTTCCACGCGCTCGGCCAACTCGGCCGGCAGCTCGGCGCGGATTTCGCGCAGCGCATCTTCTTCGCGGGTTTCTAAGCGGGCCACCTCCACCCGGAAGTCTGCTAGCACTGCTTCGGCTTCTCGCACGACGTCTTGCGCGTGTCGCGCATCTTTTTGAAGAGCGAAAAGCGTATCACGCTTGGTTTGCTCCGCGTGGTTGAACTGGTCAATATCTTTACGCGCGGCGGCGAGTTGGGTGTCCACGTGCGCTAATTGCGCGTCGGTTTCGGCTTGAGCCGAAGCGACCATGGTGTCCGCATCAGTTTTAGAAGTGGGTTTGAGTGCAGCAAACTTAAACTCGCGGGATACTTTGACGAGCTCATCGTTAATTCGCACAGCACTGCGTTCTAATTCGTTAAAACGCTCATCAAGAATCCGTTTTTCGGAGTTGACCTCGCTGGCGCTGCTAGCCGCCACTTCTTTCCGCTTCATGGTGTCGTGCAAGCGGTGCTGTAAATCCAAAAGCTCAGCCGGATCGACGCTGGGCGCCTGGGTTTGCACTTTGCGAATAAACTTCTCGGCATCACTCTCCAAACGCTGAGCTTCGCGCTTGAGGGCGGCAAATTCTTCCGGGGTGGCCGCGTTGCGCACGGCACCCAAAAACTTCTGGTGGTGGGTGACCACCTCGGTAACTTCTTTGGCCAAGTCAGGAAGCGTCATGGTCGTCCGCGTCTTCAGCGCGTGTTCGGCTTTGAGCAAACTCCCTTCGATGTGTTTGAGCTCTGTGGCGAGCTGCTCGGCTTGGTGTGCTGCCGCCTGCACTTGAGCATCGAGCTTCTGCAACTTGCCCCGCAAGGTTTCTTGGTCTTCGGTGTTGTGCGCCAGCTGCGACTCTAACTCTGCCTGCCGGGTAGTTAACCAGGCAACGTTGCTCTGGCCGGCCTGTGCCATGGTAGCCGCAATTTTACCGGCTAGGGCTGCCCGGTCGGTAAGCAAGCGATTCCGTTGGTCCACCAACTGCTGGTACGTACGCTGCAATTGCGTAAACGCTTCCTGGCGGGATGCCCCGCGCTCTTCGAGGTCTAGTTTTTTCTGAATGCTATGCACTTTGTCCAATGCGGTCTCTTGCACTTTTTCGGCATCCACAACTTTTTCCCGCACGCCTTCGAGCTCATCGCGTAAAGTCACGAGTTTAAAAGTGTACGCACCAACTTGGTGCTGGCGCAGGCCTTTTTGAATTTCCTCGCGCTCGCCTAAGCGTTTTACCTGCCGCGTTAAGGAACGGAGACGCGGGTGGATTTCGTCGATGAGCAGCTGGGCCTGGGCCAAGTTCTCCCGCGTGGCTGCCAATTTGTGCTCAGCCTGTTCACGCTTCATTTGGTGTGGCCGCACGCCCGCGGCCTCGTCAAAAAACTCCTTGCGCTCGCGGGGGCTGGCAACCAAAACCGCATCTACCATGTTCTGGCCGATAACCGAGTACGTCCGCTGGCCAATGTTGGACTTGGCCAAAAGCATCTGGATGTCGCCCAGCCGGCTCGCCGCACCGTTAACCAAGTACTCAGAGGTTCCGTCTTTATAGACGCGGCGCGTTACCGAGAACTTGTCATAATCTATAGCGGCTTTGCCTTCGCGGTTGTCTAGCGTCAGCGTGACTTCGGCCGCACCCAGCTTGGTCTTCTTATCCGAACCGGCAAAAATAACGTCCTCGCTCTTTTTACCGCGCAAAAGCTTGAGCGATTGCTCGCCCAACACCCACCGGATGGCGTCGGCAATATTGGACTTGCCCGAACCATTGGGGCCAACCACGGCGGCAATGCCGCGCTTGAATTCGAGGGTGGTTTTATGGGCGAAAGACTTGAAACCCTGGATATCCAGCTGCTCGAGGTACATTGGGTACAGCAAAAACAACGCGAAGTAGCTGTATTCTATCAGTCTAACCACGCTTTATCAACAAAACTTGACGTCGAATATGCAAATCCGTATGGTTAGCAGCAAATACGCGCGAAGGTTGCAGTACTTGTAAATTCCGTGATCGGCGTATTGGGCCTCTCTTTCTACGCCGACGCAAAGGCCACGTCGTCGCGACGGCGTGGCTCTTTTTTCTTGACGCATGGCCAGCCCGGGCATAGCCTTGAAAGGTAGCCAAAAAGAGGAGAAAAAGTGATGAAAATGGTACTAGGGTTTTCGCTCGCCTTTGCAGTGCTCATTCTGGCGATAGGCCACAGCCTGTATTCCATGCGCCGACGCAAAGGCGAAACACCAGTAAATTGTGGCTGCCCGTTAGACGCAAAATCTGCAGGGCCCACCTACGACGCGCACTGCCTGCACAACCCCAGCAAAGTACATTAAGAAAACCGACCAGTGGTGTATGGTCGGTTTTTTTAAATGTGCGTTACACTCTTTGTGGCTGACCGTGCATGAAAACCTGCTCTGCTCCGGCGCCGTGTTCTGTGCTCAATGGGATGCCCGCTTTACAAGACACGCAATGCTCTCGATCTGGGTATGTCGGCATGGGGTGATGAAAGATTGTGTCGAAACGTAAACAGGCGCCGTTGTAGTCGAATTCCTTAAGGTTCGTTTCTGTACGATTAAGGATAACGCCAATTCTGTTGGGTTTTCCGCCATGCTGCTCTACAAGAGCCGCGAGTTTTCTAATCGTGCTGCCCGAGACAAATACATCATCAACAATCATAATCTCTCGACCCGCAATCATCTGCCCTTGATTACGATTCAACTGTAGCACTCCACCTCGGCCTTCTTCAGCGTACGCCCAAGGGATACCCAGATGATAAGCCAGAAGTGTTGCAAAATTGCCGCCACAGCCAATGCCTACAATAGCTCTCTCGTCGGGTTCGAGGCTGGCAAATGGATATGTTGTTGGCCGAAGCTGGTCAACAACCCAATCTATTTGTTCTCTGGTCATTAGGGCGGGAATGAAACTGGCATAGACTTTGGTATGCATGCCGTTTCCCATAGCGATGTGTGCGTCATAACGAATAAGTCCAGCTCTTTCCATGGCTGCCCAGACCAATGCTTTCGTCAACAAAATCAGCCTCCTTTCATGAGGTCGAGTTGGTAAAGTACGTTTATGCTTTGTCCGCCAGCTTACGCCAAAGCCGCTAGGTCGTCAAAGGCCCAGATGTCATTGCGAGGGAGGCCTGTAGCCGACCGCGGCAATCTCGCGTGTATTCTAGCAAGGCATAAAGATTGCTCCCGCCGGCCTCGGCTTCGCCGAAGGCGATGGCGGGCAGGTCGTCACTGCCACGGGCACATCCTCGTAATGACAGATGCTACAGCCAAGCCTTCTTCAGCAGGCCTGCTGCGGCGGCGGCCATCTGAGCTTCCTGCTTGCTGGTGCCTTCGCCCTCGGCCACTTTTTCTTCGCCAATGTGCACGGCCACCACGAACTTTTTGTTGTGGTCTGGGCCGGTTTGGGACATAACTTTGTAGGTTGGCGTCACACCCAGCTTCTCCTGCGCGGATTCTTGGAACCGGCTCTTGGCGTCACGGGCCAGGTCGTTGTCCATAATGTACTTAAGGCGCGTGAGCACGTGGTCCGAAACAAATTTTTCTGCGGCTTTGTAGCCCTGGTCCAGGTAGATGGCGCCCACCACGGCTTCAATGGCATTGGCCAAAATTATTTGCCGGGCTTTGGACTTGGGGTCGCGGGACTCGCCGCGGGAGAGGTAGAGGTAGTCGCTCATTTCTAAACCGGCCGCAATTTCGGATAACGTCTTGGCGTTCACCAAGCTTGCGCGCCAGTTGGTAAGCTCGCCTTCCGGGTTGGGGAAAGTGATATACAAATACTCGGTGACGACCAGCTCGAGCACGGCATCGCCCAAAAACTCCAGCCGCTCGTTGTGAGCCAGGGGGAATTCCGGATGCTCGTTGAGATACGACCGATGGACAAATGCCTGTTTGAGCACTTCGGGATTATCGAAGGTAATGCCGATGAGCTTTTCAAACTCCTGAAAATTTCGCATAGCCGCTATTCCGTTGTCGGGGGCTGGCTTGCTGCGTCTGCCGTTGTCGTGTTTGGGCCCAGAATTTTGTTGACGTTCTCGGGGGTAATGAGCTGGCTCTCGGACTGGTGCACTTGGGTCTCAACGGTGTCTTTAAAAATTGAGCCGAGTACGCCGTTCACAAACCGGCCAGACGACTCGCCACCAAAACTCTTGGCTAGTTCTATAGATTCGTTAATAGCAACCTTGGGTGGTACGTCTGCGCTGGAGTAGCGCAGTTCAAAAATACCTAGACGTAGCACATTACGGTCCACGTTGGTTATCTGGTCCAAAGGCCACTCGGGAGCGTACTGCACGATGAGCTTGTCGATTTCGGGTTGGTGCTTGAGTACGCCGCGCACCAGACGCAGAGAAAAGTCATGGTCGTCAAAGTCTGGAGCAAATTCCTGCTTGTTCCGTTCTACCAGCGCAATGGGGTCGGCTTGGTGGCTATTAAAATCCCACTCGAACAAAGATTGCAGGGCAATCGTTCGAGCCAGGTGGCGGTTGGACATAGGTTAGGCGTTAGCCTCTTTCTTCTGCTTGCGCTTGTGGCGCACGGCATGGCGTTCTTCTCGTGCCTTGAGCTTGAGGACATCTTTCCCAGCGTAAAAACCGCAATTGGCACACACGCGGTGCGGCCGAATGGGGTGCTTGCACTTAGGGCATACCGCCAAGGTCATGGCCTTGAGGGCAAAGTGGGCGGCGCGTTCGCGCTTAGATTGTTTGGTGCGGCGTTTGGCAGGAAGACCCATAGGGACAGTACGTTACCAGAGAAGTGAGCTACTGTCTATCCTACGGAAAAACCCTGGAGTGGGCAAGGGTTGACAAAAAAGGCTTACAGGGCTAGGGTACGGTGTTAGGATTGAAGAAACACAAATACATCTACAGCCAATGGAGGTGCTATGTCGAAAGGAAAAGCGCTCGTTGTTGATGACGAATGGAGTTTGCGAGAACTAGTCCAGCAAACCCTAGAGTATGAGGATTTTGAAGTAGTGACGGCCATTGATGGTCAAGATGCTTTGGAAAGGTTCCAAAGCGAAGGACCGTTTCTAGTGGTGGTCACCGATCTGGAAATGCCCAACCTCACTGGGCCCGAATTGATAAAAAAAATTCGTGAAATCAACCCAAGCCAACCAATTCTCTTGCTCTCTGGAAATAACTCAAAACGAGTAGCAGCAGAAGCAGCTCTGGGGGTTCCGAGCTTGCTCAAGCCGTATACCCTCGTGAGACTCATACAAAACATTGACCAAATACTGCAGCCCGTCCCGGCTGCGCACTAGGTCAGAGCACGGTCAAATACAGCCCCGCCCCTGCATAATAGTGGCGGGTCTTTTTTATCCATAAAAAATAATGAGGCCGAAGCATGCTTCGACCTCTGTACTCTACGATTTTCTTACTATTTTGGAGTGACCTTATGTACTTTGGTCCCCTGTCCAAATGAAAAACGCTTTTCTCCGAACTTACCAACCACATGGCATTGCTGGTTGCTAGTGTGAAATCTAGGAAGCTCCAGCGTAATGCGTGGTGTATTTGGTGACGCCAAGCACCTTTCTGAACTTCGGGGCTGGAATCTGGGCTCTACCGTGACGGTAGCTATAGCAGTACCCAGCTCCGGAACATAATTTTTGCAAAGTTCCAAAACAGAAAGAACCTTGTTCGACATAGTTGTCCTCCATGAACCTGTAGTTTGTAATTTTTGTTTACATCCCAATCTATA
Organism: Patescibacteria group bacterium; assembly: GCA_038063455.1. Classification (GTDB taxonomy): domain Bacteria; phylum Patescibacteriota; class Patescibacteriia; order PEXW01; family PEXW01; genus CAIPSZ01. The sequence continues at coordinate 12,447 of JBBTVB010000004.1, forward strand.
TCCTTTATAGCGACTTGTCAAGAGGGGGCAGATTTATCCTTGGGCCCTAAGGCTTGACATCGAGACAAGAATATCTTAGGTTCACTGGCTAGACAAAAGACTACCGCGCCTTACAACCAAGGAGAACAACATGTCAGACATTCACATTCTGATTGTCGACGACGAAGAGGTTATTCGCGACCTGCTACAACGTGTGCTCAACGCGTACACGCTAACCTTTGCGGTTGATGGAATCGACGGGCTGGAGAAGTATAGAGTGCGCCGATACGATCTAGTCATTACGGATTATACTATGCCCGGGCGCAACGGTTTGGAGCTGGCTGAAGAAATGCAAAAAGTGCATCCTCACCAACGTATCCTTTTGCTTTCCTCAAACTCCGCTGAGGTGCTGGCGGAAGCAAGGAGTCAAAAGGTATTTACTATGCTCAGGCCTTTCAGTGTGAACCAGCTGCAACAGCAGGTTGCCGAACTCCTCACGCCGTGACAAAAATCTCAACTCGCCCGCCCCCCAGCATATGGAGGCGGGTTTTTCTTATCTTGCATTGCTCCTGTAGGGGTCAAGCTTGCTTGACCCAAAAGAAAAGGCGGAGCAAGCTCCGCCCCTACGGCCGATAAAAATGACTACACAAACGTCACGCTCGCAACTGAGTCTTTTACTTCTTTAAAACGCATCAGGCGCACGCCTTGGGTGTCGCGGCCGAGCACCGAAACTTGTTTCAGAGGCAGACGGATGACCTGGCCGTTATCAGACATGATGACCAAGTCTTCTGTCTCGCGCTTAGCGTTGACGATAAAGGCCTCAACGATCTTGCCGGTCTTCTCGGTAATCTTGGCAGTCTTAATGCCGCTACCGCCACGGCCCTGACGTCGGTACTCTTTGAGCGAAGTGCGCTTGCCATAACCGTTGGTCATAATTACCAAAAGTTGTTCGGTTTTGGCTTCGGCTCCGTCGGGAATAATATCCATGCCAGCCAGGATGTCGCCGCGCTTCAGGTTCATGCCGCGCACGCCCGACGCGTTGCGACCCATAGGCCGGATGAGCTTCTCGGGGAAGCGGATACTCTGCCCATTAGCGGACACCAGAATAACGTCGTCCTTGCTGCTGCTGGGCTTTACCCATTCCAGTCGGTCTTCAGGTTTCAGCTTCATGGCAATAAGGCCCGAACGGCGCACGTCTTTAAACGCGGTGAGTTCAACTTTTTTAATAGTGCCTTGGCGCGTGAGCATGACCAGGAATTTTTCTTCGGCCAGTTCGGCCAGCGAGAGCACAGCTGAAACTTTTTCTTCTGGCCCCAGCTGTAAGAAGTTGACCACGGCCTGACCCTTGGAGGTACGAGAAGCTACAGGTACGTCGTAGGCTTTTAGCTGGAACACTCGGCCGCGCGTGGTAAAGAAGAGTAAGTCGGCGTGCGTCATGGTGGCAAAGAGTTGCTCAACGCTATCTTCTTCTTTTGTGGTTAGGCCAATAACACCTTTGCCGCCGCGGGTTTGGGTCTTAAACGTTTCGGGTGGTACGCGCTTCACGTAGCCATCACGCGTGAGCATGACCACGGTGGCTTCATTTGGAATAAGGTCTTCGGCCTTAAACTCGCCAACCGGGTTGGGGTTCACTACGGTCTTACGCTCGTCGCCGTGGTCGGCCTTGAGTTGTAGTACTTCTTTGGCCACCACTTTGCGGATTTTCTTGGGGGAGGCGAGCAGCTCTTCCAACTCTTTAATAATTGTCAACTTCTCTTTAAGTTCTTGTTCAATCTTCAGGCGTTCTAGGTTGGCCAGCTGCTGCAAGCGCATTTCCAAAATGGCCGTGGCCTGAATTTCCGAAAGCTTGAACTGCTTCATCAAGTTGACGCGGGCCTCGTCTTTGTCTTTGGACTTTTTAATAAGGCGGATGACGGCGTCGATGTTGTCCGTGGCAATCTTGAGGCCTTTGAGAATGTGGACGCGCTCTTTGGTGCGGTCCAGGTCGTACTGCGTGCGGCGGCGCACCACAATCTCGCGGTGCATAATGTACTGCTCCAAAACATTCTTCAGGTTGAGCACGCGCGGCTGCACGCCGTCTACCAAGGCCAACATGTTCACGTGGAATGTGGTTTGCAAATCCGTCACGTCATACAGCTTGTTGAGGACTTTCTTGGGGTAGGCATCGCGCTTGAGCTCGATAACCACGCGCACGCCGTCTTTGTCCGACTCGTCGCGCAAGTCCCGAATGCCTTCCAGCTTTTTATCCCGTACCAGTTCGGCAATTTTCTCGAGCAGCGATGCTTTATTTACCTGGTACGGAATCTCGGTAACGATAATGTGAAACGAGCCATTTTTCGTTTCAATAATTTCGGTTTTGGCGCGCATCACAATGGCGCCCTTACCCGTGGAGTAGGCGGCTTCAATCTCTTTTTTATCGTAGATGGTGCCGCCCGTAGGGAAGTCCGGGCCGGTCACATGCCGCATGAGCTCGTCCACCGTGGCGTCTGGGTTCTCGATAAGCAGGGCAATGGCGTCGCACACTTCGGACAAGTTGTGCGGCGGGATGCTGGTGGCCATACCCACGGCAATACCCACGGCGCCGTTCACCAACAGGTTCGGTAATAGGGCAGGCAACACGCTGGGTTCGTCCTTGGTGCCGTCGTAGTTTGGAATAAAGTCGACGGTGTTCTTATCAATATCCAGCAGCATGGCCTGGCTGATCTTGGCGAGCTTCGCTTCGGTGTACCGCATGGCGGCCGCGCGGTCGCCGTCCATAGAGCCGAAGTTACCTTGCCCGTCGACCAGCTGGTAGCGCATGGCAAAATCTTGTGCCAAGCGCACCATGGTTTCGTACACCGCCGAGTCGCCGTGCGGGTGGTACTTACCCAGCACTTCACCAACCACCGTGGCCGACTTGCGGTACTTGGCGGTGTAGGTTAGGCCTAGCTCTTTCATGGCGAACAGGATACGTCGATGCACAGGCTTCATGCCGTCGCGCACGTCGGGCAGGGCGCGCGCAATAATAACCGACATGGCGTAGTCCAAATAGGACTCCTGCATTTCCGTCACAATCGGCCGGGCTTCCAGCTTACCCACGCGCGTTAGCGCCGCAATGGCTGGCTGGCTTGGGGCGTCGGTTGCTTTTGGCTTTTCGGCTGAAGCTGGCTTGCTCGATTTCTTAGGTGGCATTGGTATTTCCATTACTGGCGGTAGAGGAGGAATTCGTATTGGCTACTGGTTCGGCAGGAAAAATTTGCTCCCGCAAGTACTGCAAATCTTGTGCGGTGGGGGCGTTGACGTCGATGGCTTTAATTTTTTCATCGCCCTTGCGGCCAAACGAGAACGCGTTAGAAATTTTTTCTTTGAGCGCGGTCCACGCCGACTGGTTGGTGCCGCCCATCGCAATGCGACTGGGTAGGGTTACCACCCACACGGTAAGGATGATGGCAAAAATGATTGCCACCAGCGCCCACATAATTTTTTTTCGGCGTGCTTGCTCGGCCGCCGGCAAGGGCGGCACGCCAACGCGGTTGGCACGCGGTGCGCGCTTGGGCTGGTTGGCGTTAGGGCTGGCACTATCGAGCTGGGGCATATACCTAGGCGGCGGGTTTAAGAATAACGACTTTGGTTTCTTCTTGTGGCAAGTCTTTTTTTACGATCTTGAGTTTGTCTTCTTGGCTGCCGGTGGCAACGCCCATTTGCTTAATGAACGTTTCAATGCCGTCAATTGGAAATCTCTTGGCATCTAGGCCTGGAATTTTGTAATGCATCGGAATAACTATGCGAGGTTCTAGTTGCGTAATAATATCGACAGCTGCTTTGGCATCTATTGTGTTGTGGCCACCCACAGGGATAAACAGGATGTCCGCGCCGTTACAGTGTTCAAACTGCTCGTCGGTGAGTTTGGTCTGGCCCAGGTCGCCTAGGTGCACCAACTTCATGTCTTCGGCTTCAATGCGGAATAGGGTGCTCACGCCGCGCTCACTGCCGTTGCTATTGTCGTGGAAGGCGCTTAAGCCGTGTGCAAATACGCCGCGGACTTCGTACTCGCCCGGGCTGGACGCCACATAGGGTGTGCCGCTTACGGCTGCCACGTTGCTGTGGTCGTCATGGTCGTGGCTTACCAACACCAAATCCGCCGTCACTTTGGGCAGCCGAATCCCAATCCCGTTATCGTACGGGTCGGTAAGAATGATCGCATTGCTGGTCTGAATTTTGAAGCACGAATGGCCGAGCCAGGTGATAATCATAATAGATTTTGCGGACAAAAAACGGACTCAGTAGCCCTCGTAGTGTACTAAAAAAATAGCCTCTTGGCAAGGGTATTTTTGCCTAAAATAAGGGCTAAATTATCCTTACCTTTACACCATGAGTACCCACAATCGATCTCCCCGCCCTGCGCAGTCCCGTCAGCAGACGGGACGGAACAGTCGTTGCCAGGGTAGGGGGTGCCGGGGGCCTAGGGGGTGGCCTTCGAAACTCTGAACCCCCTGGCCCCTGGTGGAAAAAACATACCCAGGGTGAAATGCGTAAAACGTAAGATACTTTACGACAAACCTTTATGATCCTGAATACTAAAAGGGGGGCTCGCGTGTACGTGACGACGAAGTCATGTTTCTTCTGGTATGGTAGGTCAGTCACGCATTCGCCACCCTTTCTTACCCAAGAAAGGGTGGCGCCTAAAGAGTGCTGGGGGTTCTCGAACGCGTGCCCAGAGTAGGGAAGATTAGACTCGTATAGAGCAGGTCCGCTTCTCGAACCCCCAGACCCCGAAGATGTTCTTAAAATGCTAACACTTTAATAAGCTCTCCCATGTTGGGGGGCACTAAATTTAACTATACAAATGCCTCACGCTGCTAGAGGCAGGTTGCGGTCAATATCCTCGTCGTCCGTATCATCCGTGCTTTTTGCCGGACGGAGATCAGTGACTTCAGTGTCACCAGCTGGCGTTGGGCTGCCCGCGCCCTGCTCGGCCGCATACTTGCCGGCCAAACCACCAGACGTACCCGCAGCGGCAGGGGATTCGTTTGGTGCAGGTGCAGTCCCACGCGTGTCTGGTGCGCCAACTGCCGGGACCGAACGGCCTGCGCCCACACGCCCCAAACCACCCAGGCCGGCAAGCTGCACCGCAGAGCGGGCGGGGCCAGTGGCACTATTTGGCTGGCCGGGAATGGGCACGCCTGGTTGCGGTTGGCCCGCTGTTCGGGTATCACCCGCCACCGAGGTTTGCACACCTTTGCGGGTGGTGGCCGAGCTCGCTGCGCCAGGCGCGCGCCCACTGGTGTCGGTGGTGGTTGCAAGTTTCGCCGCAAACCCCGAAGGCTTGCCCGCCGCATCTTCGGCTCGCAGCCGTTGTGACCGGCCAATAAGAATGTTGGCTTGCTTGCGTCTTTCTTGGCGTTTAAGTTCTTCGGGCGTGGGGCCAGTGTCTTTACTCTTTTCTTGTTCTGATTGTTGGCCGACGGCGTAACGGTCAACTTTTTTTAAAAATTCTGCGTTATTAAAATCTTGGCGCAACTTACTGCCCTCGTAGGCCCGCACGCCAATTTTTTCTAAGGCGTGCCGGTTGGCGGTAAATTTTGGATGCGCCTTTAAAAACTCGGTAAGTTCTTTTACCGAGTGTTTCATTTCGTTGCGGGTAATAAACTTCTGCCCGCCGCGTAGCATGCCCAGGTGGGGCCCCTGCACCTTGCCCAGGACGTCTTTCTTAAAAGCATTCTTACTTATACCTTTGTTGTGGTACTTGTCGTCGCTCTTGGCGATCATGGAATGCAAAACCTGCCGGGCAATATCTGTATGGATTCTGGTTACGCGAGCCATGAAAATACTATATCAGAAAAAGACCTTACGTGTTCTTTTCAATATATAGGGTCTGCATTTAACTTACCCCCTTGCCAAAATCCAGGCTTTCCGCTACTCTCTACGGACAAGCACATTTGACAGCTTTCTCGTCTCATTCAATCGCAGCACGTAAACGCGTGCGGCGAGCCCGATGGCCGCTTTTTACAAGCGCCTCGCGGTTAGGAAATTTTTTGTTTCTATGACTACTACTCCGCAACCCCAGTCTGAGTTTGCCAAGCTGCTCGACGACGCCGACCAACCCAAGTACCCCAAGGTGGAAGATGTGGTGGAAGGCACCATTATTGCGCTCTCCAAAGCCGAGGTCCACGTGGACATCGACGGTTTGCTGACGGGCGTCGTCCGCGGCAAAGAGCTTATTGACGAATCTGGCGAAACCGCGCACCTAAAAATTGGCGACCGTGCCCGCGCCACCGTATTGGAATTGGAAAATGAAAATGGCGAAATGGAACTCTCGTTCCGTTTGGCCGGCCACGAAAAAGCCTGGGGCGAGCTCGATGCCCTCTTAGCCAAGCGCGAACCCGTACCGGTGACGATTGTGGCCGCCAACAAAGGTGGGCTCATGGTCAAAGTTGGTCGCGTGGATGGCTTCTTGCCCGTGTCCCAGCTGACCCCCGAGCACTACCCGCGCGTAGATGGCGGTGACAAGTCCCGCATCTTGGAATTGCTCAACCAGTACGTGGGCCAAACCTTTACCGTAAAAATCTTGGATATTGATGAGGCCGCCGGCAAGCTGATCGTCTCGGAAAAAGCCGCGTGGGAAGAGCAGCGTTCCGAGGCCCTGCGCGCCTACCAAGTGGGGCAAACCATTGAAGGCAAGGTAACCGGCGTGGTGGACTTTGGCATCTTCATTGGCTTTGGCGATGGCCTGGAAGGTTTGGTGCACATTTCCGAGCTGGCCTGGCAGCGCATCGATAACCCGCGCGGCGTGTTCACCGTGGGGCAGGATATGAAAGCCATGATTATTGGCATCGAAGGCGCAAAAATTTCCCTCTCGCTCAAACGTTTGGAAGCCGACCCCTGGCAGCAAGCCACGGAGAAGTACCACGTCGGCGACAAGGTGAAAGGCAAGGTGGCACGCTTGAACACCTTTGGGGCGTTCGTCGAGCTGGACGAAATTGTGCATGGCCTATGCCACATTTCCGAGCTCTCACACAGCCGCGTGAAAGATCCTGGCGAAATTGTGCGCCCAGGTGACGTGAAAGAATTTAAAATTATTTCGTTCGACCCCGTCCAGCACCGCTTGGGCCTGTCCATGAAAGCCCTTACCCCCGCCCCCGAAGGCAGCGAGGAAGACAAGAAAGAAAAGGGCGAGGAAAAAACGGAGAAGTCAGCGGAAGGGGAGTCTGCAAACGAAGCAACGCCGACCGAAGAAACGAAAGAGTAAAACCTCATTCCACTACCACGCCTGCCAGTACCCACTGGCAGGTTGTCGGTATCAAAAATCCCACGTATACTACTGCCTACTATGAAAAACCTTGGCCGCAATGTGCTCTACTTCCTCATTGGACTTTTGGTGGTGTCTTTTTTGTTTGCCAACGTCAACGGCGAGAGCGGCAAAACCACGGGCATGAGCCTGGGTGAAGTCGCGGTCGCCATTCAGAGCGGCAACGTGAAAAATGCAGTGGTCAACGGCGACAAAGTAACCGTCACGCTCAAGAACGACGAGAAGCGCGTGACCTATAAAGAACCTGCAGAGTCGTTTACCACCCTGCTGAAGAACTATAATGTGGCCCCGGAAAAATTGGCGGCCGTCACCCTGGAAGTGAAACAGCCCTCCGGCGCCTCGCTCTGGATCGGCACCTTACTCCCTATCCTGCTGCCACTCATCCTATTCATTGGCTTCTTCTGGTTTATGATGCGCCAAGCGCAAAATGTGAACAACCGAGCCATGTCGTTTGGCCAGAGCAATGCCAAAGAGAACGACGGACGCAAAGAAAAGCCCAATGTAACTTTTAAGGACGTGGCGGGGGTGAAAGAGGCCAAGCAAGAGTTGATGGAAGTGGTGGAATTCCTCAAGTTCCCGAAGAAATTTACCAACCTGGGTGCCAAGATTCCCAAGGGCGTGCTGCTGGTCGGCAGCCCAGGCACAGGCAAGACCCTGCTGGCCAAAGCCGTAGCCGGTGAGGCGAACGTGCCCTTCTACCACATGTCGGGTTCGGAATTTGTCGAGATGTTCGTGGGCGTGGGTGCTAGCCGCGTGCGGGACTTGTTCCGCCGCGCGAAGAAAGCCGCGCCGAGCATTATCTTTATCGACGAAATTGACGCTGTGGCCCGCCAACGCGGGTCGGGTTTGGGCGGCAGCCACGACGAGCGCGAGCAGACGCTCAACCAAATCCTGGTGGAGATGGATGGGTTTGATACGAACACCAACGTCATTATTATTGCCGCCACCAACCGGCCCGACGTGCTCGACCCCGCCCTCTTGCGGCCCGGTCGTTTTGACCGCCGCGTCATTATTGACCCGCCCGATCTGGCCAGCCGCGAGGCAATTCTCAAAGTCCACAGCCGCAAGAAACCGCTGGGGCCAGACGTAGACCTAAAAAAAGTTGCGCAGCGCACGCCCGGTTTTAGCGGTGCAGATTTAGCTAACCTCTTAAATGAAGCGGCAATTTTGGCCGCCCGCCGCGACCTGAAGCAAGTAGGGCAAACCGAATGCCTAGAGTCAATTGAAAAGGTTATGCTTGGACCCGAGCGTAAGAGCCACGTGCTTACCGAAGCAGAGAAAAAGATTACGGCCGTGCACGAAGCCGGCCATGCCCTGGTGGCAGCGTCACTGCCAAACGCCGACCCCGTGCACAAAGTCTCAATTATTTCTCGGGGCCAAGCCGCCGGCTACACCCTCAAGCTGCCGGAGATTGAAAAACACTTGCACAGCCGCGCGGAATTTATTGACGACCTGGCCGTGATGCTGGCCGGCAACGTGGCCGAACGCGAAGTGTTTGGCGACGTCACCACCGGCGCGCAAAATGATTTCCGCCAAGCCACCCGCCTAGCCCGCAAGATGGTAACGGAATTTGGCATGAGCGAGCTGGGCATGCGCGCCTACGGCAATAAAGAAGAGATGATCTTCTTGGGTCGGGAAATTAGCGAGCAGCGCGACTACTCGGAAAAAGTCGCCGAGGGCATTGATGCCGCCGTCGACAAATTCCTAAAGCAAGCCGCCGAAACCGCCAAGAAAAATATTAAGAAACTGCGACCGGCACTGGATGCCATTGTGGCCACACTCTTAGAGAAAGAAACCTTGGAACAGGAAGAGTTTGCGGTGCTGGTGCGACCTTTCTTGGGCAGCCGGACGACGACCGAAGGGGCCTAACGCCTGCCCGAACCTGAACGTGCGGGGAAACATGCAGCCGGACGGCGCTGTGCCCTGCCGATATTTGTGATGCGGGAATCGTTTGCAGGAAGCGAACGGCGCGGGTATACTGCTAGGCATGGAGGACACAAAAGCAAACCCAAACGTGTACCGGCAGACCCTGCGCGAGGCCTGGCGCCTAACCTGGCAGCACAAGTTTTTGTGGTTCTTCGGGTTTTTTGCCTTCTTGCTAAATATTGGCATTCTCAGTGGCGCGGTCAGCTTTATTCAGAATATCGGCACGGTTAGCACGCAGGCCGAAACCGCAGCGAATGCGCGGATTATTTATGAAAATCAAACATTGAATTTTATTTGGAATAACATAAAAACCTTTGGTGCCGAGTTGTCGTTTCAGAATGTCCTAACCCTGGTTATTATTGCCGGCATCTTTGCCTTTTTTATCTGGATGTCAGTGGTTGCCCAAGGCGCGCTTATTGCCGCCACGGGCAGCTTCCGCGCTGGCAAAAGCACCACGCCGGAGGACAGCTTTCGACAAGGCACAAAAAATTTCTGGCCAGTGCTGTGGCTTAACCTGCTACGCTATGCCGCCACTACTGGGTTGGCAGTCCTAGTTACGATTCCGTTGCTCACGTTATTCTTGACGCAAGAAAATGGTACGTGGCTTACCTTGCTCACGCTACTCAACTTCCTCATCCTTATCCCGCTGGCCACGGTGGTGGGCTTCTTACTGCAGTTTGCATTAGCCAGCGCGGTACTAAAAAAGCGTAAACTCGGCGCAGCCATTATGGACGCCGTACGCCTGTTTCGCAGCCACTGGCTAGCCACCATAGAAATGTCCCTGCTCTTGCTGTTGATTGTGGGCATTGCCGCCTACCTGTTTAGCCTGGTGTTCAGCGATAATCTCGTCGAAGTGTACCTGGCGCAAAGTGCGGGCTACACCGTGGGTTTCAAGCAGTACTTCACCGTAACCTTTGCGCTCTTTGTTATTGCGAATGTGGTATTCAACGGCATTGTCGTAGCCTTTAACTTTGTGGTGACCACGTTGTTCTACCACAAGCTGCAAGAAGGTGTTTTTACCTCAAAGCTCGTGCGTATGTTTGGCCACTGGGGCAAGGTGGGGGAATCAAAAAAACCCGCTTTGAAGATGACAAAATAGTTATCTGAAGAGTAAGTCTTCAAAGACGACGCGTTGGATCGAACTACGCAATCAATACCGCCCCGCCCGGGTTAGGTGTATTTTTGTGCTTGAATCTCCACCTGCGGGCGGTGGCTACTTCTACGACCCACTCGGACGTGTAAGCGAGGTTCTTTTTCGGTCATTCATGCAAACCCTTTTTGGAAAAAAGTTTACTACGAAGCATGAGGGTTTAATAATTTTTCAACACGCAGGTTACATGATCATTAATGCGATCTACGCGCCAGTTAATAAACTAACCGATAAGGAGGCCGATCGACGTATACTAGATAACTATATAAATCTTAAAAAAGAATTGCGTCGGTACTGCAAGCCAGAAACTACTATCATTCTAGTGAAAGCAAACATCTGTAAACTCCTTGAGAGCAAACTCTTAGCGGATGGATTCCCAATCGCGAATAAAGGTAGGATAATCCCTTTCCCCCTGCATTATCATTTTCCGGACTTCAAAGGTAAAATTCGAAAAATACTCCCGAAGTCCAGGTAACTGATCGTCCCCCAAGTCGGCGAAGTAAAAACCATGCCCCGAAGGCTAACCGGTCAGAAGTGTTTACTGTATTGAAAAAAATGTAAATAATAAAAACCCCGACTTGTCTAATCGGGGTGTTTTGCTGTTAGTATTTTAGCCTATAGCAAATGTAGAAGCTCATGCAGGTTCGATATGCAATGGTCAGCGCCGTTCAGTTCAAGCACTTCACGAGTACCTCTCCCTCGGGTGATGCCAACTGCAATGACGCCCGCCCGCTTCGCGTCTCGAACATCGGATATGAGATCGCCAACATAGTACGTTTCAAACGGACTTACGCTGTACTCTCGACAAAATTTTTGAATGGAATCAACTTTAACGTTAACGCGGCCAACAACGAGTTGCATGTGTTTGTGGATTCCGGCCTCTTCGCACCGAGTTACAATTTTGTCTTCGTGGTGTGCGCTAATTATTCCCATCAATACACCACACTGTGCGAGTATATTTACTGCATCGACAACGTCAAAGAAGAAGAACTGCTCCTCATGACGCGCAACCTCAAAGTACCAACGTACGATATCTTCTTCGGGAGCCGTGACTCCATGCTTCCGATAGAATGTTGCATACGGCAATTCAAAGGTTGAAAAAAAGACCTCAATTGATGGCTCGGATAGACCACTCATCCGAAAAACGTTACAGACCCCTCGATATACCTCCCCGATGCTATCAAGGAGGGTACCGTCATAATCAAATAAGACTGCTGTGGGCACTGGCCCCTCCTTATGCTGATGTTATATCTAGGTTAGCTTGATTTGTTCGACGAGCCACTGCAAGTCTTCGTCTTTTTCAAAATCAAGGGCATCTCGGTCAATTGTCAGAATGCGTTCTGCATGTTGCTTGGTAAAGAACTCAGAGTGCATCTGGTTCACCGGTAGGGCTTGTGTATGGATAAACTCTTCGGACTTATCGAAGGTCCGATCGCCCTGGGCGATGAATTTTTTGATACGCTCCTCAGAAATTTTGAGAAATATTGTCAGGTCTGGCCACCCAAGTAATTGCTGATCTTGGTGGGCAACATCCCACATCAGGTCGTGCTCAAAACCTTCGAGAAGGGTATCAATGAACATTTGGGGACTTATCCAAAAAACATCAAGAATTACCGTTTTCCCCTCATCACGTAAGCGTATCGCTTTCAAATAACGTTCAACAAGGGTTGTCCGAAACCACAGCACGCGCTCAAGAGGTCAAATATTTTTGGCAATATCTTCCTCAATACGGGAGGGGAATTCTCCTTCCTCGCCTTCAAGAAAAAGTTCTGCGTTGAAGTAGGTGGCAAGCCTGCGAGCCAAATACGATTTGCCGCTTCGTGGAGCACCTACAATCGCTATAATCCGACCTTTATTTTGACTTCGTACCATAACATGGTCTGGCTATTTGTCAAGTCAGAGATAGTCTTGGGTGATAAACCTATTTTACACCAATGGTGGGAGAAACTATTATTGGCCCGCCGTACGGAGTGCCAAAATTTCCTAGCTGCTGGTGCGCGCCCCTGGACTCGAACCAGGAACCGGTCGTGTATAAGACGACTGCTCTAACCAGTTGAGCTAGGCGCGCCCCAGCAAACAGCAAACGAACTTGATTACGCTACCAATATTAGGCTTCCATTTCAATGGCTCCGTACTCCGGGAGGCGGGTAAGACGACCGCTCTACCATTGGGCCTTGACCTCCTCCGGGGTCGCGGATCTTCGTCCTCGACGCTCCTGCGTCGGGACGGGACTACACTCGCGCTATACTACGGGTATCGCTTTGAGTTTCGGGCAGAACCGCACAAAATGCAAGCACCACACAAAATCCTCGGCAAGAAGCTCCTCGTCATAACCGCCCACCCGGATGACGAAAGTTACGTTATGGCCGGAACCTTGGCGGCCAATGCCAAGGCGGGCGGGCAGAGCATGATTGTCTGCGCCACGGCCGGCGAGAAAGGCGCCTCACATCTAACCCGAGCAATACCGGCGCGGACTCTGGCACAACGCCGAAAGCAGGAACTCCATGCGGCCTGCTCTGTGCTGCATGTAAACCACGTGTGCATTTGCAACCTGCCGGACGGCAGACTGGCCCAGCGTATGCCTGCTTTTAGCCGAGAAATTACGAAGGCTATACAATCGTACACCCCTGATATTGTGGTGAGCTTTGGGCCGTGCGGCATCACCGGCCATGCCGACCATATTGCCGCCGGGAAAGTGGGGCAGGGCATTGCCAAAAAACTGGGCGTGCCATTTGCAGCCGCGGTGCTCTCGCCAAAACTCCAGCGCGCGGCAAAAGCCTTTCTGCAAAGCCGTCGGAAAACTGGGCACTACAAAAACACTGTGCGCTTCGTGGAGCCCAATCTCACTATTCGTATAGCTGCCCGCGACAAGCGCCGCGCGCTCCGCTGCCATGCCTCCCAGATGGATGCTGGGAAGCTCTTTACCGGCTTTCCAAAGTACATTGTCGAAGGGCTCTTGCACCATGAATACTTCCGTATATGGAAAATCCGCTAGCACGTAATCCCACCGTCAAAAAAATCCTCGTCGCGCTGCCCAGTGCTACTGAACTCTTTGTGGTGGGCGGCGCTGTGCGCGATGCCTTACTCAACCGACCGGTCACCGACCTTGACCTCGTCGCGCGCGGCATAGACCTGCTCGACCTTAAAGCCGCACTGGCGTCACTCGGTACTGTGAACGCCACTGGTGAACAGTGGAGTGTGCTCTCGCTTGCCTTGGATGGCAGAACCGTTGATGTCGCTTTGCCTCGGGAAGAAAAGCTACGCACGGGTGATGGCGGCTACTTTGACACGCAGGCGCAAGCCAACCCTGCACTCCCCATCGAAACCGACCTCACGCGTCGCGACTTCACCGTTAACGCAATGGCGCTCAACGTGCGAAGCGGGGAGTTGGTAGACCCCTACCATGGCCAATTAGATGTCCAACAAAAAATCCTGCGCACCGTCGGCAACCCAGTCACCCGTTTCGCGCAAGACCACTCCCGCATCCTGCGCTGCCTGCGGTTTGCTACGCAGCTAGGATTTGCCATTGAGCCCATTACGTGGGAAGGTCTCCGCACGGTGGTGGCGCAGGTTGGCCAGCTCAAGGTGCCCAAGCGCATCTGGGAGCGCGAGTTTGCCAAAGCCCACGCCGACCTCGAAACTCTTCACGACTGGCTACGCAAAGCCGGGATCGAAGCAACCCATGCCTAAGCCCAGCACCACTTTGCTGCTCGGAAATGTCCATACTATATCAATCAACAAATGAACAATCAGGATAATAAAGCGGTGCTGGGTGAAAACGTCCACATTATTGCCGAAACCCCCGACTACCTGGTGCTGGAGAAGCCTAGTGGTTTGCTGGTGCACGCAGCTAACCACCACCCCGGGGCGGACACGCTGGTGGGCTGGCTGCTGGAACACTACCCAGACGTGAAAGGCGTGGGCGAGGAAGCTGACCGCCCCGGTATTGTGCACCGGCTAGATATGGACGTCTCTGGCGTCATGGTAGTGCCGCGTACCCAGGCGATGTACGACCACCTCAAACAGCAATTCCAAAACCACGAAGTAGAAAAAATGTACTTGGCCCTCGTGCATGGTGTGCCGGGCAAGCCGGATGGAACCATCTCCTTTGCCCTTGGCCGCTCGCGGCGCAATGCCGGCCGCATGGCCAGCCAACCTGCCGCGACGAATAAAACCCGTGGCGCCGTGACGCGCTACGCGGTCAAAGAGCAGTTTCGTCATTTAACGCTCTTGGAAATTACCATCGAAACCGGCCGCACCAACCAAATCCGCGCGCACCTACTGGCCTTTGGTTTGCCAATAGTGGGGGACACCGTGTATGCCAGCAAGAGCGTGAAGCAAAAAGTGGTACTCGACCGGCCCTTCTTGCATAGTTGGAAGCTCGGCTTTACGGACCTGCAGGGAGTAAAAATTTCCAACGAGTCACCGCTCCCTATACAGCTGCAGGATCTGCTGCAAAAACTCCGAGGCTAACGCTACCCATGCACACCTTCCTGCTGATTATCGGCATACTGCTGATGTTCGTATGCCTGACCACGGCGCTTAACCACATTAGCTACCAGATTTTAAAAAAGCGCATCATTGCCAAACGCAAAACCTGGGGGCTGAATATCTGCTGCGGCTTCACCGATGGCGGCGGGGTGAATGCGGACGTGGTGCAATTTGCCAACGTGCCGAATTTTGTCCTGCTCAAAGATGTGTACCACCTGCCGTTCGCCGATAAACAGTTTGATTCTGTGCTCTGCTCCCACACGCTCGAACACGTGGACGACCCCGAGCGTTTCTTCGCTGAGCTGCAGCGGGTGGGTAAAGAGGTCGTGCTCATCCTGCCGCCACTGTGGGATATCTCGGCGGCCTTAAATATCCTCGAGCATCGGCATATTTTCCTGACGCTCAAAAAAGAGCATCGGGTTATTCCGCCATATATCGTCCTGCCCTTGGCCGCCCTTATCCAGCGCTGGCGGGGACAGCGGATGCACGCCTAAGGCTCACCCTTGACGAACCCGCCGCACATCCGTACACTACGCAGGCATATGGACACTATCCACGAAGCCGCAAAATCCAAGCTCCGCACCGACCTCCCCGCCCTCAAGCCGGGGATGGTGGTAAAGGTGCACCAAAAAATTAAGGAGGGCGACAAAGAGCGCATCCAAATTTTTGAGGGCACAGTGCTCGACGTCCGCCATGGCCAAGGCCTGCACGGCACGTTTACCGTCCGTAAAGTCTCCGAAGGTGTGGGCGTGGAGCGTATCTACCCCTTCCACACCCCAATCATTGCCAAGATCGACATCGTGAAGCAGTTCAAGGTCCGCCGCGCCACGCTCTCGTACCTCCGCGACAAAACCTTTAAGAAGCGTTTGAAGGAAGTCCGCAAGGACACAACCAAAAAGAAAGCCTAGTCGAATAGTGCCACTACTTAGTTCGGACCCGCTTCGTTGCCACCCTGTGAGCGCGAAGGCTCTTACCTTGACCTACAAGCGCTTGAAAGTTTCACGAGTCTTCGCTAGTATTGGTCGTACGCTTTAATCCTCTACGCCGCGGTGCTGGAATTGGTATACAGGCTACCTTGAGGTGGTAGTGCCCGCAAGGGCATGGAGGTTCAAGTCCTCTCCGCGGTACCAAGCGCGCCGACATCACCTAGGTGGTGCCGGGGCGCTTTTGTGTTACCAGGACTAGAGGCTACAATATAAAATTATTGCCATGTTGAAGTGGGTTGCATAATAGACTACTCTTTAAGCATTAGTCTCATAAGTCCCTGAGCCGGGGTAGATATATGCAGAAACCATTAAAATTTATCGAGACGCAAAAGTTGATGGTTATTGCTTCTCACAATAAGAAGGATATTTGGGTTGCGAATGTATATTTTGGGATTGACGAAAAAGCGACAATGTATTTTATCAGCCCAAAAAATACAAAACATAGCCGGATGATACTAGAAAACCCAAAGATTGCTTTTTCAGTCGCTTGGTTCGACCCCCGTAATCACAAAAATAGAAAGGCGGTACAAGGGCTTGGGGTTTGCAGACCGGCAAAAAATCTAGTTGAAATTGCAACTGGGGTTAAGTTGCTTTATAAAAAATTTGCCGATCTTCGCGATATACTTACGGTTAAATGGATAATGACAAATTCATGGGGAACTAAAATCTGGGTGCTTAAGCCAAAGTATATGAAATATTGGGATGATGAAATGTATGGTGATGATGAAAGCAAAAAATTTATTTTCAAGTAGCATATGCATTTAAAAAATAAGAGAATTCTCATAACCGGAGCTTCAAGCGGTATAGGGCAAGCCATAGCGATTTCTTGCGCCCAAAAAGGTGCAGTTATTCTTATTAACTACCGAAAAAACCCCAAGGGCGCACAACATACTCTCAAGGAGGTTCAGAAATACTCCGAGGGGTCTATTTTTCAAGCCGACCTCACAGATGAGCAGGAAATTCAAAAAATGTTTTTAAAAATTTATAACGAGGTTGGCGAAATTGACCTTTTAGTGAATAGTGCTGGTGACGCACAATCTGGAGACTTTTTTGATAACGAACAATGGAAAGGCCAATTTGAAAGCATATTTTTTTCTGCTCTCCATGTTTGTCAAAATTTTCTTAAACAAAACGTGGGGTCTTCTTTAAGAAAAATTTTAAATGTCAGTTCATGCTACGGGAACATTGGTACGGGCAATACAACATATTTTGCGTATTCAGTCGCAAAGGCGGCGCTATCAAGTATGACTGTTAATCTTGCGAAAATTGACGGACGAGTTTTAGTAAACGCAATTGCACCTGGCTACACATGGACCCCACCTTGGGAGGGAACATCTGAGGCAGAGAAATAGATGTATGCATCAAAAACTATAATAAATAGATACATAACGGCCGATGAAATTGGGCAGGCGGCTGTTGGAATTCTTGAAAATGATGCAATTACTGGACAAATCATCACTATTGATGGTGGACTCTCTTTGCAAAAATTTGAAGAAAAATAAATGGGCGGTGATAATTTGTTGCTATATGCCAAAGGCCTTACCTTCCTTCACCCTCACGCACACCTTCCAGGCCACACCCGCAGAAGTATTTGAGGCGCTGACGAGTAGCAAGGCCTTAGCCGAATGGAGTGGCGAGGGGAGCGTAAGCAAGAAAGTTGGCGGCGCTTTCAACATGTTTGACGGTTGGGTGGAAGGCAAAGTTCTGGCGTACAAACCCGGGAAGGAGCTGGCCTACACCTGGAAAACTACTGAATGGCCAAAAGAATGGGAGCCGTCTGAAGTTCGATACATTTTTACAGCAACCAAAACCGGAACCAAAGTCACCCTCACGCATACCAATCTACCCAACGTCAAAGAAGCGAAGGACCATAAATCCGGCTGGGCAGAGCATGTGTTTGAACCTTTGGCAGCATTCCTGGCCGATTAAATTTCTTGGCGGTCTTGCCCGAAGAAGTTTTCTTGTTTATACTGCTTATCCCAGATCGTTCGAAAACAGTCTCGGCACCCCCGCACATCTTGCGGGCGGTAACCTAGCTTTACTATTTTTGTAATCTAACGCAAACCCCATGCTCACTGTTCGCAAGGCCACCGCCGAGGATGCCCTCCAGGTTGCCGAAGTCCTGAAGGCAAAGTACCGCTTTCCGAGCGTGCAAGAAGCAAAGGCTATTTTTGCGTACGAGCGCGAGTACCACCACTTCCGCGTAGCCGTTGATGACGATCGGATGGTTGGCCTTATTAGCTGGCGACAGCAGGGCACCCTAGCGCACGGCGTGGCAGAGGTAACACGCTTTGCGGTGCTAAAAGATGCGGTCGACCCCGTGCAGGTAAAAGAATTGCTTTTTGATGCAACTATAGCCGAAGCAGAAAACCACTACGAGCACCACCACAGCAAATTGCGCAAAATTTTCTCGCTTATCCACGCAGATAATAAACGCCTACAAACCTTCTACGCCAACAAAGGCCTGCATCAAGAAGCCGTGCTCAAAGACCACTTCCGATTGGGCCAGGATGAACTAGTGTTCTCAAGGTTTTTTGCCTAAGTACTTTACGGCATCGCCGAGCGCGACGCGCTCCTTTTGTGCTTGACAAATGGGCCTAGCATGCCAAGATTTGTGCAAATACATTGCACCTACAACTCATAAGGAGGATGCATGCGTTACAGCCCAGTCATTCTGATTCCGTGCCTTGTGGCACTTTCCAGCTGCGGCTGGCCACCGGCACAGACCATTCGCAACAGCCGAGCACCTTACGGGGGAAAAACCGACACCGCATCTGTGGTGGCAGATCTCTTTTTCGAACTTAAGCAAAACGTACCAAACCCCTTTTCTGATAGTACGACCATTAAGCTTGAACTCACGGCTGCTGACACAGTGCTGCTAACCATTTACTCGGCATATGGTAGTAAAGTCGCAACACTGGTAGATAGCATGCTCCCTGCAGGCGTGCACCGCTTTGTCTGGAATGCTGATAATTACCCAAGTGGGATCTACTTCTACCAAGTGCATGCGTTCGACCGTAAAAAAACGAAAACAATGGTGTTGCTTCGCTAGCTGAAAGAATCACACATCCACATAAGCCGCTTCAATGAAAGCGGCTTTCTTCTTGGCTCAACGCCGCCACCAGTGGTAGGATAGGCGTATTCACACTTGCCTTACACTTATGGACCCAAAGATCTTCGTTGCCATGAAAGCCTTCATTGTCCACCAGGGCAAAGTACTTATTTTACGGGAATCCACAAAGTACGCTGAGGGCACCAACGCCGCAAAATATGATATCGTTGGCGGGCGCATAAAGCCCGGCCAGGCTTTTGATGAAAGCCTGCGGCGAGAGATCCGCGAAGAAACCGGTCTGGAAGTGCAACTTGGCCGGCCCTTCTACGTGGGCGAGTGGCGGCCGGTAGTGAAAGGCGAACAATGGCAAGTAGTGGCAACGTTCTTTGCCTGTGCCGCAGACACGGAGACGGTGAAGCTCAGCGAAGACCATGATGACTACCAATGGATTGATCCGAAAGAACATGCAAACTACAACCTCATACCCAACCTGCTACCGGCTTTTGAGGCGTACAATAAAGCATGAACATCTACTTTGCCGGTTCGATTCGTGGAGGAGCGGCCGACCGCGAGCACTACCTACAGCTCATTACCTTTTTGAAAAAATACGGCACCGTCCTCACCGAACACGTCGGGGACACCAATCGTTCGGCCCATGCGGAAGACGCCGCCAGCATTACCGCAATTTACGAGCAGGATATGGGCTGGCTCAAGCAGGCTGACGTAGTCATTGCCGAAGTAACCAGCCCGAGCCTTGGGGTAGGCTACGAAATTGCCACGGCCGAAAACCTGGGTAAACCAATCCTGTGTTTGTACCGCCCCTTGCCGGGCACAAGCCTTTCGGCAATGCTTCGCGGCAGCCAAAAACTTAAAGTAAAAGAATATGCCACCCTTGCCGAAGCCACAGACGCTATAGTAGAGTTCTTAAACACACAAAAGGAATAACGCATGACCATCTATAACAAACTCGTACGCGACAAGATTCCAGAGATTATTGCCGCCAAAGGCGGGTCGGCAAAAACCCACGTTGCTTCGGCAGAAGAGTACGAAGCAAAACTTTTGGAAAAACTCCAAGAGGAAGTAAAGGAATTCATTGCGGACAAGAGCCCCGAAGAGCTGGCCGATATTGAGGAGGTGCTGTCCGCAATCTACGCCCACTTTGGCTTCTCCCGCGAAGAAATAGAGGCCATCCGTCAAAAGAAGGCTCAAGAACGCGGCGGATTTACAAAACGTATTATTCTTGAAGAAAGCTAAAAGGGTGCTCCTGCTCACATTCAAGCCGCTTCAATTGAGGCGGTTTTCTTCTTGGCTCAACGCCGCCGCCAGTGGTAGGATGGACCTACCTCAACCAACACATTTGTCACATTCTTATGAGCAAAGTAAATAATCGCGATATCCAGCTACTATTTGAAATTAGCTCCCTCAACAACATGGCCCGGGGCTGGACGCAACACGTTGGTATGCGCACTGCCAGCATAGCCGAGCACACCTACCGGATGATGTGGATAGCCCTCTTGCTAGCCAAGGCCGAAGGCGCGGACGAAGGCAAAACCCTGCGCATGGCTTTTGTTCATGACATTGTGGAAACCCGCATTTCTGACCTCTCGTACGTGCAGAAAGTGTACGTGCATGCGGATGAGGAACAAGCGGCTACGGAAATGTTCGACGGCACGAGTTTTGGGGACTACAAAGAGCTCCTAGACGAATACGAACGTCGAGAATGTCTGGAGGCAAAAATTGTAAAAGATGCAGACAATCTGGATGTAAGCTTTGAAATTAAGGAGCTTGAAGCGCGAGGCTCGCAAGTTGCAACCCGTTGGCAAAAAGAGACTCGCCCTATCGTTCGAGAAAAACTCTACACCAATACGGCCCGTGAGCTATGGGATGCGGTTCAAAATGCATCCCCAGACGACTGGCACCTAAAGGTAAATAAGTGGCTACGTCAGCCAAATGCAGGAAAATAGATGATCCACTTCCGGATTCTCAAAAAATCCAAGCGCAGCCAGGCACGGCTGGGGCTACTCAAAACCCCACATGGCACGGTGCAGACGCCGGCGTTTGTTGCGGTGGCGACGCAGGGCACGGTAAAGGCGCTCACGCACGACCAGCTTGCCACCACCGGCACCCAAATTGCCATTAGCAACACCTTCCACCTGCACTTGAAACCCGGGGAAGACATTGTCGCCAGGCATGGCGGGCTGCACAAATTTTCTAAACTCCCGGTGCCGCTGATGACCGACTCGGGCGGCTTCCAAGTGTTTAGCCTAGGCTTTGGGAAAGACCTGCAGATTGGCAAGGTTGGCAAAGGACAAAAAGCTGGTGGCGTGCGCCTGGGCAACCAACCCAAAGAAATTCGCATCACGGATAAAGGTGTCTGGTTCCGCTCGCCCGTGGGTGGCAAAAAACTTTTCCTCGGGCCGAAGATGTCTATCCGCATCCAGCAAAAACTTGGGGCCGATATTATCCTGGCCTTTGACGAGTGCCCACCCCCGGTGGCCGACTATGCCTACAACCAGGCGTCACTAGAAAAAACCCATACCTGGGCCAAGCGCTGCCTAGACTACCACACCAGCAAGCAGGCGCTGTACGGTATTGTGCAAGGCGGAAAGTACAAAGACCTCCGCATCCAGAGCGCCAAGTTCATTGGCAGTCTGCCGTTTGACGGCTTTGCCATTGGCGGGGAATTTGGGAGTGATGCACATGGCATGCGCAAAATGCTGGAATGGGTGAATGCGGAATTGCCCGAAGCAAAACCCCGCCACCTGTTGGGCATTGGCCACCTGAAAGATATTCCCGAAGTAATCAAGTCTGGCGTGGACACGTTTGACTGCATTGTGCCCACGCACTACGCCCGACATGGCACAGCATTTACCAGCAAGGGTCGTTTGGATTTTTCCAAAGCCGCGCTGCTCAAAGACAAACGATCAATTGATACGGCGTGCACATGCACAGTCTGCAAGACGTATAGCCGTGCATATATTGGCCACCTCGTACGCGCCAAAGAAATGAGTGGATTGACCCTGCTGACTATGCACAATCTCTTCTTTTTCAATGCGTATGTTAGCAAGCTACGTCAAAAGATTTTTCGTGGAGAAATATAAAAAGCCCCTAGTATAACTAAGGACTTCTAAATTCCTCTTCTACTTTCCCTGCTCAAGCCTTTTCTTCACTCGTCTTTCCTGAACCAAGCCACGACCGTTTGCTAGCATCGCCTGTATTTCTTCGGGTTTGTGAGGTAATTTGTACGGAAGGTCAGGCCTCTGCTCTTCAAGTAAGGCAAGAATTTCATGCCAGTCACTATCCGCGCTTAAATCAACAGGCGTAGATTCTTGTATAGGATCTTCCAAAATATAGTCCTCAAGAGTATCATACGACACAATGTGAGCAGGGAACTCAAAGCCGAGAGACTGTGCAAATTTTTTTACGTACATCTGAACACACTCAAAAATCAAACTCTGTTCCTGCTTCGTCAAATCGAATTCAAAGATGATTGCGCTTGCCCATGTACCTCCCCTTGTTTGCGAAAGGACAACTGCAGTGGAGTCTGCCATGACGCGAGAAATTACCTGATGAGCCTTTACATCATTGTCAATGGACACTTAGATACACCTCCTATTAAATACTTGTTCTGTGTTGACGAAAATTTTACATCAAACCCTATCTTTGTCAAGCAACACACATGAAAAAATATGCGCAAAAGTTTGCTTGCCAGCTTCCGTCCGGTTGGTTGGCCAGTACCGAGCGGCAATTGCGAAAGGGGAAATCTAAAACTAAAAAATCGCCCACATTACACATGTAGGCGATTACCCTCTAGAGTTTGCCAATGGTCAACAATTCTTACAAGTTGACTTTTTCTAACTGCGGGCCAAAAGGTCGGAAGGCCAAACATCTGCGCCTGGTCTACTGGCCAGAGGCTATCACTAAGCCGAACCTGGCGAAAAGCTTGACCACTGCGAATCACTACATCTACTGGTCGTTGGAATTGCAAGAAGCGAGTAACGTTTTGAAAAGTGGCCGTTTTTCCGGCCGTCTCGCAAGAACGAATTGCTTGGTCAAAATCCCAAGAGCCGGCATACGCAGCTAAAATATTTAGGGTCCGACCATCGTGCCTATAGTGGCGCTGCTGCGAAAAATGAACGATCTTTTGGAGATCCGGAAATCTTTCGCTTAACTGATCAAGCGCCCCCACAACCCGTAAAGCTATGCTATGCCTACGCATCCACTCACTGTCAATGAGTGTAATTAACGTTTCTATCCCGTTGTGGACCAGGGGTGCCAGCTCTTGTAATGGGCGTTGTTGATTGTAGAGCGCAAAGCAATGAAACGTCACTTCTTGAAAACCATGTTCAAAGAATAGCCATTGCGCTGCTCGCTGAAGCTTTGTGCCTCCAAGAGCGTATGCGTGGTC
This sequence comes from Patescibacteria group bacterium, assembly GCA_038063455.1. Lineage (GTDB taxonomy): Bacteria > Patescibacteriota > Patescibacteriia > PEXW01 > PEXW01 > CAIPSZ01. The sequence goes on from JBBTVB010000004.1 coordinate 35,727, forward strand.
CAGTGACACTGAACGCTGCTCGCTGTATCGCCGCATGCCATCTGGCAAAATTAAAACATGCGCCATGTCGAAGTCTCCTATGCTAAAGGTCTTTTTTTATTTGTTATATCTAACAGTACATTAATACTTACGTCAATAGCATAAGCAAAAATCCGCACGGTCACGGGACAGTGCCCGGCTCTTGGTGTACAACCGGCGACGGTATGCTGCTTACCTAGCTCCGGCCCAGGGGCTGGAGTATACTTAGAATGCAATCTACACACAATCGAAAGGGGGTGTCTGTATGATGAAAAAAATGTCAGGAATGAATTGGGTGGGTTGGATTCTCCTCGTGGTCGGCGGCCTCAACTGGGGTCTGGTCGGCGCTTTTAAGTTCAACCTCGTCGACGAAATTTTTGGGGTTGAGTCCACAATCTCGACCATTGTCTACATCCTCGTCGGCTTGGCCGCACTGTGGATGATTTGCGGGGCCTTCTGGAAGAAAGGCGACGGCATGATGAACAAGCCGATGGATAGCAAGCCAGGAATGTAGTTTTTCAACTAGTGCACTGTGTGAAAAAGAGCTTCGCTATGGCGGAGCTCTTTTGGATTGCGCACGGCACCGAAGTCAGGCACAATGCGAATATGAGCCTCTACACTCGCGTCATCCGTCCGCTCCTCTACCGCGTCCCGCCCGATACTATACACCCGATTGTGGCTGGCGGATCGGAATTGGTATCCAGAATTCCCGGCGTGAAAAATGTATTGCGCGCCTATTTCCGCGTGGACGAGCCACCTCTTGCCGTAACGGTCAATGGTATACATTTTCCAAATCCGGTTGGCCTATCGGCAGGGTTTGATAAGGATGGGGAATTCCTGCACTTCGAGGAGGTCTTTGGTTTTGGCTTTGCAGAAATTGGCTCGATTAGCCGACAACCCTACGTTGGAAATCCTAAACCCTGGGTACGGCGCATGGTCCGCAACAAATCCTTGGTGGTGAACTATGGCTTAAAAAGCCAAGGCATGGACCGGGTGTTTGACCGGATGCAAAACACGCACGTGCAAATACCCATCGGCATCTCGCTGGTCAAAAGCAACCACCCGGACTGCTTTGGTGAACGCGCCATTGCCGACTACATAGCCGTGTATGAAAAATTTGCCAACGTCGGTGACTACTACACCCTCAACCTCAGCTGCCCCAACACTCCCGATGGCACGCCCTTTACCGAGCCGCAGGCCTTAGAGACGTTACTCACGGCAATCCATGCAGCTCGGCAGCAGCACGGCATTACCAAGCCCACTTTTCTAAAAATTAATCCAGATATCAGCAACGAACATCTGGCGGCAATCGTGGCCCTGGCCATACGCTACGACATGGAGGGCTTGGTCATTGGCAATCTTATCAAAGATAAAACCAAAGCCCGGGCATTGCTAGATTTTCCTGAGGACCACCAGCCTGAGTGGCCGGGCAGCTTGTCCGGCAAGCCGGTGCGAGACCTTTCAACGGAAACTATCCGCCAGGCGTACCAACTCGCTAATGGCAAATTGACGCTTATTGGCACGGGCGGGATATTTACCGGCGACCATGCCTACGCAAAAATCCGCGCGGGTGCCAGCCTGGTGCAGCTGATTACCGGCTTCATCTTCGGCGGCCCAACAACTATTCGGAATATCAACAAGCGGCTACTGGAATTGCTGCGGCGGGATGGGTTTAGGAATATTAGCCAGGCAGTTGGGGCGGATCATAAATAATTCTGGGGTCCCCGCCAGCGTGGCGCGCAGTCCCGCATCTGCGGGACGAGCACGCGGTGGTGGGGCTAAGCGAGGCTTCTCACGGAGGGCGGAGTTTTGCCGGTCATGGCAAAACGGAGCCCGATGTGAGAAACGAGCTGGAGCGGGTGATGGGATTCGCACCCACGACCTTCTCCTTGGCAAGGAGACGTTCTACTGCTGAACTACACCCGCACAAATTATGAAACTTGCTTCTTTGGGAACTTTACGAGCACCAGGAGAATAAGGATGAACGCTAACACTACTGGAATCCCTCGGGAAAAATCGCCATACATCAAGGAGAAAAAACCCATAAGCGGCCACTGCAGCAAGACTATCGGTGTCCAAAGTATTCCGGCGCACGGAATATCTGAAGGAATACCATCACTGCCTAGCTGCGACCACCAAGCCGTACACAAGAGCGCCTGATAGAAAATTCCTATACCCACATACAGCACTGCCGCGAGAAGTAACTTTTTGTGCTCTTGTCGCATAGGCTTTGCTGGAGGCCACGAGGGGGATCGAACCCCTGAATAAGGGTTTTGCAGACCCTCGCCTTACCACTTGGCTACGTGGCCAAGCCACTACTCTGTGTAGCTTAGGCAATGTACCAGACAGTCGCAGAAATGCAAGAAAACGAGCTGGTACCAGAGGCGGGATTCGAACCCACAACCCTTGCGGGACGACATTTTAAGTGTCGCGTGTATACCGTTCCACCACTCTGGCCTATATGAATCCTAGCACCAAAAGCAAAACCGGCGCGATAGTCGCGCCGGCTGTGAGCTTACCCACGCACCACTCACTGCGTTCGGGTGCGGGGTTGCGCGCTCCAAAAACCTATACGGAAACTTCGCGTGTAAGCCAAGGAGCGCTTACTTTAAAATCTCCACCTTCACCCGACGTACGCCCCACTGCTTAGCATCGTGACGCGTCTTCATCCAGATATCGGCGCGAGATGACCCGTAGCGAGCATTCATCCGATCTTGCACCACGAAAACTTTGCTACCAAACTTTTCGGGAATGCGTACTTTGGTCCCAAACGGCACGCCATTCATGGCAATAATGCCATCGCGAACCTTCTTTCCAGATGCCGTGGTAAACGGATCACCGTCCGTCTGGTCTTTGGTAGAGGAATAGGCGGTCATAACCACAGTCCGCACGCGCGTAACTTGGTGTACCTTATTCGGCACTTTCGGGGGGGCAACGGGCTCCAGTACGGCCAATGGCACGGCCGGCGCCAACGGCTGCCCCACCGGGACAATAACCGTCAGGTCAGGGATGGCAACCGGCTGGACAGACACGGTTTGGGCGTAGCCATGCTGCGGAAAGACGAACTGCCACACCAGAATGGCCAGGGTGACCTGGAAAATTCGGCGGCTATGTTTGCGGGAAATAAGTTTCATAGGTAATAACAAAAAGTCTGCCAATTTCTTGGCAGATTCTTGCGAAGAAGCACTGTAGCACACCCCCATCAGAAGTCAAGGGTGGGTGGGGAAGAAATGGGGATAACCAGACAGTCAAAAACCGTCAAAAAGACAGATTATTAGCTAACCTTAGCCAAATTATCGCCCTACCACCGCGCCGGCTTTCCGGCCAATATTCGTCACCAGGCTAAGCGCCCACAGCACCAGGGCCCCCAAAACAGCCGCCCCAAAGCTCTCGACATTAAAACCCTTCACCCAGGTGCTCACTAGCCAAAAGAGGGCCGCATTTATGACCAAGGTGAATAATCCCAAGGTCACCAAAGTTATGGGCAGGGTGAGAATGATGAGAATAGGTCGGACCACAGCGTTCAAAATGCCAAGAACCAGCGCAACGATCAGGGCGGTATAAAAGCTCTCTACCTGAATGCCTGGCACGACGTAAGCGACCAGTAGTACGGCGAGCGCGTTGATGAGCCAGCGGAACAGAAGCATGTATCGGCAGTATAGAATTACCGGCGGGAGCCTGTCCATTGACGAAACCCCTGTTTCCGGTACACTGCTTCTGCCGCACAGGTTGCGGCTTTTCGTACTCCCTCTTACCTATGACTCTCCGCAACATCGCTATTATCGCGCACGTCGACCACGGCAAGACCACGTTGGTTGATGCCCTGCTCAAGCAGACCCACTCTGTGAGCAAAGCTACCGAAGGGGGCAAACTTATCATGGACTCTATGGATTTGGAGCGTGAGCGCGGCATCACTATTAAGGCCAAGAATGCCAGCGTCGTGTTTAACGATACCAAGATTAATATTGTCGACACGCCCGGCCACGCCGACTTTGGCGGGGAGGTAGAGCGCACGCTCCGCATGGTGGACGGCGTGCTGTTGCTGGTGGATGCCAAGGAAGGGCCCATGCCCCAGACGAAGTTCGTCTTGCGCAAGGCGCTCGAACTCGGCCACAAAGCAATCGTGGTGGTAAACAAAATTGACCGGCCCGACGCGCAGATTGAACACGTGGTCAACCGCACGTTCGACTTGTTCGTTGAGCTCAACGCCAACCACGATCAACTAGAGTTTCCCATTGTCTATACCTCGGCCATAAACGGCCAGGCCACGCTCGACGTGCACAAGCCTGGCACGGACATGCAGCCCCTATTCGAAACTATTCTGCAAACTGTGCCAGAAGCCAAAGGCGATGCCGCCGCCGCGCTGCAAGTACTCATTCTGGCTATTGCCTATGACAACTACAAAGGCCGCATGGGTATTGGCAAAGTAACGCAAGGCACCATTCGCAAAGCTCAAGAAGTGGCTCTGGCGCGGGTTGATGGTTCGCTTATTAAGGCGAAGGCCACGGATATTCTGGTGTTTCAAGGCGTGGAACGCGTGAGCGTTGAAGAAGCAGGCGTGGGCGAAATTGTCGCCGTGGCCGGCTTTGATGATGTGATGATTGGCGAGACTATTACCGACGCGCAAAATCCAGCGCCGCTGCCGGCCGTGGCCATTGACGAGCCGACCATGCAGATGACCTTCGGTGTTAACACCAGCCCCTTCGCCGGCAAAGAAGGGAAGTTTGTAACGTCGCGCAATCTCAAAGAGCGCTTGGCCAAAGAATTAGAAACTAATGTTGCGCTGCGCGTGGAGCCCGGCCAGAGCTCGGACCAATTCTTGGTTTCGGGCCGCGGCGAATTGCACCTAAGCATTCTTATCGAGACGATGCGGCGCGAAGGTTTTGAATTACAAATTGCGCAGCCCCATGTGATTACCAAAGAAGTGGACGGCAAGCTGCAGGAACCGTGGGAGTACCTGACGGTGGATGTACCCGAGCAGTACCAGGGTGAGGTGATTGCCGAAGTTGGCAAACGCCGCGCAGATTTAAAACACCTGGAGGTCACGCCTAACGGCGAAGCGCACTTGGAGTACCACATTCCCACCCGCGGCATCATCGGGCTCAAGAATATTTTGCTCAACAAAACCCGGGGCACGGTTATCATGCACCACGTCTTCGACAGCTTCCAGACAGCGGCGGGCGACCTCAACCCTTTCCCGCACGGCTCGCTGATTGCCACGGAAACCGGGGATGCCAATGCCTACGGCATGGAAGGCGCCCAGGGCCGCGGCGTGCTCTTTATCAAGCCGGGGACCGCCGTGTACCAGGGCATGGTCGTGGGCCAGTGTAGTCGCGACGAAGACATCGAAGTTAATGTGAACAAAGGTAAAAAATTAACGAACATGCGCTCGTCTGGCGCGGACGATGCGATCCAGCTTGCGCCGCCCCACGAACTGACACTGGAGCTTGCCTTGGAGTACATCGGCAACGATGAGTTGGTGGAAGTGACGCCGGTAAACGTGCGTGTGCGCAAGCGCTACTTGGATCCGAACGAGCGCAAGCGGCAAGTGCGTTCAAAAACCAACGCGTAAGCTCTTGACCCCGCACCACTTTTTCTGAAAAAAAAGTGGTGCGGGGTTGACGTTTGCACGCAAACGTTGCTTGACAGCGTTTTTTGTGCTACACTTTTTGTATCACGTTACCAAACGTGGTGTATGCAATCTCATTAACGAACGTTATTCAAAAAACGTTTCGCACGAGAGGGGGTGTCATCACCATGGCAAAGAAGAAAAAGGTCGCAAAGAAAAAGAAGAAAGCAACGAAGAAAAAGAAGAAGCGTTAGTCTTCGTTGATTTCGTTAAGACAGCGATAGATAATCTATCTGTGTCTCAAAAGCAAAGTTCCGCCGCTCCTATGCTGGCGGAATTTTGTTTTCGGTTTGTGGTTGCGCGAACACGAGCATAAGCAGGAGCACCGCCAGCACCGCCAAGTCATTTTTAAAGTACGGCACGTCGACCAGGCCGTGCGCCACCAGCACTATCCAAGCCAACGTGATGCTTGCCGCCCAGGGTTCGCGCCCGCGAAAACCTCTAAAAAGCCTTACACTTAGCCAAAAAAGTGCAGCAACCGTAAAAACCAACCCGGGCAAACCGAGTTCAGACCACGCATTAAGCAAAAGGTTGTGCGGGTATTGCAGCAGCTCTACGTGTTCGGGCAAGCGGTAGTGGTTGTACACCCCGGGGAATGCTCCGAGGCCAGCACCCTGCAACGGCCGCGCCTCGAGCATATGCCAAGTGCCTTGCCAGAGCACCGTCCGGACGTCGGCTGAGGTGTCGCGGGTAGAGACGAGGCCAGTAACCTGGTTGCGGATAGTGGGCACTAGCAGCAAGGCAACGACTGCCGCAGCGCACAGCCCCCACCACAGCACCCGACGCCGGCTCCACGCGCCTGCAACAAGGACTGCAACACCCAAGCCCAGTAGCGCGCCACGCGAAACCGCCAGCACACACACGACGATGCCCGAAAATGTGCCAATTATCCACAGCCCGCGTTCCCACCGGGTAATGCGCCCACGAAATGCGAGGAATCCACCAGCAACCAGCGCTGCGAGTGGCGCTGCGTACAAGGCCGCGGCATTTGGATATGGAAAAAGACTGGTGACGCGCATCGGGTGTTCCGCATTCCACGGCGCCAGCGAGTGGAACCAACCCAGCCACTGGCCACTGGCCACGAGCGCAAAAACCATGAGCTGGCCGCTGACAACATGGATCAACATTTTTCGTGCGTGCGCGTCCCGTGCCACGGCCAGCCACAGAGGAATGAGCAGCACGGGTTCCAAAAAGTACGCGCGCCACAAACCCAACGCGGCCCGCTGATCGGCTGCCACCCACATGCCAAACAGGCCGATGACTACCCACACACCCGCTACCCAGGGTAGAGCGTTACCAAGCGCTGGCCACGCGCTGCGAGCCTGGAACCAGTGCAAAAAAGCCCCACAACACGCACCGAGCAACACCACTTCGAGTACTGTCGTTGGCAAACCACCAACCGCAAATCGAAGCTGGTAGGCGGGGAGCAGAGCGACCACCGCCAGCCCGCCCCACGCAGGGCGGCGCCAGGCCAGCCCGAACGCTACCACCCCAAAGCTGAGCGCGAGCAATATCATGCGCGTTTCTGTAGCGCGATATTTTGGAACGCGATAACCAAACCAATGGCTACCCACACGTGCATGATATAGAGGATAGAGAAAGTTTGGTACTGCACCAAAATCCCGAACACTGCGGCCGTGCCGCCAACCAGCAACGCGCGCAGCATCGGCGATGGGCGCGTAGCCAGCGCGCGCAGGCTCCGCAAGAAAAGAATGAGGAAGGCTACCACGATGGCACCGAAGCCGAGCGCGCCAGTCTCTGCCAGTAATTCCAAAGGTAAGTTGTTCACAATTTTCCAACCATCCTTCGGCGTCACATTCGGGTTCGTCGATGCGTAGGGTCCAAACTGGCCGGGCCCAACCCCAATGTACGGTTGCTCGGTAAATGCTTGGCGTGCGGTTGCAAATGTTGCTATGCGTTCTTCATAGCTGGCGCCGGTAAACAAGTTGGTTATGTGTTCGGTAAATTTTTGCGCACTCAAACCATCGGTGCCTCCACGGAGCAGTTGCAGCGCGAGCACGCCGACCACCAAGACGGTGCCCACAAATGCCAGAATTCTGCCGGGGTGCAAAACGCTGCGCCAGGAAAACGCAAAGATGACGACGAGGGCCGCCGCAAAACCCAGGTAGCCGCCGCGCGCCACGGTGAGCACGAAGGCTGTGCCACTGAGGAGTAAGAGCGGCAAACCGAGAAGCCCGCTGGTGCGGACTTTGCCGAAGAATTGTGCGGTAAGCAGTGAGAGGGGGAGCAGCAAAAAGTTAGCAAAGTACAAAGGCTCCAAGGCCGTGGACTGGACGCGCGGAAAACCCAGCACGGCTTTGGTGTACAAATCCCGCAGGCCAGTGAGTGAGGTTGGCAACCCGGCCAGGTCACCAAGAAATTGGAACAAGCCAAAGGCCGTAACGAGCAAGGTGGTCACGGACAGCGCCACCAGCGCCCGGCGGGCGTGAACTTCGGTGGTAATCAGCTGCGGAACAAGCAGCCCAACCAGCAAGGTAAACACCGTAAAACCAAAAACCAAAATGCCCCGACTCAGGTTCTCAGCGTGCGTCAGGCCCAAGGCGCTAACCGTCACAAAAATTACCAGCGGCCAGATGAGTGGCATGGGTTGCCAGTTAAGTTTGCCGCGCCAGGCCGAACGGATAATCCAGGCGACCAGCAGCACCACGGCCACCACTTGGCTAGGCCGGATAGTAACCCCGGCAGCCGTCACCGCCCCAATGCGTTCAAATGGGAGCAGAAAAATAATTGCCAGCGCGCCCCACAACGGCCGGTACAAGCACAGGACGAAAGCTGCTAGGCCAAGCACGCCCGCTGCCGTAAGCAGTGGCGCACGACTGGCGACAAAGGTAAGTGGCACAACGAAAAGCAGGGCCACAATAGTCAGGCCGGTACGGATGCGAGGTGTGAGCAGGGTGGCGGCAATCATATGCTATGCAAGGTATCGAGTGTGAGTTTTGCTGTACGGTCCCAGGTAAACGTTGCGGCCCGCGCCAAGCCTTTGGTCCGCAGGCTATTCCGCAGCCCGACATCGCTAATAATGCGGCCAATGTGGTCGCGCCACGCATCCAGGTCAGCAGGGTCGGCGTAGAGCACCGCATCGCCGCCAACTTCGGGCAGGGATGCTGCGGTGCTGCTGACCACGGGCGTTCCGCACGCCATCGCTTCTAGCACGGGCAAGCCGAAGCCTTCGTAGCGGGAGGGGAAAAGGAGCGCGGTGGACATGCGCAGCATCGTCAGAAGCTCGGCTTCGCTCACGTACTCAAGAATCCGAACCCGTTCACCAACGTGCAATTGACGTATGCGTTGGGTCAAAGCCTCCATGTCCCAGCCCGGCTTGCCAACAATGACCAAATCGTGGTCGTCACGCTTGGCCACGCTAAACGCTTCCACCAGGAACGGCAAGTTTTTGCGCGGCTCAATGGTGCCTACGGCCAGGCAGAACGGGCGGGGCAAATTGTACTTCCGTCGAACCGCCGTTTCGGCGGCTGCATCTGCGTGCGGGCAAAAACGCGCATCGGCAGCGAGCGGGGTTACGGTAATACGCTCGGCAGGAATGTGGAGCAAGCGAATGAGGTCTTGCTTGGTCGCTTCGGAAATAGCCGCGATGCGGTCCGCGTGTCGAAGCGTCCGCGGCAGCAGGTCGTGCCAGTAGAAGCGCGCGCTGCGCGAGAAGTACTGCGGGAAGAGCAAGCCGATGAGGTCATGGCTGGTCATTACCAACTTGCCGCGCCAGAGGAGTGGACTGCTAAAGGCCGGGACGAAAAGCACATCGGGCTTTTTGCGCCAGGCGGCCAAAGGCAAACCAATCTGGTCCCAGAGTATGCGGCTGGGCGTGCGTAAATTCTTTTTGATAACGTCGATGCGCGCAATGCTGTCGGTCGGTGGTAAGCCGCGCTCCATGGCAACCAGCAGTTGGCTGACGTAGCGGCCAAACCCTGTGGACTGCCCGGCGGTGGCTTGGTAATCAATCGCGACGTGCATAGCTGAAACGAGAAAAAGTTTGGCGCAGCAAATCGACAGGAAAAATACGGAACAACGTGAGGCCGATGGCATACGCCAGCACCGCCAAACCCAAGCGCCAGACCAGCGCCAGGTTGGGTGTGAGAGCCAGCGCGATGACTAACGGGATACAGGCACCAACCACTTTTAGCATGTGCGTCGGCCGCAGGCGCACGCGGGTGGCCCGGTAAATAAAGTAGAGCGCCACCAACGTGACACCGACTTCGCTCACGACGGTCATGGTTGCCGCGCCAGCCATGCCCCAGCGAGGGATAGTAAGCAAGTACCCAGCCAACGAAGCCACCGCCACGCCGGCGTAGCCCCACAGCATGCGGCGCTGTGCGTTAATGGCGACCACGGTGTTGGCAAAAAGGTTACCGTAGAATATGGCGGCCGTAGCAATCATCAACAGCGTGAGTGCATTGGCTGCCCCAACATAATCTGGGCCGCCGACCAGCAGCATCACTTGCTGGGCCACAAAACCCGTGCCTATGGCTAGCGGAATCGCCAGCAAGCTCACCGTGTCCACTGCGCGCTGTAGTATATCCCGTAGGCGGTCTTGCTCTTGCCTGGCATAAGCAGCGGCTAACAGTGGCATGAGTAATCCTGCCACCATGGCGGGGATCGTCGCCAGCACTTCCAGCACTTTATAGGCCGAGCCGTACAGCCCGACCTCGCTCGCAGGCCGCACTGCGGATAGGATGAGTGTGTCGGCTTTGAAGTACACCAGGTTGAATGCAATGGAAAGCGCCACGGGCCAACCCTCACGGAAAATGGTGCGCACCATTTCTCGCTCCAGGTGCAAGCGAATACGCACGAAGCTGCGGCTAAACCAAAAACTGACGGCCGCATTCACTAGGCTACCGAGCGCTACCGTAATCATTACCCCGGTAACGCTGGTTTTGTTAGCCACCGCTACCAACGTCCCGCTCAGCAACACCACGCGGCCAATAATTTCTGCAATCGCCACCCGGTCCATCCGCAGGCTCCACTGGAACACGCCCACGAGCACTTGGTTCATGGTTACCGCAAACGTTGCGAGCGTGGCAATAGCCACCGCCGTCTTCACGTCGCCGGGGTAGTTGGTGAAGAGGACGGTCAGCGGGGCCAGCACCAAAAAGCCCAGCGCTGTGTAGAGCCGCAAGGTAAAGGCTGTGCTCGCCCACGCATCCCGCCGGTCTGGTTCTTCGGCTAACTTTTTTACCAGGACAATGTACAGCCCCATGTCGACCAGCACACCGAAAACTTGCACGAATGCCAGTGCTGTTGTGTAGTGGCCAAACCGGTCTGTGCCAAGGCTGCGGGTAAGCAGACCAATGACCATAAGACCAATGACCGTGCTAACGACTTTCCCTGCAATTTGCAGGATGGTATTGCGGCTAAGTTGGCCGGTGAGTGACATGGTGTAACACTAGCACAATGTGAAAATGGATTGACCCAGCACCACTTTTTTAGATAAAAAAAGTGGTGCTGGGTTGACATTTCAGCATTTTTTATGCTATGCTGCAAGGGTCAGCATGGAAATAAAAGCTCGCCACACCCATGCGCTTACCACCCTCCGCGTCCTGGCCGCGGCAGTCTTTGTTGCTGCCGCAATACTCGTGCAAGCACACCCTGCCGCTGCGGCTACGGTAAAAAAAGGTGTACCCGCGTACCAAGCCAGCGTCGGCGCGCGCATGCCAGAGTTGCTGGAAGTTGATACGAAGCATACCCTCACGGTGACGCAAAAATTTACCAATACCGGCAGCAAAGTCTGGCGTGCCACGGGCAATAATTTGGTGGCACTCAACGCCGTGATGCAAACCTCCGCGGGCCTGGATATTAACCGCAGCAGCAAACTCCGCGATCCCAGCTGGGGCACTATCGTGCGGCCGGTAAAAATTGCTAAGGATGTGAAACCCGGTGAATCAGTCATGCTCACCTTTACCATCCTTGGGCCAAAAACTAGTGGCGAGTACCGGGAAAAGTTTTCACTCGTCGCCAAAGGCGTAGACTTTATTCCTGGCAGCACCATTGAATTGCTGGTGCGAGTTGGTAACCCGAAAACTGCAGCGTACCGAACGGATACTGCGCTTACTGCTGCAGCGACGTACACTGTCCCGGCCGGTAAAGCCAAGACCTTTGAGCTCACGGTAACCAACACTGGTAGCGCTACCTGGAAACGGCGCGGCGCGGGCGAGGTGGTGCTGGCCGTCGCCGAACCCAGCACGCGCACCAGTAAATTCTGGCATGCAAATTGGTACGGCAAGCACGTGCTCGGACGGTTAACCACCAGCGAGGTAAAGCCGGGCAAGAAAGGGACCTTTCGATTTGCCTTGCAAGCACCCAGCGAGTACGGCGAGTACACCGAAAAATTCCAAGTACTGGTCCCGGGCCTGACGCGGGCGGTGGACGGCTTGCTCAACTTGACGGTTGTTGCGCCAAACCCAAATCCCGGCCCAGTGGTCACCAATAGCCTGGGCGCCGAGCCCACGGTCCGCGTGGGGGTGGTTACCACGTCTGATGGTTGGGTGGAATTACGACCCAGCACAACTGCATCGCTCACCGACGCGGGCAACAAAGTTATTGCCACGGTTGCGGCTGGCACCGTGGTGCGGCTTACCTACGCAAAAACCGGCTACACCTTTACCCTCAATGGCATAACAACGCCGGCACCCGGCCCGTACCGACTTACGGGCAGCGCGAATACACTGTTGACCATATCCAGTTGGAACAGCCAGTACAACACGTACCGCGGAATTTTTGAATTCCGCTTCACGCCCGCCACCGGTAAAACCTGGCTCATTAACGAGCTGCCCATGGAGCAGTACGTCAGCGGCTTGGCCGAGACGGGTAACACGGGACCCACGGAATTCTTACGCACCATGGCCGTGGCCGCCCGCACCTACGCACTCTTCCACAACTTGCGTAAAACCAAACACGCCGACGAATTCTACGATATCAATGCCACCACCGACCAACTGTACAAAGGCTACGGCTACGAAACCAAGGTGCCGAACCTGGTGGCTGCCGTTGCGGCCACGCGCGGCATTGTGATGACCCACCCCACACCCGTCACAGAAAAAAATACGGTTGGCGCCATTGTGGCCGCCTACTCCTCCTGCACCGATGGCCGCACGCGCAGCTTCTCCGAAGTCTGGGGTGCTGAGCAAAGCTACTTCCCATACTTGCTGAGCGTGCCCGATGCCATTGGCACCTGCACCACCCCGCCCTACCCAGCGTCGTACCTCACCGGCGGCAGCGGCAACCACATGGTGGGCATGTCGGCCTTTGGCGCGCTGAAGTATGCCAAAGACCAAGGTAAGACCTATGACTGGATTCTCACCACCTATTACACGGGCATCACGCTGAAGCAGGTGTATCCGTAAAACTAATTACAGGTTGCTAAGTTTTAAAACTTACCTGATACTAACGTAGAGTTAGTAGTACGTTAAAATAACGTAAAAGGAGTAAGGAATGCCTCGGTATAAAGTAAGGAAAAGGCCTCTTGGGCTTTCGAAGGGCAGTACTGGCGACATCTATGTAATAAACAGAAGCGGCGATGTCGTCCGCTCTTTCTGGAAAGAATTTCTTGAAAAGGAGCGGCTAGAAATGGAACGTATTTCCATTTGGCAGAAGATAGGTAAACGACTGAAAAAGTCTCTTAGACAGGAACTGGTACGCATACTCGAAGGATAAGGAGGTAGTTATGGTTGCCAGAAAAAAAGCTAAGGTCATTCCTAAGCCACAACGCTCAAAAGAGGCGAACATTCTCGATTCGGATAAGGAGATACTAAAAATTATCCGGCGGCAATTACTACGGATAATCAAAAAGTAAAAAGGAACAGACAATACAGGAGATAAGATGCCACAACTAACACCGAAACAAATGATAGCTTTTCGAAAAAGGACGAAGGAGTTATTTCCCGATAGCGACCCTAACAATAACAGCAGGGCCTTCTCGGTAGCCTCTTGGTGGGAAAGTCGGGCTAAAATACTTGCTGAGAAAATGAGAGCTATAGATGAAGACGATGCGAGGTCGAAAAGAAGGTTTTGGACACCCCTCTTGAAATAAATCGGGTGATTCGAGTGCGCCCTCTTTAACTGAACTGTAGAAAAAATAAGGTCACAACTTACGATCGTGACCTTTTCTTTTTGATAAAAATGCGTAAAATCAGTATATACTTCCTGCAGACAACTACGTCCTCAATGAGTCATTCTTGAGTACCAACAACCTCACATGTTGCAATTCATCCTCGACATACCAGCCGGTATCGCCGTTCCGGCCCTGATTGGGCTACGCACGCTCTCCATTGTCATTCCACCCATTCAAGGCTGGGCAATTGATGCTGTTGCCATTGTTCGACTTGGCTGGTGGCAGGGCCTTATTGTGTGCGAGATAGGGGTGCTGGCCGGCACCTCGATTGCATTCTTTTTGGCGCGTGAGTTTCGGGCTAAGTTGCTGTCGGCAAAAACCAACACAAAAATTGATCGGCTGGCAAAACGGTTCCCAGAAATGGAAACCTTCTGGGGGCTACTGGTGCTTCGGCTGCTCACCAACCCGCTCTTCGACATTATCTCGTACGCGGCGGGTTGCACAAAAATATCCTATGCCAAGTTTATTACGGCAAGTTTTTTGAGTACCATTCCATCCATGTTCGCCGTGTTCTATTTTGGCCAATCCATTATGCGCCACGGCCTTGCTTGGGGGCTCCCTGCTATTGCCTGCATCGTCCTGGCTTGGATGTGGTGGAGGCGACGGTCCACCCAGTTGGTGGATGCGAAGGGGTAACGAAGGTGCATAATGTCCTTTTTGCGACCCTAGTCTGCAAGCCTGGATCCACCACCATATCTTAACAAGGCACCGTAAACAAAAATTTGTGATGCTGCCTAGGCGGCAGAACTAGTCATCATGCCTCGACAGGCCAAGCTAATTACCGTAAGGTTTGTACAAATAATAAAATAAACCAAAAATCGCTCACTAACATAAAGGGGTCTATATGAATTCTGCGTGTCATGAACAACACCTCGTTCCTCTGCAGGTGTTGAACGCAGTGTACGCTTCGATAAAACGGCGAGCTTTTTCCAGAAAGCAGACGGTAAAACAGAAATGGGCCTCGCTCCTAGGGGCAGGGCTATGCGGCTTTATTTTTTGGGGGGCTATTGGCTACATAGCGTTCATTCTCGGAATAGTAGTCTTTCTCCTTATTCGGTGGAAAAACTTGGGGGTACTACAGTTCAGGGAAAATTGTATTTTCACCGCAGCATGGCTGTACACTGCTCTATTGGTAGCGGCGTCTCTGGTGTACGGTGCGCTATACAAAAGAGTGTTCCGTCACATAACCGTTGTCCAATTTTTCCCGAGCTTTCCCTACAACCAGCAGCTACTCACTATTACCACAACGCAAGGGGAGATAGCGCAACGTGATAACTTCTGGAAAGATAGGCTGCCGGCCAAAGTACCAAGCCCTAATCTACTCACTGGTGTGCGGATAGCTGGGGCAATTTCCTTACTGTTTCTTAGAGACCTGGAGCTAGGGTACTTTCTCGTTTTGGTGGGAATGCTCTTTCTCACAGATTACTACGATGGCATCATCGCTCGAACCCGAAATAGGGAGACAACCTTCGGCAAGTGGGCTGACCCAATTGCGGATTGGCTACTGCTGTGTTCAGTATCGCTGTACCTCTACTGGTTACACCCAAGTTTCGGGGTCACGTTCCTGCTCATGCTGATCCCACAGGTATGCATTGTTGTTTTCTTTACCATAACGTTTCTGCTTTCCGGAACGACAGACCTTCCGCGGCCGGTGATATGGGGACGATTGAAGTTCAGCTTCTACGGTGTGGGCACACTCTTGCTGCTCCTAGGCAGCACAGTGGCCGCCCAAGTGTGCTTTTCAATCGGGATAGCATTCGCCTACCTGGCCTTTGCAAGCTATGCAACCAGAAAATACCAAGAGGTGTATAAGGAAAGCGTCTTCTTCGGAATGCTTAGGTTGTGCCTCCGATCTTTGAGGATTCGTAAGGAATTAACATCGGTACTGTAATGAGCCTTGCCAAACCCAATGGTGAGGCTCTTTTTTATTCCAATGCCAAAGCAAAACCTATGGCTGGATTCTGACTACCTACTACACAGGCATCACGCTCAAACAGGCGTATACGTAAAAATCAGTAGACGATAAAAACGCCTTCACCTCTGACGGGGCGATTTTTAGTATTGACTATACGGACAGTTTATGGAAAGGTAAGGGCAAAATAAGCCAAAATCGATAACCTTAACAACCGAAAGGAAGTACAAACATGGATCCAAACCAACGCATTATTGTTGCTGTGGATACAGATTCAATTACCGAAGCTAAAGGCATTGTTGCAGACCTTGCGCCATTTGTCGGTGGTTTCAAAATTGGGCTCCAGTTTATCTACGCTATGCTCGTCAAAGCAGCAAGCGGAGAAAAAGTAGCTGGCTTAGATGAACTTTTTGCCCTCACGCAGGGAAAACTGTTCATCGATGGGAAGCTAAACGATATCCCAAATACCGTTGCCGGAGCAGCGAAAGCCATTGCTTCTCTCAACCCATTTGCTTTTAACATTCATGCTTCATCCGGACTGCAAGCAATGCAGGCTGCAGCACAAAATAAAGGCAATGCATTTCTCTGGGCGGTTACCGTCCTTACCTCACTTGGTGAAGATGACTGCAATGTAATTTTCGGAGCCTCTCCCAAAGAGAAGGTTCTCGAGCTTGCGCGTCTTGCTAAAACTGCCGGCGCAGATGGAATCATCTGTAGCCCACAGGAACTCGAAATTTTGGTGGGCGACTCTGAGCTCGAAGCGATGGAATTTATCACTCCTGGTATTCGACCTCTTTGGTCGGTAACAGGTGATCAGCAACGCATAATGACGCCAGCCAAAGCTATTGAAGTTGGCGCAACTCGTATGGTGATCGGCCGGCCTATTACGAACCCTGAGGGAATTTCAAGAGTTGATGCCGTTAAACGCATCCTCAAAGAAATCGAGAGTGTGGGTACGGCATGAACAAACCGAGGATCCAACTAATCCAAGATGAAGCTCCTTTAGACGCTCTTCAAAGATGTGGCGGATTCTACCAAAGCAGATATGAGAAGGGGATTAGAAAAGGGCTTCTTGTCGGCTATGCAGGCGAGTACGAACCCGGCATGCATTATGTCGGTGAAGTATACGCTAACTTCGCCAAAGCAGAGAGCTTTCCGAGAGTCTTAGAGAGTTTCTGCAGCAAGGTGAATAGCCAGATCCCTACGAGTCTCTTAGACGAAGTAGATGGTTTCTGTGGCGCACCTTTAGGAGGGTTAGCGACCGCCTACCAGCTTGCCCTGCTTGGCAACCGCCGATACTCATATCCGGAAAAAAAGGTGACGAAAGCCGCAGCCGGTGGGCAGCGTGAAGAGTCTGTCCTGATATTCGGACGCCATGAAATTGAAGTTGGTGACGACATCATTATTGTGGAAGACGTGGTTAACAACTTCACAACCACAGAAGATCTCATCGCCCTCATCAAAAAAGCTGGCGGAAGAGTAAGGGCGATTGTTGCCCTCTTAAACCGCTCAGCAGACGTTGATGATCTTTATCATTCTACTGTAGGTGGCGCTATTCCAGTCATCAGCTTGGAACGCAAAAAGATCATGCAGTATAAACAAGATGATCCTTATGTGGCTCATGATGTTGCGGCCGGGAACATCATTTGGAAACCGAAAAGCGATTGGGATCGCTTGATAGCATCCTAAACACAATTCGAAATTTCTCTTTCTGAAAAAAATAAACGCTTCGACGAACTTCGGTTTGACGGGGCGTTTTTTATTTTACAAAACGCCGATCCTGCTGTAGGATTCCTGAAAATAATGAACATTCCAAACATGAGGTGTAAATATGGATACGTCAGCTCAAATTGCAGGCATCAGACTGCAAAACGCCATCTTGAATGCAGCCGGAACGTGCAAAACCTTAGTGGGTAAAGAGGGGCTAGAATACTTTTGCCAATCCGAAGCGGGCGCTATTATGGTCGGCTCAGCAACGTATGAACCCCGGTCGGGAAACAGCGGCAATACGTACTACACAGGCGACGGGTATTCGCTCAATGCTATAGGCCTAACCAACCCCGGCATGGATGCGTATGTCAAAATGCTGCCTGATATGCTCTCTATCTGCCAGGATGCGAACAAGCCATTGTTTTTCAGCGTCGCAGGGTTTTCTCCCGAAGAGTACGCGAGTATGGTGTACCGCGCCCTGCAATGCGGAGTGCTTTTGGTTGAGCTCAATCTAGGCTGTCCGAATGTCTACCAAGCAAAAAAACAGAAGCGGATTGCGAGCTTTGACCTGCTGATAATCCAGGCAATACTCGCTAAAGTGAGAGACAAGGTTGGCGACGATGCTCCAATTGCAGTGAAGCTTTCGCCGTATAGTGATCCACGGTTACTAGAGACGGTTACTGAACTCATCGTCCAGTATAAAATGGTGAAAGCATTGACGCTATGCAACACTTTTCCAAATGGGTTTGCTTTCAACGAGAATAATGAACAGAGCATTTCACATCTTGCCGGGCTTGCAGGGATGGGTGGAAAATCCTTAAAACCCATCTCACTGGGCCAGATTATCCAGGTGAAAGAACTAGCTGAGGCGCATGGACTCCAGATTATGGGTGTTGGCGGCGTCTCTAGCGGACAGGATATGGAGGACTACCTTCGGGCCGGCGCCGCGTGTGTGCAAGTTGCCACTGCATGCATAGAACGCGGACCCAAAGTTTTCGTTGATATTATGTCTGAGTATGTGGATACTAGTAACGCTTGAACTACGGTTACGAAAAATCGAAACTTCAAAAGCCCCATCAGTATGATGTGGGCTTTTGTATTTACTCGTAAATTACAGATATAAAAAGTCCGGCTAACCATGTGGTCAGCCGGATTGAAGGTGCTGTTAAATGTTACGCTTTGCTTGCCGCAACATCTGCTCTGCCGATTGGATCGGCAATGCCAAGTTTTTGTGCTACCCACGGGGTGAGCGCGGGTTGCAGAATGAGTGTGGCCAGAATGCACCACATGCCAATGGGTAACACGGGTTCCAGCCCCGGAATGTTCTTGCTTACCACTGTAACCAAGAGCACGGCTGGGATGGCGCCGGTTTCCCGAATCCAGCTCAAGAAGCGGACTTGATTCCAGGTCATGCGGTTTTTGCCAAAGAGCACAAATGGCGATAGCATAAGGTGCGCCATCAACGGCCGAAGCACGAAGATAAACACCAGCGCAATGAGTACGCCATGTACAGCATAGGTCTGGAGGTCAGCCAAGTTGACCATTGCACCAAGCAGTACGAAAATGATTGGCTTGGCAAAACCATCAATGAAGTTTTCGCCATAGTGTTCCACATCACCTTCGCGTTCATGGGATACATGGAAGAGCAATCCTGCAACAAATGCTGCTAGGTAACCACTGCCGCCAAAAACCGCGGCAACAAAGAAGCTGCCAAGCGGAACAGTGAGCAAGGCCATGCCGCGCGCGCCTTTCGAAAGCTCTTTACGTGCTTGCGCAACGCTGTAGAGCTGGAGCAAGCCCCAACCCGCAACGCCAACGATTGTGCCAATGGCCAGTTGCTTCAGCAGAAACGTGCCGCTATCCGCAGAAAACAAGGTGGCAAAACCCTGACCAATACTGGTAAAGTTTCCACTCGCTTCAACTGCACCGAGAAAGGTGAAGAAGAGCAGTGCACCTACAACGTCATTGACCGCGCTTTCCGAAACCGCAATGTCTTTGGAATCCGTGTTTCGAAACTTTAGCGTTTTGAACAACGGGATAACCGCGGCAGGGTCGGTTGAGGCCAAGATTGCACCGAGCAGCACCACGGTGGTGAAGCTCAGGGTTGCGCCGCCAATTTGGTAGGCTGCCCACGCTAAGCCAAACGCGGTAATAAGCACGCCGGGAAACGCCAGCATGAAAATTTTCGGAAATAGTCGCCGAAAATTGTGTAACGGCGTTTCCAAACCGCCCTGAAACAGGATAAGCATGGCGAGTAAGGTAACAATACCTTCCAACACAATCCCGTTCGCAACAATACCCTCGAGCAGCGGCTTGCACGCTTGCCCAATGAAGACCGCTAACACAAATGACGGTAACGGACGTCGCTCGGCCAAATACGTGCTTGCAAAGCTGGCGAAGGTAAACACCACAAACGGGAGCAAAAACTCCAGCAAGTGGCTGTAGGGGCTATGCTCGATTTGCTCAAGCAGGGACTCCGCGCCTAAGCTGGTAACCAGCCAAATAATAGCAACCCCGAAAAACATCTTTCCCAGTGAGAGAGCATGCGTCATGCAGTTTTTCCTTCCTTAGTTAACAATCTACGGAAAGTACAGTGTAGAATATCTAGGCTTTTCCGTAAAGCTAGGTCGGTCACTCTCACCGGACCAGTTCGCCATTTGCATTGTGCAAGGTAACGGTAATTTCGACGTGCTCTTTTGGAAGCTCGGTCTTCAACTTGGCAGGCGCAGCGAGAATCTGGTTGGCGATGTTTTCGGGCACCTCGACTTTAAATGTCATGGTGCCTGTAGGGATTTTTTCCATGCCTGCGTGCACTTTTGTGGTAACGGAAATTGCGACGTACATAACGCTTTCCTTTCTGTATGTTCAGTTTTCAAGGTTCAGTTGGTGGCAAAGCAGGAAGCTTTGACCGTCGAATATAGCAAACTACTGCTAAAGAGTCAATACGAGTTTGTGAGCGCGCAATCTCTTTTGCGTTCATTACGCAGGGCGTATTTTCGCACATAATTCGCTGAACGTTTGACAAAAAGTCTCAATATCATAATACTGTTGCTGATTACGCTACAGCCTAGAAATACTAGGTACGTAAGCAATCAAAACATCAACCCATAAGGGAGCCCATATGGACCCCAACGAAAATCCATGCCCATGTGGAGATCCAAGTTGTGAAGGACCCGGCGGAGGCGATCGATAGATCACCGCTTGTCCTAGACACTTTGAGCCCAATCAATCTTTTGAAAGGGCTCTTTTTTATTCCAAAGACCATCGCTCAATATACTGCGTTGACTCGGGTACTATTCTGCGGCCTATTGCTCTACGGCTCTATGGCTTACGGCTCCCCCACTGTATACTCCCCCCATGCCCACGCCCTACACGGTGCTTATTGATGACGCAGAATGGCAAGCGCTCGTCGCCGAGCTGGCGAACATGTCGCGCAGCCGACGCTGGCACGACTTCGTCTGGCACGCCTCGCGCCTGGCGATTATTGACCCCGAACGCTACGTGCGAGTGAGCATCACCGACGCGGACTGGGATGCGGCCATGGACGAACTCTCACGCTTCGAAGCCGCCAGTGACTGGCAGGCCGTGGCTGCGCGCCTCTCCCGCCTCAAGCAAATGGACCCGGCCCGCGGTGCCATATTGGTAGTGCCCGAAGATTTGTGGGCGGCCATGCTTGCCGAACTGGAAAATCTTCGCACGAAAGGGGATTGGGCCGCCTTCATTTCCCATGCCCACCACCTGCGCGGCGCCGATGCCGACCGTTTTCATCCGGCTATTCTCACGCCCGAAGATTGGGACAAGCTACTCGCCTTAATTCGAACCGAGGCCGTGGCAGGCAACTGGGAAATTGTGGCCAAACTCGCCAGCTCCATGGCCATGGCCGACCCAGCGCGGGCGGGCGAGACGCTGCACTTTAGCAACACCGACTGGAACAACCTTTCGGTGGCCCTCGAAGCGGCGCGGCAGCAAAGCCAGTGGGCGGCATTTGCGGCCCAGGCGTGTCGGCTCAAAACCCTGCTCGACGTGCGGCCGTCGTTGCTACCTGTGGTGGCCTAAATTTTCGGCGCAGGCGGCTTTGGTTGTGCTGCCCCTTCCACCAAATCCCCATCCAGCTTGGCCATAGTGTTTGCGCCCAGTTGGCTTTCGATTTGCTCCAGCAAGTGCATCACGGTCTTGGCCACCGCTTCCGGGTCGGGAATGTGCTCGAAGGTAAATTTCGACTGCTCGGCCGCGGTTTGAATAATCACGTTGCCGAACTTGAACATGTTGCCCAGCACGCCTTGCATCTCCCAGGTCACATCTTGCACGCGGTATAATTTTTGCTCGCTCACGATGCGGTGAAAGAGCTGGACTTGCTTGATGTTGATAATGCGCTCGTTGGTGACAATCCACACGTCCAAATAGTAGTTGAGCCACGACACGAAGAAGAGCAGGCCCCACACCAAGAAGTAGCTGGCAAACAGCAGGACGAGCGCGGCGTACCCAGCGGTTGCAGGGTCGGCAATGGCATTGGTGTACGAACCCAGCAGCAGCCAGGCGGCGGCTGGGACAACACCGAGGAAGACGTACAAAAGGATGATACGCGCGGCAACAAAACCGTGGCGGTGGAGCAGGAGGACCACTTGCTCACCTGGCAGCATGTTGGGGAAGGTGGGTTTGAGTTTCATGGCTGGAAGGTATTGGTCACGCCCTTCAGGTCGGGCA
Source organism: Patescibacteria group bacterium (assembly GCA_038063455.1). Lineage (GTDB taxonomy): Bacteria > Patescibacteriota > Patescibacteriia > PEXW01 > PEXW01 > CAIPSZ01. Next base: position 57,837 of record JBBTVB010000004.1, read on the forward strand.
ATGCGGGCAGGGCAATGTCTGGCGTGCCAATTTCCAAACTAGTAGACCAATCAACCGCCGAAAGGCCGGTAATGGTGGTAAGGAGTATGACGACGGCAAAAAGTATGTAGGCAAACGACGAAATGACCGCCGGCCGGCTAAGAAAGCCAAACCGGAGCATCTTGGTAATGGCGACAATGCTAAAAACCAGCCACACCAAAAGAAGCAGGGCGAAAGGGATGAGCAGGAGCCAGAGGGGCAGGGACATAGATCTAGTATACAACCTTGTAGGTACACGTCGCGCCTTGACGTTAAACCCCCGAGGGTTTAGGGTAATCAGCTAAGATCATAAGAATCTGCAACTAAAAATAGCTCATAACAGATCGGAGTTGAACAATGGATGACAGAAGTTTTGACAAAGTGATGCTCTTTTTCGTTTCATTGGTAGTGGGAGCAGCAACCGGGATATTACTACACAATGGATGGCTACAGATCAGTGTCGCGCTTGTGATCATTTTTTTGGTAGGGCTACTTATAAGCAACTACCTCTACCACGGCACAGCTGAAAGGATTGTGGGATGTGTCCTCTACCTCATCCCAGCAGCAATTATGTATGCGGTCTTAGCTTGCAACTTTTGAACACGCTGCAACGTGCCCCTTGGAAATCTTTCCGAGGGGCTTTTTCATACTGGAAAAAACGCGCTGTCACAGGCTACACCAACCGTTGCTGTAAATCTGCCGGGGCTTCACGCTGCAAGTGCTGGTAGGCTACTGGCGTGGCGACGCGGCCACGGGGCGTGCGCACCAGCAAACCAATTTGCAAAAGGAAAGGTTCAACCACGTCTTCCAAGGTCCGCACATCTTCGCCCGTGGTTGCAGCCAATGTTGAGAGGCCAACCGGCCCACCGTTGAACTGGTCCAGAATCGTAATAAGCACCCGGCGGTCGGTTTGGTCCAAACCGAGCTGATCTACACCAAGCTGGGTAAGCGCGGCTTCGGCATTGGTCACGTCAATTTTCCCGTTGGCGCGTACCTGTGCAAAATCTCGCACGCGCTTGAGAATGCGATTGGCTACGCGTGGCGTGCGGCGGGAACGGGTGGAGAGCAGTTGGCGCGCGTCGGGGTCGAGTTGAATGTTGAGGAGTTTGGCCGAACGTTCCAGAATCGCATTGATATCCGGCTCGCTATAAAAGTCTAGGTGGTACGTAAGTCCAAACCGGTCTCGCAGGGGTGAGGAAAGGAGTGCAAGCCGCGTTGTGGCGCCGATGATGGTGCACTTGGGCAGATCCAGCCGCAGCGTGCGGGCGGCCGGGCCTTTGCCGACGATAAGATCAATGGCGTATTCCTCCATGGCCGGGTAGAGCATTTCTTCCACAGCGCGGGGCAGGCGGTGGATTTCGTCGATGAACAACACGTCACCTTCACCAAGGTTCGTGAGGATGGCGGCAACGTCGGCCGCGCGCTCCAGGGCCGGCCCGCTGGTGACGCGCACCGTCACACCCAGCTCATTGCCAATAACGTGCGCCAGGGTGGTCTTGCCTAAACCCGGACTACCATGGAGCAGCACGTGCTCCAACGCTTCTTTGCGCTGCGTCGCCGCGTGGATGGCGATGAGAAGATTCTCTTTTACCTGCTGCTGGCCAACATAATCCGCCAACTTGGTTGGTCGCAGTGCAATATCAAAAGACTGCTCCTCGGGCTGCTCGGTTGGCGTGAGTATGGCGTCGGCCTCTTTAGGCATGGTGGCGGCGGGCTCGCCCGCTGCGCTTCGCGGCATCGCGTGGCGAGCGGGCGTAGGCAATGAGCAGGCGCGTCCCGGCGCCAGCCGAACCTTTGGCCAGGTGCTGGCCGTCGATGGTCGTCATGGTCGGGGCAATATCCACGTGCGCCCAGCGCTTGAACTTCTTGGCAAACTGCCACAGGAAGGCCGCCCCGGTTATAGCCCCGCCGTAGCGGCTTTTGCCGGTGTTGGAAACGTCACCAAACATGCCGCGGATTTCTGCCTCATACTCTGGCCACAACGGCAATGGCCAGCCAAAGTCACCCGACTGTTCGGCCAGGTTTTGCAACTCGCGAGAAAAATTGTCATCCGGTGAGAGAATAGCTGACGCGTGCTGACCCAGCGCGTGGAGCGCAGCGCCAGTTAGCGTTGCGACATCAATAACTGCGGCGGGTTTGAACTGCTCGGCATAGGTGAGTGCATCCGCCAAAATTATTCGGCCTTCGGCATCAGTGTCCATTACCTCAATGGTCTTCCCAGACAAACTCCGCAACTGGTCGCCGGGTCGGTAGGCATCGCCGGCAGAAACATTTTCCACGGCCGGAATCAAACCGATAACTCGCACGGGCAATTTCAACTGGGCAATGGCCGTGAGCGCACTAATCACTGCTGCGCCGCCCGACATGTCCATGTGCATCTCGTACATGCTCGCGCTGGGCTTTAGATTTAAGCCGCCGCTATCAAACGTCACACCTTTACCAAGGTAAACAATCGGCGCGTCTTTTTTTTGTCCAACTGCGGCGTATTCCAGAACGGTAAAGGTTGGTGCATGCGTCGAGCCGCGCGCGACACCCAGCACGCCGCCCATCCCAAGTTTTTCTAGCGCGTCCTTTTTGAGAACGGTGACGCTAAAACCTGCGCGCTTGCCGGCGGCAACTGCGGCATTCGCCAAAATAGTTGGCGTCATGTCGCTGCCGGGGGTGTTGGATAAATCCCGGGCGCTATTGGTAGCTTGGCCAATAATGCTGCCGGCGCGCGCGCCGCGTTGCGCTGCCCGCACGTCTGCAGCTGGAACAACCAGGGCTATGCTCTTCACCTGCGGCCAGCCGCCCGGCGGTGTGGTGCGGTAGGTGGTGTATTCGTAGTGCGCCAGCTGAAAGTTCTCTGCCGCTAGCTGTGCGCGGTGCTCCACAGTCCAATCGAGAATGGCTATATCAGGCAGCGCAACTGCTGCATGCTCCAGCCGGTGCTGCTTGGTAATGTTGACGACCTTGCGGCAGGCGAGCATGGCCTGGCGGTGGGTAAAGGCTTTGGGATCGCCCAAACCCAGCAGCACCACGGCGCGCGCCGACGTGCCAAAGGGAATGACGCGGACTTCGTCGGCCTTGCCGGTGAACTCTTGTGCTTTCACAAAGGCCAGTACGGTCTGCTGCACCGCCGCCGGCAGCTTACGAAACCATGAGTGCTTGCGGACATCTGCACCCTGGGCAATGAGGAGAAAAATTGCCCTGGCCGAGGGGGCAGTTTGGGCCTGCACGGTAATTGTCATGCGGGTAGCCTATCACTTCTGCGGCTTTATGACAAGTATTTTTGGCTTAGGTTAGCCAAAAAACAGTATTTTAAACACACTCCCTCTTGACACAATGCAAACAGCTTGCTAAGGTTCGGGGTCAACTTGTCGCTCCTACAAAATTCCCTCCCAAAAAGTCTTGAAGGTATTTGGGGCCAACAACCTGCAGCCACGACAAGCATGGGGGTCGCATCAAGGTGAATGCGGAGTCTTCTCTACGTTACTCCTCGGTGCAACCTTCTTGGCTGCAGATTGTTGGTTCTATATAACACACAACAAACCCTGGAGGTTCCTTTGACGTTTGGAGAGGTAATGGAAAAAATTGGTGGCGGGATTACCACCGTCGCCGTAGCAGTATGGAATACCACGCAGCAAGCAGACCCTTATGTTTTCATAGTATTCCTGATCATAATGCTCATTATGATCACCAACGTTCACAACAAACTCGGCCGAAGTATTATTAGCTACGGCACAGTTGCCTTGAGCTTAGCAAAGGTAGTTGGCCACTACATCATACGCTAGCCCGGACCCGACATCGGAATGTTGGGTCTTTTCTTATGCCTCGCTTTCCGCGGCCACTTCCTCCGCCGTGGCGCCCACTAACCACACCTCCTGCCAGGCCCGGTACTTGCTATCGAACACTTTGTTGGTGGTCTTCCCGTCTTTTACCACCGTATAGGTAAATGATGCCGACCCGCCGTTATGCGCCCGCTCCAAGCGTTTTTTCTGGCCGGGTGCGAGGTCGGTAGTTTTAATGTACTTGGCTGGCGGCGGCTTGGTAACCCCAAAAAGTTTTGGGGTCGTGGTGCTGGCCACCCGACTATCTTTCGTGCCGTAAAAATCGAAGATCAGATTGTCGCCGCTTACCCGAGTTTGCAACAGCAGGGCGGTGGCGTAATCATTCTTAAATTTGAAGTCGGGCGCCGGATCGTAGATGGTGGCATCCATGCCTACCGGCGGTTCGTAGTAACTCACCCGATAGCTGTGGTTGCGACGCGCAGTAATAGGTAAACCGGCATCCATGGCCAAACGGAACGCAGTGGTTGCCACTTGGCACAGGCCGCCGCCAACTTCGGGAATTGTCCGGTTGCCTTTAATGACCAGCTCCGGCAAGTAGCCGTTAGAAATTTCAATGGGGGAGAGGGCTTGTACCAAAGAAAATTCTTCACCGGGCTTAATGAGCAAACCGTTGAGTAACCGGACGGCATTGGCAATGTTCTTGCGGCGGTTGGTAGGGCTGCCGGCAAAGTTCGTCTTGCCCGTGGCCACCAACTCGGTAATACCCAAGCTCTCCGCGCTTGCATCTGCAGACTGCGGTTGAATATCTTTGCTCACAACGGCCAAGGTCTTCGCTTTACCATCGACGAACGCAGCGGTCATGGCGGCAATGGTTTGACCTACGTCGAGGGCGCGCCCCACTTGACCCGCCTGAAACTCCGTTACTTTGCCACCGACAATTTTGAACCGCGCGTCTTTCACTTCTACGTCAATACGCTTCTGCAACGTGCTGGTAAAGCCGGCCAGGCGCGATTCGGAAAACACCAACTGCTTCTTGCTGCCTTTTACCAAAAGCACGTCTAGGGCTGCGCCGGCTGCCGCGGCATCAAGTGTGGCGGTGGTGCCGTCTGGCAGGGTAAGGGTGAACGGCGCACGAGCAACCACGGCCTGCGCATCATCGATGTAGCCTTCCAGGTCGTTTACCTTCAAGCGGGGCTTGTCTTCGCCGCGCTGTAGCGTGACAGACGCAGGCTGAACGTTCTTCCACTGTGCCATGGCGGCGCGGACCGCTGGCTCGTACTCAAAACCTCGACCAGCCTTTTCTGGCGTCACCGTAAACGTGCCGTTTGCGAACTGCAGGTGCGCGTTCTCTGGCGGGTCATCTTTAGCGCCGAAAACTTTGCGCATCACATTCTCTACCACCACTTCATCGGTTTCGACGGCTGCGGCCACATGCTTGCGAAATAGCGCCGCGCGCCAAAATTGGGCGGCGTTCCGCACCATGCCAAAGTCATGTCCGTACGACTGTGCGCCAGCCACGCTCTGCTCCACGCCGACATCAACCAAGGGTGGGGTCAGGTCGCTGGTGGTAAGCGCTTGCTGAATAGGTACGGTGGTGGCCTTCCCATCAACCGTCACAACCAGCCCTGCCTCCACTACAGCATCGGCATGGCTCTGCAACAGCGCCGTTGCCTCATCAACAGTCTTGCCGCCCACTGCCACGTCGCCCACCCACACGCCCGGCAAAATCGTTTTGGCATAGGCCTGGGGCACCAGCAACCCAACCGCCGCCAGCACAGCCACAATCCCAATTGCAAAAAGTCCGTCAATAACTAGGCGACGGTGTTTTTTTGACTTCCCCAGCAAGTTGCGTCGAGTGCTCATTCGGGACGACTGCTTAAAATGTCATTGAGTTTCTGGCGAGAATCATCACCCGCATCTGTCGACGACAACGTGGTGCCAACGCGTACATCAACAACGCTAGCAACCCGCACGCCAGCGCCCAGTTCGCTCAATGGAACGTGTAGCACTTGCCCATCATCCAGCAGGACATGGGCTTGGCTCGTCTCAATTTTTTGAACGGTTCCGCGCATGCGAAGGTATATAGAGAAGAACAGCGAGCCAGGCTCACCAAAAAAGCAAAATGAGTATAACGAACCTACTCGTCTTCGTGCTTCACACGGACCACCTGGGTCTTCGCCGTGCGTACCTTCGGGATAGTAATGGTCAGAATACCATTCTTCATGGACGCATCGGCCTTTTCCGAAAGCACGTCTACCGGCAAGACAATGGAACGGGAGAAACCACCCCAGTAACATTCCTGGGTGAAAAAATCTTCGTCGGCGACCTCTTGGTCTTGGTGGCGCACACCTCGGATAGTGACCAGGTCGTTGCTCATGGAGACGTCGAGATCCTCGGGTCGAACCCCGGCAACCGTAGACTGGATGACAATGTGGTCAGCAGTCTGGTACACGTCCACGGCCAGCTGGCCATCGTAGCGTTCTTCTAGCCAGTCTTTCTCTTTTGGCTCTACGTCGGTGGTTAGGTCAACGTTTTTTGTTACAATTTTGCGGGCCATAGTAAAAAAACTATACCAAAAATAACCTTCCGTCACAAGGGAATAACCTACTGGATAAAGGGTGGTAGCCCCACGGGGAATCGAACCCCGATTACCGGCTTGAAAAGCCGATGTCCTAACCGT
>JBBTVB010000005.1:0-151663 GCA_038063455.1 Patescibacteria group bacterium
ATTCGAACCTTCGACCTCGCCGATGTGAACGGCGCGCTCTAACCAACTGAGCTAATCGTCCGAAATAATAATGGGCGGGTCTAACTCCCGCCAAAGGCGGGATCCACGTCCCGACGCATTGCATCGTGGACGGGACTAATTGCTAATCACTAATTGTTAGAAGAAAAAACTCAATAAAATCAAGCGAATGTGTGCAATTGTAGCACATTTTTGGGTTCTTGCAAGGCCGAAAAATAAAAACCCTTTCACCAAAGCGAAAGGGGTTAAAACTGAAAATGTACTATGGACTACTGCTGCCTATTTATAGATGATTGTGCGGCGGGCACGATATTGTCGGTCTTCCCAAACACTCCCAACGAGGATTTTGCTGGTGTGACCTGCCATATGCTTGAGATTAGAACCTACAAATATGTCGTAGCCTTGTGAATCTTTCTCTCTACAACTCACTACTTGCTTGTCAAAAAGTGTTACTTCGCCAGCAAGTGTTGCTACAACACTTGCAAAAACCAATTCTGTTGCACGAGGCGCACAAACAGTGCAATCATCGGTAAGCGATTGTGCAGTGTAGTGCTTTTCTGCTGTCGCCGTAGAGACCTTAATTGGTACAAGCATCCACTCAACTTTGACACTGTCGTGTACAAATTTTTCATAATCGTACCAATTTGAGCCATTTAACGATAGGTCCATGAATTCGATTTTAAACGAATCGCTGTTGCAAGCCTTTTGTAAAGTCTTGATTGTGCATGAGTAGCCTGCGACAAGCACATGAGTTACTGAAAAACCCTGAAGTACAGCATCAGTAAAAGGTACTGTTTCCAGTTTTTTTAACTCTTCGGGCGTGTACCGAACATTCAACGCATGCATTACCGCGTCTGGACCAAGGTAATTCTGGCCCATAATTTTCTGAGCTTTTACCTGACTCGCGGTGGGCACGTAATCACCGGCCCAAGTTACTGACTCAAACGTCAGCACATTGATGAGCAGCAGAATAGGCAGGCTACAAATTGATATTCTTTTCGACCAGAACATAGAACTTCCTCCTTGGAAGGCTTGGTAGGTGGTGCAAAATTTTCAACGAACTGGGCACATGGTAGGCCACGTAACTGCTCCAGTCAAGCCCTCGAGCAAGGTCAAAAAACCACCCCGAAAAGCCTTGACGGAAGCAGCAAAAACCTGGTACAGTGCAGCCTGTACAACTGTCTGTATGCCGACGAAAGATATCCAGAAAGGAAAAACACAACCCGCTATCTCCCCCACCCCCGAAACTGCAAAAGTTCCGGAGCCTTTGCATCCAAAAAAGCGCTTCCACTGGTGGCACGCAGTGGTGGGCGTCTTTGCAGTCATTGCAATTGTTGCTATTGGGCTGGGCTGGAAAATTCTGACGGTTGGAAGCAGCGTTTTTAGCGGTACCAACGGCACTTCCACGCTTGGCCAACTGGGTAAGCTGATAGTGCCGGGCGACCGCGAACTGAAGAATGATGGCAACGGCCGGACCAACATCCTGCTCGTGGGGCATGGTGGCCCTGGCCACGAAGGCCCGTACCTAGCCGACACGATTATTTTGGCGAGCATTGACCAGCGCACCTCTGATGTGGCCATGCTTTCTATCCCGCGGGACTTCTTGGTCGAACTCCCCAACTACGGCTACCGCAAAATTAATAATGCCCTGGCGTTTGGCCGCACCGACGAAAAACCCGAGGGTGGTGACGCGCTCATTACCCAAGCGGTGCAAGACGTAACCGGCCAAACCGTACACTACTTTACGCGCGTGGACTTTAACGGTTTTAAAGAAGCAGTAGACACCCTTGGCAAACTTAACGTTAATGTCGAAACGCCGTTTGTCGATGCGGAGTACCCTACCTACAATTTTGGCTACCAGACCATACGCTTTGAAAGCGGCGAACAAAAAATGGATGGCGAACGTGCTCTGCAATTTTCCCGCTCGCGCCACGGCAATAACGGCCAGGGGTCAGACTTTGCTCGCTCGGCGCGCCAGCAAAAACTCTTGTTTGCCTTCCGCGAAAAAGCACTGTCCGTTGGGACGCTAACCAACCCGGCAAAAATTAGTGGGTTGCTCGACGATCTGGGTTCGCACGTCCATACCACATTTGAACTATGGGAAGTGGCGCGGCTGGCCCACATTGCCAAAGAACTGACGCCCGAAAAAGTGGTAAGCCGCGTGCTGGAAACCACGCCCGACAATTTAGTACGCCAAGGCACGGGTACCGATGGTGCCTACGTTATTCAGCCTCGGCTTGGGTTGGGCAACTACGCCGAAATTCATGAGCTCGAAAAAAATATTTTCCAGCTTAACGCCGTAGCAAAGGAGAAGGTTGCAATTCAAGTACAAAATGCAACTGGTGAAACCGGCTTAGCAGACATGGTGGGTAAAACGCTACGCGGCTTTGCCTATGACATTGTATCCATTGGCACACCCAAAGGCGTACGCTACGAACAAAGTGTTGTTGTAGACCTCTCCAATGGCCAGGCCCCGCAAACGGTTGCCAGTTTGCAAAGCAAGTACGGCGCCACAATTACCACCACCGTTCCTGCGGACATAACCTTAGCGACATCGAAGCCACTCGCAAACCTAAATACCAACACCCCAACAAATCCGCAAATCATTCTCATTCTGGGCACCTCGGCAGTGACCATTGTGAACAGCGCCACGCTGCCCGCGGCTCGTAACCTTCCGGCTTCCAGTTCGACCTAGCACCTGTTGTATGGCTCATCCTGCAGTCCTCCTCCTTGGGCGGACCAATGTTGGTAAATCATCGCTCTTCAACCGCCTCACCGACGGGCGTTTAGCAATTGCCGATGCGACGCCGCACACCACGCGCGACTTGCAGAAGCAAACTGTCACGTGGCAGAACCGCGCGTTCACACTGGTTGATAGCGGCGGCTTTGATATAGAGAAACCCGACGAACTGCACCAAGCCGTGCTGCGTCAGGTGCATACGGCCATGGCATCGGCGAGCATGATTGTGCTGGTAACCGAAGCGAGCGCCGGTTTGCTGCAGGAAGAACGAAAGTTGTTGCACAAGCTGCTCAAAGAAAAGAAGCTGGTGGTTATTGCCGTGAACAAAACCGATACGCCAACCGACCGACGTTCAGGCAACTCGGCCATACCTTTCCAGCGGGCCGGGGTCGACGTCGTTGCCGTGTCTGCAAAAAACGGGGGTGGCACGGGCGACTTGCTGGATGCGATTGCCAAGCGACTCCCACTGCCGTTGCCGCAAAAAAACCGCGGGCGGCGGATTAAGGTGGTGCTGGTGGGCCGCACCAACGTGGGCAAATCTGCCATTACCAACACCCTGCTGCACGACGAAGTGCGCGTAGTCTCCAGCCAGCCGCACACCACCCGTGATGCTGCATCGTTCGACATTGTGTACAAAGGCACGCCCATAACCTTGGTGGACACCGCGGGCGTGCGCACACATGGTCGCACCAACAATCGTATCGAAGCCATGAGCTTGTACGCCACCCGCAGTGCTTTGGAACATGCCGACGTGGCCGCTTTGGTGTGGTCTTTCCCCGACGGCATTGGCTTGGTAGAAAAAACCTTGGCTGGCGACATTGGCGACCGGGGCACCGGCATGGTGCTGGTGGCCAACCAGTGGGATCGCATGCCAGACAAAGTGCCCACCTCGCCACTGCGTGCAGAGAAGTACATTCGTCGCTCGCTGCCTTACGTTTCGTGGGCGCCGATGGTCTTTACTTCGGCCACCGAGAAACACAACGTGCGCCGCATCTTGGATATGGCCGTACAGATAGACCAGCAGCGCCGCCGCACCATCCCGCAAGCCGAACTCACGGCCCTACTGCGCAACGCCGCAATTCGGCTGCGACCCGCGGCCGGCAAAAAACAAGTCATTGCCACCGAACTGCGCCAGCTGAAAACCGCACCACCGACGTTTGAACTCGCTACCAGCAAACGTGAAGCGCTACCAAAAGCCTATGGCCTCGCAGTAGCGAAGCTCCTCCGCGCCGCCTATGACTTTGGCGGGACGCCGATTATCGTCCGTGTCTCGCAACCTTTTGCGAAGAGCATATGACCACGCTCATTGTTGGCCTGGGCAACCCAGGCGAGAAATATGACCACAGCCGCCATAACCTGGGCTTCCGGGTAGTGGATGCGTTGCAGAACACCTGGCAGCTACCTGCGTGGCAAGAAAATAGTGCACTCAACAGTTTACTGACCGCAAAAATCACCGAACCAAAAGCCTGGGTCCTCAAACCCACCACCTTTATGAACGACTCGGGCCGGGCGGTGGTCAATACCAGCCGCTTCTACCATGTGGAACCCAGTGGGGTGTGGGTGGTACACGACGACATGGACATTCCCTTTGGCAGCGTCAAAATCCACCGCAACCTTTCGGCGGGTGGGCATAATGGCGTAGATTCGGTTATCGAGCACCTGCACACCAAAGAGTTCTGGCGTTTCCGGGTGGGCATTAGCCGGCCCCGCCCCCTCGATGCCAATGCCGACGGGCGCGTGGACCCGCGGGAATGGGCCATAGCTAAGTACGACGTCGCAGATTACGTCTTGGCCGACTGGGACCCGGAACAGCAAGCTGGCCTTAGCGCGGCTATTGAACGGACTATTGCCGCGCTTACACTTGCACTCCAAAAAGGTCCGGATGCGGCTGCGAACCAGTTTAACGGCACGCAATAAAAAACTATTCACTCGTACCCCACGTCCACAGCAAGCACTCGCGAGGTAATAGGAGGGGTAACCTCATGAATACTCCGTGGACGTAGGATACCAATGAACAGCATCCAAACCTAGCAAATCTCTTTTTTTCTGTCAACCCAGCACCCTTCATACACCCCAAGCGCAGGTCTCCGTGCCTGCGCGGGCTAGGAATCTGCTTACGCCAACCCTCCTGAATTGAAGCTCATGCCTGCTCGACCACCGGCTTCTGAAAACCTACACATCCCACTGCCCGCACCGGCCATTGCGGCGCTTCGGGCTGGTCGCCGGATTCATACCACCGGCGTGCCCGAAATTTCGGCGCAAGTGGCAATTATTGCCGAGGCGCTGCGACAGCAGCCGCGCACGCACGTGCTGTGGCTGGTGGACGATATTGATCACCAGAGCCGAGTGGTCACCGCCCTGTGCGCGCTGCGCCTGAGCGACCAATACCACACCGCCACCGAGATTACCCCGCCGGTGCTGGCCAACCTGCTGACCAAAACCCCCACCGTGCTGGTGCTCACCCCGCGCCAAGTGCTCACCCCGCTGCCAGAGAAAAAACACTTTGGCGACGGCGTGCTGACCTTGCGGCCTGGCACGGCGTTCTCCACCACCGACATGTCTCGCCACTTGGTGGAGCACGGCTACATGGCCGAGACCATGGTGTCCGGCCCCGGCGAATTTGCGCGGCGCGGCGGCTTGCTAGATGTGTTCCCCGTCGGGGCCAACCACCCGGTGCGCGTAGAATTTGATGACCGGACCATTGCAACCTTGCATGCGGTTGACCATGCCAATAAAGCCGGGGCCAAGCTGCCGCAGGTTACCGTGCCGCCCGCACGCATGCCCGCCCGCGACAACGACACCGCCCTGGTGCAGTACCTCGACCGGCAGCACACCCTTATGGTAGTAACGGATGCCGATGATGTTGGTGATGACGATCGACAAGCTGCCTTAGGTGCAATCCACAACTACCCCACGGTGAGTTTGCGGACGTTTGGCGGGGGCGAGGCCGACGTAGCCATAGATGCCCGGCCGGCCCCGCTCTACGCTGGCCAGTACGCGCGCTTTGTGGCAGATGCAAAGCAATGGAAAAAGACGCGCGTGGTGGTTTTAACGGCCCGCAAAAAACAACTCGAGGCACTATGTAAAGAACACGACATTCCCCTGCCCGAGTGCTGGGAGGTGCCCTACAATGCCACGCTATCTGGCTTCAAATCTGCGCCGGCAAAACTTTTGGTGCTTACCGACCGAGAAATTTTCCCGCGCGACCAACCCACGGTGCGCACGCGCGGACTCGACACCTCGTTCCTGGCTGAACTCAAAACCGGCGACTACGCCGTACACCTGGACCACGGCATTGGCTTGTTTCGGGGCATGCGCACGGACGTGGTGAATGGTGTGGCCAAGGAGTATTTCGTGCTGGAGTACGCGGAGAAAGACCGCCTCTCGGTGCCGGTGGAACTGGCGGAAAAACTTTCCAAGTACATTGGCGTCAGCCACCCGCCGCTGCACCGCCTGCACGGCAGCAACTGGTACCAGGTCACGCGCAAAGTACGGGAAGACACTCGCCAGCTGGCCAAAGAACTGGTGAAGTTGTACGCCGCCCGCGAGCTCGTGCGCGTGCGCCCCATGCAGCACCGCACGGCCGAAGAACGCGCGCTGGCAGACTCGTTCCCCTATGACGAGACGCCAGACCAAATGCGCGCTATCGAAGAAGTCTTTGCCGACCTGCAAGGCGAGCGCCCCATGGACCGCCTGGTCTGCGGCGACGTGGGCTTTGGTAAAACCGAAGTGGCCATCCGCGCCGCCTACAAAGCCGCAGCCAACGGCTACCAAGTGGCCGTGCTTTCGCCGACGACGATTTTGACGCAGCAACACTACGACACCTTCAACAAACGCCTAGCCCACCTTAAGGTCAACATCGGCTTGCTCTCACGTTTCGAAAGCATGGCCGAGCAGGACGAAACCATTGCCGGCATCAACCGTGGCGACGTGCAAATTGTTATTGGCACGCACCGCCTGCTCTCCAAAGACGTACACTTTAAAAACTTGGGTCTCATTATTATCGACGAAGAGCAGCGGTTTGGCGTGGGCCAGAAAGAACGACTCAAGCAGTTTCGCTTGCAGGCCCACGTACTCACCATGAGCGCCACCCCTATCCCGCGCACGCTCAATTTCGTGCTCTCTAACCTGCGGGACGTGAGTATGATCGAAACCCCGCCCGAAGGCCGGCAACCCATTGAAACCACCATCGCGCCGTACTCGGATAATATCGTGCTCGAAGCCCTCGACCGCGAGTTCAAACGCAACGGCCAGGCCTACTTCTTGTACAACAACGTCGAAACTATTCACGACAAAGCCCGCGAGCTGCAGCAACTCTTCCCGAAAGCGCGCATTGGCGTGGCCCACGGCCAGCTACCCGAGGATAAACTGGCGGATGTGATGCATAAATTCGATGCCCAAGAGCTCGACCTGCTCGTGTGTTCCACCATCATCGAAAACGGTTTGGACTTGCCCAACGTCAACACCTTGATTGTGGACCAAGCCCCGAAGTTTGGCTTGTCCCAGCTCTACCAGTTGCGCGGACGCATTGGCCGCGGCAACCAGCAAGCCTTTGCGTACTTCCTCTACCATAGCCAGAAACTCACTGGTGATGCGAAGCAACGTTTGGTCGGCCTGGAAGAAGCCAAGGCGCTGGGTTCGGGCATGCAGGTGGCATTGCGAGATTTGGAAATCCGCGGCACCGGGAACATCCTGGGCAACCAGCAGCACGGCCACGTGGCCGCCCTGGGCTTGGGTTTGTACACCCGCTTGCTAGCACAGGAAATTGCTGAACTCAAAACCGGTGCAGCTATGCCCAGCTTGCACGACGTCACCATCGATCTGCCACTCTCGGTCGGCATTCCACAAGACTTCGAGCCAGACGAGCGCAATCGTCTACGCATCTACCAAGATTTAGCTAACATGGTAAGCGTAGGCGAACTCTGGCATTACCACGACCAGCTGACCAAAGAGCGCGTCGCGCCGCCGAGCTTGGAATCGCTTTTCAAACTTTTAGAGTTGAAATTACTCGCCCAAAAAACCGACATTACGAATATCCAGCTCGTGCGCCTGGGGCCCAACGAGCGACTGATCGTGCGTTTCTTGCGGCCCATCGACGTGGCCAAGCTCAAGCCGCTTTTCGAGCTGGTCGAAGGTTGGCAGCTGGCGCCAGACCAACTCAAAATCGATAAGTCCGCCCTGGGTAAGGACTGGGTGGCTATGCTCAAAAAAATTATTGGTGTGTTTGAGAAAGATAGCGGACATCCAGAAAAAAGTACTGAGAAAAAAGCACCGGCTGTCCCAAAGAAAAAAACGACGTCTTCGGAGTGAAGACGTCGTGAAGGTTCGACCACGGAACTAGTCGAGGTGCTGCTGCTTGAGCATACGCGCATGTCTGGCCAGCGCATTCGCCCTCGCATCTTGAGAGCCGAATACCCGGTGTTGTGAAGTTACGGTCTTTCTTGGCGTCTGGCAGTACGGATGCGGATTCGTACATTTTTCTACCGGGCGCGTCCCAATCATTAAATATTCTTCACCGCTGCGGTATCTTGCCAGCAATGTGTCAGCGGTGGTTTTGCAAGTTGCGTGGATGCACTTCGTCGTTGGTTCGCCACGGAAACCAATGACGTAGCATTGTGTAATCCCAGGCTTACGTGCCAAAATGTACCTCCTTGGTGTTTCGTTTCGGTTTTGTTATAGCGCACTTCGTATGCAACCTCAAGTGCATTTACCTGTCGGCTTGCGATTCGTCCAGTGGCGCATCATTGGTTGCTCGTGAACCTGCAGGTTTTCGACGAGGTCGGGATTCGCATTGGTGTGCGCCTTTGGCTACGCCAATTTTGTGTGCATCACACCGTTGCTGCGGATTGGCTGGATTACACATCTGCGGGGGCTGCTCATGAGCCTCAAGTCTGCCAGCCTCGTATTCCGCTTCCTTGCCCTGCTCAATCGCCCACTGCCGTACAAAAACCTGTACCTGCTTACCTGAATATGCGTGTACAACGCCCAATCTTTCCGTGCCATCGCGTAAAATGAGATAGCACTTTGCCTGAGCTTTTTGCTTCCTTGTCAAAGGTATCTCCTTTTTTTGGTATATGTAACTCGGCACTGTAGCAAACTGCCCGGCAAAAGTCAACCCAGCTCCACTTGGCAAATATACGTAAGGGCACAAGCCACGAATTTTTCGTAACCTGTTACATTTTCGTATTCCAATGGTTGTGACAAGTCGGGCTGGGTCAACCCAGGCCTAAACAAAAGAAAAGCACCGAACTGGGTTCGGTGCGTCAAAAGAACATTACCAAGATCTCTGCTACTCTGGGGCCTTCTTGGAAGTTCTCATCACGAAGGCGACCATGAATACGCAAATACCTGCGAGAACAGCACAAATGATAACTGGCACCGCCGGACTGCTATACCATGGCACGGCGATAGATGGCTCTCCGGCACCTTCATTCATCCATCCAGCTTTTGCCTTCATACCGTGGAGGAGGATGAGGCTGAACAGGAAGACAGACAAAGTTTGTACAAGCTTTTTCAAGTTTTCCTCGCTTTCTGTGATTGTAAAGATCCTTTGCCTAAAGCCTAGCACTAGGCTGATTCGAGTCAAATAAAAACGCACCGAACTGAGTTCGGTGCGTAAGAAGAGCATTACCAAGGTGCGTACTACTCAGAAGTCGTTCTGAAAGCTTTGATAATAAGCGGTAAAAGCATGAGTACAGTAAAACAAAAAATGAGCGCGCCAGCATAAACAAAGTAATCTGCAATACTCTGCCATTCTGGAGAGCCTTTCCTGTAGAGGAAGTCTGCCACAAGAAATAGCGCAGAACTCATGAGTGCGGTGATAACGATTGATGTCTTCAACGGAAAGTCTTGCGTCTTTTTGTGTACCAATACACAAAGGCCTAGGAAAGCAGCATAAGTGATTATTGACCCTGCCAGACCGCTATACCACGGCGCCACTGTTGACTCTGACATATCATCACCGGTGGCGAGAGCGCCTGCCTCCGTACCAAATAATAGGACGAAAACAAGCATTAGGATCGACGAAACCTGCAAAAACTTCTTCACGTCTTTCTCACTTTCATAGATTGTAAAGGTTCTTTGCCTACAGCCTAGCACTGGCAATCAGCTAGTCAAATATTCTTTCAAAGCAATTATATTTTATCCGAGCGCACGCGGCCCTGCCCGCGAATATTTTTACCGCAGGCACAGCGGCCTGCGCTGGATATTTTGATTTTAACTTGCACAATTCAAATTGAACGTGCTAGCCTTTTGGCCATCTATGCCACAACCACAAGCACTTCCGGAAAACGAACGCATTGCCTGGGCCGCCTGGGCCAGCATTGTGCAGATTGGACCGAAGAAAATTGAACTGCTACGCGTCGCTTTCCCAAGCCTGGCTGATGCGTGGAAAGCATCGGATGCTGAACTGCGTAAGGCACTACAGCGCGAAGGGAAAGTGACCGAGGCCATTATTGCCGCACATGCCAAACTCGACCCACAAAAAAATTGGCAGGCAATAACTGACGCCAAGGTACAGGTCGTAACACTGCTTGATGACAACTACCCTGCCTTACTGAAAGAAACGCACGACGCACCAGCCGTGCTCTTTGTCCGCGGTACACTACCGCCAGCGGAGCAGACCCTGCTGGCCGTGGTCGGTACGCGCGCTTTTACCGACTACGGCCGCCAGGCAACCGACATGCTGGTACAACCCTTGGTCAAAGCAGGCCTTGGCATTGTCTCTGGCTTAGCTCTGGGCATAGATGGCCTGGCCCATGAGGCAACCTTGAACGCTGGTGGAAAAACCTGGGCGGTCATGGGCACAGGCGTCAATCTGGTCTACCCACCCCAGCACCGCGACCTGGCCCACCGCATAGTAAAGGAAGGCGGCGGCCTCATTTCCGAATTCCCACTGGGCACCACCAGCCTACCCCACCACTTCCCGCTGCGTAACCGGATTGTGGCCGGGATGTGCACCGGTACCCTGGTAGTAGAGGCGGGCGATAAGTCTGGTGCCCTGCTCACGGCCAAGCTGGCCCTGGATGAAAACCGGGAAGTTTTTGCCATACCGGGCGACATTTCCCGGTCAGCCTCGGCCGGCACCAACAAGTTCATTCGCCTAGGCGCAACCCTCGTCCGAGGTGCAGATGACATTCTTGTAGCTCTCAATCTTGCACCAGTAACGGACGATAGAACTGTAGAAAAAACCTCGCCACCCGCGGACAATCCTGAAGAACAGATTGTCATCCAGCACCTGGTGTCTGGCGCAAAACATGTTGACGAACTTTCCCGCCTGTGCGATTGTGACCCAAGCGTCATCACCAGCACGTTGGTGATGTTGGAATTGAAAGGCCGCGTGCACCACCTGGGCGGCCTGACCTACCGTTTGTAACACCCAATGCCCAAAGCGCTCGTCATCGTCGAATCTCCCACCAAAGCCAAAACCATCGGCCGTTTCCTCGGCAAAGATTTTCAGGTGGAGGCATCTTTCGGGCACGTACGCGATCTGCCAAAAAGTACCATGGGCGTAGATGTGGAGCATAACTTCCAGCCCGAATACGTCGTTGGTGATGATGATAAAGAAACGGTAACCAAATTGAAAAAGTTGGCAAAAGCCACGGGCAAAGTGTACTTCGCCACTGACGAAGATCGTGAAGGTGAAGCAATCTCTTGGCATTTGGCCGAACTTCTAAAAATTAAGGGCGAAGACGTGCAACGCATTGTCTTCCACGAAATTACCAAAGCAGCTATCGACCATGCCTTGGCCAACCCCCGCCCGCTGGACATTAAACGCGTGGACGCCCAGCAAGCCCGCCGCATTCTGGACCGCCTGGTTGGCTACGAACTCTCCCCTTTCCTATGGCGCAAAGTGCGGCGCGGGCTTTCGGCCGGCCGCGTGCAGTCGGTGGCCGTGCGGTTGATCGTGGAACGTGAACGGGAAATTCTGGCTTTCAAAAATCAAGAGTACTGGACCATTGAAGGCGTCTTCGACACGGGCAAAGAAACTTTTGAAGCCAAACTCTTAAAACTCGCGGGCGCCAGCTTGGACAAATTTGCCATTGGCAACCAGCAAGCGGCAGACGAGCTGCTAGCCAAACTCAAGGGCGCGGCCTACCACATTGGCGATGTCCAGCTGAAAACCACCAAGCGCTCCCCGGCGCCGCCATTTACCACTGCCACCCTGCAAATGGACGCCAACCGCCGCTTAGGGCTCTCGGCCAACCGCACCATGCGGCTGGCGCAGCAGCTGTACGAAGGCGTGCACCTGGGTGGCAAAGGCCAGACCGGCTTGATTACCTACATGCGTACGGACTCGCTCAACTTGTCTGACAAATTCATAAACGAGACCAAAACGTACCTGGAAAACACTTTTGGCAAAGACTACGTGCTGCCCGCCGGTAGGAAGTTTAAAACGAATAGCAAGGGCGCGCAGGAAGCGCACGAAGCCATCCGCCCGACCGAAGTTGTCCACTCCCCCGAAAGCATTCGCGAGCACCTGGACCCCGACCAAGCCAAACTCTACGAGCTCATCTGGAACCGCGCCGTGGCTTCGCAAATGCCGGACGCCCAAGTGGACCAAACCAGCGTGGACGTGGCGGCGAATGTGGAAGAGGCGATTTTCCGCGCGACCGGCGCCACTATTCGCTTCCCTGGCTTTTTAAAGGTGTACCCGGACGGCGCCAAAGAAACTTTCCTGCCGCCGCTCAAGGTCAACGACAAAGTCGAGGCCAAAGACGTGAAAGGCGTGCAGCACTTTACCGAACCGCCACCTCGCTATTCGGACGCCAGCATTGTGAAAGTGCTGGAAGAGCACGGCATTGGCCGACCTTCCACCTACGCCCCGACCATTACCACCATTGTGGACCGCGGCTACGTGGAGCGGGATGAGCGCCGCTTGAAACCGACCGAGGTGGCTTTCTTGGTTATTGATTTACTCGTGAAGCACTTCCCCGAAATTGTCGACTACCAGTTTACGGCCAACATGGAGCAGCAGTTTGACCACATTGCCGAGGGTAAAACCGAATGGCAGCCCGTGCTCAAAACTTTCTACGACAAATTCCACACCAATTTAGTGGCCAAAGACGCGGAAATTTCGAAAAAGGACCTCACTGAAACCGCGACCGATGAAATCTGCGAGCGTTGCGGCAAACCCATGATTAAAAAGTTTGGCCGCTTTGGCACCTTCCTGGCCTGCACGGGCTACCCCGAATGCAAGCACACTATAAACCTGGATAAGGCAGGCAACCATGCGCCAATCCCAGAAGCGAAACCTCTGGGAATTGACCCGATAAGTGGCCTGGGTGTGTTCTTAAAAACTGGTCGCTTTGGTACCTACGTGCAACTTGGAGAAAAAAAGAAGGAGGAAGACGGCGCAGTAAAAAAACGCCGAAAAAAAGGCGATCCCAAAGCCGAGAAACTCAAGTCTGCATCGCTGTTGACGGGCATGACTGCGGAAACGCTTACGCTTGAACAAGCCCTGCAGCTTCTCTCCCTGCCCCGCACCGTGGGCAAGACCGCGGCCGGCGAAGACATTCTGGCCGCCAATGGCAAGTTCGGCCCGTACATTAAAGCCGGTATTGAAACGCGTAGCATTCCCGACGGCGAATCGCCGTTGACGATTACTGAGGCAAAGGCACTAGAACTCTTGGCCCAACCCAAACAAGCTAGCCGGCGCTCGGGTGGCCGCACGCTCAAAGAATTGGGCGCACATCCAAAAACTGGCAAGAACGTGAAGGTACTGGATGGTAAGTACGGTCCATATGTTTCTGATGGTAAGACACATGCTTCACTGCCCAAAGGCACCGCCCCCGAGTCGGTCACTATGGACCAAGCCGTGGAGCTCATGGCCGAACGCGAGGGGAAACCGAAGAAAAAACGACGCGGAAAAAAATAAAACGGATTCTCATATGAGTATCCGTTTTCAAAAAAATTTCAATCCTAACGTACAGCGGGCACAGGCTCAAGGACGTGCCCAGCAAGACCCATTGCTACTGTAAGAATCTCTAGGGCAATCGCTGCTATACCAGCCTGAAGAATGAGCCCGTTGGATGGAGTGAAACGTACAAATGTGACCTCTCGTAAGTGCGTCCGCCTTTTATGATCGTACCGACCATATCGACTAGGCATAGTCACAAACACCATAACGTCACTGGCCTCACTCTCGAGACTCTCGGCATTAGGACTCCATCGAAAAGTCAATTCTGTACAATTTTCTTCATTGCCAGTAAGAATTATTGCCCCTAGACCATCCGGCAATAATGCTTTACTGCCATGGTAAAAGCCAGGGGAACCAAAAATTTCCGGCTTTACTTGGTATTTTTTCACTAGGGTATCAAAGAGCTGTTCAGGTAGCGTTTGGCCAGGCATCGTATTCCTCCTTTAATTTTGTATGCCCACACTATACCTATAATAAAAATTAGGCAAGTATAGAATCTTCCGACCTAATCAAAGGTAAACTTCAAACTATAGTGCATATATAATCTTCTAACACTTCAAATAAAAATGGATGCTCGTTTTCGAACATCCATTACTTTTTTAGTACCAATGAGTCCCCTCACCATTGGACGCGCACGAAACCCCGATCAGACCCTGCACGAGCAAAATACCCAAGCTCTACAATTGTTTCGACTTCTCGGTTATTTTGCCCCATGGCCTCGGTCAAGCTGATAATCGGCAAATTCCCATCGTGACTGGGGAAATGCACGTACAGAGTGCGCTCTTGGCCACTGACCTCAATGACCGCGCCATGAAAAAACGTTGGGACGTTTTGGTGCGATAGCCGTGTTGCAACATCGGTCGCATTGAGTCTCTGTCGCGGGCGACCGTGTGCAATCGCCTCTTGAAACAGCGGCAGAAGCACGTTGAAGGCAGAATCAACAACCGCCGAGCTAATGCCGGATGTGTGCTGGAAAAAAGTAGGCACGGTTGTTACCTCAACTGCTTGCACCGTATCAGCTGGCATGACGTGCGCTTGCCCAGCGAGTGTAAAGAACACAAGCAAACCAGGAAACATAAAACCTCCATGTGCAATGTTATGGGTTGTATTTTTGTCTATTCTACCGCGCCTCCACCTGCCGCACAATCCCCTCTAATTCCTCGGCATCGCCATAGTGGATGGTAATGTTGCCGCCTTTGCCCGCCGGTTTGATAGTCACTTTAGCGCCGAGTGCCGCCCGCAGCCGTGTTTCCCGGGCCTTGGTTTCCACATCCGAACTCTTGCGCGTGTGGCCGCGCACCGTGGTGTTACGCTGCACTTCCACAGTGCGCACGCTCATGCCTTCGTCCAGGACGCGCTTGAAGAGCTGCTGGCGAGCCTTCGGATCGGAAACACCGAGCAGCACTTTGGCATGGCCTTCCGAGATTTTTCCTTCGGCGAGCGCGGCTAGCATTTCGGGGGCCAGCGAAAGAATACGAATCGCGTTCGTCACCACTGGTCGGCTCTGGCCAACCTTCTTCGCCACTTCGTCTTGGGTCAAGCTAAACTCATCAATTAAGCGTTGGTAGGCTTTGGCCCGTTCCACCGGGTTCAAATCCTGCCGCTGGACATTCTCGACCAAGGCCAGTTCCAGCTTTTGCTGGTTGGTGACACTGCGCACAATTGCCGGCACGGTGGCCAGGCCAGCCAATTTTGACGCACGCAAACGCCGCTCGCCGGCAATGAGCTCGTAGCCGCGGGGTGTCTCGGTTACAACCAAGGGCTGCAAAATGCCGTGCTCTTTTATAGAACTCACCAGGTCTTCCAAATGTTGCCGCTCGAAGTGCTCTCGCGGCTGGTGCGGGTTGGCGTTAATGCGGTGGATCGAAAGCTGCTCAATGCGCTCGCCAGCTTGCGGCTTCACATCGCCCCAGTAGTTGCTGCCCGATGCGCCGGGGATAAGCGAGGAAAGACCGCGGCCAAGTGTGGTTTTTGCCATAGAGGTAGTTTAGCCTATTTCCCCGTCCACGACTTCCCGGGCCAGCTTCTCATACGCTTTGGCGCCCTTGCTGCCCGGGTCAAAATGCCGGATGGCTTTGCCGTGGCTCGGTGCTTCGGCCAGCTTTACGTTGCGCGGGATAACCGTGCGAAAAATTTTATTCGGGAAGTACTGGTACAACTCTTGGAACACAGCTTGGGAGAGTTTGTTACGCTCATCGTACATTGTCATCACCGCGCCGAGCACGGTCAGGCCGGGCTGCAGGCTCTGCTTGATGGCCGCAATGGTCTCAACGAGCTGGCCCAGTCCTTCGAGGGCGTAGTACTCAGTCTGGACGGGAATGAGAATCTCTTCCGCCGCGACCAAACCGTTGAGGGTAAGGATGCCCAAACTTGGCGGGCAGTCGATAATGATGTAGTCGTACTCGTTGCGGACTTCGGCCAGGCTTTCCCGCAATTTGTGCTCGCGTCGGTCCAGCGGGACGAGCTCAACGTTTGCCCCGGCCAGGTCCAACGTCGCCGGGGCTGCTCGCAAACCGTCCACGGCGGTGTCCTGCACGATATCGCGGAAAGATTTAAGCCCGATAATCGCATGGTAGACGCCGTGCGGGACTTTTCGATGGTCCACACCAATGCCTGACGATGCATTGCCTTGGGGGTCAATGTCTACCAGCAGCACAAACTTGCCCAAGCTGGCCAATTCGGCAGCAAGATTGATTGCGGTCGTGGTCTTCCCCACACCGCCTTTTTGATTTACTACTGCAATAACACGCGCCATAGGTAACAACAGTATAGCAGGAAAAAGCCTCGTGAATTATTTCACAAGGCTTTTACCAAAGAAAATCTTTCCCGAATTACGCGGAGCACATCTTGTGTGCGTTTCAGGTGTTCAGGGCTAACGCCCATGTCCAAGAATACTTCTGGGTGTTCAAGGGCGAGCACCGAAAGGAGCTCGTCATACCCATCGTCCGAGCCGGGAATGTAGTGCAGGAAAGCCTCCACTACATCTTCGACAGCTCGCTTCGGGTCGCGTGCCATGGTAATGAGCTCGCTGGTCGTCATTGGGTGCCTATCCTCGTCGACAGTGCGTGGGGACATGTGGCCTCCTAGGTTGGTATTCTGTTACCTTCGGTGTACGCCTAAAACACGCAGCCGTCAAATGCGTAACCTTGACAATGACACTGTGCATCTTCTATTCTAATGCAGCAACGTAAACGTGACGCGGCACTTTGTATTCGACGCCGCACTACGCGGGATGGAGCAGTAGCAGCTCGCCGGGCTCATAATCCGGAGGTCGGGGGTGCAAATCCCCCTCCCGCACCCACGCGAGGGCACGGCAACACCGTGACCTGACGACACCAAGAGTTGAGAAGCCGCAGCGTTAGCAAACCGAAGCACGGTTTACTGGCTCTGCGGCTTCTGTCATTATTGAGCAGCATAGAGCGGGTACTTTTATACTAAGTATTATGCCGGGGTAGCTCAGTTGGTTAGAGCGGAGGACTCATAAGCCTCAGGTCGGCGGTTCAAATCCGCCCCCCGGTACCAGCTCGTTTCGTTCGTCGAGCTTCGCGTGTCGCCGTTCGGCAACCCGCTGCGCCCTCCGAACGAAGCCTCGCTCAACCCCACAGATGCGTGCTCGACGCTTCGCGTCTGTGCGCCACATCTGCGGGGGCCCCGGATAGGAAATACGCCGCTGTGGTGGAATTGGTAGACACGCACGACTCAAAATCGTGTGGGGCAACCCATGTCGGTTCGACTCCGACCAGCGGTACCAGTCCTTGTAGATTACTGCACCGGCCCCTGCTTGGTGCCGCCGGTCGCCGCTCGCACGGCACTTTCGAGCTCGGCATAAGAACTAAACTGCACTTGCGTGCCGTTCAAGAAGAACGTTGGCGTGCCTTGGACATTTTTACTTGTCCCCTCTTTCACGTCGGCATCGACTACCGATTTTTCTGCGCGGGTGTCGTAACAGGCATTAAACTTGGTTGTGTCCAAGCCCAAATCTTGCGCGTACTGCTTCAGGTTGCCGCTGCTAAGTGCCGTTTGGTTGCTGAAAAGTTTGTCGTGCATTTCCCAGAACTTGCCCTGGTCGTTGGCGCACTCGCTGGCCAGCGCGGCATTGTAGGCATGCGCGTGAATTTTGGTCAACGGGAAGTGCTTGTACTCAAAACGCAGCTTATCCTTGTAGGTTGTCATAAGCTGCTTCACAAAAGGGAAAGCCGAACCGCAGGCTGGGCATTGGAAATCCGAAAACTCCTGTAAAACGACTTTGCTGCTGGCATTCCCGTCCACGGGGCGGGGGCTATTCACATTGTCGTAAGTCACTTTCGGGCCGCGTGTTGCGGCAAACGTTATGCCCGCGCCAACAACAATGATTGCAGCGACGGTGCCCCAGATTCCCCAGCGGAAGCGTTGTGCCATATGTGCAGTTAGTATAGCGGGCGGCGCTGGCGCGTGAACACCAAGGCGACACCGACGAGAATGAGAATGAAGCTAAAAAGTTGGGCGTTGGTAAATGGTCCAATCATCGGTTCGCCTAGCCGCAGGAAGTCCAGACCAAGCCGCACGCCCGGCGACAGGACAAGGTAGGCAGCGGCAACATCGCCAATGTGCAACTTCTTGCGTTTCCAGAGCAATAGCAGGAACACCAGAATAATAGCATTCCCCAGCATTTCATACAGGAACAACGGATGGAAGCGGGTAAAAGCTTCAAAACCAAGCAGCCGGTGAGCAGGATCGATGGGAATAGCCCAGGGTAGGCCCGTCGGCCGACCGTACAGCTCCTGGTTAAACCAGTTGCCCCACCGGCCAATAATCTGTCCCAGCGCGAGGGCGGGCAAGAGCACGTCAGCGAGTTGAAAAATATTCCGCTTATGCTGGCGGCAATAGCCCCACACGGCCAACGCGCCGCCCAGCAATGCACCGTGGAAGGCAATGCCGCCTTTCCAAATTTGTAAAATTTCGATGAGGTGACCTTGGTAGTAGGTCCATTCGTTCAGCACATGCAGCAGTCGTGCGCCAACCAGCGCGCTAACCACCATAATCAAGGTCAGGTCCACTACCTGCTCGCGAGTTAGGCCAATACGCTTGCCCACGTGCTGCGCCAAGAACACCCCGGCCAGCAGGCCCAATGCCAAACTCACCCCGTACCAGTGCAGCTGCACGGCGCCCAGGGTGAGCAGGATCGGATTCGGTGGCGCGTGCGTGAGCCAGCCGAACATGCCGACTAGATTTTGGCGAGCTCCTGGTCGATCAGGCTCTTCACGAAGTCATAGGACTGTGCGCCCTGGACAGCGTAGCCATTCACGAAGCTGGTTGGGGTGCCGGTGACACCCAGCGAGTCGCCGTATTTCTGATCGGCCGCTACCTTACTCGCCTTCTTATTTTCATCCAAACAGCTGTTGAATGTAGATTCTTTCAAGCCCAGATCTTTGGCCCAAGTTTTAAAATTGGCAATAGAAAGAGTGGACTGGTTAGCAAAGAGTTTTGCGTGCATTTCCCAGAACTTCTTCTGGTCGCCAGCGCACTCAGCTGCCTCGGCGGCTTTCTGGGCTTGCGGGTGGATGCTAGATAGTGGATAGTGCTTGTAGACAACGCGGACCTTGTCTTTATAATCGGCGAGCACTTTGGTTACCGTTGGCTCAAACTGGCTGCAGAATGGGCACTCAAAGTCACTAAATTCCACCAACGTCACCTTGGCGTTTTTGTTGCCGGTAATCCAGTCATTCTTCTCGTCAACTTTTACGTCAACCGGCGTGGTGGGTGAAGGCGTGGCGCCCGTGGTATCTGCGGTGTTGGTGTTGCTCACGGCTGCGGTTTTGGTGGTGCCGCCGTCAACCGCATTGCGGTAGGCACTAAAAGAAAGCAAAAAACCCAACAAGCTTACTGCGGCTACCCCGACCATAATCCCTAGGCTAAACAAAAGTTTTGGCGGGCCGGTAAAAATACTCGCGTTCGGCGAGCTTTGGCTTGGTTGCCAGTTCTGCGGGGGCATGGGTTCGGGCATACGGTCGGTTGGAAAAAGACGAATGCCTATATTCTACTACAGGCTGTAGAAGTCTGCAAATCCCTATTTTTGTTGGAGCTTATTGATGTACTGACTAGCGAGCATGGCCACTTTGGCACCCTCCCCTGCTGCGATAATAATTTGCTCACCCCACAGGTCATTCACATCACCGGCCGCGTACAAACCCGGAATGCCGGTTTGCCCATCACGGTCTACCAGCACGGCACCTTGCTTGTCGTGGGGCGCGACGTGGTCGAAGTCTGCGGATGGCAGCCAGCCAATTTCCACAAACACCCCTGCCACTGTCAGTACCTGCGCGATGCCGTCAATCATAACCGATAGTCCTGTAACGCGCTGGTCGCCCTCGACGGCCAGAGTCTTGGCATTGCCGTGCACCACGATGTTCGGGTTGGCGGCAATCTTGTGCTTGAAAATTTCGTCGCCCTGGAGCGCGGGGTTTGCCACCACTATGTGAACGGTCTTGCAGAACTTGGCCATGGTAATAGCCGCGTCCATGGCGGAGTTCCCGCCGCCGATAACTGCCACATCCTTCCCTTTGAAAAACGCGCCATCGCACGTGGCACACACGGCCACGCCCCGACCCTTGAATTCTTCCTCGCCGGGCACACCCAGCCAGCGCGGCTTGCGGCCAGAGGCAATAATGACCACGTGCGAATCGTACGTCGTACCGTTGTCCACCGTGATGCGGAACGTGGTGTCATCTGTGCGGTCGAGGCTGGTCACGGCTACGCCTTCCTGGACGGTTACAATATCCTTAAATGCAGCCAAGTGGTCGCGGAAGTGCTGCACTAAATCTTGGCCGGTAATCATGGTAAAGCCGAGGTAATTTTCAATGTCTTGCGAGAGCACGGCTTGGCCGCCAATATCTTTCGTGAGCAAGAGCGTGCGCAAATTCTTGCGCGCGCAGTAGATTGCGGCGGTAAGGCCGGCGGGCCCGCCACCAATAATAATAGCTTCGTAGGTCATAGGTGTAGGGCGGTGAGCTTGAACCACGTGCGGTGCGGCAGGTGATGGGTGAGTAAACCATTCTTCGCGCCAATAACCTGGACTTCCGAAGCGGCGTTGATGGCAGCAAAGCGCAGAGCGTAGCCAATGTCGCCGGGTCGTTTTGCGAGCGCGCCCACGAAACCAGAGCCAAAGGCATCACCGGCCCCGGTCGTGTCCATGGCCTTCACCGGCTTGATGTGGAGCTGCCAGGCGCTGTGTGGTGTCACTGTCCACGCACCGCGTTCGCCATCGGTGACGACGACAATCCCCTTGCGCCAGGCAGACACCTGCTTTTGCAAGGCGCGGCCTTTGGCGCGGAACAGCAGTTGGGCTTCTTCGGTGTTCAACAGAACAACATCTGCACCACGCAGCACGCGCAAGGCAGTAGGACGTTGCGCCAGCTCGGCCTTCCCCGGGTTGACGGCAATGCTGGCGTGCGTGCGGCGGGCGTGCGCTAGTGCTCGGCGAAGAAATGGCAGGTTGCCGCCTAGCGAGGTAACGTAGAACCACCGGCTGCGAAGCTGTGGCCACGGCACCATGCGTTCGGTAAAATCAGCGCTGGCGCCGCGGTACACCAGCACCGTGCGCTCGCCACTGGGGCTTAAAAAAATTGTGGAAAGGGCGGTGTGGTCGTCTGCATCACGGATGACGAACTTTGCGTCCACCTTGTACCGTCGCAACGCGCGAATCACTTCATCGCCTGCTGCATCCTGCCCGACCTTGCACACGCAGGCCGTACGCAAACCCAGGTGGGCAAACGTCACTGCGGTGTTGGTTGCGCCCCCACCGACTTCGAGTAGAATGTTTTCCACTTCCGTTTTGCTGCCAAACGCAAAACTCTCGGCCTTGCCCGTGGGCGAGCGCCGGTCCCGGGTAATGCGGAAAGCTTTACTCAGCAGGTACACATCCTGCGTGGCGCTGCCAATGGTAATAACGTCGTACATAGGCCTAGGCTTTCGATAGCGCTTCGAGTGCGGTCACTGGGTCGTCGCTGGTCCACAGTGCTGCACCCACCACCACGCGCTGCACGCCCGCTGCCGCAATGTCAGCAATATTCTTCTGGCTCACGCCGCCATCTAGCGCCAGCGGCACGGCAGGGAAGGCTTTGTGGAAGGCGCGAACATCCTCGAGTACTTCGGCAACGAATGGGTTGCCTTGCGCGCCCGGCTGCACGCCCAAAAACATGACTTCGTCCACCAGGTCGAGGAAGGATTCGAGTTTTTCTACCGGCGTGCCCGGGCTGCGAGCAATGGTCACGTCGCAATCTAACTCGCGACACTGCGCCACAAACCGCTCAAGGTCACCTTCAGATTCCACATGAAAAGTTACGTGCGTGGCCCCCAGGTGGGCCCAGTCCGCCACAAACCGCTCGGGGTGCGCCACCATCAGGTGCACTTCAATGGCAGTAATGGGCCGGTACTCCCCCAGCGCTCGCGGCAGCACGGTAACTGTTGGAATGAACGTGCCGTCGCCCACGTCAATTTGCAGCAGGTCAACACTATGTTCAACCAGTGCCACTTTCTGTTTCAAGGCGTTGGCGTCTGTCTCCAAGAGGGCGGGTGTTACTTGCATACTTATGGAGCGTGATGTTCGATGTGCTGCACTTCACCCAAGCGGCGGCGGTACCGGGCAATGCGCTTAAACGGAGTTTTGAGCCAGGTCTGCAAGATGAGTTCAGCTTGGCTGCGCGACACAAAGTCTGCCGGCAGCACCAGCACGTTGGCATCTTCTTCTTGCCGGGCGCGGACGGCGAGCCGCGGGTGCCACACATTTGCTGCTCGAATGCCAGCGACTTTGTTGGCGACCAGGGCCATGCCGACGCCGCTGCCACAAATCAAAATGCCGCGGCTGCCGGCGGTGCGGCGCACGCGCTTCGCTAGCTCCAGGGCAAAGACCGGGTAGTCGTCCCCCGGGTGTTTGGTGCGCGCACCAACGTCCACGATAGTCTCGTAGGCTCGGGCGAGCTTCTTCTTGAGGAACTCCTTAAGCGCGAACCCAGCGTGATCAGCACCAATGACGAGCATGGGCAAAGTATACCACAGCCTACTTCAACAGCAGGTCAAGCACTTTTGCAAACGATTCCTTGGGAATGACACCTTGCACCATGCGGCCGTTGATATAGTAGGTTGGCGTGCCGCGCGCCCCCGCTGCAGCCGCGTCGGCATAGTCAGCCGCAATCTCCGGCTTGCGCTCGCCACTGGCCAAGCACGCGGCAAACTGTGCCCGATCTAACCCCACTTGCGCGGCCAGCGTGGGATACACATTTTCGGTAAGCGCGTCTTGGTTGAGGTAGAGCTTGTCGTGGTATGCCCAAAATTTTTCCAGCCCTTGCGCCTGCGCGCAGCCGGCCGCTTCGGCCGCGATTTCTGCTTGCGGGTGCAAGTCGGTCAGCGGGAAATCCCGGACAATAAATTTGACGCGATTGCTATATTCCAACGCCAGCTCGCGCATGGGCGAGAAGGCTTGCTTGCAGAACGGGCACTGGTAGTCGATGAATTCCACCACAATGACATTGGCTTTTTCCGGTCCTAAATATGGATCGTCTTCGGTTTCGAGCTGCGGGATCGCCGGGCGCACTGACGTGTTGACGTTACCAACGGTTGCCTGGCTACTGGTGCCGCTGGTCAGGCTGGCAAACGCGTCAGCCACAGGCGGGCCTTGTCGATTTTCGACGACAAATGCAGTAATCAAAAAAGTACACACAAATAGTCCCAGCAAGAGCATGAGGGGCTTGAACCAGTGCCGCCCTGGGCTTGTATTTTGTGTCTGGCGGGGTGACGTTTGATTATCCTCCATGGTGCAATTCTACCACAAGAAAAACAGGTCTACCTGGGGCAGACCTGTATGCAAAAGAAAGACATACTAACTTTTTCGGATTGCACGCACCACCGCATCAAGGCCCCAACGGTAATGACGACGCACGCTGTTACAATCTGCTGCGTAAAGCAGCATAGTGTGCTCGGCCTCAGTAAGACGAATAGCTTCGTCGTCAAGGTAGTGTTGGGTCCACATTGACTGCAGATGAGCAAACTTTGTACCGGCAAATGCTTGAAATCTGTCGATACCTTCTCGCAAATCCTTCCAGTGAAAAAGGATATCATTCTGGGCAATTTTATCACCGTTCACGTATACCCCGCCGAGCTTCAGCGCGTGTCGTATGCCTGCAAAGAGGGTAAGGCGTTCTTGCGGCTGCAGATTGTGTATGCAATACGCCGAGTAAATGGCATCGAGCGACTGCGCTTTCATAGCATGGAGATAGGTGCTTGCATCTTGACACACATAAGTGACATGAGTATCGCACACCCGACGCTTCGCAATTTTGAGAATTGCTGAATCTTTGTCGACAGCAACTATGCTGGCTCCAGGAACAGCTTCTCGCACCTTCTTTGTGGTTATGCCAGTTCCGCATCCTATTTCAAGGATACGTGGCTGACTAACGGCCTCCACTCCGGTACACAACAGACTGGCTATGCATTCTTGGAATACCTCATGATGCGGCGTAACTAATCCAAATGCATCATACTCACTCGGATCTGTTCCGTAATAACAACGATCGTTTTTCATTTCTTCCCTTTCTGTTTTTTACTTTTAATTGTTTAATCTACACAATAACCCATTTTTTGTCAATACAAAAAACCGGCCCCCAGGTGGGGACCGGTTTTGAACGTTGAGTGGAAACTGGAATTACCAGTTGCCGCGGCCGCCGCCGAATCCACCACCGCCATTGCCACCGGTTCGCGGTGCGCGGGGTTCCATCGGACGGGCTTCGTTGACTGTCAGGTTTCGTCCCTGAAAATCCTTGCCGTTAAACATCTCAATCGCTTTCATGGCGTCATCGTCGGAAGAAAATTCCACGAATCCAAAACCTTTCGAGCGACCTGACATCTTATCAACGATGACGATTGCTGACGTAACAGCACCGGCCTGGGAGAATGCATTCTGCAAATCATCCTGGGTCGTTGCGTACGGCAGCCCGCCAACGTAGAGCTTCTTTGCCATAGGAGAACCAATCTTCTATAAAAAACGAGAACGTAAGTCGACCCCTTCTCGTCCGGCTGTTCTCCTATAGCACGCGGGTAGCGGCTATACTGCGGTTTTAAGGCGCAGATTTTTGGAAACGCTGACGAAAACTTACGAAGAGAGTATACACCAAAGCCAAAATTTGTCAACCCAGCTCCACTTGGCAAATATAGGCAGGGCAGTACTCAGGAATCCTTCGTAAACGAACACATTTTAACTCCAACTGCGTGTGCGTGGGGCTGGGTCAATGGTTGACATCTGGCAACCATGTCCCTAGGGTACAAAAAAGACATCAACGCCAGGAAGGATATATTGTGTCAAAACTGTTGACAAAACGGGAGCTGACAAGGCAGCGGAAACACCAGCGGCATCTTGTCAGAATGCGTAAAAAAATACACTTGAAGAGACTTCAGGCCGACAACAAGCGTAGACAGGAGATCGCCAGGCTGCGCAAACAAATACGTTTAGAAAAAATTTTGGCCAACAGCAAGCGAGGGTTCCAACGCTGGACAACGGAAGAAATCGCGCTGCTGTGCAAGTACTATCCCACCATGGGAACGGAATGGTGTGCACGTCGATTGAGTCGCACCATCTGGGGAATAAGGTGGAAAGTCCATCAGCTACACTTACAAAAACATACAGCGCGGGGTAAGATGGTTGCAGCACGTGGAGCACCTCGCAGGCCACTCGTCCACGAAAGGTGGAACGGTCGGGATATGTGGCGATACCTAAAGTAATGCAACACCTACAGGCAACCAATCTGGTTGCCTGTTCTTTTAAAAATATTCCTCTACAATGATGCTTGCCGCATACCATTGGCATTGGCCGCGTCGCAAGAGGACATTTGACAGCCATTGCAGCAGCCTGTACCTTTTCTCTCAACATGCACCGACAGTTTTTCAGTAACTGGCGTTTCACCCCGCCCGTGGCCAACCTGGCCCGGGTCACCACCACTGTCGTTCCGTCACTTGCCCCACCCGGGGCTATTTTTTTATACATTTCGTTCCAACCGTAACCCATATGGAGTTCTACACTCCCAATGTGAAGACGATTCGTTTCGGCGACCGCGTGGTCCAAG
Organism: Patescibacteria group bacterium; assembly: GCA_038063455.1. GTDB lineage: Bacteria > Patescibacteriota > Patescibacteriia > PEXW01 > PEXW01 > CAIPSZ01. The sequence continues at coordinate 25,766 of JBBTVB010000005.1, forward strand.
CTGGGGAAGCACACTTACGGAACCGAGGCTTTCTACGCGTCACCGTGCCGCGCATCGTGCCGGCCAGCGGCGCGTGCGAGAACGTGGACACGCTGTTCGAAATTTCGGTGGCGGGCAACCCGCGCTGGTTCCAAGGCGGCCAAAAACAAGCGTACTTCGCCCAGACCGGCCAACTCTATCTGGAATCGCTCTTGGGTGAAGGCGGTTTACCGAAACTGTACTGTGTCGGCCCCTCTGCCCGCGCCGAAACCGCCGTGGACACCCGCCACCTGACGGAATTTGAAATGATCGAGATTGAATTCCGCGGCAGTTTTCCAGAATTGCTGCAGGAAATTGAACTATTCATCGGCAGCCTCGTTCAAGCAGTCCTGACCTTACCGCCTGCGGAGCGGGTCGAGTATAATCTACCCGCCGACCTCTCGCATTTGGAAAAGCACCCAAAGGAATTTCCAAAAATCAAATACAAAGATGCGCTCCACGAGCTTGGACTGCCCTGGGGCAGCGATATTTCTTCGAAGCAGGAAAAATTCTTAATTGCTAACCATGGCGGCGGACCCATCCTGATTACCCACTATCCCAACCCCATGAGCGACCGGATGCAACTGCTCTTTGAACACAAAGTGCAGGACCTGGCGATTAAATTCTTCAACATGATCCCCGACCCTGAAGATCCGGACTACGTGCTGAGCTGCGACTGCATTGTGCCCACCGGCGGCGAGTGCGTCGGCTCTGCCGCCCGCGTGCACACGGCCGAAGAGTTCCGCCAGCGCTTGTTCTCCTCGCCCATGTTCAAACGGCTCAAAGAGAAAGACCCCCTCGCCGAACAAGGTTTTAGCTGGTATTTAGGCATGCTCGAAAAATTCCCGTCCGTGCCCCACGCGGGCTGCGGCTTTGGGATGTCCCGCATCTTCCAGTACCTCCTGGGCGAACCCGACATTACCAAAGTTGTCGTCCTGCCATCAAATAGAGAGCGGCTGTACTAAAATAGTTTTATGAAAGGCGTGTCCGGCGGAGGAGTAGTGAGTTACCTACCACGGACACGCTCGAAAGAGCCATCGCCAAACCGGCCAACTCTGGCCGCAAGGTAAGACCAATACCGGCAAAGACCCCGGCGGCAATGGGAATACCCGCGACGTTGTAGAAAAGCGCCCAGAAGAGGTTTTGGACGATCTTCCGGAAGGTGAGCCGGGCCAATTTTATGGACCGCAACACATCCATCAAATCATCACGCACCAGGACAATCTGACCAGTTTCCAAGGCAACGTCCGTGCCGCTGCCAATGGCAATGCCAAGCTCAGCTTGGGCTAATGCTGGCGCGTCATTCACACCATCGCCCACGAACGCGACTCGCTTGCCCTGGGCCTGCAAATCTTTTACCGCCGCAGATTTATCTTTCGGCAAGACTTGGGCACGGACTTCTTGAATGCCAACTTGCTCCGCAATAGCTTTGGCCGTGCGTTCGTTATCGCCGGTTATCATCACCGAGTGTATGCCTATCTTCGCCAAGGCTTCCACGGCTTGCTTGGACGTCTGCTTCAGCGTGTCGGCCACGGCAATGATGCCGGCAAACGCTCCATCAATTGCCACCAGCATGGCGGTTTTGCCTTGGTGCTCGAGCTGTTCGATTCCTGCACCATGATTGCCAAGGTCAATGTGCATATCCGCCAAAAGGGCGCGATTTCCCAAGAGCAACTTCTTCCCGTCAACTATTGCAGACACACCTTTACCGGTAATGCTTTGGAAGTCCTGCGGTTCGGCCATTGCAAGCTTCTTCGCCTTTGCAGCATTCACTATCGCCGCAGCGAGCGGATGCTCGGACCGCTGCTCAACTGCCGCAGCGAGGCGCAGCAGTTCGTCTGCTCCCACCCCGCCGACTTGCCGACCCGCCGACTTGCCGACACTCACCACATCGGTGACAACCGGCTTGCCGTGCGTGAGCGTGCCGGTCTTGTCGAACATCACCAGGTCAATCTTCCGCGCGGCTTCCAGGGCTTCACCGCCTTTTATAAGAATCCCCTGTTGCGCGCCCAAGCCCGTGCCAGTGATAATTGCCGTGGGCGTAGCTAAGCCCAGTGCGCATGGACAGGCAATAACGAGCACTGCCACGAACTTCAGTAAACTTTCCACAAACGTTGCGCCGTTCAAGAAGTACCAGGCGATGAAGGTGATGAGCGCAATGGCAATGACCGTCGGCACGAAGTACGCAGAGACGCGGTCGGCAAAACGCTGGATAGGCGCCTTACTGGCCTGGGCCTGCTCCACGAGTTTGATGATGCCAGCAAGCAGCGTTTCACTCCCGACTTTCGTGGTGGTAAAGGTAAAACTGCCGCTGCCGTTAATCGTGCTGCCAATGACCATGTCGCCGACTTGTTTCTCCACCGGTAAACTCTCGCCGGTTACCATGCTCTCGTCCACGCTGCTGTGGCCATCGAGCACCTTGCCATCCACCGGTACTTTCTGGCCGGGTTTTACGCGCACCACGTCGCCAGCCACGACCTGTTCAATCGGCACTTCCACATCTTGCCCATTCCGCACGACGATAGCGGTCTTTGCCTGAAGTTGCATGAGGCTGCGAATCGCCTCGCTCGCCTTACCTTTTGCACGCGCTTCTAGCCACTTGCCCAGCAGAACGAACATGATGAGGATGGCCGCGATTTCGAAGTACAAATCGCCCGCAACCAGGCCGAACGTTACGAATAGCGAATACAGGTATGCCGCGCCCGTGCCAATGGCAATGAGCGAATCCATGTTGGCCGTCCGGGCCCGCAAGGCGCCCCAGAAACCGGTAAAAAATTGCCAGCCGCACCAGAACATCACCGGCGTGGTCAAAAACAATTGCCACCAGGCCCGGCCGGGAATACTTTCTATTGCCGGTACCAGGTACATGCCCATACTTATCGCGAGCAGCGGCACCGACAAGCTAACCGCGACCAATAATTTCCGCGTCAACGCCCGCTGCTCGGCAGCCCGTTCTTGCGCCTCACGGTCAGTCCCCTGCTCCAACTCCCGGGCGCTATACCCAATTTTTTTTACCGCCGCAGCAAGTGTGGATACACCAACCATCGACGCATCGTACTCCACATGTGCTCGCTCCGTAGCCACATTCACGCTGGCCGAGGTGACGCCGGTAGTTTTCCGCAAAGTTAATTCAATGAGCTGGCTGCAGCTCGCACAGTGCATACCTTTAAGCGACAAGGTAGTCGTGGCCATGCTAGGTAACAATAATTTTCCCCTGGTACATACCCATATCGCAGGTGAACGAGAGCTCGCCAGCTTTCTCGGGGGTGAAAAGAACCCTCGTCTTCTGGTGGGCAGGCAAATCTTGACGAATATGCATACCATCAATAATGACAAAACGTGAGCACGCTGCGTTCTCTTGCCGATCAAACGTAAGCGCCACCGGCTTCCCCGCCTGCACGGTAATAGCGTTCGGGTTGTATGCACCTTTCACAATGATGGTCGCCTCTTGCACGCCAGACGCACCCACCACCGCTGTCTCTTGCCGACGCTGAAAACGCAGCCACAGTAGGTACAAACCAACGACGACGAGAATAAGGATGATCCCGAAAAGTCGCATAGCTATGTGCTCACAACGGTAAAGCTGCCCCGATACATGCCCATACCGCAGCTAAAAGGCACTGTCCCAGATGCAGTCGGGGTAAACTCAACAATGTTCGTACCGGCGGCAATGAGCGTAGAAACTCGGTACTTCGGCACTTGAAAAGTGGATCGGCACCCGCCCGCAAAGCCATTCCCATCAATTTCCCATCGCACAGGCACACCCGCCCGCACCGTAAAGGTAAGTGGACTGTAGCCGGTATCGGTAAACTTTGTTCGGACGATTTGCCGGGTTCCATCGAACTCGACATTCGCGTCTTCGGAAGCGGTCATGGCAGGCACGCTGTCCCAGGGCCAGGTAAGCGGATGGCCGGTGATGGCCAGGCCATTATTGAAATTATAGATGCCCATAACAATAACGGCGGCGCCAGCCACACGAAAGAAAAGCTTGCCCCACTGGCCTTTGAGCGCATTCGAGGCCCAACCAAGTGCAAGTAACGCTGGGGCCGTGCCAATGGCAAAAGCAAGCATAGTGAGTGCGCCTGCAGTTACGTCGCCGGTAGTTAACACGTAGAGCTGCAAGGCTTGGGTAAAGCCACACGGCAAAAAAAATGTAAGCGCACCCAGAGTGAACGGAGTTGCATAGCTCACCTTTCCGCCCGCTCCGCTGCTCATGACCTTGCGGCTAATGAACTTGGGCATTCTCGGTAGCAGGCTTTTCAGCCAGTTGGGGGCAATTCGGAGCATGTCCAAACCCATGACCAACATAAACAACGCAGCGAAGATAGTGACGAGGCCAATGGCCCAAGGGGGTAAGGCTAGCGCTTTCCCTAAACCAGCAATAAGCGCCCCAAATACCGTGTACCCAACAATACGCCCGGCAACAAAAGTGCCGACCGGCAGAAAACGCTGTTTCCCTGGAAGCAAGCCATAGTGGTCGCTTACGCGCTCGACCGAAGAAAGCATGAGCCCGCCAGCCACGGCAATGCAGGAGCTACTGGCGGCCACGAGGCCAAGAAAGAGCACGCTGAAAAACCCACCCGAACCATCCACAGATTGGTTGAAATTGAGGAACCCCAGTTTGGACAAGATAAAACCAATAACTAAGACGACCATAAAAGCGCCGGCCATTTGCGCGAGGGTGGGGCGTTGCCGGTGGTCGGCGGCTTGCACATTCGGTTGTACTTTAAATGTCTGGCCCCCCACTGGTTCGACCATCCCCGCTACCACGCCATACCCGTGCGGCTTGATGGCGTCACTAATCTGCTGTGGACTAGGCACCTGCTGTTGATCACAGAGTACCCGCATGCGATTGCGATCCGCATTGGCTTGCACTTTGTGGACGCCGGGGAGCTTCGTCACCGCCTGTTCGACGAGCAACTCACAGCTCCGACAGTGCATGCCAGTGGTTTGTACATCGAGAAGAATCTGCCCGTCGTGTGCTCGCATATTAGTTAGCTAGACACGTTTGAGGTGTGGAAAATCTTCCGCAAGTGTTCACCTGCGATTGCAGCATGCGCTCATGTTCCTCGCGACAGATGGTGAGGTGCACTGCAGTGGATGGCGAAGGGTGCTCACCAAATACAGCGGCGATACTCTTCGGTGCAAAAACAATCGCCCCCGTGGCAATCACTAGAGCAACAAGCGTAAACTGTACCGCAAAGGCGCCTGACTGCTTGAAATGCGGATTCACTAAGCGTTCCACCCGGGCATCCAAGGGACTAAAACCTGCCGCGGCAACGGGCGGGGTAACAAGTTGCAGCAAGGCACTCCCGAGAACATTTTGGTCACGCACGTGTTCATCAGCCTCCACCTCGGATGCCGCAATGTAGGCATCGCGCAGCTGTCGACGGAGTTTTGCAAAGGGTACCCACAGCAATGCCAACGTAAGCCCTAAACGACGCAAAGGCTCGCGCATGCGTACATGGTGTGCTTCGTGCTCCAAGACGGCTTGCAATTGCGCTGCGGTTAAGGTGCGAAGTGCTTGAGAAGAGACCACAACTTCGGGCCAGCGTAGACCAATAGTCATGGCGTACGCCCGTTGATCTGCGGCAATGGTCAAGCGACTACACTCCAGATCTGCATCTGCCGCAATGGAAAACACGCGTACTGGAACCGGCAGCCTTTGTAAACGCACGGTTCGAGCCATTCGCATTGCCCGGTAAGCATTGTAGCCCAACCAGGTAGTAAAGAGCGCCAGCAATACAATCCCGAGACTGGCGTACACAATTTGATCACGGGTAATGTCTGCCCAGGCCACTTGGCAAGCATAACTCACGGCATGAATAGTATTCTGCAGCGTACTGATTGCATGGGGCCACAATCGAATAAAAAACACGATAAGAAAAAAAATACCCGCCAAGCTCCCAAGACTTAAGAAAGTGAAAACGCGGCTACTCTTCATGAACGGTTGAGTTTACGGCGCAGTTTTTCCAGTCGTTTCGGGTCTACAGCATCGAGGGCGTCAACAAAATGTGCGAGGGCAACATCGCCATAGCCGCCCACAAGCTGGTCAACGCTCTTGCGAACCGCTTGCTGCACAAACTGTGCCTTGGGTATGGCTGGGGTGTACTGGTACGCGTTGTCAACTAACTGGCGCTGCAACACGCCTTTATCAAAAAGCCGCTGCATCACGGTCATGACGGTGGTGTAGGCACAATCACGTTTTAGGGTCTGCAGAACATCCCGCACCGTCACCGGGCTAGCTGCCCAAATAACCTCCATGATGGCAGTTTCTAAGGCTCCAAAACCAGGAAGGGTATTTTTGGTGGGCATAGCTACTACAAAGTGTAGCAGTGCTGCCAAAAGCGTCAAGCGCTAGCGGCGCGCAATGGTATACACGTGCAAGTGCTTGAGTGCACCCTCGGCTAATGTTAAGCGGCTTGTCGTCCGACCGTAACACGTGTACAGAATTTCTCCAGCTATCACTCGGTCGCCAATCCGCTTACGCAAGTGGATACCGCCCAGCTTGTCGTCGGGTGCACCCAAGCTGCGGGCCAATTCGTCCACGGCGCGGTTGTTGACTGCGGTCACGCGCCCGGCATGCCGCGCGATCACGCGTAAACGCTTGCCCCCAAGCGTGACATCTTCCGAATCGAGGTTGGGCTTGCCACCTTGGCTACGGATAATCCCTTGCATGCGCTGCCAGGCTTTACCCGAGAGCAGCTGGTCGCGCGCAATACTGGCGCCTATCCCCTTGCCCGCCATGCCAATGAGCTCGATGAGCATGCCGGCAAGCTTGACTGCTTTCTCTTCCAAATCGCGCGGACGAAATTCCTTTTGTTGCAAAACACGTAGCACATCTCGCGCTTCCAGGGCGGGGCCAACGCCCTGACCAATTGGCTCGCGGGCCTGAATCATGGCCACGCGAACGTTGATTTTGAAGCGTTTGCCAAGGTAGCGGAACTTCGCTGCCAGGCGGGTAGCTGTGGCAAGATCGGGAATTTTCATGTGCGGGCCATAGGGCATGTCAATAACCAAATGCGTTACGCCCATGGCCACCTTCTTCGCCATAATCGACACAATCATTTTGGAATACGGCTCCAGCGACAAGGGCCGCGAGACTTTAATAATGCGGTCATCGGCCGGGGCCAGCAGCAAGCCGCCACCCCACACCATGCAGGCGTTATTCTTTTTTACAATCTGCCGAATCTTGACCATGGAGAAGGTTACCGGCGCCAGCACTTCCATAGTGTCTGAGGTGCCGGACGGGCTGGTAATAGCGCGCGAGGAAGTTTTAGGAATCGTCACACCCAAGCTGGCCAGGATGGGGACAACAATCATGGTTGTTCGGTTGCCGGCCACCCCACCCACCGAGTGCTTATCGGCCACCACCTTCTTGCCAAACCGAATCTGCTCGCCGGTTATAGCAATGGCTTTGGTTAAGTAGTACAGCTCGTCATTACTGTATTCCCGCACAAAACTGGACGCCACAAAATATGTGAGCTCGGTAGTGCCAAACTTGTTGCTGACAATATCCCGCACAATGGCCAGAATGTCTTTCTCGCCCAGGCGCTGGCCCAGCAGCTTCTTCTTGAGCGCTTCAATAGACTCGGGGCGGGCCAGGGGCTCCAGCATAATCGGCTCACCGGCGCCGATATGGTTGTCCCGCCAGACCTCGCGAAACAAGCCAATTTCACCCGGCCGCACGCGGCGGTGGGTGAGGTCGGCTTGGACCACGATTTTCTTCCCGTCACTTTGTAAGAGCAACCGGTCACCGGCGCGGATGCCAAAGTTGGTACCGTCTTCATTACGCAGCACCACCACGTAGGGCTGGCCGCCAGTGCTCAAGTCAAATCGTTTTGCCCGCAAGACAAATGCCATGTGCCAAGTATAGCAAACGAAAAGTACCCCACTGCGGTGGGGTACTTGAATATGCAGAAAGAAAGACTAGCCTTCACAGGTGCACCCTTCTGCGGTGCAGTGCGTGCCGGCTTCGTGCTCGTGGCCACAGGTTGCGCATGCCATAGTCTCCACCTCCTTTCAGTCAGTCGCGCTGGTTACTGGACAATAACTGTCCCGCGCGTCGTTGGGCTAAAGTGGTTGTGGTAGCCCCAGGTGCCAACCTGGGTAAAGGTAAAGCTGTAGGTTTCGCCGTTGCTAAGGTTAGAGGATTCCAGGCCCGGCAAGTCTGTATGCGTTGGGTGGGGGTCAGAAGCGACGCGGACGGTGTCACCAGAGCGGTTGGTCCATATCACGGTGGTTCCGGCCTTGACCGTGATAGTTGCCGGTGAGTACCCAGCCGCGGTGACACTGACTGCTGTCTCTGTCGGTACCGCTGCGGTATTGGCGTTTGTGGTGTTCGTGCTGGTACTCGCGTTTGCGTTTGTCACGGCATGCACATTTGCATTGGCAACGTTGGTATTCACAGCGCTGGTGTTGATTGCGGCGGTATTCGTAAGGTTAATGGTTACCGTGTTCGTGTTGGTGGCTTTGGTACAGGCGGCCAGGGTGAACGGCAGCAGGGCCAGCAACCCGAGTAAAAAGTATTTCTTCATACGGCGGGATGCAAAGCTACGAAGCGCTGGCGCGGACGTACCGACTATCAACATCCTGCCAGTTGATGTTTTGCAAGAAGTTTTTGATGTACGTTGGGCGGTCTGAACCGACGTCGATAAAGTACGCATGCTCGTACACGTCCAAGCAGAGCAACGGGGTGCAGCCCCACACGCCACCCTGGTTCTGTGCGTCGGCGGCGTAGAGGTGTAGCTTGCTGTCCGAAGGGTCAAAAGCCAAAATCGCCCAACCACGTGCGGCCATGGCCGTGGCGGTCAGGGCTGCCACAAAGGCCTCCCAGCTGCCCCAGGTGGCCACAATGGCCTCGTGCACTTTGGTGCCGGCCGGGTCGCCGTTCCCGCCCAAGTTGCTAAAGTGCACTTGGTGCAAGACCATGCCGTTGGCGGCAAACGTCTCGCCTTCTTTTAGGCCGCGGTAAGCAGAGTAGACCTGGTTTGCCTTGGTGGCATCGGCCTGGGTAATAGCTTCTTCGACTTCGTTGCGCTTGGCCACGTAGCCAGCGTAGAGCTTGTCGTGGTGGATCTCGACGGTCTTTTTGGAAATACCAACGAGCTCTGAGCTAAAGGGCAGAGGTTGAACGACGTGCGGCATACAGATGGAAGGTTAGCAGCGAGAACTTAGGGTACCAGTTGCTGGCCAGCCAGGTCGGTAATGATGATTGCTTGCGTCGGGCAGGCCCGGGCCGCGTCCAGGATGACTTCGTCGGGGTCGCCGGTGGCATTGATGATTATGGCCTTGCCTTCATCATCCAAGGCAAACACCTCTGGGGCCACCGCTACGCAGCTTCCAGCCGATATACATTTCTCCCGGTCGACTTCGATACTCTTGAACGGCATAGCGTGTCGGTAGAATACCACCCGCCTACACGGTCGGCAACTCCGCAACCGCTTTTTGCGTGGCCACCAGCCCCAGGGTGGCGCATTTCAATCGCGCCGGGTTCACCGTGGTTTCCAAATAGCCCTCAATATCACCAACACCCAGTGCAGCAATCTCCGCTTTAGCCTTCCCGACCAGGTGTTCAGAAAGCGCCGACATGCTGGCTTGGCTTACCGCACAACCTTCGCCTGTCCATTGCACTTCACCGACTTTCCCCGCTGCATCATATTTTAGAAAAACTTCAATAACGTCCCCGCACAGCGGGTTGGGCTCCCGGTGCGTCGCATCGGCAGGATTAAGTACGCCGACATTACGGGGGTGGTGGTAGTGGTCGAGGAGGGTGGAGTCGTACATGAAATTTTATATATGGTAGCGGCAGAGCTTGCTCTGCTGGGCTATGCAGGCGAGCAAGCTCGCCCCCTACATCTTGTAAATTATCGTAAATCGATTTCTATAGTTCAGACCCTGAATAGTAATTCCAGTTAGCAATCCATAGACAAAAACATTTTGGAAATGCATGAGTAGGAGTAGGCCGAGAGCGGCGCTTCCCCACATCCAATGATGAATGTGAACGTAGTAACCGTGGATACGAAAAATCCAAGATCGCACACGCCCTTCTACCCCAGCTCGAGGGCCAGCAAAAAACTTGGCGGCACCGTAGCCGACGATACTGCTCAAAAAGAAAAAAATAACGGTCGTTATGTTCATATTCCAAATACCTTCTTCGCATCTTCAATCGCATTCAGGAAAATATCCGCCTCGGCTTGGGTGTTATACAGGTAAAACGATGCTCGTGCAGCTGCTGGTTTCCCTAAACACGCCAACATGGGCTGGGCGCACATGTGGCCAGCCCGAATAGCAATCCCCTGCTCGTCAAAAATACTGGCAATATCATGCGGATGCATACCATCAACCCAGAAAGAGAATATCGCCCCTCGGTTCGGCGAAGGTTGCGGGATGCCAAACATGCGCACACCGGGAATAGCCGTGAGCTTTGGCAGAACGTACGTGGCAATGTCCTGCTCGTGCTGCCGCACATTTTCCATACCGAGCTTGGTCAGATACTCTACAGCCGCGCCCAGCCCAATAGCACCCACAACATTGGGCGTGCCGGCTTCAAACTTCCACGGCAAATCGTTCCAGGTGGACCGCTCTTTGGTTACTTCCAAAATCATATCGCCGCCCCCGAGCGCCGGTTCGGTTGCTTTGAGAATGTCTTTCCGCGCCCACAGCACCCCAATGCCGGTTGGCCCGAGCAGCTTGTGGCCGGAGAACGCATAAAAATCTACACCGAGTGCCTGCACGTCTACTGGCAAATGCGGGGCTGCTTGGCAGCCGTCCACCAAAACTTTTGCGCCAACGGCGTGGGCTTTTTCTGCAATAGCTTGTACCGGGTTAACTGTGCCGAGCAGATTGGACATGTGGCCCACGCACACCAGCTTCGTTTTTGGGGTGAGAAGCACATCGAGTTGATCAACATCAAGCATACCTTCGGACGGTTTGGCTGGTAGAAACTTCAGGACAATACCCCGCTCTTTGGCCAACAGCTGCCACGGCACGATGTTGGAGTGATGCTCCATTTCCGTGGTCAGCACCTCGTCGCCGACTTTAAGATTCTGGCGTGCCCAACTTAGCGCCACCAGGTTGATTGCCTCGGTGGCATTGCGTGTAAAAATAATTTCCTGCGGGCTGGCCGCGTTAATAAAGGTAGCGACTTTCTGACGCGCACCTTCATACAGTGCCGTGGCTTCTTCACTCAAGGCATAGATGCCACGGTGCACGTTGGCATTGTGGTTACGCTGGAAGTCGTCCATGGCCCGCAACACTGCTTCCGGTTTCTGGCTGGTAGCGGCGTTGTCCAGGTACACCAACGGCTTGCCGTGTACGTGGCGGCCGAAAATGGGGAAATCTTTACGAATTATGTGGGGGTCGAACATTGTGTCCAGCCTACAATGCCGGGCGCGGCAGGGCAAATAGAAAAGCGGCTGCACTGGGTGCGGCCGCTTATACAGTTAGCTATCTTTCCAGGGCTCATCTGAGCCATTGCCCGATTGCAGCGTATCTTGCCAAGTTTCGCCTGCAAACAATCTCGGCGCAGGGAAAAAACTCGAAAAAAGCCGGTGAATGCTCGGGGTGGCAATTGTAGGTGCAAGTTTGGCCACATGCTGGACAACAACCAACGTCGTTATGCGGAATACTTCGGTTGGGTTCGCGTACAAGTACGTATGCCAGGTAGCCGCATCCCACATGCGGGGGTGCGCTGGCAGGCCATGGTTTGGCTGCACGAGATTTTCACCGACATTTTGCAAAAATGCACAGCGCAGACTTCGAATGCGTTCCACTTGATAGTGGCGGCTAGGAACGTCTAAAAATCCTGCGGCGCGCGTCACAATTTCGTCATACGACTGCTTCGTCTCTGCAAACGACGCACGCACACACGCCTTCATTGCAGCTTCGACAATGTTCATTTCTGCATGCAGCACGCTCTCACCAATGTCTTCACGTACGCAGGCGTCAATCAATTCTTTGCCAGTAACCACAAGCTCGCTATCAATAAAATTACCAAAGTTACCGGTGTCATTGCTCAGGCTTCGATACGGCTTGAGTACCGTGCACAGCGTGGCTACGTTCAGCGCTGGTAGTCTGCGCCAAATATTTACTGTGTGCGGCGATTCTACGCTTTGCTTAGCGCGCATGGCTAACCTCCAAGGGTTGTAGGTTTATACCAACCAGTAGTTCTTTTTCTGTGCCTGGGCCGGCTACATGGCCCAGCATGTGTACGAGCTGACGGATGATGTAGAATCCCCGCCCATGATTCGCCAGGGCAGCAAGGGCTGCCGGGGTGGTAGGATTTTGCTCGAGCGCTGTTGTGGGCAAAGCGCCGCAGCTGTCCGTAATGCCCACCATGACGTACAGCGGCGCAACGTACATAAAATGGACGCCGAAGCGCTGATCAGTGAACTTTGGCGTTTGCTGCGCAATGTTCATGACCAGCTCAGAAACGGCTATAGCCAAATGCACTCTAGCATCAGCGGTCATCGGCAAATCACGAAGAAAACATGTCAGCCGGTCATCCACAAAGTCGGGCTGTGCAGGATGCACGGGCAAGCTAAAAACTTCTTCTCTACACGCGCCGAGTTCAATGGGAGGGTCATCACGGTCAAACCAATCCTCTGGCAAGTACATAACAATGTCTGGCGGAAAAGCAAAATACTTTAGAGGCATGATTTCCTCCTTTCGGTTGTCAATGTTCAATTGTTACTAACCCTTTGCCTAAAGCCTACTGCTACTAGTAGAGCTGTCAATCCAGCACCACTTTTAGGTACCATCAAAAGTGGTGCTGGATCAATCCGTGGTTAAAAATGGGGCACACAACGCCTCGGGCAGCCGGGCCAGGGCCGGGGTCAAGAAACCCGCAACAATAAGGCCGCGCGCCTGCTCGGTGGCTATGCCCCGGCTCATCATGTAGAACAGCTGATCGTCGTTAATGCGGCTGGTGGTGGAGCCGTGCGAGGCTTTCACATCATTAGCTTCAATTTCTAAGGTTGGCAACGATTCCGCCAGCGCGCCGTCAAGCAAGAGCACGTCATCGCGGTAGTAGCTGCGCGTCTGCTGGGCCTGGGGCGCAATTTTAATGAGCCCGGTAAACACGCTACGCGATTCGTTTTCATAGACACCCCGTACAAACACGTCGCCGCGGGTATGCGGCACAGTGTGGTCCACAATCACATGGCAGGCGTGGTGCTGCTGGTGGCGGCCGTGGTACATGGCCGTGACTTTGCCCTCGGCGCCACTGCCGGTTAATGCCAGAATGGCTCGTGTTTCTACCCGGCTGCCACCAGATACGCGGTCAATAACGTGCAGGATTGCATCCTTTGCCACTGTTGCGTGAATATTCACCAGGCGGAAGACATCAGCTTCATAACTCGCGGCCAGCATCAGCGTGTACGCACCGCCTTCGGCTACGGTAATGTTAATATCGGTAACGCCTGGCTTAGGTGCCAGAATCCGCTCCTGCGTAGCACCAGCTTCTACCACAATATGCTCCGCGTGTTTCGGGAGCTCGGCAGGAAAAGGCCGCAGCGGATCTTTTTTGGGTAGAGGAAATTGATAAGCCATATCGAGCACTACAAAGAAGTTACGTTGACAGTACAGACGACTAGTCGTATAGTTGCATGCTAGCTTGTAAAAAACAAACCTAAGGAGGTGCAGTGTGCTATACACACTCATTATCCTCATCCTGTTATACCTGGTTGCCGGCTGGTGGCTGACGAAAAAACGTCTAGAAGCAATGTCAAAGTTGACGCCGGATCGACCCTTCATTCAACCAAAGGATCCTAAGGAGAGAAGACGGCGGCAACAAAAAATAGGCAGAATACTCTTCTGGATAGGGTTCACCATATTCTGGGTGCCCATATATGCTACCCAATGGCTTACAGGTAACAAGGATGAGGAAACATCCATCCAAAAAAAGACGAACGACTCTGCATAACCACAATTGTAACCGTACTCCTCATGCTGGCATGAGGAGTACCTTTTTATCCATACGAAAGCAGATTATTAAATCCCCAAGCGCAGGCCTCTGTGCCTGCGCGGGCAGGGACGCCCACGCTCGGCTATAAAAAATATAAATTATTACCCCACACTGCCTTCCATTTCCATCCGAATCAACCGGTTGAGTTCTACGGCATATTCCAGCGGCAACTCTTTGGCAATGGGCTCAATAAACCCTTGCACTACCAAACTGCGCGCTTCGGCTTCTTTCAAACCGCGGGACATCAAATAGAAAAGTTGCTCCTCGCCAATCTTGCCCACGCTGGCCTCGTGCGCCACGGTCACGTCCGACTCGCGAATGTCCATGGTGGGGTAGGTGTCTGACCGTGAGGTTTCATCCAGCAGCAGCGCATCGCACACCACGGAGGACTTGCACCCCGTCATGCCTTTCGGCACCTGCACCAGGCCCCGGTACGACGTGCGACCTTGCTCTTTGCTAATGGACTTCGAAATAATCGTGGATGTGGTATCTGGCGCGCCGTGGATGGCTTTGCCACCCGCATCCTGGTGCTGGCCATTACCCGCAAACGCAATGGAGAGCACATCGCCTTTGGCCCCACGGCCCAGCAGGTAAATGCTGGGGTACTTCATCGTCAGCTTGCTGCCAAGGTTGCCATCCACCCATTCCATGGTGGCGTCTTCATAGGCAAAGGCCCGCTTCGTGACCAGGTTGTACACATTCTTGGACCAATTCTGCACCGTGGTGTACCGCACGCGCGCCCCCTTTTTGACGATAATTTCCACGACAGCGGAATGCAAACTATCAGCCGTGTAAATAGGCGCCGTACAACCTTCGACGTAGTGCACGTAGCTGCCCTCTTCGGCGATAATGAGCGTGCGCTCAAACTGGCCGGCGTTGGGCGCGTTGATGCGGAAATACGCTTGCAGCGGAATCTCGACCTTCACCCCTTTGGGAATGTACACAAAACTCCCGCCGCTCCACACTGCCGTGTTCAGCGCGGAAAATTTATTGTCCCCGGCCGGGATAACCGTACCAAAGTACTGCTTCACGAGTTCCGGGTGCTGCTTTAGGCCCGTGTCCATGTCCAGGAAAATGACACCTTGCTTTTCCAAATTTTTCTGGAGCGAATGGTACACGGCTTCGGATTCGTACTGGGCCATGACGCCACCCAAGTACTTCTGCTCGGCTAGCGGGATGCCAATCTTGTTATAGGTGTTGCGGATATCCGCCGGCACGTCATCCCAGGATTGCGCCACCTTATCCGTGGGCCGCAAGTAGTAGTGAATTTTGGTAAAGTCGATGTCCGTTAACTTTCCACCCCACATGGGCATAGCCTTACGTTCAAAGGTTTCCAGCGCGCGCAGTCGGATTGCCCGCATCCAGTCTGGCTCACTTTTAAAATGCGAAATCTGCTCGACTACAGACTTCGATAAACCTGGCGCGGACATGAACGAATACGCAATTGGGTCTGCCCCGTCCGCCAACGGCTGAGCCGTACCCGCCCGACGCGCTTCGCTTGTCGAAGCGGGCGGGGGCGATGCCGGGCGGGCGCCCAGCGCTTCAGTGGTTGCCTGGACCATTGGTGAGGCTGTACTCATGCCACGACCTTGTAGCCAACCCGTTCAATATCGTAGGCCAAGTCTTTGCCACCGCTCTGCGTAATGCGCCCGTCGGTGAGTACGTGCACGTGGTCGGGCACGACGAATTCAAGAATGCGGGAGTAATGGGTAATGAGCAGGACGCCGACGCCAGCAGTGCGCGCTGCTTGCACGCCGGCAGCAACTATTTTTAATGCGTCCACATCCAGCCCAGAATCGGTTTCGTCAAGAATAGCGTACTTGGGCTGGAGCACAGCCAGTTGCAGCATTTCCAAACGCTTCTTCTCCCCGCCCGAAAAACCCTCGTTCACGGCACGCTTCACAAAGCTTGGGTCAACTTGTAAATCCGCGATGGCCTGCTGCAGCCGGGCCGAAAACGCTTTGTGGTCCAGCTGCCCGCCATGCAGGCTCCGCCAGGCTGTGCGCAAAAAATTCTGGACGGATACGCCCGGAATTTCTACTGGATATTGAAAAGATAAAAACAGCCCAGCTTTGGCCCGCTCGTCAGCTGGCAAGCTGGTGGTATCAGTTCCATCCACCTCCACCGTGCCGCCAGTAATAGTGTACCGTGGGTGACCCATGAGCGCGTTGGCCAGGGTGGATTTGCCGGAACCGTTGGGGCCCATGAGCGCGTGCACTTCGCCGGGTTGGATGGATAGCGAAACGCCGCGGAGGATAGCCTTCCCCTCCACGGAAACCTGCACGTCGGTAACAATTAGGGCCATAGGTAGACCGAGTGTAACTTAGCCCGCCTGGCCTGACAACCCGCTAGCTCTTCGACACCCGCAATGACCAAGTCACTAAACCATTCGCGGTAATCGTTATCGTATGCACGCCTTCGGCCACGTCGGCCGTGATCGTTTGGGACTTAATTGACTCAATTTCTTTGTAGACCTTGTCGTTAAGCACCAAGTCCGTATTCTCTACCGCCATTTTCACCTGGCCCTTGGTCACGCCCAGCTCAAACTTGTACTGGCCGCTCTTGGGGAAGTCGCCGACAAAGGTATTCGCGTACGGTGCGGTTGCATCGTCCGAGCCGCCGTTCGTGTTGCCGCTAATGGAGTACGGTGGCGTTGGCGCAGGAAAAACCGTCAGGGTTCCCGTACTGTTGGAGGTCGAGATAAAATGCGCGCCTTTGGTAAAGTTCTTTCCGGCTTGCCACACACGCCCTTTTTCAAACGTGCCTTTGAGCAACTGATTCTTCGTATCCAACGTAAGTGCGGGTCCTTTATTTTCTGAACCGCCGGCAAAATCCAAGGCGTAATTGGCATTGCTATAAGCTACGCGAGACTCTAAGCGAATGGTTACCGCCCCATCTTCTTTCCGCGCGCTATACGGGAAGCTCTGCCCCGCAACCAAGGGCGTGGAACGCACCACGGGGGGCGGCACGCCAGGGGTGTTTACTGGCTTCAGCTGGCTAATAACTTTTGGGTCTTCGTCCGGGATTTTCGTCGGGTCGTAGCCGGTTGCCACTTCCAGCCCATCGTTGTAGCCATCGGCGTCGGTGTCGGCGTTCAGCGGGTCAGTTTTATAGACACGCTCTTGGTCGTTGGTTAGGCCGTCGCTATCCAGGTCTGGGTTCGCATTCACATTTGCATTCTCGTTTACCGCTGCGTTCGTGTTGAGGTTTGCATTCACATCTGGGACCTCCGCATTCACATTGCCATTCACATTCTGATTCACGTTGGTGTTGGCGTCGGCAACATTCGTATTTGCCGGTTTCTTACCGCACGCGGCCAAGCCCACCAACAGGAGGGTGGACAATCCAATAATGCTTAGGGTCTTGGTGATGCGCATAGGCATAGCATACCACCCGGTGCTAGGGGCGGACAACGGCATTCGCGAAGCTACTTCCGCTGCAGGTACTGGCCGCGGAAAGTCTTGCTGCTGTAGTACAGAGCCACCAAAAAAAGCAGGGCCAAGGCCTGATTCGCAATAAAAAACAGCAAGTGCTGACTATCTGCATTTCCTTGGCTGTAGGAACGCACGCCGTAGTACGCAAAGACAATAGCCCCGCCGGCTGCGGCCAGTACATCAAGCGCACTTAGCCACCGCTGTCGCGGATTGAGTAACCCGGCCAGCAGTGCCAGCACTAACACTGCAGCAATCGTAAGAAACGGTGGCAAGGTCGGGATGAGTGTATGAACAAATGGGTACAGGCCGAGCATGGCAATTCCAGCTGCGAAGAAACACCGCCGTACAATATCACCGTAGTAGTGAGGTGGGCGGGAGTTGCTGGAGTTCTGCGGAAGGGTAACATGATATTCGACTGGCATAGGTTATTGTACGAGGTTCTCCGAAAAGAGTAGTGCGTTCGGGATGTTGCGGCCGGGACCCACCCGGTACTTGCCAAGGTAGTAGAGCGCAGAGGAGCCCCCGCCATCCAGGTTAATAGCGTACTCCATTTTGAAGTAATCCATAACCGCAGCCAGGTCCAGCACCGTAGCGTTGCTGGCAACAATAAGGTAGACGTTCTTCCCTTTAAAACCCAGCCCGCTGCGATTGCCTTTGGCCGTACGTTGCTTGGTGTCGAGTTCGCTAGATTTGACCACCACTTGCCGGTTCACAATGAGTGCGGGGCCATTGGAAATTTCCGCCACCAGCTTGGTCTGGTACTGCGCTTCAAAGGCTGCTAGCCCAGGCCAATCTTTGGCCTCCCGCCAGAAGTGCCAATGGTTATCCGTATCGAATGCCACCAGCGGGCCTTTGTTAAACTTGTTTTGGAAAGCATTCACAAAGGTGTGACGCACCGAGTTGTACACCATCCAATAGTACGAACCGTACTGGCCGGCACACGCGGCGTAATCGTAGGGGCAGAAGTAGCTACCATTAATGCCGGCAAAACCTTGCACGCGCTGGACATACTTGTGCAGCGGCGCCACCGGGCAATTGTTGGTGCAATCGGAGGCCGAACCAGTAAGGGTGTAGATGTGTAACTTAGGATTTTGCAGGTTGATGGCCACGACGTTGGCCGTAAACTTTCCTCGCGGGGTCTGTACCGTCCACAAACGCCAAGACGAGTTGGGCGTCGTCACGGACGTCGGGGTGACAACGGTTGCAGCCGCAGCAGGTGCAGCAGGTGCAGCCCAAACAATACTCGTCCCGAGCACAACCAGGAGCATGAGCGAACGACGGAGCAGTATCATAACGCAAGTATAGCAGAAAAACCAACGAGCCCCACCACACCAAGGGCGTTAACACTTGACATGTTAACTGTTAACACGCACACTGGAGCCATGACCCCCCACCCCACCCCGTCGGCCCGGGATATTGGCATCAAGATCCATAAAATTTCCTGCCTCATGGGCCGCACCGCGGAGCACGCGCTGGCCCGCACGGTCCAGTTGTCGTTCTCGGAATTTCGTATGCTCATGGCCTTGCACCACGGCCGGGACCTGACGCAAAAGCGCGTGGCCGCCTACCACGGCATTACCGAGGCGGCGGTGAGCCGACAAATTGAACTGCTGAAAACCCGCAAGCTGATTACGGCCATAGAAAATGTGAAGAACCGGCGGGAACGGAAGCTGGCGCTCACCGCTCGCGGTGCGGCCCTGCTGCCCAAAGCGCAAAAAGCCCTGGAGCGCGTCTTCCTAAAACCTTTCAATAGCCTGGCCACAGAAAAAAAGACGCAGCTGAATAACCTCTTACAAACCTTGGCGGACGCGCTCGAGGCCCACCAACCCTAACCGACTATGTCACCAAAAATTCTCACTATCCTCGGCAGTACCCGGCAAGGCCGTATCGGCGATCAAGTGGCAGCCTGGATAACCAAACTGGCTGAAGCGCGAACCGACCTGTCACACGAGCTGGCCGACCTACGTGCCATAAACCTGCCCATGTTTGACGAAGCGACCAACCCGAGCAGCGGTAACTACACCAACCCACAGCAGCAGGCCTGGGCAAAAACCGTAGGCGCGGCCGATGGCTTCATAATCGTTACCCCCGAGTACAACCATGGCTACCCCGCGGCCCTAAAGAATGCCTTGGACTTCCTGTATGCCGAGTGGAACACCAAACCCGTGGGGTTTGTTAGCTATGGTGGGCTGTCGGGTGGCATCCGTGCCGTCGAACAGCTGCGCCAAGTGGCCGTGGAATTGCAGATGGTACCGATTGAAAAAAGCGTGAACCTGCCGTTTATGAAGAAAATTCTTGATACGCCCGGCCAACTCGAAGCAACGTACGATGCCCGTCTCACCGGCTTCCTAGACCAGCTGGTCTGGTGGGCCAATGTCTGCCGCGCTGGACAAGCTCAATACCCCTTGCCAAAATAACTTTCGAATTATTTTTTTCTTATCTCTATGGCCGATATTATTACGGTAACGAACCTGCAAAAAGTCTACGGCGAGCTTACTGCCGTCGATAGCATCAACTTCGCCGTCCACCAAGGCGAGACCTTTGGCATCCTCGGCCCGAACGGCGCCGGCAAAACCACCACGTTGGAAATGATGGAAGGCCTGAAGAGCATTACCAGCGGCACCGTGGTGTTGGACAGCAAGGACGTGACCACGCACGCCCGGGAAGTGAAAGCCGTCATTGGCGTGCAACTGCAGTCCTCCGCTTTTTTCGACGGACTTAACCTCAAAGAACTCATCGAAACTTTTGGCGCGCTCTACAACACCAATGTGGATGCCATGGAGCTGTTGCGGGAAGTACAGCTGGAAGAGAAAGCCAAGAACAACGTAAAAGAACTCTCTGGCGGTCAAAAGCAACGCTTGTCTATTGCCGTCGCACTGATGAACAAACCCAAAGTGCTGTTCCTGGACGAGCCAACCACCGGCCTAGACCCGCAAGCACGCCGCAACCTGTGGGATCTAATTAACCACATTAAAGGCCGCGGCGTAACCGTTATTTTAACCACGCACTACATGGAAGAAGCCGAGGTATTGTGCGATCGCATTGCGATTATGGACCACGCCAAAATCATTGCCCTCGACACCCCCACCGGCCTGCTCAAGTTGGCCGACGTGGGTACCACCATCGAATGCCACGTGGACAAGCGCGTGGAGGCCAGCACGCTGCAGAGCCTACCAAACGCTACCGATATAGAGGTGCATGATCAAGTGTTTAGCCTGCGCACGCACACACCCGAGACAACCCTGCCGGCGCTCTTTACCAAAGCCCAAGAGCTTGGTATCCGGTTGCACGACGTCCAGGTGCACCAGGCTACGCTGGAAGATGTGTTCCTCAAGCTCACCGGCCGTAAATTGCGCGAGTAAATCTTTACCTCGCGCAGGCACGCCTGCCCGCCAATGCCGAGCGCTAGGCGAAGGCAGGCGGGGAGACCTGCGCTCGGCCTCTTCATTCGTACTTCGTATCCCTTTTCGTAATTCGTAACCCGTATGACTATTCGCAAACTCACCGCCGCCTCGCTCAAAATGTTCATCCGGAACAAGCAAGCCTTGTTCTTCACCCTGTTCATGCCGTTTATCTTCATCGGCATCTTCGGGCTTATTGGTTTTGACAAGCAGCAAACCATTGACCTCGGCATTGTCACCAGCCATCCCTCGCCGACGACGCAAGCCTTCGTGGATGCGCTAGGGAAAGTCTCGATCTTCGAGCTGCACCCCGGCACCGAAGCCGGTGAGCGTGCGGCCTTACAAAAAGGCGAACGTGCCGTGGTGCTGATGATTCCGGATGACCTCTTCCCCGACCCGGCCATTAAAACCGCGCCAAAGATTAAAGACGTTACCATTCTGAAAAACGTAGCCTACGAACAGCAAGCGCAAACTGCCATTACTATCCTAAACCGGTTCTTCGACAAAACCACGCTGGATGCGGCCAAAGCACCGGAACTCTTCAAGCTGGACGTACAGGATATTAACGCCAAAAAAGTGCGGTACATCGACTTCCTGCTGCCGGGCATTGTGGCCATGTCCATCATGCAGATGGCCGTGTTCTCTGTGGCGTTCGTGTTTACGGATTACAAAGAGAAGGGCATTCTCAAGCGCCTGCTGGCCACGCCCATGAAACCGCAAGACTTTGTGGCGGCGCAAGTGATAACCCGGCTGATTGTGGCCATGAGCCAATCTGCCATCTTGCTGGCGGTTGGGGCGCTGGTGTTCAAGTCGCACATCTACGGCAATCCCCTGCTTATTCTGCTCACCGTTATCTTGGGCGGCATCATGTTCTTGGGGCTGGGCTTTACCATTTCCGGTTTAGCCAAAACGGTGGACGCGGTGCCCGCCATTGCGAACATTATTATTTTCCCCATGCTGTTCTTGTCAGGTATTTTCTTCCCCACCAACGGTATGCCCCTGTTGTTGCAGCATGTCGTCAAATACTTACCACTGCAACCCTTTGCCCATGCCTTGCGGGAAATTGTTGCCAACGGCGCCCACTTCAGCGAAGTGCGAACTGACCTCGCCTGGGTGTTTGGCTGGGCTGTAGTACTGGTCTTCTTGGCCGTGTACACCTTTAGGTTTGAGGAAAAAAGGATGTAAGCGAAATTTTGAAAGATAAAAAACCCGCAGTTATGCAACTGCGGGTTTTGGTTTTGCGCTCTTTACGCACTAAGGAACGAGCCGAACTGAACCGCGCATTATTTGCTCCACAACCTTGATGAACTGTTGTTCGGGCAATTGCTGCAAACCGTACTTGGGCCAGGTGTCCTTGGTGATGGGTGTGGGTGGGGCTGGTTCTTTTTTTAAACTCATATGATGCCTTTCATAGTTTTGGGTTTTTGTTACACGAAAAATAAGCCTACCGCATGGGTGGCAAGGGGTCAAGCCCTACTGCAGGAAATCAATATAGATACCAGCAAGGAGCGCAACCGCTGAGCTGGCAAAAATGAAAACGTAGTTCCACTTTTCCCGCGTGGACCGCAGGGTAGAAAAAACGTACATCATGGCTGACTTTTCATCTGCCGAGAGTTCGTTGAGCGCGGGTACTCTTTCGGCTAAATGAAATTCCTGGATAGCCTGTGCCCGCCGCTGGGAAATTTGGTAGCGGTGGATAAAGTAGATAATGAAGCCGATTGTCCCGACGTACCAGGCAGACTTAAGAAAAGCTGGATTCGCATCACTGAAAAAAATAATGACGCGGTAGGCAAACGTCGCAATAATTCCTATCCAAAAAAACAAAGTGCGAATGGTTTTGGAGTGCAGGTGTGGAATAGGCATGCAGGTATGCTAGCACAAAAAGAAAACCGGACGTCTGGGACATCCGGTTTCAATGAAGGTGCAATTATACAGTAATCGGAACACGATGAAGTTCATCAAGCCAAGGTTGAACCGAGGCTTCGGGTGGCATGCGCCAGTCGCCACGAGGTGAAAGGGCGGTAAGGCCAACCTTGGGCCCGTCTGGAACGCAGTTCCGTTTGAACTGGTTACCGAAGAACTTCCGAAGGAACACCTCGAGCCACTGCTTGATCTCTTCCAGCGTGTACTGCCCATCGAACGCCTGCATCGCCAACCGCGCAATGCTGAATGGTGAGCGGCCGTGCCGGACGAAGTAGTACAGGAAAAAATCATGGAGTTCGTACGGACCAATAATAGACTCGGTTTTCTGAGCGATTTTTCCATCCGCATCCGCTGGCTGCAACTCCGGCGAAATGGGGGTATCCAAAATGTCCAAGAGCACCTTGTTGACCTCCGCATCCTGTGCAAAGACATGCTCTGCTGACCAACGAATAAGGTGGCTAATGAGCGTCTTCGGGACGCCGGCATTGGGGTTGTAGTGTGAGGCGTGATCCCCGAACATCGTCGTCCAGCCCAGGGCCAGCTCCGAAAGGTCGCCGGTGCCCTGGTCAATGGCACCAAGTTTGCCGGCCAGGGCAAGCTCAGTCATTTTTCGAGCCCAGGCTTGAGCATTCTCGTAGGTGACGTTGTGGTCAGATAGGTCATGGCCAATGCTCTCCAAAAGTGCAGTTGCCAACGGAACAATGGAGATATCCTTGAAAGTTACGCCGAGTGCTTTTGCAAGCGCCTCAGCATTCCCTTTGGTCCGCGAGGTGGTTCCAAACCCAGGCATGGTAACGGCAATGACGTTGGTCCGCGGCAGCTTGAGTAAGTCCATCGTGTACACCGCAACAAGCAATGCGTGCGTGGAATCCTGCCCGCCCGAAAGCCCGAGAACGAGCTTCCGGTATGCCTCGGGCAGCGACACTATGCGCCGAGCCAAGGCCGACGTCTGAATGTTAAACGTCTCCTGGCAACGCTCATTGCGAATCGCCGGATCCGATGGTACGAACGGTTTCGATTCCAGTGGGTACCTAAATTCGCGCAAGGTACCGCTGTTGAGGTCTTGGCCCAAACAGTCATCAAAGGTAACTGTCCGGAAGACTTTTGTGGCATCGGATGCGTTCTGACAAAACGAACTTTGCTGCCGGTCATACATGAGGGCGTAGAGGTCCACGTCCGTCACCGTACAAGATCCGTGCAAAGCAAAACGCGTATTCGTCGCCAGTAGCTTCCCGCCCTGAGCAATGAGTGCCTCGCCATCCCAAGCCAAATCGGCTGTACTCTCGCCGAAGCCGGCAGCGCAGTAGATCTGCACGGCCAGATTGCGGCCCGAAGAGCCGAGCACGAGCTGTCGCCGGTACTCGCCTTTGCCAATAGTAATATTGGAGGCAGAGAGATTGGCCAGCACGGTTGCTCCGGCCAAGGCGGCGTGGGCACTCGGCGGGATTGGCACCCACAGGTCTTCGCAGATTTCGGTGAAGACCGAAAAATTTGGATGGGCGCTTGACCGCATGATAATGTCCGTACCAAAAGGCACATGCTGACCAAGCAGCTGGACCACATTCTTGCGAGCATTGCTGGCGTGGGCAAAGTACCGCGCTTCATAAAATTCGCGGTACGACGGCAAGTATGATTTCGGCGTCACACCCAGTATCCTGCCATTGCAAAAGGTTACGGCACAGTTGTAGAGTTGCGCGTCAACCATCAGGGGCATACCCACAGAAATGAGCATGTTCCAACCATCTGTTTTCTCAACCAGATATTGCAGTGCATCACGTGCGCCACTGGCAAGCGTCTCGGAAAAAAACAGGTCGCCACTGGTATAGCCGGTAAGACCCAACTCAGGACACACAGCGTACATGGTGCCTTGGTCACGCGCATCCTGCAAGTACTTTAGGTGTTTCTCGGCGTTCTGCATGGGGTGTGCAAGGCTGACCTCGGGAATAACCGCAGCAACCCGGGCAAAACCGTGATTTCGGATATCCGGAAACTCTGATGCGAAGCGCATACTGCGCCTCCTTTCTGTATTGTATGGAATTGTTCATGTGCAAATTTCTTTTCCTTGAATGCCATACGCTGGGTAGGGCACTCGAGGGAAAGGGCGAGAAGAGAAAGTCTCCTCCCGCCGTTTTTTACATGCAAGCACTTACACTCGACACGTTTCCTCATGTGTTTCGGTATACCCGAACACGCCTTTGTAGCGTACGATCTCCTTGGCTGGTCCCATAGCTTTCGCTAGGTTGTCCGAAAGTTTTACCGTCGGTTGACCATTCGCGGCAATCGCTTTGGCCACGAGTGAAAGGGTTGGTAGACCCAAGTCGTTCGTCAGCGTCGTGCCCCAACCGTATGAGATGTTCATCTGATCGCCGTACCGATCGTCAATGTCGAGGATCTTCTGTAGATCTAAGCCATCACTCGGCAGCCACAGCTTGGTTTTGGGGTCAATCCCAAGCTTGCGATAGTACGTAATGCGTTCAATGCCAGCGAGCAATGGGTCGGCCGAATCCTCGCGCGTCCCTTTCCACTTCCGGGCACGTTCTTCTCCAAAAACCTTGAAGAAAAATTCGGAACCAAAAGTGTCAGGCAACGCAATGGAGAGACCAACGCCGTACAAATCGAACCACTGATCGAGTACCACTTCGGTTGAAGCGATGAGCTCGGCATCAGATCTGGCAAGTGCGCCACGAACCATTGGCAATTCATGCGCGCTCGTACCCATGGGGATAATCCCTAGTTCATGTGCGAGTTCCGTATTCGACGTACCGAGTAATTGGGAGCGTGGCAGCTCCTCGGATAGGGCCCGGGTAATATCCCGTTGCCACACCCTACCAAACCGTCGCCGCGTGCCAAATTCAATAAATTTGATGCGCGGACGTTTTTTGAGCACTTCAATTTTATCGTGCAGGCGGCGGATGCCATCGGCATATATCGCCTGTCGCTGGAAGCGGCTCTTGTCGCGCAACAGAGCTCTATAGTAGAGCTCATTCACGATTCCCAGGGCAATAGTCTCCCAGAGCGAAACCGCAGCCCACGGGCCAGTAAAACGTAAGTCGAACTGTCCGTCGATAACCTGCAGCTCGTAGGCTGGCAACCCCATATTTTTTAGGAACTCTAGGTACTCCTCCGAGAACATATTTTTCCCATAGACGTCCATCCCACGCAAGTAATAGATTTCACTCTGCGTGAAGCGCGATGTCATGACATGATCCAGCTCCGCTCGCAGTTCGTGCTCGTCGATGCAATCCGCAAGGCGAACTGTCGACGTGCGGTTCTTCATCCCGAATGTGACAATCACATCTCGATAGTGTTTGTAAATGAAGTTCCCCATAGTGAACTTGTAGAAGTCCACATCCAGCAACGAAGTAACGATTGGCTCACTATTGCTTCTGGGTAAGAGTTGGAAGCTCATGGCTTCCTCCTTTCTCTAGCGTTTATCTACTTTGTTACGGAGGAACCACTGCAAGAGCGCGAAGACGCGTACGTCCTCGCACACGTAGTTCTCTAGTTCGCTCACAGGCAGGAAGACGCGCGTAATGCGCTCGCCTTCTTCGGCCAGGCCGAATGCTCGTTCGGCTTGCTCCAACTGGTCATTGGTAATTTCCACGTAACCCAGCCAGGCACGCTCGGTAAGGCAGCCCGCGGAAAGCGCGAGCGCGGTGCACTGGTTAAGAAGGGTAATGCTGTTTGGATCAATGGTTACGCCAACTTCTTCACCCGCTTCGTGTGCGAGGAGCTGGCGAACCGATTCGTCGCGGTCAAACCGTCCTGCGGTGCTTTCTGTAATCCGGCCGTTGGCATTTCCTGGCCGCACCATAGCCTCGCGGCACTGGCTAACCAGAAGAATCTGCTGGCGGTCACGCAAGTAGATAAGCACATTTGCTGAGTCTGATGTCCTCAAGAAGCGACGTTCGTGTCCATCGGTTACGACGATCTCGAGCGTGAAGCTTTGCTGAGCAACCGCTGGGGTGCCTCGCTGTTCCATACAATACTCCTGTCTATGCTAAAAGTGTAAGTTGCTTGCATGTTGTAAAAGAGCATCACTCGAATTGTTGTATTCGGGTGAGAGCACTGGGCCGAAAGGTTTCGGCACAAGGCTCTTGGGAAAAAATTGGGGTGGAGCGCAGGTTCAAACCGTACGCTCCACACCTTGGATTGAAGGATCAATGCACGGGAAACTGCAGAGCCAGGATCTTCTGCTGGGGGTCGTTGCCTGGGCAGAATGCGAGTTCTGCGGCGGCAATCCGGCTCACCCGAATGTCGAGGGCAGTCACTGGGCCCAAACTAATCCCGTCAACGAACGCTTCCACCCCACGCTTGGATGTATCCAACACACGAAGCTGAATGCGCTGGCGCAGGCCCAAGTGGACCGGTGCCCAACCAGAAGGTTCAAAGACGTTCATGCCGGCCAGGATAATGTGTTCCGTACCCACCGGCATGGGTTTTACGCCCAATGTGCGTGCGTAGCCCGTAGAACCACCGGCTGTTGCCACAAGTGCGCCATCACTAACCAGTTTGCGCAACCGCGGCACGTCATCAACGATGACTTCCAACCACGTTGCTTGCCCGCCATTGATAGAGCGCAGCCAAGCGTCATTGAATGCGAGGTGTGAAGTCGTTGCACCGCTCGGCTGTGTTGCCGTTACGTAGAGCAAAGGAGATTGCAGGATAGTGAGCTGCCGGAAGAGTTGATGCGGTTCACTGTTCGACGGGACCTCGTTGAGGAGAAAACCGTGATGGCCAACGTTCAAACCTAGAATGGGCAAACGCTGCCGCCAGTTGCCTCGAATCACATGGAGCATGAAACCATCTCCACCAACTGCAACGATGCAATTCGGGTCACTCTCTACCCGTACAGGTGCAAGCCAATCAACGATGCTCGGCACACGCGGATTCGTTGCATCGCCAATGCAAAGTACTCGAGGGTTATTGAGCGAGGTTCCAGGGGTTAGGAAATCTGGCTGCATGCCGCGGTACAAGCCGTGGCGTTCGATGTAGCCCGCAACTGCAGGCACAACGAGGTCGGCATATGGCTGGCGCGTGAATACCCGTTCGCGAATCTCCGTGCTTGCACCCGTGTGGGGGGTGGGCAGGACCTCAGCATGCGGAGGCAGGTCTGCCTGCAGGAGCGGTGCGGTCTGGCGCGGGATGACCACCATGGGTCGTTGCCACACTTCTGCGCCACGTTCCCACTCCCGCTGAATGATCGACTGGCCGCTTGCGCCATCAGCAATGAGATCGCTACCGACAGCGAGCCAGCACTCGCCCTGATCGGCGTACCGGTCCAGCAAAGCCGCGGAGCGAGTAAACACATCGTTCTCCAGGTCTTCAAGGTCAACCGTCACTTTGGGCATGTCACCAAAAGTGAGATCCGCAATGACGGCACGGTGAATGGGCGCGATGTCGTTTGTGGTGTGCTTGTCTGGACGCGGCCCGCAAGGCACTACAATAACCTGATCAAAACGTGAAGCAAGCGCTTCCACGATTCGCCGGTGGTGCAGGCCGCTTGGATTTCCACTCAAGCCATACAGGGCAATGCGTGGCATTGCTACCTCACTTTCTATACATTCAATGTTCGTTTTTTTACTTTGTCGTGGTCGCAACGTAGGTTGTGACCAGAGAGGTGCTTCGATGCTTCCATCGGTGCGCGTCTCTGCAGAAAAAATGGTGAGAGGAAGTACGACACTAGCATGTCGTGCTTCCTCTCAATGATGGAATGTACTGGCTCAGTCGCGAACGATTGTGACGCCCGCAGCTTCCATTGCCCGAATGGCATTTGTTCCGTCATCAGGCTTGATGTTAGCTGCACGGCAGCTGCTCAGATAGACAGTGACGTTGAACCCACGCTTGGCGCCATCGATGGCTGTAGCCTTGACGCAATAATCCGTAGCGAGCCCAACAACATCCAGATTGGTGACATTGTTTGCCCGCAAATCCTGTTCGAGTGGCACACCGTCAGTTGTGACCCCTTCAAAGGCACTATAACCATCGTCAATCTGGCTTTGACCTTTGGTGATGATGGTCGTATCGGTCAAATCCAGCTGCGGATGAAACTGCGCACCCGGCGTATCTTGCACGCAGTGGACGGGCCAAATCTTAAAGTGCTCAGTATCTGGCGGGTGGCAATCCCGGGAAGCGTATTTTCTGGCGTAGGCTTCGTCTCCGGACATCATGTTGATGTACGGAACGACAGCATCGCCATCAGGCACTTCCAATGCCCCGCGTTTGCAAAAATCTTTTTGGACATCGACGATAATAAGAGCAGTATAACCACTACCAACAACGGTTTTCGTTTGCACGTTTTCCTCCTTACAGAGTTAAATATTCTTTTGTATTTTCTTGGCCTAAAAATGCTTTTGGACAAGGAGGTGCGAAAGAAAATATCCTGCGCACTTCCTTATACGCTAAAATTTTTAAAGGCTCAGGATGGCCGCCAACCTTACAAATTTTACTGCACTTTGTCAAGACCTACGGGGATAGTGTATTCGGGGCGCGAAGCACTGTGTCGCATACCGCAATAGCCTGGGCCAGGCGCTGCTCATGTGGACCAGACAAAAGGGTGTGGGGCACATTCCGTTGCTGCAGCACGGTGACGAAACGTTTGTGCATATCGTGGCGGATGTGCTCGCCATCCCGCAGACCATCCTGCACAAACGGAATATCCACATCTGTGAGAAAGTAGTGGTCGTAACGTCGGCCGGTGGCCAAGGCCGCCACCGCTGCAGAGGTGCTGCCAAGATAGCGCTCCTCCCAGAGTTCAGTTGCGAGAGCGTTGGTGTCGCACACCAACAATCCGGAGCAACATCGAGCCAACCAATCTTCCAATCGATTCTGTTCTCTGGCAATGAACGCAAACTCGGTCGATACCCATGCTGGCTGAGGCTGGGTGTGAAACTTTGCTTCCGAATACAAACGACCAAATTCCGGAACCCAGCTGGTTGCGTAATGCACAGCAAGGGCGCGGGCCATAGTGGTGGTGCCGGTCGACTCGGCACCCAAAATGCAAACCCTTCTGGCAAAGTACGCTTGCACGCACGGGGACAAAAAATTCCAGTGACCAAACGGGTCACGCCGAATATCCGTAGCAGAGATAGGCACCTGCCGGCGCGCAGGATCAACGGCAACATGTCTAGCCCCTAAGAACTGGGCGTATGCATCGCCGTATGCCTCCGAGGTAAACACCACGTCTGGTCGGTACCCAAGAAACGCTTCGGTATATTTCGCCCAGGCTTTCGAGTCATCCGGCGGTGGTATGTCGGGCACAATGCGTACCTTGACCCCCGGAACCATCTCACGCAACCAGACGGCGCGAGTCTCGGCAGGAATCTTCTGGGCTGGATTGTCACAGATAACTACCGTGAGTGTATCCACCTGGGCCAACGCAGTGGTAATGAGAAACGCGTGCCCCTTATGCGGCGGGTAGAACTTACCAATAACGAGCCCGCGCTTCATACAGATGTTGGTGAGGACTTTGGCAACGACCGCTGCCAAACCAGAAGTCCCTTCGTGGCCAAAGCCAAAAAAATGACGTAGAGCAGCGACACAAAGATAACGCCTTTGCTGTAGTACAAACCAATACCTATAACATCAACGGCAATCCACAAGTACCAGGACTCTACTTTTTTATGCGCCATCAAAATCGTCGCGGCAAAACTCATAACCGTGGTTACAGCATCAAGGTATGGGAATGAAGCGGCCACAGGGAAAAGCGACGGAAAGTAGATATGCAGGTGCCCAACCAGGTAACCCATGCAGATACTCCCCACCACAATAACCACGCCGTAGCGCCAGTTGCTTTTTGGAGTATTTCGCGATACCGGCAGTTCCTGCGCACCAGTCTTGCGTCGCCGACCCCACTTGCTCCACGCCCACCAACCGTAGAAGCCGGTAATGAGAAAGTATATTTGCTCAACAAAATCTGAATACAGTTGAATCTTGTAAAAAAGAATGGCAAAGAGTACAACGCCGATATTGCCAATCGGCCAGTTCCAAATGTTCTTACGCACAACCAACCAGACGCACGCGATATTAAAAAGTGTGCCGGCAAACTCTATAAAACTCATGGGATACCCGAGGAGCGTAAAAAGGGTAAAATCCAGGCTGAAAATATTAGGCATGGGGGTGGGATATGAGTGGAAGAAGAAATATCATATTGTTATATTTACACTAACTTAACGGTAAAAAATTTTACAATATATCAGCCCGCGCAATCGAACGATGCGTAAAGGCATACAGCTGTGCCGGCCGGTTTGCCTCCCCTACCCGCTTCTGTCCGGTCGGCCGTACGAGCTTGAGAGCTAGCACTTTCTTACGGAAATTCCGCTTGTCAAAACCCTTACCAATAATTACTTCGTATACCTGCTGCAGCTCCGACAAGGTAAATTCCTTCGGCAGTAGATTGAAAGCGATATTCGTGTACGCTAGTTTTGCCTGCAGGCGCTGCACGGCAATTGCTACAACCTCTGCATGGTCATATGCCATCCCTGGTAGCTTGTGTACCGGGAACCAGCGCACGCCGGCATACTCTTTCGTCGTGCGTAACTGCAGGTGATCGCTCGGTACCAGAGCAAAGTACGCCACGGATACCACCCGCCCAAAAGGATCGCGTTGCACCTTTCCAAAAGTGTAGAGTTGCTCCAAGTACACGTTACGAATGCCTGCTTTCTCAGCAAGCAAACGGTGTGCCGCATGGTCAACAGATTCGGTCGGGAGTACTAACCCACCGGGTACTGCCCATTTGCCGGTAAAAGGTGCTTTTTGCATTTGAATGCACAGCGCGTGCAATACCCCCTCGCGGATAGTCAGGATGACGACATCCGAGGCAATAACTGCAAAAGTGTACTTCTTCGTGGGTTTTGGCATAGATACTTAGTGTAATATAAACACATAGTAAACCTTGTGCTTTTCTGCGTCAAGGCCAAGTTATCCACACGTGCGGTCAATAAAAAACCGCCAGACCTTTCGGTCGGACGGTTGATAAACGTTCATGCATGCGGGGAAACCTTTGCGCGCTGTGCAAATACTTCGAAAAGCTGCGTACCGAGGTCAATCGCCTCTTGGAAATCTGGGCGAAAATTTCGCCACTCTTCCGGGAAACCAGCGAAGCCACAATTCGCACCAATGAGTGACCCGCAGATTGCGGCGGTGGTGTCAGTGTCAATGCCGGAGTTCACGCAAGTAAGCAGTGCCGTGCGCCCGTCAGTTGGGTAGCTCAGGAAAATACCCAGCGCGTACGGCACGGAGTCAATCGCCAGCCAACCAGGCGCAAGTCCTTCGGCAAGTTGGTTGGGCTGCCCTAAGCGAGCTTCCACCCAACGTAGGCGCTCAAGGGTTGGCGTGTAGTCTCCCCAGTTCGATGGAGGATGGATACAGCGCCAATCTTCTTGAAGCCAATGCAAGAACTCTCGTGCTTCTGCGTGGTTCGTAATGGGGCGCACCTGGCACCACTGCATTGCCATGGCAATTGCGTAGGCGGTGTGCAATGCATCAACGTGGCTGTGTGTTAGCCGCCAGAGCAGCTCGGTATACTTTGCCGTTGCGAACGCAGTACTCGCATCAAATGATGTGCCGAGCACTTGCTCCCGCAGGTAAATGGCCAGCGCAAGTGGCGCAACTTTCATGGCCACCCCATTCCCGGCACCCAAACCTGGCTTTGCTTCCGCTACTGTCCAGGGGTTTCGACCGCCGGGCTGGTTAGCAAAGCACCGCCGAAGTTCCTCGGTGCTCCCTTGGGTGGTTCCACCCCAACCCGCGGTCGTCTCGGCTGCAGCTTGTACATGCCGGCGGGCCATATCCTCTTGGTTATAGCCGTCGGAGGCGATGAGTGACTCCGCTACCACCCTTGTTAGCTGCCAATCATCTGTTGACTCACCAGCTTTGAACTCTGATTGGACTTTCAGTCTTTTCTGG
The DNA here is from genome assembly GCA_038063455.1 of Patescibacteria group bacterium. Classification (GTDB taxonomy): domain Bacteria; phylum Patescibacteriota; class Patescibacteriia; order PEXW01; family PEXW01; genus CAIPSZ01. The sequence goes on from JBBTVB010000005.1 coordinate 58,414, forward strand.
ATGGCGTCGACAAATGTGGTAATACCCATGCCATTGGTTGCTAGCTGAATCTCTTCAGGGCTCATGGTTTCTACGGGCATGCCAAGGGCGTCGCCGATGCGGACTCCGAGCAAACTCGCTTGAACTCGCTCAAGTGAAATGTGCACTGTTTGTACTCCTCTCTCTAGTGTTTGGTATTTGTGCCAGCAACCTATCACAGACAATTTTTGAGGTCAACAAAAATAGGGGTGCTGGATTTCTCCAACACCCTTCTGAAAATGCAATTTTCTATACGCTTTTCTCGGTAGCAGATGCCTCTGCTGCAGGTGCTTCAACAACCTTCTCGATGGTCAGCTTCCAGTCAAAAAAGGTTGCAACCACTGCCCCCGTAAGGCCGCCAAGAACTACAACGATTGGAGCAAGAACGAGCATGAGCCCAAAACCGATAGTCCCTGCCGTAGCAGTTGTGGTGTGCGTACGACCGCTTGGCTCGGTGAGGGTAATGCGACAATCATTGCCTTGTTTAACGATTTTTTTGATCTCATTGTAGAGATCATCAAAGCCTTCACGAAAAGCTTTTTTAAGATCCTCACCGGATATTTCGGTGACTTTTTCAAACTGCTGTTCCAAATTGTACCTCCTTGATTACAGGTTTTATTATGTTTGTCACCCACACCCTAGCACAAACAAAACCTATGTCAAGCTACTGCAGCCACCACGGAGCCGCATCATTCTCTTGCTGCGTTTGGTCGATTGGCCCATATGCCCACCGCACGGTTGTGCGCCGGCGCGTGTCGGCAGGCTTGGCCGTTGCAGCGAGAATCCCGCCGGGCATGGCCGCAATGTCATAGCCGCTTTGCCACCAGGGCTCCAAAAATCTATAGGTTTTTAATTCGCTTCCTGCCAGGTCAAATACCCGAGCCACTGGCACGCCTTTAGATTCTGGGACCACCACAATTTCTGGCTCCGGTGTCGAGGTGTACACATCAGCCACCGCCACGCGTAAGCCGGCGCGGTTTTCTGGCTCCCGTGCGGAAAAGGAGCCGATTACGCTATGGTCCATACCGTTAAAAATCCTGACGTGTGGCCCGCCGCCTTGCAGCGCGGTGGTCACAATGAGCGACGGCGTGGTGGCAGTCGCAGCGTGGGCAGCGACGTCAACGCCAGTGCGGAGTGTTGTAGCGTACGCAGAAAACTGGTGAACTACATGGAAGTCCAGGCCGTCAAAAACCCGAATGTGCGGGCCACCACCCTGCAGCGGACCAGTGATAATCTCGGCTCGGCCGTCGCCCGTGAGATCTGCCGCGGTTACGTGGAATCCGCCAAGAAACGTTTTTGCATAGGCAAAAAAACGACCACGTTCCACGCCACCTAGACTAAATATCCGAACCTCGGGTGCCCGACCCCGGCCAGAACCAACAATAATTTCGTCCGTGCCATCGCCATCCACGTCACCAGCAGTCACGTCCACCCCGCCGCGGAAACTGGTTTCAAAGGCGGAAAACTGGCCAAGCAAATGGTTGTCTTCACCAAATACCCGCACATGGGGCCCACCGCCGGGGCCTGCACCTGTGACAATTTCCCGACCCGGCGAATTCAGATCTAGCTCACCTAAAGCAATGGCGGCCCCACCGGTAAACTGTGCGTAGGGTAAGAGTTCATTGTCCAGTGCCGGCGGTGTGACCGGTTTGGAGATGCGCCGCGCAAAGGTGAGACTGTTAAACGGATTCGTCGGCTGCCGGTCTGGCGTATGCAACTCGAAGTGCAGGTGCGGGCGTGTTGATTCTGCATTGCCCGAGTCCCCCATCCAGCCGAGTAACTGACCAGCCACCACCGGGTTACCTGAATACAAATCGGGCGCGTAGGCAAACACCCCGCGGCTGGCGCCGTCATCCGTGCCGGGTGTGTCGTTGTTCACGTGGAGGTACCAGTAGCTGTAGCCGTCGGCATCACGAATAGAAAAACCCAGGCCATTGCCCCGCTCTGGGGTTACAACCCACTCCACCACGCCATCCGCAGCGGCGACTAAAGGCAAACCTTTCGTACCCAGGATATCGTTTCCTTCATGGGTATGGCCCGCGCGCGGTGCACCCCAATCATTGGAAAAAGATACGGAGCCGATTACCGGAAACGTGATGCGCCGTTGCAACGCCTGGGCGGGCATTGGCTGGAGCATGCTAAAAAACATTGCCCCAATGGCAATTGAGCTGATAAACGCGCGAGGAATAATTTTCACAGTTTTATTTTTACAAATGTATTGTAGCAGAAAAAATACTTTTTGTAAAGGATTTTCATATTACCATCTATGTCTGCTGGCTCCCCCGGGTGGAGTCGAACCACCAGTTACTGCATTAACAGTGCAGCGTTTTGCCAATTAAACTACAGGGGAATAAAAAACAACCGCCGATTGGCGTGAGCGACTGCATGCAACACAAACGCGCGCCAATGGCGATTAGGGAGTTTCTTGATTATTATTGGCGAGGCAGTGTTGCATGGCTTTCATGCTATAGGGAATGGAAAATCCTGTCAAAAAGTTTGTTCGCAAGAACGCGAGAGGTAGGAAATGAGAACTAGTATTCGTCAATCACAATCTTCTTTTGTTGCATCAGGGTAGAGAAAGCATTTGGTTTTTGCATAAGTTCTTCCATATTCCTGGGCACTACTTGCCAACTTAAGCCATACGTATCTTTGCACCAGCCGCATTGTTCGGATGTTGGGACGCTAGAAAGTTTTGACCAAAAATAATCAATTTCTGCTTGGTCTGCACAGGCAATTGCAAAAGAGACCGCTTCACTGAAACGAAACTCAGGCCCAGCATTGATGGCTATAAAACGAAGACCGTCTAGCTCAAATGCAATAGTCAGCACTTTGCCAGCTAAATCTTTCTGAAACTCAGCCAGTCCCTCTTCAGTACTTTTAGGATAATATTCTGTAGATAGTATTTTACTGTTTGGAAAAACTGAAACATAAAAGTCAACAGCCTCTTTGGCGTTCCCATTAAACCACAAATTAGGTGTAATTTTTTGCATGATCTAATTTTTAAAACGAAATATTGTCTTCTTTACTATTGAACCATCTTTCGCATACGTGACCCACTCCCCCACCTGCTTGCCATCCTTGAACGTACCAGACCGCATTTTTGTACCGTCTTTCCGAAACCACTCCCAGTAACCGTCCGGTTTACCTTTGACTAACTTGCCCTTCGCCCACGGCGAACCGTCTTTGTGGTAGACGGTGTGGTTTGTGGATTTTGGCATATATGAATTCCTTTACGTTCAACTGATTCTATATGTATAACAAAACAGAGCAGCCTTCGCTACCCCGAAAGAGGAACAGCCTCGGTTTTGGCTCCGGGGACAGGATTCTCTCGCGAAGCGGGATCCCGCCCACTTTGCCAAAAGTTAAAGGTGGCGGGAGAACCGTCGTAATCCTTACCGGATTACGACCCAAGTCGGTTAGCAGCCGACCATCACATGACAATAAGCGCAGACGTTGGCTCCGGGGACAGGATTCGAACCTGCGACCAATCGGTTAACAGCCGACCGCTCTACCACTGAGCTACCCCGGAATATTAGGGCAGCCAACGCCTGCATTTATTAATAGAAGGGACGGTACGGATTCACTAACCCCGGAAGAGCCAAAACCGAGGCTCTTCAGAAACTGCACATTACCCAAAGATGCTCACTTCTGCAAGTTAGTAGTCTTTCAGCTTCTTCATTACCTCATGGTCTTTGATGCGCTCCAGGGCCTTGGCTTCAATCTGCCGGATACGCTCTCGGGTAACGCCGAACTCCTGGCCGACTTCTTCCAAAGTGTGCGCCACGCCGTCGTTGAGGCCAAAACGCATTTCCAAAATCTTCTGCTCGCGCGCGCTCAAGGTGTCCAGGATATCCCGCACATGGTCGCGCAGCAGCTGCATGGCCGCTGCCCGGTCTGGGCTAATAGTCTTCTGGTCTTCAATAAAGTCGCCGAGCGTGGAGTCTTCGTCGTCTTCACCCACCGAGGTTTCGAGTGAAACAGTTTCCTGCGAAATTTTGATAATGTGGTGAATCTTGTCTAAGGGCTCGCCCATTTCCGCAGCAATTTCTTCCGGCAAAGGCTCGCGACCCAAATCTTGAATCAGCTGGCGTTCAATCTGCTGGAACTTGTTAATGGTTTCTACCATGTGCACCGGGATGCGGATGGTGCGGGACTGGTCGGCCAGCGCGCGGGTAATGGCCTGGCGGATCCACCAGGTGGCGTAGGTCGAAAATTTATAGCCCTTGCGGTAGTCGAACTTTTCCACGGCGCGGAACAAGCCGATATTCCCTTCCTGAATTAAATCCAGCAACGACAAACTGCGGCCGGTAAATTTCTTGGCAATGGAAACAACCAGGCGCAGGTTAGCCTCTACTAACTTCTTTTCGGCCTCTACATCGCCAGCTTCTTTGCGCTTGGCCAGGGTAATTTCCTCGCCCGGGCGCAGCAGCGGTACTTTGCCGATCTCGCGCAAGTACATCTGGATGGAGTCGCCAGAGATATCAGACAAATCCATGCGGGTGGCATCGGCGGCTTCTTTCTCTTTTTCTTTCTTCTCTTTCTTGGTCAGCGGTGCGGCCGGTTCCAGCTCGCCCAGGATATTCGTGTTCTCCACCACGCGCAGGCCGAGCAATTCCAGCTTGGCCAAAAAGTCCTCCACTTCCTGCAGGTAGTCTTCCAGGTCGGGGAACGAATAGAGCAGCTCGCCTTCAGTAATGAAACTGCGCTGTTGGGCCTTTTTCATCATCAAGTCGGCCCCGTGTTCGGGAAACAAAATTTTACGCCGGGTAGAGGCGACGCGCGACGCAGCTTTCTTGGTCGGCTTGGCCTTGGGCCGCTTGGTTTTGAACACTTTCTTCTTCTTTCCTGCCTTGGGCATGGGGGTGGGGTTAAAAGACAACCGAAAGACCGGGACCACGGCCGGAAAGCAGTGGGCGGGTATGGTTCAAATTTTCCGGAGCCGCTCGGTAAGCTCCGTGAAACGCGTCGTCAGCGGCGTGAGTGCCGCAGGATCTTTCTGCGTTTCAGATTGGCGGATGGCTTGGGTAACCTGGGTGAGCTCACGGGTGAGCCAGAGGCGCGCAATTTCGCGCACCACGGCGTCCAGTTCCCGGTGGCGTTCCACCGATGTAGCGGTTGCAAGGTCCGATACCGCGAGCGCGGCAACGGCGAGAGCGTCGGCGATGGTTGGATCGCTCTGGCTGGCAGCTGTGCGCCAAGCCTCGACGCTTTGGGTGTGACCCTCACTATACTGAAGCAGGACGAATTTGTAAAGGTTCTGCCAAACCCCCGGCAGGGCATCCCCCGGCAGGTGGCCAGACACCGTGGGCATGGCGGTGGGTTCCAGCTGGAGTAGGCCGAGCAAGCGCTGGGCCAGCAGGGTGTGCCGGTCCTGCCGTGGTTCGGATGTTTCCGGGGCACTCGTGCCGACTTTTGCGGGCTCGAGTTTGCGCCGCAAGATGTGTTCATCCACTTGCAGCCATTGCGCGAGCTTCTGCAGGTAGTGCGTCTGCTCAATGCTGTCGGCGACGGTACCCAAAATTGGCAGTAAAATTTTTGCCGCTTCTTTTTTGTGCTGCACGTTATTTTGGTCTCGCCCGTCCAAGGTGCGGCTGAAGTAGAATTCCAAAATGGGCTGCGCCTTGCCAATAGCGACGGCCCACGCGCCAGGGTCTTGTTTGATGCACTCGTCCGGATCTTTCCCAAACGGCAAGCTAATGACTTTTACATCCAAACCTTCCCGCCAGGCCACGGCAATCCCCCGCTTAGCCGCCGTCTCCCCGGCCGGGTCCATATCAAAGGCCAGCGCAATTGTCGGTGCGTAACGCTTGATGAGCAGCACCTGACCGTCGGTGAGTGCGGTTCCCGAAGACGCGACGACATTCGTAATGCCGGCCTGGTGGCTGGCGACGCAATCCATGTAGCCTTCCACCACCACGGCAACTTTTTGCTTGCGAATCTCCGGCTTGGCCATATCGAGCCCGTAGAGCACGGCACTCTTGTTGTACACCAATGTCTGCGGGGTGTTGATGTACTTGGCCGGCTCGTTGGGATCCATGGCCCGGCCGCCGAAACCCACGACGGCGCCGTGTGCGTCACGGATGGGGAACATGATGCGGTTGCGGAAGCGGTCATAGGTGCCCTGGCCTTTGTCGCGGCGGATAGCCAAACCGGATTCAACCAACCGTGCTTCGGTAATGCCGCGTTTGGTGAGTGCCTGAATACAGGCATCCCAAGAATCGGGTGCGTAGCCAATGGCAAACTGGTCAATGGTCTGGTCGGTGAACTTGCGCTGCAGCGTCAGGTAGTCCCGCGCGCCACCGGCAAACTTGGATTTGCGAAAGTACTCATGGTAGTACGACGCGGCGAGCGCGAGTGCTTCCAAAATTACCGTGCGCTCGGTGGTGAGTTTCGGGTCGTACGTCGGCAGCTGGACGTTCGCCTTTTTGGCCAGCAAGCGCAAGGCTTCGGGGAATTCCAGGCCTTCCATTTTTTGCACGAAGGTAAAAATGTCGCCGCCTTCGCCGCAGCCAAAACAGTGGAAAATTTGCCGGTCGCGCGAGACCATGAAGCTCGGCGTCTTCTCGTTATGGAACGGGCAGCGCGCGCGCAGGCGTTCGGGACCGCTGGGTTTCAGCGGCACGTACTCCCCCACTACCTCGGCAATATCCAGGCGGGATTTTATCTCTTCGATTGGCGCGGGGCTAAAACTTGGCATAGGGAAAGCCGCCCACAGAAAACGGGCGGTTGGTTAGGTTGGAACTCTGGCTCATGGGTGGGACGGTTATTTGCGGAGGGCTCGTTGCCCCTAGAGTGCCGGAAACGAGATGAAAGGTCAAGCACAGGTCTCTGTGCCTGCGCTGGGAAAAAATATCGAGCGCACCCACGGAGAGGTGCGCTCGATTCTTAAACTTTATAGTCTAGGACTTCCCCTACTTCCAGGCTGCTAGCAAGCCGCCCGAGATAAGCATGAGCACCAGTTGGTAGCCGTTGTTAATCAACCACAGCTTCCACGAGCGCTTTTCGAAAATCACGCTGCTCATGGTGACGGTAAAGATGAAACCGAGCCACAGCCAGAGACCAATCATTGCGCCTTCACCAAAGGTGGCTGCCCCGGCAAAGCCGACAAACACTGCTAGCACGTACGCGGAAATCAGCGCGGTCACGAACATCTTCAGGTAGGCCATAGGCGCCTCTTTCTTAGCCGCCTCTTCGTTAATATTGGCCAGCTTGGCCCAGGTCTTTGCAAACAGCACTGGCGAGTACCACAAACCGCCAAGCACCATGGCCACGACCCCAGCCACGAGCACGTGGAGCAGATTCACATCAGGCATTGTCATACGCGCGTACATAAATGCGAAATATTTTACCCCTTTAGGATAGCACCACACGAAATATAGTACGAGAAACTACTACTTGCTATAGTATCGGTATGGCAAGTACCATCCCACCCCTGCCGGCGACTGTTCCAACAACCGGCCACTTCCCACGTCTTACCCACTGGCGCCGGATGTTTGTCTTCGCTGGGCTCGCCACGGCTTTCTGGCTGCTGCAGCTGGGCGTGCAGTACTACTGGCTCACTACAGGTGATGCCGAGGCGGCTCTGCTCCGGAGTTTTGCACTGACAGGCGCAACCCTCATTGGCCTGGCACTTTTCTCCAGCGCGCTCTTCAAATGGGTGCCGCGGCTGGCCAAGCACTGGCGCACTCGCCGTCACCTGGGTGTGTCCGGAGCCGTTTTCATCACGTTCCACGTCTTGTGGGCGTACGGGGTGTACTACGACTTCAGCCTCCGCAGCATCTACTACTCATTCAATCCACTAGAAAATCCAATTATCTTTGGGAGTATCGCCTACCCCATCTTGTTGGTCATGGCGCTCATCTCGTCAGACTGGGCCATGCAAAAAGTCACGCCCAAACGCTGGAAGTTTATTCATAGATTTGTGTACCTGGCATATTGGGGTGCCATTTTCCACTTTATAACCATCAACCCAGCAATTCTCCTAAACCCACCAGGAATACTGCTCTTGCTCATCACCTGCGCGGCCGTGTTTGGACAAATCTTTTGGTACGTCCGTACCGTGCGACAGCGAGGTTGGAAAAAACTCGGCAGCTGGGTGGGCCTCGGGTTTACCCTGCTCTTTACTGTTACTGCCTACATGGTGTTTCGCCCACAAACTGCACCTACGCCAACACTCGAAGAATCAATTGAAGAGCTCGGCGCTTTTATGGGTGCACAGCCAACCGATCCAAATTTGCAAACCACACCAGTTATCGGTGACCAAGCATTTACCGCATCGATGCTGCGGAAAGGAACGTTCCAAAAACTGCATTACACCACGGTTGGCACGGCTAGCTTAGAAAAAAATGCAGATGGTTTGTACTTCGTGATTTTCGCCAACGACTTTAGCACTCCCAACGGCCCGGACTTGCGCGTGTACGTAACCAAAAATAGTGGTCCAACCCAACGCGAAGATGTACCGGCAGGCATCAACTTGGGCAAACTCAAAAGCACCACCGGCAAGCAAGTGTACGCGCTACCGCCCGGGACCGACGTGCAAAGTTACCTCTCGATTACCATCCACTGCGAGGCGTTTAACGTGCCCTGGAGCTACGCGCCGTTTGAGTGATCTTTGGGTTTACCCCATCTCCAGCTCGTTTCGCGCTCACAGTTCCGCCCGACTCGCTAACGCGAATCGGGTCTTCACCGTTCCCGCGAAGCCTCGCTTTGCCCCACGGACGCGTGCTCACTACATTGCGCGCCACGTCCGCGGGGACCCCAGGAATCTATTATTTTTTACCCCAACGCCACTTTGCAGGCTCGCCGGTTTTCCAGGCAATCACAATTAGCAGGATAGTCGCCACGCCATCAATAGCTATAAAGCGCCAGACTTGAGCTGGCGTCACCTCTTTGGTATTGGTATCAAACGAGGTAAACGCGCTCCACAGGATAATCCCTAGGTAAATAACCAAGACTAACCAACCCTGCCAGGTCGCCGGGTACCAGCCGTAGCCGTACTGTTTTGCTTTGAACCACAACATATATTACATTTCTAGTTCTGTACTATTTTGGCCGTGCCAACACTTTCAGGCGAGTGGAGTACCATTTGGTAACATACGCTCGGGTTTGGCAAGGACTACAGAACCATCCGGCTGAACAAACCCGGTAGTAAGAACTTCCGATGTGAACGGCCCAATCTGTTTCGGTGAAAAACCCGTAGCGCAAATCAACTGGGCGCCTAACAGGTCTGCTTTGCGATACAACGTAGTAATCTGAGCACTACTCTGCTTTACGCCAAAGGGACCAAAATCTACCCAAAGCTTGTATGCGGATTTTTGCGCCTCGGGAAAATCTTCTATACGAATAACAGTTCCCACCCGCAAGCCTACATTCTCAAAATCCTTCCAGGTAATACTCATAAACTATACTATACCTGCTTGTGGCGTGGGCAATCAACCAGGTGATCATTCACCATCCCCGATGCTTGCATAAATGCATAGCAGATCGTCGAGCCAACAAAGGTAAAACCCGCATCTTTAAGGGCCACGCTCATGGCGTCGGACTCTTTGCTGCGCGCAGGGATTTGCTTGGAACTCTTCCAGCGATTGACCTTTGGTTTATTACCGACAAACTGCCAAATGAAGGCGTCAAAACTACCATGAAGTTTTTGGATGTGTAAAAATACTTGGGCATTTTTTACCGTGCCGGCAATCTTCAAGCGGTTACGGATAATGCCTGGGTTGGCAAGTAACTGCCGGAGTTTTGCGCCTTTATAGTTGACAATTTTCTTGGGGTCGAAATTATCAAAAGCGGCTGCAAAATTTTTCCGCTTGTGCAGCACCGTTCGCCAACTTAAACCGGCCTGGAACGCATCGAGTACCATGAATTCGAACAATTTCCGATCATTGTGCAGCGGCACGCCCCACTCTGTATCGTGGTAGCGCTGCATGAGTTTGTCTTCACCGGGCCAGGGACAGCGATTCATATTTACAAATTTTGAATCTGACCAAGATCACCATTTAACACTAAGGGTTTCATTGCCTGAATCTCACTCTCATAAAAGGGATTCTGTGGTATGGGCTTCCAAAAAAATATCTTTTTCCGTTGTAAATAGGCAATGCCAATTTCTAAAAAAGTATTCCCACCAATATAATTTTCAACACCATTTTTGTCAAAATTCAATACAAGTACTCCATCAGCATCGGCAAAATTTTCTATATCTTTGCGTATAGCATCTTCAGCGTGCTTCTGCTGCAATTTTAGTATTTCTTGCTCCTCCGCTGTTTTCCCGAGCATGGTCGAGAGGAAAGTCGAGTATATGGGGGTATGCCCCAAGTCAACAAGACGTTTACCGACGTCCTGCATTCCTAGGCTAAATTGCATACTACCGAGAATGGCAATTTTCATACTTAGTGTCTTACCCACGAGTAAAACGAGAGTGGAACTTACAGAGTAGAACATTTCCAAATTTTTATCGAGTTTTGTACGCCGACAAAAAATCCCAGGTCCGCTGGCGTTCTTCTTGGGTTGTGCGGACAGATCTTTCTAGGCCGTCTAAAATGTTCCCAAAATACGCTGACTGGATAAACGGCGGTTGTGCCAAACGAACGCCAGCCGTCCCGCTCGTGGTAGGGGTCAGGCTGGTAACTACGCAGTGGTTGTCCTGGGTTAAGGTCGTCGAAAAACCCGTACTACCACAAGCGAAGTTAACCAGTTGGCCGTTTTGGACGGTCACTTTTACATCAGCAACAATCAACAATTACGAGGTCTGTAAGATAATCGGCACTTCCCAGGTATCGCCGACCGTATAGGTGGTTGCCGCTTGGAGGTGCAAATTTTCTTGGGTTTAAAATTTTTTAATATGTAGCTAAAGACCCGCGATTTACGCTGCATCTAGTACACCATAACCGGATTAAAACAATCTTAACGGGGGTACGATAAAAACGTGACGTAGGTCAAGTGTGACTCAATCCTTGTATACCTAGAATGCCACCTATGCCTTTTTAGCTCGTATCATCGGGGTTCGCTGGTCGGCAGTTATACTCTTTGGCTAAGTATGAATCGGTGGAAAACAAATGCATAGGCTAGTGCGGATAGATAGGCCAGCAGCGTTCCTACAACAATACCAAATGCCGGAACGATTAAAAAAAATAGTACCCCGAAAATAACGTTGCCGATGCTCCCATGCGGCATGGTTTTTGCCACTGAAGAAGTGAAGTCAATGCCATAGCGCCTATCTAAAATTACCAGCGAAGAAGAAAAAGCGGCCGGGAATCCGGCAAACATACCACCCCAGAGTGGGCCGAGTATTTTGGTAAGCAAGACGACTAGACAGACAATACCCCCAGTGCTTACTATGCGGAGCGCTACCTCGGTCTTGGTTAGAGTAATGGAAGCAAGCTTCCGGTCGGGAAAATTACGGAGGTAAACGATAGCACAAGTAAAGAAAATTGCTGCCAAGGCGACGGATAGGGTAATGCTCTTGATTGAGCTGGCCACCAATGGGAGCGTCAGACATGCCCATATCAGTAGGCCGCCAGCCAAAGCAATAATTCTCCCCCACCGACGTAGGTAAATGAAGCCAACAATAAAGAGGTTATTGGCGGCAATCGAAGCCGGGATGATCGGCATGGCCCGAACAGCCACATCCGTTCCTTGTGACCAGGCAATAAAAAGGATGCTGATAAGTAAACTTCCGGGTAGACCAATGAGCAAACCCCCAATCCGTGACCCGAACTTTTCTGAAACCCAAATGGCGAAAGCAATATATGAGCCACCAATCAAGAACGAGAGTAGTAATTTAATAAAAAATTGTATTTCCATAGAACTTGTATAGCGCCAGTAATGTTTGAACCAGTCTCTGAACTATTTCGTCAGGGCATGTGACTTGAATTCAACTTTTTTACTAACTCATTCAAATAGTACTGTGGGGCGGCGTCATTTTTAATAGCTGCCAATAGGTATTGCAAAGCTGCCGATTTATTGCTTCTTGCTTTTTTTAAAATAAGAGCAAATATCGTACACGGCTCATGTTTACCTGTCTCATGGATGTTCAATGCTTCTACTAATATTGGAAGTGATTTCCTCATTTCAAGATTCAAAAAGTTTTTAATAAGATGGCTATCCATGGTAAATAACCTATCTCCATTTTTTTGAACTCTTTTAATGAAATCAAAAACTAGTGTTTTTTCAGAAATACCCAATGAGAGCTCTGTTGTCCTTTTAACAATATCCATTGGTTTTCCGGATTTTAATTCTTTGGTAAGGAGTAAAAGAATGGGTTCATTGGTTGTATTAATAAGATTGTGGTAAAAACCTTCACCATTTTCTTTGACAATAAAAAGGGTCTCTTTAGAAGACAATACTTTTTGTTTATGGATATTTTTATTACTAACAATACGGGCGTACGGAACACTTTCTTCAGTAACAGCTTCTCTGCTTACCAAGTAGGAAAATGTAAGACAATTCTTTAATAGGCTAGGGTTTTTCTTCCCCTCTCTCAAAGCCCCGATGACAAGGACCTTGGCTTTTCGAACTTCATCATGAGAACTTAGCTCATGAATATCATTGGCCGTGTATCCATGCGGCAGAAGGACTATCATCCTCGAAACCAAGGTCTTGCCTTCATCTTTAGCCTTAACAATATAAGAATGAGGACGATCAACTATTTCAGTTCTTACATCCTGAAAGACTTTTTCCGTTAACTTTTTAACTGCTTCGTGATTTAAAAAATCCTGGGCCATATCGATATTTGGGTCACCCGATACTAAGTTGTCCTGGCGGAGAGGCAGGGATTCGAACCCTGGATACCTTGCGGTATACTCGCTTTCCAAGCGAGCGCACTAGACCACTATGCGACCTCTCCAGGTTGCGCAAACAAATTCTTAAATTGAATTCCACCCTTATACTTTTTTATTCCCAACTCACGACGATATGCCGCGCTTCGGGTTGTGTATGTTTCCGTATAAACTACTTTCCAAGGACGATAGGCTTTTGTAGCTTTTACGTCACCACGATTATGTCGGACGAGGCGCGATGACAGGTCGTCAGTATGACCTATATAATGCCGCCCATTCTGCAAGCTTTTAAGTATATACACGGCGTACATAGTTTGCTTTCTGCCGCAGGGCGGCATCCCGCTCCGCGGGACAAGCGAGCGCACTCGACCACTATGCGACCTCTCCAAGTGCGGTGCACGCGTACAATAGCGGGTATCTGCTATGCTGTGAAGAGTCACACACTACGCTCACTAACCCAAGCACTATGACCACCTACAAAAACTGTCAGAGCTGCGGTATGCCGCTAAAAGATGGCGCTAATGCGGGCACGAATGCCGACGGCACGCCGAATGACCGGTTCTGCAAGAACTGCTACCAAAGTGGCCAATTTACCGAGCCGAACATCACCGTCACACAGATGCAAGACAAAGTGCAGGGCATTATGAAAGGCATGCACTTCCCCGGCTTTATGGCCAAGTGGTTTACGAAGAGTATTCCGAACTTAGAGCGCTGGAAAAAATAATAAAGCCGTCCTAGGGAGGACGGCTATCTTCGCGAAGCTGATCAATGGTTCGCAGCCTATATGCTGCGAGTATGCCTTGAATATACCCAAGCCAACGGAACGCTTTTTCCATTCTCTGGCCTGCAATAAGTTGACGCATCTCGACTAGCATCCACCTCAAGTGGGACAGGTGTTCCTCCTTACTTGGATGCTCAGCATACTGCACAATTTGTTGGATGGGATACGCTACGAGCAGCACTTCGTACTTTGCGACGACTTCAAGAACTTTTTCTGGTGTCATGTTTCTCCTCTTTTTGTGTGAGGTCTTCTTACTGGAGTTCGTCCAAAGCGTCAAGAAAACCGCCTTAGGGGGCGGCCTTCTTTTTGATACTTGTTGATTACTTCCGCCATGCACCACTCGCGTTGCTCGGATGCATGGCAAGCTTGGCCTTTTGTGGTGCATGCCCTGTACCCGAACCCCGCAAAGCGGGATAAACTCCGTGAGTGGTTCAGGGTAGCCTCCACTTCTCCAACAGCTAGTACTTAACGCCCTGCCTTCTTCTCGGCCTGACCGATGGCGATGGTAGTTTTGATGACTGTGTCCGGGTTGAGGGAAATGCTATCAATCCCCTCCTGCGCCAAGAACTGAGCAAAGTCCGGGAAGTCAGATGGAGCTTGGCCGCAAATGCCGATCTTGCGCTTGTACTGCTTGGCCCCGCGGATGACGGTACGGATAAGCTCTTTGACGCCGGCATTGCGCTCGTCATACACGTGCGCTACCAAGGCCGAGTCGCGGTCCACGCCCAGGGTCAGCTGCGTAAGGTCGTTAGAGCCAATCGAGAAGCCATCAAAAATTTTACTAAACTCTTTCACGAGAATAACGTTGTTGGGAATTTCGCACATCACGTACACTTCCAGCCCATCTTTGTGCTGCACCAGGCCGTACTTTTTCATGGTGGCAATTACCTTCTTACCTTCTTCCACGGTGCGACAGAACGGCACCATGACTTTGAGATTTTTGAGGCCCATCACATCGCGGACTTTTTTGAGCGCCAAGCATTCCAGCCGGAAGGCCGGTTCGTACTTGGGGTCGTAGTAACGGGACGCGCCGCGCCAGCCAATCATCGGGTTGCCTTCAATGGGCTCAAAGGCTTTGCCGCCCACCAAGTTAGCGTACTCATTGGTTTTGAAGTCCGACAGGCGGATGATAACGTCTTTCGGGTAGAAAGCGGCGGCAATGCGACCCACACCTTCGGCGAGCTTGTCGACAAAGTACTGTGACTTGTTGGTGTAGCCGTAGGTCAGCTGTTCAATTTGCTTGCGCACACTCGGCTCTTTCACTTTGCCGAAATTGAGCAGGGCCATGGGGTGCACCTTGATGTAGTCATTGATGACAAATTCCTCGCGCGCCAAGCCCACGCCGTCGTTCGGGATGAAGCTATCGGCAAAGGCGGATTCCGGGTTACCTACGTTCATCATCACTTTAGTGCGCGGCCGCTTCAATTCTTTCAGGTTGGTTTTGCGGATGCTAAAGGGTAGCTTGCCGGCGTACACAAACCCCTTCTCGCCTTCGGCACAGGAGACCGTTACCATGCCAGCTTTACTCAAGTCTGCAGTGCCAGTGCCTGTGCCCACCACACACGGTACGCCCAGCTCGCGAGAGATAATGGCGGCGTGGCAGGTGCGGCCGCCGGAGTTGGTAATAATCGCGGCCGCCTTTTTCATAATCGGCTCCCAGTCGGGGTCGGTCATTTCCGTTACCAACACTTCGCCCGCTTTAAACTGGCCAATATCTTTTACGTCTTCAATAATGTGCACTTGACCGCTGGCGATCTTGGCGCCAATCGAACCGCCCTGGGTCAGGACTTTACCGCGTTTGCCCAAAATGTAGGTTTCCAGCACGTTCGGGTTGCGGCGGCTAGTGACGGTTTCGGGCCGGGCCTGCACGATGAAGAGTTTGTTCGTCTCGCCGTCTTTGGCCCACTCCATGTCCATGGGCTTAAAGTGGCCGGCTTTCTTAGAGTAGTGGTCTTCCACAATCACCGCCCACTTGGCGAGCTGCAAAATTTCGGGCTCGGTAAGCGCAAACTTCTGCCGGTCGGGGTCGGACACGCGCACGTTCTTCACCGGCTTGGTGCCGCCGGTGGCGTAAATCATTTTAATTTCCTTGCTACCCACGCGCTTGCCGACAATCGGCTTAAAGCCTAGGCGCAGCGTGGGCTTATGCACGTAGTACTCGTCTGGAGTCACGGCGCCTTGCACAATATTCTCACCCAAACCGTAGCTGGCATTAATCATGAC
Source organism: Patescibacteria group bacterium (assembly GCA_038063455.1). Lineage (GTDB taxonomy): Bacteria > Patescibacteriota > Patescibacteriia > PEXW01 > PEXW01 > CAIPSZ01. The sequence goes on from JBBTVB010000005.1 coordinate 74,212, forward strand.
CGCGTCTTTGAAGCCCGACTCGGTGTCGATGGAGAACATGACGCCGCTGGTGGCCAAGTCGGACCGCACCATCTTCTGCACACCAATGGAGAGGGAAACCTTGAAGTGGTCGAACTTCTTTTCGGCGCGGTAGCTTATGGCCCGGTTGGTAAACAGCGAGGCAAAGCATGCCCGGCAGGATTGGATGAGCGCGTCTTCACCATGCACGTTGAGGTAGGTTTCTTGCTGGCCCGCAAACGATGCGTCTACCAAATCTTCAGCCGTGGCACTGGAGCGTACTGCGGTGTCCACATTCTTCACGCCGTTCTCTTTCGACAACCGGCGATACGCCTGCACGATTTCTTCGCGTAGCTCGGGCGGGAATTCCGCGTGCAAAATTGTCTCGCGCACGCGGCGGCCGTGGTCGTACAGATTTTTTAAATTATCGACCTTCAGGTCTTTCAAAATCCGGCGAATATCATCCTGAATTTTTGCTTTGGTCAGCAGGTATTGGTAGGCGTAAGCCGTAATGGCAAAACCATTAGGGATTTTGACACCCTTGCTGGTGAGCTCGCGGTACATTTCTCCCAAGCTGGCGTTCTTCCCGCCCACGAGCGGCACGTCAGCAATGCCAATTTCATCAAACCACAAAATAAACCGCTTACGTTTTTCAGCGGCGGTCGGCATGCGCTTCGGCATAGGGTGTGTGTTTAGAGAACGTGACAAGGTGTTTGTATTCTAGCACAAAAACAGCGGATTGTCTACTCAAAATAAAAACGACCTCTGCTCTGGGAGCAGGGGCCGTTGTAAAAAGATAGTGCTGACTTACGCAGCGTTGGTTTTGAGATACCTTCCGAGACCGGAGCGTTGCACCAAGCGGTTGATGTTGCCACTGCCGATACCAGGTTTTAGTTTATGGTTCTCGTCGATCATGAAGCACTTTGCACCAAAGCGTCTCTCCGCTTCGACTGCAACGTCCATGATCTGCGTGCTAAATAGCAGACTCACCTTGCGCTCGTTGAGCGCTTCAAGCACCTGCAATGCAACCTGCATACCGTCCCGCTCCTGTGTCGCTGAGCCGAGCTCATCGAGCACAAGGATGACGTTTTTGCCATCCACACCTTCGATACCCTTGAACACATTGGCGGTTTTCCGGATAAGGAGCTGACAGACCGACTGACCGCTCACTCCTTCGATGAACACGAGGCCAAGGTGGGACTTGCAGTTCAAGCGAAGACGTCGGCCGAGAATGGGTAAGCCACTCTGCGCTAGGTAGATGTTCGCCACCAGCGTATGTTCGGTAACAGTCTTGCCGCCGCCATGCGTACCAGTGAGACCAATCATCGTGCCGTTAATCGGCGGCAACCCGTTTATGGGCACGACCTTCTTCGACTTCAGTACTTCGCCAAGATGCATGGGAATAAGCTCTTCGAACTCCACAATGTTTTCACCATTGCCATCCACGATCTCCGGGAAGGAGAGGGTAGAGTTAAATTCCTTCGCTTTCACCACACACTTAGTGAGCAAGTCGCACATATGCAGGAGGCGGGTCATGTGCTCACCGCAGAAATCCCGTAGTGAGCCAACCGCCAGGTACGTCGGGTGCAGATCATCAGCGAAGTAGAGGTTGTTCAAGGCTTTCCATTTGTGCTCTTGGTCCGTCAAGGGCGAGAGCGCGTTCATGATGCGACTGAATAAATGCGGGTCGACCTCGAAAAGGTTTGCTCGAAGCCTCGCATCTGCAGATGAGCTGTACACTTGCTGAAGGTTTTTCTGTATCTTCTCCTGCGCATGCATGATAGTTTCCATTCGCTTGGGGCTATAGCCTGCGAACTGAGCAAAGGAGAAGGAGAAGCTCGCGTCTGCTGTCTTCGTCTGCCGCACATTGATAATGCGGAACCGAAGACCATCGGTCCTGTCCTTGTAGTTCCCGAACGAAAAGTGAACAGTAAAAGTCAGGGGCGTGCAGCAGAACTTAAGCACCTCGACGTCCTGAGTGACGGTCGTGACCAAAGCTTGAACAACATCATCAACGACTTCCGTGCTCGCGTTGATGACCATTGGTTCGTACGCCTTGGCATCAAGTTGCTTATTCTGGAAGTCAAGTATGCGCTTCCAGATGCCACCAACAATCCAACGCCAGGGATTCCACCGCTGGTTGAGCCAATGCGGATAGCGCTTCTTCCGTGCTTCAGAGAGCGCGTAGCTGAAAGTTCGATGGCCGTGGAACTCCAAAATCCGCTTGCTTTTGATGGAAAGGACGGATGTTGGATTGAAGTCCTTCTCCACCGCATCACCAGCAAGCTTCTTCCTCAAACGTTCAAGTGCTGTGTTGGACGTTTCGCAATCGATTTCGACGACACCTTCGAGGACGGCAGTCGATTCGAGTATTTCGCCAATCACCTTACCCATCTCACGGTCATCAGCTTCCAAGTTAAGAAAACTCTGGAGCGTATCCGTAAAGACCCGAAGTCGCTTAGGCAGCCGATCAAAGGGTTTCAGAGCCTCGAGGAATGCTCGTACCTCCACCCAAAACGGCGTATGGCCCTGCTGCGGATCGTAGTATGACTGGAAGCCCCTCTCGGTTGTCGGCAGGCCAGGCGCATTCCGGAGCGCTTTGAAAGAATCCCAGAGCTCTGGGTGTTCGCTCAAAAAGCGCATGACATCCTGCCGCTCTCGGGCTTCTGCGGTATCGCAGTTCCCAAATCCCCGCTTCAAGGGGTGATGAAGAATACCCATGCCATCGAGGACGGCACTTTCAGGGAAATCATCCTCGTTGATGATTGTTAACTTCGGCGTATCGAAACGCCAGAAACTAAAATCGGGCGCGGGATACTGTCCAACTTGTGGCTTGCTGAGAGACATTGATTCCTCCATGCGCATTTCTATGCGCTTTTCCTAAGGTTTATGGGTTCAAAAATCTATAATTTTCAAAGAGTTGCTCGCTGCAGAACCTTTAAAAAAATTAAAATTCCGCAACACTAGAATCTACTATAACAGGCGTATCTTGTCAAGATAAGCCTGAACATGAATCATTCCTTAGCTCCTTGCCAAAAGATTTAGACCTTGTACTTCTCTAACCAATCACCAATAATCGGGAGCTTGTAGGTGTTACCAATAAACGCTTGGTAAAAACCGTAGAGCTCGAATGCCAGAATAATAAAGCCAACGAATGGGATAAACCACAGCACGGACAGGATGAACAACGCTGTACCGTTTTTGGCATGCTGCTGGATAAAAGCATCGTCACGCTTGACGAACAGAATGATAAGGCAGATGAACCAGACGTAGCCAAGTGCGGCGAGCAAATTCTTCTGGTTATTGAAACCGGTATTCTGGGTTTTTTGGGTGACAGGGTCCATGCAGAGAGTATACAAGAAAATATTGACAACGCAAACCATGGTGCTATCCTGCACAATCAACAAACCTACACTGTACATTCAAGGAGGAATATGAGTTTGATAACTCGCCAAGGACGGGAGCGGCTGCTGATTAAAAAAGGAGCGGCCGACAAAGCTTTTGTGCATCGCGATGCACGTAACGAAAGAGCAGTAGTCGAAAAAACTCTGTATGACGAGTACGAACTTGCCCAGCAACCCTGCGACTGGCACCTGTACGCGGCCAAAGTCTTGCACAGTAAGCTGCCGGGCACGCACTGGGAGCACAACTGCGGCGACCTACTGGCAAAGTGGGAACGTGCAGTAACCAGTCACGTGTCAACAGCGCAACGTGAAATCGCAGGGGCCATAAGCGGCCACGCGATACTAGGCGCTCCGCTACCCGCAGTGTACGTGTACATCGTGGGCAAAGGGGAATTGCGACTACACCAGTGCCCGCTGCCTTTCTGCTTCGGAAGGGAGGTAGCGTACCGGCCTGCAGATGCTGCAAGTTTTGCCACGACGATGCTGGAACGGCTGCGCCGGATACCGCCCCTCAACCAGTGCAACCACACCATTCCAGTGCCAGCCTCGGCGCAAAAAATTCTGGGTAACTACCTGGAAATCTACCGCGCGCGACGTTAAGGAAAAACGCGCGATAGCCCCCCCCTCTTGACAATTCCTGCCAGCCCGCTATCATTAGCAATCATTTACTCGGGCTAAATACCAATGGCTCGAGGAATGGACAGTATAAAAAACAACAAACCCGCCAAAGGAAGGCCACAACATGCCGAAGTAGCGACCCAAGAGGTTGAAAAATCAAATTTTAAACGCCATGAGCAATCATGGCGTCTTTTTTACGTCGTAAATAATAACGATAAAGGGCCGAGCAAGCCCCGCACCACATTGGTGCGCGGGCAAGCTCGGCCCCTACAGTCTATAACTTTTCGGCTTAATAATCCCCCATTCCCATGCCGCCGCCCATGCCACCCATTCCGCCGGGCATGCCGCCACCGGCAGCATCTTTCTTCTCCGGAATATCCGTAACCACAGCTTCGGTGGTCAACAGCATGGCCGCAATGGATGCAGCATTCTGCAAGGCCGAACGCGTCACTTTGGTTGGGTCCACGATACCCGCGGCTACGAGGTCTTCAAATTTGTCATCGGCCGCGTTGTAGCCGTGGCTGCCCTTGAGCTTCTTCACCTCTTCGGCAATTACCGAGCCGTCTTTGCCCGCGTTGTCAGCAATCTGGCGGACCGGCTCTTCCAAGGCGCGGAGCAGCATGTGCACGCCGACTTTCTCGTCGCCTTCCACATTGATGCTGTTGAGCACGTGGCTGGCGCGGATAAGGGCGACACCACCACCCGGCACAATCCCCTCTTCCACAGCGGCGCGGGTGGCGTGCAGGGCGTCTTCAATGCGGTGCTTCTTCTCTTTCATTTCCGTTTCTGTGGCCGCTCCAACTTTGATAACCGCCACCCCACCCGAGAGCTTGCCCAAGCGTTCTTGCAGCTTCTCTTTGTCAAAGTCGCTGGTGCTGCTCTTCATTTCGGCCTTCAACTGGGACACGCGCTCTTCAATCATTTTCTTATCGCCGCGGCCTTCCACAATGGTGGTGCTCTCTTTGCTGGCAATAACTTTGCGAGCGGTGCCGAGCACTTCCAAACCGGCATTTTCTAACTTCAAACCAATATCTTCTGTTACCACGCGGCCGCCGGTGAGCACAGCCAAATCTTGGAGCATGTCTTTGCGGCGGTCGCCAAAGCCTGGGGCTTTAACCGCAAGCACGCTAAACGTACCGCGCAGCTTATTGACCACGAATGTAGCCAGAGCTTCGCCTTCCACATCGTCGGCGATGATGACGAGCTCTTTCTTGCCAGACTGCGCAACTTTTTCTAACAGCGGCAGGATGTCTGACAGCGCGGAAACTTTTTTATCGGTTATGAGTATGTGCGCGTCTTCGTAGACTGCTTCCATGCGCTCGGTGTTGTTGACCATGTAGGGCGACACGTAGCCGCGGTCAAACTGCATACCTTCGACCACTTCTTTCGATAAGCCAAAGCTCTGCGACTCTTCCACCGTGACCACGCCATCCTTACCCACCTTGTCCATGACTTCGGCAATGAGCTTGCCCACTTCGGGGTCGGCGGCAGAGATAGAAGCCACTTGTGCCACCTCTTCCGTGCTCTTCACGGGCTTGGAAATCTTGTGGAGCTCGTCAACCACGGCTTTCACGCCCTTCTCAATGCCACGACGCATGACCATGGGGTTGGTACCCGCGGCCACCACGCGCATGCCATCGGTAATCATCCGCTGCGCGAGCAATGTTGCAGTGGTAGTACCGTCGCCGGCCACGTCGTTGGTTTTAGAAGCAACTTCTTGTACCAATTGCGCACCGACGTTCTCAAACTTGTTTTCCAATTCAATTTCTTTGGCGATAGTTACGCCGTCGTTAGTAATGGTTGGCGAACCATAGCCTTTATCCAACACCACGTTGCGGCCCTTGGGCCCAAGCGTGATTTTAACCGCGTTGGCGAGCTGGTCCACGCCCTTTTTGAGGAGCGCGCGAGCCTGTTCGTCGAAAAGTATTTGCTTAGCCATAATATGTTCCTTGGGTTATTTACTTTTGGAGAATTGCCAGCACGTCCTCGTCTTTGAGGATTTTGTACTCAATGTCTTCCACTTCGACTTCGTCGCCCGAGTACTTGCCGAACAGCACAACGTCGCCCAGCTTGAGGCCGAGCTTCATAATTTTCTCACCGGTGCCAATGGCGACGACTTCGCCTTGTTCCTTTTTCTCTTTATCTACCGTGTCGGGCAGCACAATGCCGGACTTCGTTACCTCTTCCTGCGTGGCGGGCTTTACCACAATTCTATCGCCCAAGGGTTTTAGCTGCATATGCAGTTTCTGCTTATTTAATGCGAGGTTTCGGGCAATTTTTAGCACTAACCATTAAGGAGTGCTAAATGCCGTGTGAAAGGAATTTTAGCAGGAAAATAGGGGGTGTCAACCCCACACCACTTTTAACAAAAAAAGTGGGATCAATACTCATTCCTAGGCTTTCCTTTACATAGCTGACTCCGGCCCTTAAGCTAAACCAAAATACGAAACAACCAAATGGAGGGGCCATGCGCTCTTTACAATTCTGGATAAAAGTCACCCGGCCAATGCAGGCCTTGCTTGGTGGCCTAGCCACGTACATTGTGGCAACACTTTCTGATGGGCAGGACTGGTTTGCCCCCGTAAAACTCGCTGCTGCTGGAGTAATGTTCATGGGCGTAGCGGGCGCAAGCATTTTTCACTACGGTGCGGCCCACCAAATGTATGCTCGAAAAGATTGGGATCGGATTGAAGTACGGCAACCCGCACTACTCATCAGCCTGGGCGGCCTAATGATGTTCATGAGCAGCGCGCTCGCATTAGCGATACTACCCAGTATTTGCTTCTGGATAACAACCTTTAATGCTGTGGCGGTGAGCTGCTATGCACGCTGGTTGGCAAAACATTGGGTGACGAAAAACGTAGTTATTGCCTTCGTCTGTACAACTCCTGTACTCATTGGTTGGCTTAGCGGACAGCATACGCACCCTGCGCTTCCCTACCTTACCGTTGCAACATTCTTTGCCTACTGGACCAGGGAAATTATCAAAGACTACCTGGATATGAAGGCAGATGACGGCATTCGAGTGACGCTGCCGCTTTGGTTAGGCCCGGCAAAAGCGCATCGCGCGCTGTACGTGGCGGCAATCACCATGTTCCTCGCTGTTGCAAGCTTGCTCGAGTTCGCCAGTACGATGCATGGTGGCCCAACCCTTGCAGTGGTGTTCTTCCAGGTGGCGATAATCAGCTTGGCTTTTACAGGGTTCTGCCTCGCGGAACGCAGATGCATCCCGCAACTGCCCAGGTTCATTACCTGCAGCAACGCCCTGGTCCTGGCCAGCGCGTTCCTGCTGAAACTTTCCTAGCCCGTCCTTGCCCGCGACCCTGTCGCGGGCTTTTTTTGATTAACTGGCGCCGTTCTCCGTAGCGAGCAAGTCGAAGAACATGGCCTCGGTAAGCAGCTCGACCGGGGCGCGGTTATCCGTAAAAACTTGGCGCGCCGGCACGGCGTGCGTTGGTGCTGCCGCTTGGCGAATTGTTGCCATGTGGTCTTTCAGGGCAAGGGGCACTCGCTCTTCTAGCCCGACGGACGAAAGCTGTTCCGTGGTAGCCAAGATAAGGTGGTTGGCCACCCCAGGCAAACGTTTCACAGCCACGTGCGGAAAAACACTTTCGAGCGTGGCGAGGATGCGCTGCAGCAATGGCGCGTCGTCGCGAAAGGCGTTGACGTTGATGCTGAAGATGCCACCGGGACGCAAGTGCTGCCGCGCCAATTGGAAGTACTCTTGCGTGGTCAGGTGCGGGGCAATGTACACCTGCTGGCTGTACGCATCGGTAATAATCAGGTCGTACTGCTGCGCCGTGGTAGCCAAAAACATCCGCCCGTCGGCAGTGTGAATGGTTAAATTGTCACGCTCCAACGCAAAGTGCTTTTTGGCCAGCGCTACAATATCGGGGTCAATCTCCACGCCGTCCATGTGCAGGTCGAGTACTGGCCCAGCAAAGGCATCGAGCTGTCGGCTCAAGGTGCCGCCGGCCAACCCGACAATGAGCGCGTCGTACCGCTCGCCAGCCCGACCATTAATAAACGGCAAGGCGCTAAAGTAGTCGTAGTACCCGCCAAAAAGAATGCGGTCCGGGTGGTAGAGCGACTGGATACCAATGCCGTCGTTAATGCGCAGAGCGCGCGTGCCATCCTCGCTTGCGGTAACGCGCACGTACTGGTACGCGCTGTCGCGCTCTTCCACGGTTACGCCATCGGGCCGGATGAACATGCCGCGGGTGAGGAGGTAGCCGCCAATGGGCAGCAACAGCAAGGCAAAAGCCCAGCGCCCACGCCGACCTAGCACTATGGCACTCAACAAAATGAGCGCGGCGCTGCCCAAGAAGAAGGTTTCGCGCACGCCCACGAACGGGATGAGGAAAAATGCCGGCAGAAAAATGCCCACAATGCTGCCAACCGTGGACGCGGCAAAAATCCTGCCGGCGGCGCGGCCCGTGGCTTCCACGGTGGTGGCGGCCAGGCGGATGGCAAATGGGCTAACCATGCCCAGCAGGAAAATGGGTGGGAAAAACAGCAGCGCCGCCGCGAGCAGCGAAGCTACAACCACCACAAATTGCAGACCGGCTTCGGTCGTGGTGGCAATGAGCGTCTTGGCCACAACCCGCACCAGTACGGGAATGAGCGTGGTGTACACCCCGGCCGCCAGCACCACAAATGCCAGCACGTGGCGTTCGGGATGACGATCGGCCAATTTGCCACCGGTGCTGTAGCCGGTAGCCAAGGCAATGAGCGTAATGCCAATGACATTCGCCCAGACGTAGAGCGAGGTGCCGAAGTACGGCGCGAGCGCACGGGAGGCAGTAATTTCTATGGCGGTAATAACCAGGCCCGTAATAAACACAAAACCCGTGAGCTGCCGGGGCGTGAACGGCGTGCTGGCTGCAGGCGTGTGATTATCGGGCATGTATTTTTTCTTGAATGGCGATACTCAGCCACACCAGCATAGCACCCGCGCTCAGTGTCCAGAGGTAGTGATCAAAGAGGCCGATGACTAGCAGCGCGGAAAAACTACCCTGCAAAACGAGTGATGCCCAAGTTGGGTGCTGGAGCGTTTGCAAAAGTTGACGACGGAGCACGGTGAGCAAGAACGCCAGGTAGACCAAACCTCCGATGACGCCAAGCTCCACCACGCTCAACAGGTAGATATTGTGGACGGGCTGGTAGGCATGCACATTCCCCCGCTCGCGGGTTAGCTGGTCATAGACGGCCACGGGCATATTGCCATAGCCCACACCGCGCAAGGGTTCCAGTTTAATAAGCGCGTACGCATCCGTAAATTGTTGCTGCCGCTCAGAAATGGACTTCTGCTCCAGCCGACCTGTGGCCTCTGATCGAGCGAGGAATAGCTGCGGCAAGACCAGCGCCGTAACGCCCGCGATGACCACCATGAACACTGTCCACTTGGCCCACAACCGCCAACCCCAGGGCCAACGCAGGATAAGTAGGAACACAAGCATGACCAACCAGCCCGCGGCAAAGCCAACCCAGCCTGAGCGGGAGAAGGTGAGCAGCAAGCCTAGGAGGAGGATGGTGAGCGTAAGCAGCAGCCCGGCGATGCGCCAAGCCTGATGGATGTGCCACTTCCTGCCTTCAACATGGCGCCGAACATTTTCCCGCGTCCACGTGGCAAAACCTTTGCGCACGTCGTCATACATCCGCAGGTAAAAACCAAAGGTAATAAGCAGCGCGACGGCCAAATACCCGCCCAAAATATTTGGATGCGGCAAACTCCCATAGGCCCGCAGCCAGCGCATGCCACCGACCTCGACCACGGATGTGCCGCTGAGGCCAGGATCATGGCTAGCTAAACCCAACCACGAAAACGCCGGGCTGGACTGGGTAAAAAATTGCCCTATACCGAAGAGCGCCTGCAGCACCGCCCCGCCGACAAAACAGGCCAAGAGGAAGGTTGGCTTCACCCATTCCTGCTGCACCACCCACCACAGCAGCACGCCGAGGACGAACAGTCGCAGGCTGTAGAGCGCCACATCCGAACGGTTGGCAAAAATGAGCGAGCCAAAAATAACCACGCCGAGTGCGCCGATGGCCAACCACATGCTGCGCGAACCAGCCCGCCGCCGGGGCAGCAGGGCCGCGCCAACCGCGAGGAAGATGAGGAGAATATCGGTAGCGTACAGACTCAACGTCCCATACTCTGTTGGCGTCGCGCCAATGTGCGGCTGGGCCACAATCAAACGGGTCTGCCATGGCAGCAGGGCCACGTACAGCCCGAGACCAAACCCCAGCCAGCGCGCGATGCGGTTCATATGCCCAGAGCCGCACAGCGGGCGCGGAATTGCCTGGCATACTCGTCGCGCCGGTCATTGTCGTGGAACTTGAGCATGGTGTTGTTGAGGACGACGCGCGTGTCCTGATTGGCAAGCGTGCGCAGTGCTGGCGGCAAGCGCTGTTGCTGGAACCGTTCGGCCCACCGCTCGAACCACGCACTGGCGACCAGTGCTTCGAGCATCGGTTGAACAAACAATGCGCGCAGCCGGCGCTGCTCGGCAATTGCCCGGGGTGCGGCATTGGGCAACGCGGCTGCAGCCCAGGGGTTGGCCTGCCAGAGTTTTTCCAGAAGCCCCTGCGGGTCGTACAGTGGCACCAGCGTGGCCAGCCACATGGTGAAGTATGGGTCATCCGCATTCCGCACCGCACGCAGGTCACCAACGTCTTGGGTGATAAAAAAGGACAAGCAGACTTTATCCGCCCGGTTGCCAACCTGCGGCCGGAGCTTGCGCAGCTGCGCCCAACCTGCCGCGAAGAGCCGCGCGGTCCATACATGGCCGGGTGAGGTTATGATGAAAACATCAATGTCGCTTTCGGCACGCGCGTTCGATGTAGCCAAAGAGTTGCACACGGCCACGGCCCGGACGAAAGGCAAACGCGCAAGCACGCGCGCAAACTTTTTTGCGCGACCAAACTTGAGCAAGGCCAAACGGTAACGCCCCTGCCGCGTAGCGACAATGCCTTGCTGGCCTTTGAGAAAATAAAAGCCACTCTGCTGTTGAAGTTTCTCCTGTAACAGCGGACTTTTCACAAGCCCCTCCTCTACTGCTCTATAGCTATACACATTGTCATTGCGAGGGGTAGCAACGACGACCTGCCCGCCATCGCCTTCGGCGAAGCCGAGGCCGGCGGGAGCAATCTTGCTTTGCGCTGTATCAACAAGATTGCCACGTCCCGCTGCTGCGGGACTCGCAATGACAGAAGCAAACCCCCACTTCCATACTTCCCATGCGGTCAGCGGATAGCTAAACATGTCGAAGTAGGCAACGGTGCGCAGGATCGCTTGTTCCAGCGGATTCATGACTGCATGCTACCGCGTGAGCAGGAGTAGGTGCAACCAGGTCGTACGCTTGACAGCAGGACAAATCCTGGTATACTCCGGCCACAACAAAAAGCCCCTGCACTGGGCATGCACAGCACATTCTAGCCAAAGGAGGCGTTCGTGCTCATACTGACCCGAAAATTGGGGGAATCGATTACCATAGGTGATGATATTCGTGTATCCGTTATTGGAGTGCGCGGTCGACAAGTCCGACTCGCAATTGATGCGCCGACAAACGTCATCGTGCACCGCGAAGAAATCTATGTCAAAATCCAGGCGGAAAATCTCCGCAGGACTGACCCGACTGGAACTGATGTAATGCAACTGGCCAAGCTCATCAAGACCAAGCTTACCGGCGAAGAACCCCCGGCTCCACCAACAGCGAGCTACCCAGAAAGTGACCCAGAAGGAGAGCTCTAAAACCTGGTTAGAGCGCAAACCAAAAACCCCGCCACCATATGACGGGGTTCTTTTTTTACACCAGCTTCTTCAAGTACTGGCCGGTGTAACTCGCCTTCACCTTGGCCACGTCTTTGGGCCGGCCTTCCGCCACCAGCTTGCCGCCTTTATCGCCGCCGCCGGGGCCGAGGTCTACCAACCAGTCCGCGGATTTAATGACGTCCAAGTTGTGTTCAATGACGAGCACCGTGTTGCCTTTGTCCACCAGCTGGTTGAGCACGCCGAGCAAACGCTTCACGTCATCAACATGCAAGCCCGTGGTCGGCTCGTCCAAAATGTAGAGTGTGCGGCCAGTGGCGCGGCGGGAGAGTTCCGTCGCCAATTTGACGCGCTGGGCTTCACCGCCCGAGAGCGTGGTCGCGCTCTGGCCCAAGTGCACGTAGCCTAGGCCCACATCCATAAGGGTTTGAAGTTTGCCTTTGATCGCGGGAATGTGTTTGAAAAACTCCAGCGACTCTTCCACGGTCATGTTGAGCACGTCAGCAATCGTCTTGCCTTTGTATAAAATTTCTAAAACTTGATTCGAGTAGCGCTTGCCATGGCACTCTTCACACTCCACGTACACATCCGGCAAAAAGTGCATTTCAATGCGCACCAAACCGTCGCCTTCACAGGCTTCACACCGGCCACCCGGCACATTGAAGCTAAACCGGCCCGGCCCAAACCCGCGCGTCTTGGCTTCTGGCACTTGGGTGAAAAGGTCGCGGATGGGGGTGAACACGCCCGTGTAGGTGGCAGGATTCGAACGCGGCGTGCGGCCGATTGGCGACTGGTCAATGGTGATCACTTTATCCAAGTGTTCCATGCCGGTAATAGCTTCGTGCTTGCCCGGCAAATCTTTAGCATTGTAAAACTCCTGCGCCAACGCGCGGGAAAGGATATCGGTAATGAGCGTGGACTTGCCGCTGCCCGACACGCCGGTGACGCACACGAACATGCCGAGGGGCAACTTGACGGTCAGGTTTTCCAAGTTAAATTCCTGCGCGCCCTTGATGACGAGCGCTTTGCCATTGCCCTTGCGGTACTGCTTAGGTACGGGAATAGACTTTTTGCCAGAGAGGTACTGGCCAGTGAGCGACTTGGGGTTGCGCGCCAGCTCTTTGGGGTTGCCCTGCGCCACCACCGTGCCGCCGTGCTCGCCCGCGCCCGGGCCAATATCCACCACGTGGTCAGCGGCTAAGATGGTTTCTTCGTCATGCTCGACGACCAGCACAGTGTTACCCAGGTCGCGCAACGACTTGAGCGTGTGGATGAGTTTGGCATTGTCCCGCTGGTGCAGGCCGATGGACGGCTCATCTAAAATGTAGAGCACGCCCACGAGTGAGGAACCAATTTGCGTGGCCAAGCTGATGCGCTGCGATTCGCCGCCCGAGAGCGTGGACGCGGCGCGGTCGAGGGTAAGGTAGTCCAGGCCCACATTTTGCAAAAAACCCAGGCGGCTGCGGATTTCTTTTAAAATCTGCTTGGCAATGGCGGCATCACGGTCGCTAAAGGCTTTGGGTTTGGCCAGGGTGTCGAAAAACAACGCAGCTTTTTCTACGGTGTCGGCCGTGACGTCAGAAATGTTCTTATCGGCCACAGTTACACCCAACACGTCCGGCTTTAGGCGCTTGCCTTTGCAGGTCGGGCAGGGCCACACCCGCATGTAGCGCTCAATTTCCGTGCGGATGTAGTCCGAATCGGTTTCTTTGTACCGCCGCATCAGGTTGGGAATAACCCCTTCATATGCCGTCATGAACGCGCGGACTTTACCGGCACTGGAGTTGTTATTCACGTCGTACTCTTTCTCGCCCGTGCCGTGCAAAATGGCATCCAGCGCTTTCTTCGGCAAATCTTTTACGGGTACATGCAAGTTAATCTTCAACTCGCGGGCAACTGCTTCGACCACGCGCATGTACCAGGTTTGGCTGGACGCACTCCGCGACCAAGGTCGAATCGCCCCTTCGGGAATGGAGAGCTTAGGGTTGGGGATGACGAGTTCAGGATCGATTTCGAGTTTCGTCCCCAAGCCCGTGCACTCGGGGCAGGCGCCGTGGGGATTGTTAAACGAAAAGTTACGCGGCTCAATGGGTGGCAGGCTGGTGCCGTCGTGCGGGCAGGCAAAGTGCTGGCTAAACAGCGTGTCGGTCATTTTCTGTTTCGCATCAAGCTTGCTCACAATAATCAGGCCCTTGCCCAAACGGCCAGCGGCCTCTAAAGATTCGGTCAGGCGCTGCCGGTCCAACTCCGTGCCCAACGTCAGCCGGTCGATGACCACATCAATGCTGTGCTTCTTCTGTTTGTCCAGCTCGATGGATTCGGCTTCGTCCAGCGGCGTGACAATCCCGTCCAAGCGCACGCGCACGTAGCCCGCCTTGCGCACGTCGGCAAACACGTGGCGGTGCTCCCCTTTCATATCCCGCACCTTCGGCGCCAGGATGAGGATGGGTGTGTTCGCCGGCCAGGCAAGCACTTGCTTGCGGATTTGCTCCACGGTTTGACGTTGCACTTCGCGGCCGCAGACCGGGCAGTGCGGCGTGCCCACGCGGGCGTAGAGTAAGCGTAGGTAGTCGTAAATTTCTGTTACGGTACCGACCGTCGAGCGCGGGTTGTGCGTGACAGACTTCTGGTCAATAGCAATTGCCGGCGACAACCCATCAATCTGGTCTACGTCTGGCTTGTCCATGAGGCCCAAAAACTGCCGCGCGTATGACGACAGGGATTCCACGTAGCGGCGCTGGCCTTCGGCATAGATAGTATCGAACGCTAAGCTGGATTTGCCGCTGCCGGACAAACCCGTGAAGACGACAAAGGCATTCCGCGGGATATCCAGGCTAACGTTCTTGAGGTTGTGGACCCGAGCACCGCGAACGCGAATGATGTCTGCCATTGTGGTGGTATTCCACCACTACCTCGAGCGTATCGAGAGGTGGCAGAAAAAATTAACCAATAGAGTGCGAGCAGTGTATCACCCGTGTCAAGAAGGGTCAAGGGGAAAGCCGTAGAGCTGTAGGCCATAGAGCAGTAGGAGCAGAACTTTCTCTGCCCAGACGTGAGGAGATCTTATGGCCGGGTTTTGAAATTCATACCGACTTTAGTCGGGTGACCCACGCCACTAAAGTGGCTATGAAAAACAAAAACCCTCGTGTTTCCACAAGGGTTTTGGGATACCACAGGAATTTGCGAACGCGGACGAATCGACAGTACCGATTCCAGCTGTTGTCGAGCACATTGCGGTTGAGGTTCCGCCCGTTGTCGTTGAGGTAGACGTACGCAACGTCACCACCGGCAACCGTACCGTCGTTCACGTGCAGCGTGCCATCCATGGCACTGCCCGTCGAGTAACTCTCGGGGCTGTATTGTATTCGGGGTCATGGGTAACCCACCAGCACCCTGCACCAAGTACCTTATGGTAAAGAGGATTCGCGGGAGGCGCGCTGTCGTAAGGCATTGCCCGACGACATTCTGGCCAGTACCAGCGCCCTAGAGTTCGGCCGTCCGCAGCCGCTCGCCCCGAGTGGGGTCGAGGGGTGACCGCGGGCAGATTCGCCTACTGTCCAAGGTACAGTCTAGCAGATTGATAGAAAATGCCCCACACCTTTTGTAAAAGATGTGGGGCGAATGCAAAGTCCAAAGGGACCAAAAGTTCCAAGCGAACAAGCAGCAAAGTGCTACTTGCGAACGCGGACGAATCGACAGTACCGATTCCAGCTGCGGCCGAGCACAATGCGGCGGAGGTCCCGCCCGCCGCCGTGGAGGCCGACGTACGCAACGCCACCACCGGCAACCGCACCCAGGCAGACGATTGGCGATTCACCAAGGTCGGCCTTTGTGTCTGGAACTGCGTCCAGGTAGGTCTCGCTGTCGGCACGATCCAGGGGACGGAACCTCGGTTCATTCTGCCAGTCCACCACCTCCTGGGTGGTCGGCTCGTGGTCAAAAATTTTCACGTCGTACGCAACTTCCCGCACCCCCGGAACGATTGGGAAGTCTACAACCGACAAGCTCGTATTAACGTAGTAGTAATCCTTCTTGCGGATGGACTGCCAACGTGGGTCATCACCGTTGACGGTCAGGATGGTTGGCATGGCAAAGGGGTTCTTCCCCTGTGCGAAGAGCTCTAACTGCCGCTTCGTAATTATCCGCTTCTTCACCTTGGTGATAATATCGATAATTAACCCGAGGCAATCGTCCGCACCCAAGCGCTCGTCGTCCGGCACGTTTCCGACCATGTTCTTGTTTGCCATGATCAGCTCCTTATATTTCTGCAATTGTCCGAAGCCGTCGGAACCACGGTGGTGAGCGTTTTGCTCACATTTTGAAAAGTATTTATTTGACAGTCAAAGGTAGCACAGACGAGCCTCTTTGTCAATCCTTTAAATCTGCACAAAAAGCAACCCCACTACACAGAAAGGTCGCTCGAAACTAACTGAGCAAATTATAACTCCTTACTTATTTGCTCCCAAGTAATACCAAACTTTTCTTCGATCTCCTTCAGCGTGTAGTACAACACATCCTTCCGTAACTTTGATTGAATGGTGAGTGACTTCTCGGTTCTCGGCCAAATTATTTTAAAGTGACTCCCATCACCACCGCTCATATCAATGATAAAACCAACTCTTTGTAAGGCGCGTATGAATTTCCGAGTTTTTATCTCGCCCGGCAGCTCGCTACGCGAGGGCATACCTTTCGCGTCGCTCGCCTTTCCTAAAAATATTTACCTTCTTTGCAAAAGACGATGGGATACTAAAGGAGGTTAATATTGCATCTTTCACGTTACGATCGAGCTCTTCTTGGGTACGACCAGAAGTAATGATCGATCCAAATCGAAAGTTCTCACTTACTGCGACAAGACCTTCAGAATTTTTCTCAAATTTAAATTCAATTCCATCATACTGACGGAAATAATTCTCCAATTCCCACAACCCCTTAGGGACGTAGGCATTGCCATAAAAGGCCTTCACGACTTGATCTCGCAATACTTTAAGAATTGCCATACTTAAGAAATTGAGTATACCACACTGTTCCAGAGTTCTTTGGCTTACCATTATTAGATTATATTGTCAATTCTACATACAATAAACATATGTCCCCTGCCCTCCGCCGCCAACTCCAAACCCTGCCTGCTAAGCCAGGGGTGTACACCTATTTCGATGCCAAGGGTGACGTGCTGTACGTGGGCAAAGCGACAAGTTTAAAATCCCGCGTATCGTCCTACTTCACCAAAAAGAACGGCTTAACCCCGGCAAAGAAAATCATGGTCAGCAAGATTGTACGGCTGGAAACCATTGTCACCAGCAGCGAGACCGAGGCGCTGATGCTGGAAACTACGCGCATCAAGACCCTGCACCCGCCGTACAACATTGTGATGCGGGATGATAAGAATTTTCTCTTTATCAAAGTTGCGCTGGCCGAAGCCTACCCCAGCGTCACCACGGTCCGCCGCCTGACCAAAGATGGCTCGCGCTACTTTGGGCCGTACGTCTCGGCGGGGGCCGTGTACACCACGCTCAAGCTGCTCAAAAAAATCTTCCCCTACAAAAACTGTAGCAACCCACCAGACAAACCCTGCTTTGAATTCCACCTGCACCGCTGCCTGGGTCATGGCACCGATGCCGCCAGCCAGGAACGCTACCGAAAAATTATCCATGACCTCATGCACTTCTTGCGCGGTGACACCAAGGATGTGCGGAAGGAGTTGGAGAAGCAGATGAAGCTCGCTAGCCAGAAACGACAATTTGAAAAGGCCGCTGTCGCCCGCGACCGCGTGTTTGCTATAAATAAACTGATGCAGCAGCAGAATGCCATCATGCCCGCGGCCGTGAACCTAGATTGTATTGGCTACGCCACGGTGGGGAGCTTGGCCGCTGTGAATCGCTTACTCATTCGGAATGGCAAAATCCTGGATCGCCAAACCTTTTTGTTGCAACACGTGCAGGATGAACCAGCGCCGGTGGTCCTGGCCAGTTTTATGGAACAATTTTACAGCCAAGTCACCGACCCGCCGGAAAAAATTGCTCTACCTTTTGCCCTCGTGCTATCCCCGGCGTTCCATAGCGCGGTTGATGCCGAGACTTTTACTCCGCAGCGCGGCCGGTTGAAGAAACTCATGAAAGTGAGTGAGTTGAATGCCACGGAATTCCTGCGCCAGCAAAAAGCCAGTTTTGAAAAAGACGACGTCCGCCTGCTCAAAGGTTTGCGCGAACTTGCTACAGCCCTAAACCTATCCGAAGCGCCAAAACGTATTGAAGCCTTTGACGTGGCGAATGTCCAAGGCGAGCACGCCACCGGCAGCATGGTGACGTTTGTGAATGGCCGCCCGGAAAAAAAGTGGTATCGGCGCTTCACCATAAAAACCGTACAGGGTTCCAATGACCCGGCGATGATGGCGGAAATGCTCACTCGGCGATTTGGCCACGCTTCCTCTGTCATTGCGAGCCCCGCACCAGCGGGGCGCGGCAATCCTGCTGATGTAGCGAAGGGCAAGATTGCTTCGTCGTCCCGTGTCAGCGGGACTCCTCGCAATGACACATGGCCCCTGCCTGACCTTATTATTCTAGACGGCGGTGCAGGGCAGCTGAGCGTGGTTACCCGGGCGCTGGGTAAAATCCATGTGCCGATTGTTGCCCTGGCCAAAGCCGGCCACGCCCACGAACCCCAGCAGGGCGACCGCGAACGCATCTTCCGCATTGGCAAACCGCCGGTGAAATTACCCAACCCGTCGGACGGTTTGTTTCTGATTGAGCGCATCCGCGACGAAGCGCACCGCTTTACCATTGCCGGTTACCGCGGCAAGCACCGCAAGGCCAGCATCGGCTCGGCGCTCGATACCATTTCCGGGGTTGGACCAACGATGAAAAAGAAACTCTTAAAAACCTTTGGCTCGGTGGCAAAAATCCGTCAGGCGGCGGAAGATGATGTGGCAAAGGTGGTTGGGCCGAAGCTGGCGAAAACGTTGCAAGAAAAACTATAGCTTCGGGTAGGCGAGGTCACTTGACCTCGCCATCAATTGCCTGGGTCAAGGGACCCAGGCTACACAATCAAAATTATGACTGATACCGAGCGTAGACTCGAACTCAAAGTGAAACGCCGCGAAAAAAAGAAGAAGCCCAAGATGGCCGTCCAGGGCAAACGAGTGTTTCAGATTGTACGGTTACACGCGAAACGGAGGAAACGTACTACTTCGTGAAGGTGAAGGTGGAAAGGATGATCTGCTCGGTACTACTCATTTCCTTGTCGCCGACGAATTCTAGCCCTAGTAGCTTACCCTGATGCTGCACAACAAAGGCTACTGTATCTTCGCCGCAACTAGGACCGTCACAGTATTTATAGATGAACTTCTTGCCAGCACGGTTACCCAACTTCGCGTCACCGACTGGTGTCGTATCGAACCAATACGAGAGCAAACCATCAACTGCATCAATGCGGTATCGCGTATCAACGACTATCCTTCCGGCGGGATTTTTCACAACGACGGTCCCATCAGAAGCAGCAGTTGCTATATAAAACTCTGGGTATCTAAATGAATAAGCAAGGGATGTGCTTGTGTACGTCTTCCATTTTGATATCGTCGTGGTGAATGTGAATGTACTGAGAATCTTTTTTACTAACACGTCGAATCCATCTTTCTTCGCAGTGTCTTGACGGAACACTATCGTATAATTGTCGCCTGGCGTGACATTTGGTTCGATGACCGATATCTCGTAGAGGTTTGCGTCCTGGTCTTCTGAGCCGGTAGCTACTAACTCTTGATTCACGGAGAATCCTTTGGCGCCCTTAGTCGCAGTGTACTGCAAGTCGGTATATATCAACTTGAATTCTTGAGGATTAACCGCAACCTGTATGGATGGGCGCGCTAAACCTGTTGCATTAACATCCATGAAAATAGCTGGATTAACGTCTGCAGAGATAGTCCAGCCGGTGGGATATTTGAAACTAAACACTCCTTGTGGATCCGTATACGTCTTCCATCCTGCTGTACTGACGCTGGCATTCGTGTTTGCACTGGAATTGGTATTCACGGTGGTATTCGTATTCCCATTGCTATTGGTGGTCGCAATCGGCCCGCAGATTGAACGGCAAGTGCAGGAACCCGCCGCGCCAATAGCCGTAACGCCACAAATGGGCTGGTAGCAGGGGTCGGCGCCACAGTATGACGTGCAATCGGCATCGGCCGTACACGCCAGATTGAGCGCAGTGTTTGTATCCGTCGTTTTGGGCGTAGGAGATGTACGCTGAACCAGAAAAACGCCAGTAACAACCGCGGCGATAATGCCGAGGGCTATGACGACGCCGAGGATGACTGCAATGCCACGGGGATGTTGCATATGGCAAAATGTAAGAGCATTAAGTATAGCACCGATGACGCCAACGGAAGGACGAATACTCTTTGATCAATCTGGAGTTGACCCAGCACCACTTTGCAGAAACACTAGCATGCAAAGCGAACGTGAGTACGTAAAATTCGTGTGTACTGACCGTGCATTAGTGCACAAAGTGGTGCTGGGTTGACAAACACCAACGAACATTGTAGGCTGCACCCTACGTATGAACTGGGAACTCACCCTGAGCATTGTCCAAATTTCTACCGTCGCTTTGCTGACGGTTGCCATTTTGCTGCAAGCCAAAGGCGCTGGCCTTGGCGCGGTTTTTGGCGGTGAAGGCAATGTCTACCGCACCAAACGCGGCGCCGAAAAAGTACTCTTCATTGCCACTATCGTGCTCGGTGTCATTTTCGCCGGCTCGGCAATTGCTTCGCTCCTGCTTCGCAACGGCACCATATAAGGTTTTGTGCGTAATCCCTTAGCTCCCCTGCTCAACCGGGGCCGCGACATCGTTGCCCGTTTTCGACGTCCCGCAACTGCGCCGGCTGTGCCTTTGCTGCACGACCAAGCCATGGTCCACAATCTCAATGGCTCCCGCTGGCCCAGCTGGATCCAATTTTCGTACATCTTCCGCTACCTCAACAAACGCGAGGGCTGGATATTCCGTGGCGCCATTGTGCTGCTCTTCGGTTCGGCGATATTCCTGGTCGGCCGGTACATTGACCGGCACTGGATAGCTGAGCCGGCAGTGGGCGGCAGCTTTACCGAAGCCGTGGTCGGCGCGCCGCGCTTTATTAATCCGGTCCTGGCCAGCAGCGACGTGGACCTGGCAATGACGCCCCTACTGTACAGCGGCTTGCTGCGGCAGCTCCCCGACGGGACCTTTGCCAACGACCTGGCCGAAAATGTTGCAGTGAGCGCGGACGGCAAAACCTACACCGTCAAACTAGCGCAGGGCCGCACCTGGCACGATGGCCAGCCCCTGACGGCTGACGACGTGAGCTTTACGGTGGAAACAATCCAAAACCCGAATGTCGCTAGTCCCCGCTACGCTGACTTCCGGGATATGAAGGTGGACGCACCGGATGACCGAACCATTACCTTCACCCTCGAGAAAGCGAATCCTGGTTTCCGCCGACTGCTGACCCAAGGCATTTTGCCCGCGCACATCTGGGCCGAAATTCCGCCGGCGTCTATGACGACCACGGACTACAACCTCAAACCCATTGGTAACGGCCCGTTTAAATTTAAAGAAATTCGAAAAAAGGAACGCTCCGGCGACGTGACCAACATTATTTTGGAGCGTAATGCCGCCGCGGCAAACCCTGCCTTCCTGCAGGAATTGAAAATTCGCTTTGTCGACGACGGCCAAGCAGCGCTGGATAGTTTGGGCGGCCAGGCTGACGGCACACGCTTGGTGAATAACGAGCTCTACGTAAAAGCCGAGAAGCTCCGCGGTGGCCGCGTGGACTACCTTTTCCTGCCCCAATCGGTTGCAGCTTTCTTCAACACCAAACGCAGCTTGTTTGCCAGCAAAGACGTGCGGCTGGCACTGCGCGATGCAATTGACCCGGCAAGCGTGCGGGATGCCGCCCGGCCGTCTGCCCAGACCATCGCCAGCCCGGTGCTCCAAGGCATGCTGGGTTGGAGCGCCTTGCCCGAACGCAAAGCTGACCTTGAAGGCGCCCGCCAGCGCCTGGAAAAAGCCGGCTGGAAAAAAGAAGGTGACGTGTACGTGAAAGCTAAAACGAAATTGGCATTTACCCTAACCGTGCCGGATGTAAAAGAATACGTCGATGCCGCTAATGCGCTGGCGGCGGCGTGGAAAAACCTGGGCGCTACCGTCACAGTGAGCGCGGTGGATCCGAGTACCCTGGCCAAAGAAGTTATTAAAGAACGCGCCTTCGATATCCTGCTCTTCGCTGACCGTTACGATGCCACGCTAGACCTGTACCCGTTCTGGCATTCCACCCAAAGTTTTGACCCCGGCCTCAACCTGACCAGCTTCTACAGCAAGGATATGGATGCGGCGTTGGACAAAGCCCACGCTGGGAATACCTTAGATGCCGACCGAACCGCTGCGAACACCCGGGTGCAGCAAATTATGGTCGAAGAAGCTCCGGCAATATTCCTGTACCAACCGGCGGCCGCTATCGTGCGCACCAAAACCTTGCGGAGCACCAACCCGCCAACGCTCCTCACGGCGAGCAATCGCTTCCTGGATGTGAGCAACTGGTACGTTGACACAGATCGGACGTGGCAGTGGAACCCCTAAAGACAAACACTTCTATTGGTAAGGCATACGAGGGGTGACACCCCGCCGATGGCTTATCCAAAGTACCTGGCGGGGTGGAATCCGTAGCGTGTCGTGAGGGAAATGCTAGCGAGTGATGCGGGTAAAGTAATCAGGTACACTACAACTATGGGCGAGTGGCGGAACTGGTAGACGCACTGGCTTCAGGAGCCAGCGACCGCAAGGTCATGGAGGTTCGAGTCCTCTCTCGCCCACCATGAACCACTCACTTTGTTCGGGTTCATGGCGAGCCACAACGTATAGCTACGTACTCGCCGTAAATCTAAATGAAGTGCGTGGTTCATGCCCTGAATCGGAGGCCGGAGGCCGACTGGTTCAGGGCAGACCTCATTCGACCCCAGGCATGAATCACTCCTTTATTCGGGTTTCCCAGCAAACCCAAGTGAAGCCGGTGGTTCATACCCTGTACCCGAGCCCCGCCGTCAGCGGGATAAACTCCGCGAGAGGTTCAGGGCAGCCCGGTAACGCAGTAAAAAAACAAAATAAAACCAAAAGCATTTTTTTGTTTCTCATTTAACTCAATTTTCTCATGTCAAAGCATCGCAAACCCCGCCCCGTAACCACCCGGAGCTTTAGCCAGCCCGAACCCGGCCTCAACCTGCCACCCAAAGATAGTCTCCGGATTATCCCGATTGGCGGCAATGAAGAAGTCGGCCGCAACTGTACCATCTTCGAGTACGGCAACGATATCATTATCCTGGATATGGGCGTCCAATTCCCGGAAGAAGATATGCCGGGCGTAGACTACATTATTCCAAACCTCTCGTACCTGCGCGGCAAAGAAAACCGCGTGCGCGGCGTCATCTTCAGCCACGGCCACTTGGACCACATTGGCGCCTCAGCAATCCTGCTGGAACGATTGGGCTACCCGCAAATCGTCGGCCGGCCGCTGACCCTGGCCATGATCAAGCACCGTGTGGACGACTTCCAGAAAGGCGCGGCCAAGCGGTTGAAGACCATTGTCATTAAAAACGTGAACGACCGCATTACACTCGGCGGCTTTAAAATCGGCTTCTTCCCGGTGGACCACTCCATCATGGATGCAGTCGGTGTGATTATTCACACGCCGCACGGCACGGTCGTGCACCCCGGCGACTGGACGTATGAAAAAGACCCGGTGGGCCGCAAAGCCATTGAGTACCGACACCTGGCCAACCTGCCCAAACCGACCATTTTGATGCTCGAATCGTTGGGCTCCATGAGCAGCAAAGAGCGCGTGCCCGAGCGCGTTATGTACGCCAACTTGGAAAAGCTGATTACCGAAGCGCCCGGCCGCCTCATTATTGGGACGTTCTCCAGTCAGCTGGAGCGCATTAAGTACGTGCTGGAATTTGCCGAGAAGCTCGGCAAAAAAGTGGCTCTCGATGGCTTTAGCATGAAGAACAACGTGGAAATTGCCAAAGTGCTAGGCTACATTGCCGTAAAGAAAGACACGATTATCCCGGTCGAAAAAATCCACGACTTCCCTGACCGACGCGTAGTGGTACTGTGCACCGGCGCGCAAGGCGAGAGCAATGCTGTGCTTTCCCGCATTATGAACGGCGACCACCGCAGCATTAAAATCCGGGCCTCGGATACCATTGTCTTTTCCTCCTCGGTTATCCCCGGCAACGAGCGTACCATCCAGCGCCTCAAAGATAGCCTCTACCGCCTGACCGACAACGTCATCCACAGCGACATCATGGACGTACACTCCAGCGGCCACAGCACAGCCGAGGACATGCGCGAGGTTATGCGGCAAATCAACCCAACCTACTTCCTGCCCGTGTACGCCAACCACTACTTCCTCAAGGAAGCGCAGAAACTGGCCGTCCGCAACGGCATGCCCAAGGACAAAACGTTTATTCTGGATAACGGCAACGTGCTGGAATTTGTGAACGGCAAACCCAAGCTGCTGCCGGGCAAAGTGAAAACCGACTACGTGTTTGTGGACGGCCTGGGCGTGGGTGACGTGTCCAACGTGGTATTGCGCGACCGCCAGACCATGGCCAACGAGGGCATGGTGGTGGTTATTGTGAATGTCGACCGCCGCACCGGCAAACTCGTAAACGAACCGAACATTATTACCCACGGCTTTGTGTACGCCAAGACCAACACCCGCCTGATTGATGAGACCAAGAAGAAAGTGCAAGCCTTGCTCAAGGATAGTGACAAGCGCACCGGCCCGAACGAAGGCTACCTCGTCAACCGCATCCGGGATGGCTTGGGCACGTTCCTCTTCCAAAAAACCGAACGCCGGCCGATGATTATTCCCGTGGTGCTGGACGTATAGCATTGTCATCCTGAAGCCTGCAGGCTGAAGGATCTCCCAGGGTAGAATGAAGGGAGATTCTTCGCTCGGCCGAAAGGTCTCACTCAGAATGACAAAAAATACTCAATACTCCCCCGCCCCCGCCAGGGCGGGTTTTTGTATCTCCTCGTTTCTGTGTATACTGAACTGGCATACAAAAACCTCACAGTTTGCTTGTCGGCTACTGCATGAGTCAAAATCAGAACTCTTATCTCTATCCCTCAATAACCCACACCGTGTGTCGGCGGTGTGTTCACTTTGTCTCTTTTTAATTTTCGCTAACCTATGCGGAAAACCACTCTCCAGGCAGTGCGCGGCGTACTCGCCAGCTTCACTATCCTGGCCACTGTGCTGTTCCCTTACGGCGGGCTGACTATTCCAGCCGCGAGCGCCTTGAGTAGTGTCAAAACCATTAGCGGCCAGGTGACCTACGAAGGCACCAGCACCGGCGTGGCTGGGGCGCAGGTAAATGCTTGGAGTTTTGGTGGGAGCGGTGGCAACACCACCACCGATGGCAGTGGCAACTACTCCTTCCTCGTGCCGGGCGGCGACTACCAAATGAACCTATGGGCAAGCAACCCGGCAACTGCCGACTGGACGTACAACGAGCCGCCGGTACAGGTGAACTTTAGCCAGGATGAAAACGCGCAAAGCGAAACACGCAACTTCAAAGTGAAAAAAGCAACTGCTACGCTTACTGGCACCGTCACCAAAACCGACGGTACAGCAGTGACCCAAGGTGGCGTCGGTGCTTGGTCGCAAGGCGGTTCGGGTGGCTCCAGCGTGCAGCTGAATGGCAGCAGCACCTATGTTATGCGCCTGCCAGCCGGCACGTTCAATGCCAGCTACTGGTCAAGCGACCCAAGCCTGACGGCGACGCAACAAATTATTACAGTGAAAGACGGGGAAACGGTTACGGCCAATTTCGTCGTGAAACAAAAAACTGCACATATTACTGGAGTGCTGCTCGATAGTGTCACTGGTAGTGCGGCGGCAAATGTGCGCATTAACGCTTTTTGCCAAGACGCGAATGCCGGCAGCCCGGGCCAGGGGCCAATGCCGGGCGTCTTTGGCAATGCTACCTCGGAAGCAAGCGGGGCCTTTGACATTGCTCTGCTAGCCGGCCGCTGCTTTGTGAACATCGACCAATTCGTTGACCAGCAGAATCAAAGCGCAGCGCAATACGTGTTCACTGGCGACCCGCGCACCATGGAGGTAACGCTGGAAACCGACACGACCAGCAAAAACATGGGCAACGTGAATCTAACCAAAACCGATGCAACCATTCTGGTACGTATCAAAGATGAGAGTGGAAACCCAATTCAAAACTTCCCGGGCTTTGTCGGCGTAGAAAAGCCACAGGCCGAAGGACAATTCGGCGGCCCCGGCAACCACTTTGGCGGACCGGTGATGAATGGCGTAGCCACCATTAAAGTGCCAACCACGGTCTCGACCAGCTGGTTGGTACGCGTCCACACGCCCCCGAATGCAGAGTACTCCGTTGGTTCGGAAACGACTGTCACGGTTGCTAGTGGCGGCACTGCCGAAGCCACCGTGAACTTAGTGAAAAATAACTCCGCGGTATATGGCTCGTTGGTTTCGGACACTGGCATTCCTATGAACAACTGCACGGCTAAAACCGGCCAACCCTCGTTCGGCGATGTGTTTCTCATGGGTCCCGGCGGCCATCGTAACGCGCAAATTAAACCAGACTGCAGCTTCGAAATTTCCGTAGTCGCCGGCACGTACCAATTCGGGTACCACTTCTTCGAAGGCAACGGCCTGCTCAACCGGCCACCCTCGCAAGACCCGGTGGTGGTCAAAGCTGGTGAGCGCTCCCTCAAGAACATTAGCGTGCTGGCTGGCGACGCAACCATTAAGGGTCGACTCCTCGACCCAAGCGGCAAGCCGGTAGCCAATGCCTTTGTGAATGCGAGTAACGATGTGGAATATTTTGGACGCCCGGGCCAATCTGGCCCTGGTGGTACAGGCGGCCCAGGTGGACCAGGCAAACCCAAAGAAATTGGCCAAGGTGAATTTAAGGGGAAGAACGATGCCGGCGATATCTTCCAGGTGTGTATGAATGCCAAGCAGAAAAAGGACACCAAGATTATTAATGAATGCAAAGCCAAAAAACTGCCGGGCGGTTTTACCGGCCCAGGTGGCTGCAGCAACGTTATGAGCTGTGTAGATTTTTGTACCAAGAAAGAGAATCAGAGTGAATGTGGCAAATTCAAAGGCCCCGAACAAGGCCCGGGCGGACAAAACAAGCCTGTGAGCGGCCCGGGCGGCTGCAAAACCGATGCCGAGTGTAAAGCCTTTTGCAACAAACCGGAAAACGCCAAAACCTGCCAGCAGTTCGGCCCCGGGCCGAACCAAGGCTTCACCGGTGCGAGTTTCTTTAAGGGCAAAGTGAAGGGCGCCACCAACGAAGACAATGTGGGTCCGGGGCCGAATGCCTTTCAGAATATCTTGCACTCTGGCGCACCGACCGATGCCAATGGCGTCTTCAGCATTAGCGTGGTCAGTGGCCACAAGTACTCGGTTCGAGCCTTCCCTCAACCGGGTTCGGCCTTCATGCCAGCCCAAGAACAGGTGGTGGACTTGAGCAGCGCAAAATCTGCCTCGGTCGATCTCATCCTGCGCACTGCAGACGCAAAAATTACCGGTACGGTCACCGGCGGCGGCACCCATGGCCATTGCGGCGGCTTCTCCGAAGATGCTAACCATACGGGCGGACCGATTATGAATGGTCGTTTCGAGATCAACGTGAGCAAAGGCGTCTGGCATATCATGTGCGACGCCCCATCTGGCAACGATATGTACCGCAGCGATGAAGTGACCATTGTGGTAAGCGCCAAAGGCACAATTACCCAAAACATGAAGCTCGAAAAAAATAATTTCCGCGTCCCTTCACCAATCAGCAAGACCTTCGACGTCACCCAGCCGCAGACGCTCTCCTTAGACGACGGCACGGAAATTACCATCCCGGCCAACGCCTTGGGGACGTCCGGTAACGCCACGGTGACCGCCACACCAACTGCAAATGTTACCCGGACAAAAGAGGCTCTGCCGGCCATGGGCTTTGGCTACGAGTTAGAGGCGATCAATGCCAGCACCGGCGCGGAGATTACCGACTTCAACAGCAATGTGACCATCGAGTACCAATACCCCGAGGACAAGGAGCTCGAAACCGAAGGGCTAGACGAATCCAGCTTTAAACCCCAGTTCTTCAACGAAACTAAAAACAGCTGGGAAGCTATTGAAAATGCTACGCAGGACAAAACCGATAATACCTACACGGTCCTTGCCGACCACTTCTCGATCCACGCGGTGACTACCAGCGGCAAAGCCGGTGCGCTCAAAACCGTTACCAAGCTAACAGGGAAGAGTAAGGGCTCGGTGAAAATTGATAAGACCACGGTGAAAGCTTTTGCCGGCGTCAGCGTTAATGCGGCAACCGCAAACTACGGCGGGACCACGGGCCAACTGGTCTTTGTTTCACCTGCCGAAACTCTCAAGAGCGGGACGGCCGTAGTCAAAGTGTTTACTACCAAGGGCAAACTCGTCAAAACCCTTACCCCGTGCGGCAACTCCAAAAACGCGATTAGCCTGGTGCTCACCGACGTAACCAAAGATGGCAAGAGCGATGTACTGGCTAGTCAGAATTCTGGCACCTGCGGGGCAAAGGTGTACGATGTCAAAGGCAAGTACAAGACATATGCCTTGAACCTCGGGGCACAAGCGCGCAGTACCGTTAGCGTGACAACTATGGAAGCCCACCAGGTGGGGGTGGCGAGCATCGCCGCGCTGGTAAAATCCGGCGCCGCCAGCGACGTCAAGGTGTTCAAATTCAACAAGGGTAAATTCACGGAGGATACGAGCATCAACGAATCGAGTAAGCGCATTAAAATCTCCGGCTCCTCCGTATCCTTGCTCACTCTTAAGCCCAGCGGCAAAGCCTCGGCCAGCTTGAGTAGTACCAAGACGACCAGCAAGGTGAACCTGGCTGGCGAGAACTTCGAGACCGGTATGGTAGCCACTATTGGCACGGTAGCCGGTGCGGTAAAAGTGACCAATGGCAAGGTTGCCAGCATTACCTTTGACGGCACCAAGCTTACCAAAGGCAAAAAAACGCTCAAGCTGGTGAACCCCAGCGGCGGGTCAGGCAGTATCAGCGTAACCGTGAAGTAGCCAGCCCTTGCTGACACCCACCCCTGCCAGACTTCAAGGCGGGGGTTTTGGTTTAGGACAAAGGCAGGGTAGAATAGCTGCATGAAACGACTACATATATTCATGCCGATTGTGCTTGCCGCCATGCTCTGGCCTAGCGCCACATTTGCTTTGCCCACCGGTTTTCGAGAAACCAAAGTGACCGGTGGCTTGAACGCCCCCACGTCCATGGCTTTTGCGCCAGATGGCCGACTCTTTGTTACGGAACAAGCTGGAAAAATCCGCGTCATCCAAAACGGCAAGTTGCTGGCTACACCTTTTGCCACCATGCAAACAACCGCCAATGGCGAACGCGGCTTGCTGGGCCTGGCCTTTGATCCGAATTTTTCCCGCAACCGCTACATCTACGTGTACTACACCGTTTCGGGCGCAAGCCCGTACAACAAAGTTTCCCGCCTCACTGCCAGCTCCGCCAGTGCCAATACCATGCTGGCTGGTAGTTTAAAAACAATTGTGAATTTGGATAAACTCTCTTCAGCCACCAACCACAACGGCGGGGCAATCCATTTTGGGCCAGATGGAAAACTGTATATCGCGGTCGGCGAAAATGCGAACCGAGATTACGCGCAATCGTTTGCAAACCGGCACGGAAAAATGCTGCGAATCAACAGCGATGGTTCCATCCCGACGGATAACCCGTTCTACCGAACCGCCAGCGGCGCCAACCGGATGATCTGGGCCTACGGCTTGCGTAACCCCTACACCTTTGCCTTTGACCCGCAGGATAGCCGCATGAACATCAACGACGTTGGCCAGAGCAGCCGGGAAGAAGTGAACCGCGGCCGCGCCGGCGCGAACTACGGCTGGCCGACCTGTGAAGGCAGCTGTTCAGTGAAAGGACTCACCAACCCCCTCTACGCCTATGGCCGAAGCGTCGGTACAGCGATTACCGGTGGCGCGTTTTACCGCAGTCGGCTGTTTGGCACAGGCTATGCCGGTGATTACTTTTTTAGCGACTACAACGGCGGATTTATTAAACGGCTCACACCCAATGGCCGAGTGCTGAATTTCCACACCACCGCAAAAAGCCCGCTCGATATCGATATTGGACTCAATGGCAAGTTGTACTACCTCTCCATCTACGACGGTGCCGTGTATCGGGTGAGCCCATAAAAAGGTACTTAAAAGAAGTAATCATTAACCACCCCGCCCACCAGAATGGGGTTTTTGGATACCGACTTGCAAAAAAAGTGACTTTATATTAGATTACTAGGAATAATTCTTTAACAACTTAATAGGAGGCGAAAGAGGTAACGATGACTGAATCCACAACCAATCAATTTGGCAGGCAACTAGCTGCGTTTAGAGAACGAGCGAACATGACACAGCAGCATCTTGCAAACCGATGTGGAGTGTCACAATCCTTTATTGCACAACTAGAAAGAGTAGATCGACGGAGAAAAAACGGCGACGAACGAGTGAATAACCTTAGTCATACCCAAGTCACTAAGCTCGTGGAAGCCCTTGATTTATGGCCACCCGACTTCGACGAATTGTATCGTCTGGCTGGGCTCTCAACTGATCGCACAAGAGAGGAGGAGATCACTCTGCAAAGTAGTTATCATTGTCGAAGTTTATGGGTATTCGCACGTAGCATACTTGATATTGAGAGCGACTTCTTTAAGGTTGTTGCTGCGAATATGCGACGTCAACCAGCGCCGGTGTCTTACACATATTTCATTCCTAGAATGAATGAGATTGAATTCGAAATGCTACATAGAAAACTCGTAACCCTTGGTGAATTCACAGAACAAGAGCTGTCCAACCCAATCAACCACCCGCTCACCTGCTACTGTCTCCCAGAGGCACTTTTCATATCTAACTTCGCAATCTACAATCCACCTATAGAAGTCCAACCGGGAACAAACAAATGCAAAGGCTCCTGCCCAATATATGGGTGCGGCACAAAATCAATAAATGGAAAGGCACAATCCTTCTTCACGTTGCATATCACCGAAGTTATAACGCTTTACGAAAGAATACTTGGTTGGAAAAATCGAATCGACCTTGGTTCTGAGGTTCTATCGCAAAGCGCATACAAACTATTCCCCAAGCACACATAAAGAAAACCAAGATTCGTTTTGAACATCTCCACGCTCGTCACTGCCCAATGACGAGCGTTTTATTTTTGTGCTTGCACAATTCAACCCCGTATACCCGACAGATGTAAATGAAGTAACTAAAAAGCATACAATGTTAGCTTACGGCTCTATGGCTCTAAGGTGTATGACTGGTATACTATCCCCATGGCCAAACCTCGCATCATCTCCGGCATCCAGCCCACGGGCAAGCTCCACTTGGGCAACTACCTGGGTTCGCTCAAGAACTTTGTCGAGCTCCAAAACTCCGGCAAGTACGAGTGCTTCTTTTTTATTGCTGACCTGCACAGCCTGACGGAGAACTACGATCCCAAGCAGAAGCAGGCTGATGTGCTCGAAGTCATTGCGACATTCTTAGCGCTGGGGCTAGACCCGAAAAAGTCTACACTTTTCTTGCAGTCTGCCATCCCGGCCCACACCCAGCTGGCCTGGATTTTCAACACCCTAACCCCCATGGGTGAACTGGAACGGATGACGCAATATAAAGACAAGGCCAGCCGACAAAAGAATAATGTAAATGTCGGCTTGTTCACCTATCCCCTTTTACAGGCCGCAGACATTCTCATCTACAAACCATTTGGCGTGCCAGTGGGGCAGGATCAAATCCAACACGTAGAGCTAGCCCGGATGATTGCCCGCAAATTCAATACGAAATATGGCGAAGTATTTCCAGAGCCCAAAGAAATTTTAACCCCCGTACCAAAAGTGATGAGCTTGCTGGAACCGGAGAAAAAAATGAGTAAGTCCTTGGGCGATCAGCACGTGCTCAACCTGACGGACGAGCCAGAGGTACTCAAGAAAAAGCTGGCGCGCGCAGTCACGGCCACCGAGGGCGGCAGTGAAAACCCGGGCGTAGAGAATCTGCTGACCATCCTGGAACAATTTGATGCGGATAAAACGAAAGCCTTCTGGCAACAGGAAGCTGATCGAACTATCCGCTATAGCGATCTGAAAGCAACCTTAACCGAAATTTTGGATGCGGCCTTTGCTGACTTCCGCAAAGAACATGCCCGGCTGCTTGCGCACCCGAAGGAATGCGAAAAAACCCTTGCGGCTGGCAATGCCGATGCAGGAAAAGTCGCTAACCAGACGTTGATCGAGGCGCTGCAAAAAACTGGCTTAGCGGAGTAAAACCCGGATGGTCGCTGCAAATCTGAACGGACGTTTTTGTTTTGCTAAAAAGTGTAATTGACAGTATATAACCATGTGTTAAGGTTGCACAAAAGTAAAGTAGAAATAGTTACTTCACAACCTACAGAAAGAAGGAAAGTATGCAAGCAAAAGCGCTTGTATCGGTCTCTGACAAAAGCGGACTCACCACACTGGCCGCAACGCTTCATCAATACGGTATAGAAATAATCTCAACCGGGGGCACGTATAGAGCCATTTGCGATATCGGCATACCGGCGACGAAGATTTCAGACTTTACAGGGGCGCCGGAAATTATGGATGGTCGAGTAAAAACTATCCACCCGAAAGTTGCTGCCAGCATCTTACACCGCCGGAACGTGTCCACAGATACGGAGGAAATGGTCAGCGCGGGATACGGCAAAAACAGTATTGACTTCGTTATTATCAACTTGTACCCATTCGAGAAAACAACTGAAAAAATCAACGTGACGGAAGAAGAGGTCATCGAAAACATTGACATCGGCGGCCCAGGAAGTGTCCGCGCTGGTGCCAAGAACTTCGATTCAGTGTGCGTCATCGTTGACCCAGCGGATTATCATCGACTTCTTGCTGAGCTGAATGCGAACAACGGCAAGACCACGCTGGAGTTTCGGCGGAAAATGGCGGTAAAGGCGTTTGCGCATACCTGTGAGTATGACCTGGCTATTGCCCGCTACCTCAGCGGCGGTAATTTTGACGGTTTCACTGGGCGAAAAGTTGAAGACCTAAAATACGGCGAAAACCCTCAACAAAAAGAGGGTGCCGCATTCTTCACCTTCGGCACCGATGATTCGCTGGCGATTGACCAATTTGTGCTGGTCGACGGCACTCCAAAAGGCTACGTCAACAACACTGACCTCGACCGTGGCCTACGTATTGCCATTCGTATTGCCGCTACCCTCAAGGTAAATTTTGCAGACAAGCAACCCTGCTTCATCTGCCTCGGGGTCAAGCATGGTAATGCCTGTGGTGTCGGTGTCAGTTTCACCGACCCTCAAGAGGCATTACAACGAATGGTTCAAGGCAACCCCGTTGCCCTGTTTGGTGGTTTCGTCCTGACGAACTTCGACATTGGCGCCGAGGAAGCGGTCATCTTGCGGGAGTGCGGCATTGCTAAAGGCGGCAAACCTCGTATCTTTAATGGCATCTTTGCTCCCAGTATCTCATCGGGGGCAACAGCACTGCTCCGTCGCAAAGACGGTCGCCATCGGATAATGGTCAATCCCGCCTTGCTTCAGCTAACCATGGATACGGCTCGGCAGTTTCGCTGCCTGCGCGGCGGATTCCAAATCCAGCCGGTGAACCCGTTCATCCTGGACTTCGTGAATCCACATCCAGGATTGTTGGTCACTGGTCAGCTCACTGAACAGCAGCGCATCGATGCAACGTTAGCCAAAGCAATCTGTGACAGCAGCACGTCAAACACTATTACCGTGGTCCGAGACGGCATGCTCCTGGCAAACGGCACCTGCCGGCCATCTCGCGTCGGTGCCTTCCGCACTGCGTTGGCCGAAGCCATCAGTAATGGCTTGACGTTCGAAGGTGCGGTCCTGGCCAGTGACTCTTTCTTCCCCGAAACAGACGGTCCGCAAGAAATTATTGCTGCCGGTATCAAGGTGGTAATGACGACTTCCGGATCAAAAGCTGACGAAAGAGTATTCGAGCTCTTCTCAGAAGCCGGGGTGACAGTGATTGCTATCCCCGACAGCATCGGCCGCGGTTTCGACAGCCACTAGTTCGCTCATGCTTTTCAAAAAAACCAAACGGCTCCCCTCTCAAGGAGCCGTTTCTTTATTATCAATAGAAGATTTGACAACACATCCGCTCATGCTAAGGTTGCACAAAATCAACAAAATGTTTTTTTAACAACCTAGAAAGAGGTTTAGACTATGGGAACAACGCTCTCCCCAGCCCGAGAAAATTTTCCAGTACTCGAGGGCTTACCTCTGATCAACAGAGGCAAAGTCCGTGACACGTACGCAATAGATAATGACTATTTACTCATTGTGGCCAGCGATGCGGTGTCGATCTTTGACCACGTACTCAACACGACCATCCCGCGGAAAGGGATTGTCCTGAACTTGCTGTCACACCTCTGGTTCCAGCGACTTGCCGAATATGGCATTCCGACGCATATGGTAGCAACTGGCACAGAAATCAATCCCCACCTACCGAAAATGCATTGGGGAAATGACGACCTGCTCGCCCGTTCGATGGTCGTCGGTAGGCTTAGGATGGTACCAGTTGAATTTATTGCTCGTGCCTATCTCACTGGCTCAGGCCTCAAAGCCTACAATGAGACAGGGATGGTCTGCGGGCACACTCTGCCCAAGGGCATGCGGGACGGCGACAAGTTGCCTTTTGTCCTTGATACGCCCACGACGAAAGCAGAAGTCGGCCATGACGAGCACCTTCGTGCCGATATCATCAGAGCAAAATATCCTGAAGAAACCTACTTGCTGACGAAAACGTTCCAGCTGGTATCGAGCTATCTGTACGAGCGCGGCATCCTACTTGCGGACACCAAGCTGGAAATGGGCAGATTCGGTAGGACTGCCTACCCAATCATCGGTGACGAAGTGTTCACCCCTGATTCCAGCAGATTTTGGGAACGGTCAGCGTGGGAAGAGCTCAACGCCTCCCACTCGGGGAAAACCCCACCGCCTTTTGACAAGCAAGTCATTCGAAACTGGGGCCTCACGCTTGGCATCAACCAGCGAAAACCCGAAGTTGCTGAAGATGTCGGCTGGGTGCACGAACAAGAGGTGCCGAGTGACCTCGTCAACATTGCCACTGCAACCTACTACGATATCTTCAAACGAATCACGGGGCAAACCCCTGAACAATACGCGCAGCAGCACCTGGGCGTTACTCTCTAAAAAACAGTTCGATTCTGTACAGGCAGTCGTCTCACCAGACGCTGCCTGTTTTTTTATTCAAAATTTAAAAAGGTTTTATTGGGTCGACGTCTCAACCTGCTGTTTGATGATGACGTAGTTTTCAAACATCCAAATAACAATATTTGATCGGCGCAAATAGCGTGAGAGATCAGGCTCCGTGCCATACACAAGCGTATACCGAAGCTGCGCATTCTCTACTGGTGGCGTACCTGCCTGGTCCAAGAGGTACCACATACTTTTTTCATACGGGAAAGGTTCAGTCGAGATACGGAAAGGCTGGCCAGCCGCATCCTGGATGATGTACGCACTGGCAGCTTGCAATTGCTGCAAGGTCAGCGCGTACTTTCCTGGCGGTTCCCCGTAGGCGCGCAAACGGCCGCCCGCAAAACTGTTCGCCGATTGCCAAAAGGCGAAACCTGCGGCCAAAACAATGAGCGGCACTACCAGGGCTCGAAAGCGGCCTTGCTGCCAGAGCCAGTCAATGCCCGCCGCCACAATAAGGAATGGGAGCGGGAAGAGCAGCGCAAAATAGTGCAGGAACACCACACTGGTAAAGGCGTGGTACACCACAAACGGAACCAGTAGCCAAGCTAACAAGATAATGTTGCCCCGTGCGGCTGGCTGCCGCCAGCCACGGATGGTGCGCCACGCTAGCACGCCAGTCCCCAGGCCCATGAGTGCCAGGGCAAGCGGTTTGAGCTGCTGCGTGAAAATTGCTTCGTTAAAAAAATGGTGGAAGGCTTTTATCGTGTGCTGCATCCGCCAGATAGTGTCGTAGTGATGCGTGCTGCTGCCGTGAATAATCTGCCACAGCCCATGGGAAACTTCAAAATTATGCTGCAGGTCATAGATCAACTGCGGTAGCTGGAGCATGCCCACCAGGCCCAACCCAAGTATCACTTGCCACCAGCGCAAACGGATTTTAAGCACAACACAAAGGAGGAAGAGGAGTGGCGGCAGCACAAAAATGGCGGTGGCGTGCAGCTGCAGCAAAACACCCGTACATAGTCCAACCACCGCAACCCACGCAGTCGCGTGTTTCCGGCCTGGCTGCGCCAGGGCGTGGATGCCTAACAACAAGAGCAACATAAAAAATGGCGCTGGATTTGGATTCCACTGCCAGCGCCCATAGTGCGCCACCAAGTAACTCACGCTGTACAAGAGTGCGGCAATCAAGCCGACACGGGTACTAAACAATCGCTTGCCCAACAGGTAGACCAGGAAGATGCTGGCAAAAGCAAGGATGGCGACCGTCCATGCTCCGCCAGCTGGATTGTTCCCGGTGAGTGCGTACGCAGGCACGAGCATGTACAAAAAAGCTGGGCCGAGCTTAAAGGTCCCGTCACCAATCGATGAGCCCGCGCCCAAAAGCTGCACGTCGCCATCGCGCGCAATACTCCGCACCAGGAACGCATCCCGGGCTTCGTCACCCGAAAAGTGCATCAGACTCCCAACCTGACTAAAGCGCAAAAAACCACCAAGCAAAAGAATGCCAAGTAAAGCAACAAAAACAGCAGGGTTTTTCCGTACCCACAATGCTGCATTGCTACCTAGCATTACTCAAACGTCTTAATGAGGGCGGTCACCTCGTCCCGCCTCTGCTCCATCATTTCTTTTGATAGTGCTTCCAGATTCAGCCGCAGCAAGGGTTCGGTATTGGATGACCGCACATTCATGTGCCAGTCGGCGTACTCCACGCTGTAGCCGTCCATCTCGTACACGTTGTCGCTGGTGTACTTTGCTTTAATCGCCGCCAGTGCCGCTTGCTGGTCTTTTACCGTGAAATTAATTTCACCAGTGATGAAATACTTGGTTTCAAGTACGGCCAGTAACTCGGACATTTTTTTACCGCGGCGGGAAACCATTTCCAATACTTTCAGGCTGGGCACCATGCCCGAGTCTGCGCCATGGAAATCTTTGAAATAGTAGTGGCCGCTCACTTCCCCACCAAAGCAGGCATGCTCATCGCGCAGCCGCGTCTTGATAAAGGCATGGCCCACGCGGTTCATCAGCGGCGTGCCACCTGCGGCAATGACCAAGTCTTTCACGCACCAACTGGCACGGCAGTCGTACACAATCGGCGAAGCCGGATACTTCAGCAACATTTCTTCAGCCAGTAAAGCAGTCATAAAATCGCCAGGAATAAATCGGCCTTTGTCGTCAATGCAGAAGAAGCGATCACCGTCACCGTCAAAGGCAAAGCCTAGGTCTGCGCCTTCAGAAACAACGCGCGCTTGGAGCTCCCGCCGGTTTTCTTCTTTGAGCGGATCGCCGCCGTGGTTTGGGAATGTGCCATCGGGTTCAAAGTACATTGGCACCACGGTCACCTGCGGAATCTTGGTCATCAGCCGCTGGATAGCCGGGCCGACCATGCCGTTGCCGGTATCGATAATAACTTTCAAAGGTTTGATGCTTGGCACATCTACCAAACTCAACACTTTTTCGGTGAACGAATCAGCTAGGTCAACTTGCCTAATCGTGCCCACACGGTCAGCTTTGGGAAACTCCCCTTTCATGGCCAAATCCCGTACCTCGGGAATCCCATCCGAACCGCTTAAAAGGAACGGCATCTCGCGCACCATTTTGAAACCATTGTACTGCGGCGGGTTGTGCGACGCTGTCACCATCATGCCCGGCAACTTGAGCGTGGCGCAGGCGTGGTAGTACTGGTCTGTGCCGACCATGCCAATATCCACCACGTCGCAACCCTGCTCGGTAATCCCCTTTACCACAGCCTGCCACAAGCTCGGCCCGGACACACGCATGTCCCGCCCCACGGCAATTTCCTTGGCACCTAAATAGGTGACGAACGCCCGCCCGACCTGCTCGGCAACTTTCTCGTTAATCTGGTCAGGATACGTGCCGCGAATGTCGTAGGCTTTGAAAATTTTTGGGTCCATAGATTTTACTATTAATTCTTCCAGATGATCCTTCTCCTAAGATCATTAAATATTCTAAAGTCAATTTTATGATCATGCTGTAATCTCCCAACTACTATGGCTGGACTAACATTAATCTTATTAGCAAAAGAAACAATTGTGTCCTTTTTGACCCCACTTTTTAAGTGGTCAACTAATGATGCGTAGTCTACAGGTGGAATCAAAGTGTTTTTTGCGAAATTATCAGCTTCAACTTCATAATCTGGATGCAGACTAGGACCAGTACCCAACTCAATTTGCATTTCGCTTTTTGGATGTTGAAGAATATGACCAATTTCATGAAACAACGAAAACCAAAATACATCTTCCCATTTGTATCTAATAGACAACTGGAGTAGCGCCTTACTAGGAGTTAACCAACGAGTAATACCATTTATAGGCGCCTTAGAAATTTCTCTTGTTAAAACAAAGGCTATACCACAATCACTTAATATTAATCTTAAGGCCTTTAGTGCCTTTGGTAAGTCATTTTGGGTCGTCAATGCCCTAATATCATTCAAAGAGTCAATCAATTTGACCTTTGAAAATTCTTGCGTCTGAATTTTCTGCCCATCAATTACTCCTTTACGTGCCCAAGCATTGATTGCAGGAATGGAATAGTTGTTTACTTTTGCAATTCTATAGAGCCCTTTTGGTAAAGCTTCTAATAAGGAAACACTGGTTAAAGAAGTAGCACCAAAATATTGCTGTAAAAAACTAATTCTCTCTTGCATTGAGTTTGCTGCAGGCACCCAACCTAACCTCAACATTTCTGCATAAGGGAATTGCTTTCCAGCATCAACTTCTTTAGATTTAATATTTTTTTCATCTTCCCGTATGAGTATGTCTCGATAACTTGACTCCAAAGAATTCCAAAATCTTGAAGGTACACCAAGCACAACTTCCAATTGAAGTGCTGTTTCGGGTGTTATTGCGGCTTTTGCGTGAATAATCTCATTAATAAATTTTTTTGGTCGCTGCATTCTATTTGCCAATTCTGCTTGTGAGATTCCGCGCTCTTTGAGGACGGCATTCAAAGTCTCACCGGGTGGAATCGGTGTGGAGGGCTTAAATAAAACAAATTTTGCTGACGATGACATTCGCATATTATTACTTATAATGCTCGCTTACTACCACTTCTACGGCAACTATTTTAGACCATACGAGTGAATTGTTTTCAACCCATTCATGTGGTTCTCCCCGTGGTGTAACAAGTAGCCGCATTTTCCCTTTCAACCTTGATGAAATTTGATGTTTCCTCTGATATCTCAATTGCTCCCAATGGCCATCAACGTTTTTAAGGTCTTCCATGCTCTCTGCGTCATGAAGCTGTTGCAAGCGACGTCGTATCACGTTAGCAGTTTCGGGACCATAAACACGCTCTAGCTTGCTTGTAGCTTCTAACTTTGCCAGATGTGAATCCAGAAAAACTTGCATTTATTAGAGAAAAATGATGGATATTGCGCATGTGGTGTTAACCCAAAAGGTTAATACTGATACATTACCTGACACTGCATATCCTGTCAACACATTTACGCTTCCCAACAATCTAGCCTCACGCTACACTCCCCTCATGCCAATTCTCCACACCCAAGACCCGGAAATAGACAAGCTCATCCACGCCGAGCTGGAACGCCAGCAGGACGGTTTGGAAATGATCCCGTCCGAAAACTTCACGAGCCAGGCCGTGATGGAGGCCATGGGCTCGGTGCTGACCAACAAGTACAGCGAGGGCTACCCGGGCGCCCGCTACTACGGCGGCAACCAGTACGTGGACCAGGTGGAAAACCTGGCGCGCGACCGCGCCAAGCAGCTCTTTGGTGTGGCCCACGCCAATGTCCAGCCGTACTCCGGCTCGCCGGCCAACTTAGCTATCTACTTTGCATTACTCGACCCAGGCGACACCGTGCTGGGCATGGACCTGGCCCAAGGCGGCCACCTGACGCATGGCTACAAGTTCAATTTCTCGGGTAAATTCTTCCACGCCGAGAATTACGGCGTTGACGAAAAAACCCATCGACTGGATTACGATGCTATTCGGGAAAAAGCTAAGGCCGTAAAGCCGAAAATGCTTATCTGCGGAGCAACAGCGTACCCGCGGCTTATTGATTTTCAAAAGTTCCGCGAAATTGCCGATGAAGTGGGCGCCTACCTGGTAGCCGACATTTCCCACATCAGCGGCTTGGTCATTGCCGGTGAACACCCATCCCCCATCCCCTACGCCGACGTGGTTATGACCACTACGCACAAAACCCTGCGCGGCCCGCGCGGGGCAATGATCCTGGTGCCAAAGTTGGAGGACCGTTACCACGACCAGTACCACCCCAAAACCAAGCGCGACCTGGCGGGGCTTGTTGACGCGGCAATTATGCCGGGCTTGCAAGGCGGGCCACACAACCACCAGACCGCAGCGATTGCCGTGGCCCTGCAAGAGGCCATGACTCCCGAATTTAAAACCTATGGCAAGCAGATTGTGGTGAATGCCAAGAAGCTGGCAGAAACCTTTACCGCGGAAGGCATTACCCTTATTACCGGCGGCACGGACAACCACCTGCTGCTCATGGATGTGTCCCCCCTGGGCCTGACCGGCAAGCAAGCTGAAACCCTGCTTGATAGCGTGGGTATTACCGTCAACAAAAACCTGGTGCCCTACGACCAGCGCAAACCCATGGACCCGTCGGGCATCCGGCTGGGTACGCCAGCGCTCACCACCCGCGGCTTTACCGAGGATGATATGGTGGCAGTGGGCAAAACCATTGCCGCCGTGCTGAAGGCCCCGGATAATGAAACCGTGCTGGCTGCCGCCCGCATGGCCGTGGAGAAGTTGACTGATGCTCACCCGTTGTATCAATAGAACCCTAGCGCGGGCCTCTGTGCCCGCGCAGGCAGGGACGCCTGCGCTAGGTTTAATTGTAATAAATATTTGTAATTCGTAACCATGCGTAAGCACACCACCCTAGGCAAACACCGCTTCGTCTTCAAGGGCATCATCTACAATATTAGCCATTCGACGGCGACGCTGCCCGACGGCAGGAAAAAGACCTTTGAATTCTTGCACCGCGTCCCAACGGCCGTCGTGCTGGCTTTTGATGCCAAGCGCCGGATTATCCTGACCAAAGAGTACAAAGAACTAGCGCAAAAATTTATCTGGCACCTGGTCGTGGGCAAAGTGGAGGGCGGGCACACGCCCAAGCAGGCCGCGCAAAAAGAGCTGCAAGAAGAAGCCGGCTACAAAGCGAAAAAGCTCAAGCTCTTCTACCGCTCACCCATGCACAAGGGCTGGCCGCTGTATGCGTTCATTGCCACCGGCCTGACCCCTTCGAAACTCCCTGGCGACCCGGGCGAGGATATTCGGCCCGTACCAATGAGCTTGGCAAAAGCGGAACAGCTGGCCTTCAACACAAAAATTGGCGACCCCGTCCTGGCCTACCTGGTAGCCAAGGCCGCGCACGTGGTGCGGACCCAGGGCTGGAAAGCTCTGCTATCCTAAGCGCATGCAACGTATTGATGGCCGACAACTCGCTGCCAGCATGCGCGCCGAACTCAAGGCGCAGGTTGGCACAATGACCACAAAACCTGGGTTAGCTATTGTCCTTGTCGGCAATGACCCAGCGTCCCACACCTACGTCCGATTGAAGCAACGCGCGGCCCAAGAAATTGGCTTGCACTTTGTGCGGTGTGACTTCCCTGCCGAAGCTAGCGAAGCTGACGTGCTGGCGCGCATTGCCGCGCTCAATGCTGACCCAAAGATCCATAGCATTATCGTCCAATTGCCCTTGCCTGCCCCGCTCAACGCCGACCGCATTGTGAATGCCATTGCCCCGGCCAAAGATGCGGATGGCTTTCTCAAAGCGTCGCTCGAAAAATTTCGCACCGATGCAACGGCCCTGCCACCCGTGTTGTGCGAAGGCATCTGGCGGCTTATGACGAGCACTGGGGAAGACTATGCGGGTAAACGCGCAGTGGTCCTGGCCAACTCCACCACCTTTGGCGAGCCCATGGCCCTACTGCTTACGCGGAAAAATCTGGATGTGCAGATTGCCTACCCCCCGTTCCACAACACCCACGCCCTCACGCAAGCCGCTGAAGTGGTAGTGATTGCTATTGGCCAACCGCGCTTTCTCAAAGCCGCCGATATCCAAAGCGGCGCAACCCTTATTGACGTGGGTTACACGCGCGTCGCGGATAAAGATGTGGGTGATGTAGACGCTACTGAAATGGCGAACCTTTCGGGCTGGCTCACGCCCGTGCCCGGCGGGGTGGGGCCGGTAACTGTGGCCATGTTACTCGAGCGAACCGTAACCATAGCAAGCTATGCCCAACGTTAAACAGCGTATCCAATCGTACTTTCGGCACTGCCCGCACTGCGGGACGCGGTCAAAGTTCCAGCGCGTTCACGCCACGCGCGAGCTTGTGTGCCCAAAATGCGAGTACACGTTCTGGATGAACTCCAAGCCGACCGTGTCGGCGCTCATCCTGCGCGATAATAAAGTGCTGCTTACCAAACGGGCTATTTCCCCTTTCAAAGGCCAGTGGGATATCCCGGGCGGTTTTCTAGACATGCATGAAACCCCGGTGGGTGGGTTGCAGCGCGAGATGCGCGAAGAGCTTGGCGTTCGGATAATGCAGCCAAGATTCCTGAGTGTGTACGTGGGCCTGTACCCCAGCATCCCACCCCAATCCACCCTAAACTTATACTACCTGGTCACTCGATTCACCGGCAAGCTCACACCGCAGGATGACGTTGCCGCGTTTGCGTGGCACCCACTCAATCGCCTGCCCAAAAAACTTGCGTTTTCAAACAACCGCCAAGCGCTACAAGACCTGCAAAAATTCCTGCGCGGTTAACTACAGCTTCCCCGCGCCCAGCGGGTTGTAGCCGCCACGGACTTCCACGCCATCCGTAAACCCGTCGCCATCCGAGTCGGCCTTTTTCGGGTCCGTGCCCCGGCTGGTTTCCTCGACATCGCTTAACCCATCCTGGTCGGTATCCAGCACTGCGTTCGTATTCGCATTGCTATCTGCAAAAACCGAAGTGGTATTTACATTGGCCGCTTTGGTGTTGACCACCTGCAACGCATTGATTGTAGAGTTTTTTGCCTCTTGCCCAAAAATGAGGAAGGCAGCAGTGCCGCCACCGATGACCAAAAAACCAGCGACGCTTGCCAGAATAACCCCCCAACGCTTTTTGCTCCCCACCTCTGGCAATACCACTTGCTGCGTTTGGGCAAGTACATAGGCAACCTTGGCATCACTAGGTTTCGGCACAGTACGAATGGGTTTCAATGGCCCCCACTGCTTCTCGGTGGCTGCTGCAGGGGTGGTATTTGTGGGTGGCGGTGGGGTGCTGGATGGAGCTGTCGCCGCAAAAGCCATCGGTGCGGCCGGTGCAGGCCGTGATTGCTGCATCCAAGGCGCAGGCGGTGCAACTTTTGGCATGCTAGGCAGTGCCGGTGCCGCAAGAATATTCTGCGCGGGTGTCGCTGGGGGCGGTGGCAATGGCGAAACCGACGTACCAGTTTGTGGAGTACCCTCGTTCATGCACAAAGTATACCCAGCCCCACTCTTTTTCGCAAAAAAAGTGAATCTGGGTATACCGTACTTTCCACTATCCTAGAAAATGTGTAGTATCACCGCACTATGGCATTACAAATTGGCATCGTCGGCCTTCCCAACGTGGGCAAGTCCACCCTCTTCCGCGCGCTTACCAAAAAACAGGTGCCCGCAGAGAACTACCCGTTTACCACCATTGATCCCAATGTGGGTGTGGTTGAAGTACCAGACGACCGCCTGCCGCAGCTGGCTAAGGTGAGTGAATCCAAAAAAGTGGTGCCGGCCATTTGCGAATTTGTAGACATTGCCGGGCTGGTGCGCGACGCACACAAAGGCGAAGGCTTGGGTAACAAGTTCCTGGCCAATATTCGCGAGGTGGCAGCCATTGCCCATGTGGTCCGCGTATTTACCGATGCCGACGTTATCCACGTCGATAACCGCGTCGACCCGGTAAGCGATGTTGAGACCATTGAAACCGAACTCGCCCTCGCCGACCTCGACACGGTGAAGAAGCGAGTAAGCGCGGTGGAAGGCAAAGTGAAAACCGGCGACAAAGCCGCGGTGGCCGAACTCCCCATCCTGCAACGCATTGAAAAGGCCTTGGCCAGCGGCACCCCTGCCCGTGCTGTTGCCACTGATGACGAGACCCGAGAAATCATTCGGACGTTAAGCCTGCTGTCTGGCAAGCCCGTGCTGTACGTGGCCAACGTTGACGAAAATGAATTGC
This sequence comes from Patescibacteria group bacterium, assembly GCA_038063455.1. GTDB lineage: Bacteria > Patescibacteriota > Patescibacteriia > PEXW01 > PEXW01 > CAIPSZ01. Next base: position 118,530 of record JBBTVB010000005.1, read on the forward strand.
AACGCGCTGGGGCTATCCAAACTGAATTGGCCGCCAAACTCAACCGCCGGGCCGAAGATATTGTAGTGGTGTCTGCAAAAATAGAGGCGGAACTCTCTGAACTGGCTGACGATGAGGCGGCCGCCTACCTTAAAGACTTGGGCTTAGCACAGCCCGGTCTGCACCGGCTTATCCGCCAAGCGTTTGCTACCCTTGGCCTACAGACCTTTTTTACCTCGGGCGAGATGGAATCCAAAGCCTGGACCATACCAGTTGGTGCACTCGCCCCGCAAGCCGCCGGGGTTATCCACACCGACTTTGAAAAGACGTTTATCCGCGCGGAAATTATGGACTGGAAAGACCTCGTCGCGTACGGCGAGCCGGGCTGCAAAGAAAAAGGTTTGCTGCGAATTGAGGGTAAGGAGTACGTCATGCGGGATGGCGACGTGGCCCACTTCCGAGTGGGAGCATAAACGCTAAACAACCTTTGAGTGCTATACTGAAGGTGAAACAAGACCTTTTACAATCCCACTCTCAAAAGCGAGGAGGACACTTTTTCGATTGCGGCCTACACAATACCCAAGCTTGGCGATCATATATTGCCACACGGGGTAAAGCAGAACCTTAAACCAGCATGGTGGTAGACCCTGCACAAGGAGGACAACTTGAAAGTCAAACGTAGCTTCTCGAGAAAGGATGCAGGCCAAATACCTTCGACGATAGAGAGGGGGTGATCCACTCTACAGAAGGCTAAGCCCCTTCTAAACATACACGCCGGTCCCCAGGGATCGGCGTTTTTTATTTTTCCTTTTTTAGCAGGATAATCTCTCGACCCACCACTTGGTCGGGCCGGCTATACAGAATTGAACCACGCGGGGTAGAACGAAACCAGGACTGCTTGATCAACCAGGGTGGCGGCGCAATAACCGAGAAGCCTGCAGCTCCCACCGCGTTTTGCAATTGCAAGAAATAACCGTGCTCTTCTACCCGAAAAAATGGCCACACCATAGCCACACGACCGCCGGTTCGTACCACCCCACCAAGCGCGCGCAACCAGGCTTCGTATTGCCGGCTAAGTGCAGAAACGAGCGGTAAAATCACGCGCCCGCGAGGCACGCCTCGCTGCGGCGGGCCCAGATAGGGTTCCGTAGCAATCACATCGACAGCTTCGGGGCCAAGTTCACGGGGTAAATCTTTTGCGTCGCGCTGCACTACATCCTGCATCTCCGGCTCCACGCCAAAATGTTTTGCCAGCCACGCCAAATTGTCGGTGGTGTCGGCCACTGCCTTGGGGCTAATGTCCGAACCGTGCACGTGGCTAATGCCGAGCAGTAAGGCTTCTTGTAAAATCGTTCCCGAACCGCAAAACGGATCGAGTAGCCGGTCATTGGGTTTGGGCTGCGTCAGGTTGACCATGACTTGCGCCACCTTCGGCGGCAACATCCCAGATACGCTGTCGCGCGCAGGTCGGCCAAAATCCCGATCGCCGTATGCCGCAATGTCTTGGGTGTCAGCCGTACGGCCCCACACCAACCCGGTGGGAGTGGCAAGGAGCAGCACTTCGAAACCCTGGGTCAAAATTTTTCCTTGCACCAGCGCGCTGGCAGGCAGCGTCGGCTCTTTTGCAACCACTACCCGGGCCGAGCGGCCACTCGCGACCATAGCTTTCTTCACCCGTTGCAGCACCACGCCCAAGTCACGACGCATGGTGCGGGTGGCGGGCATACCAGCGTCATACACGCTGCCACCAAAGGCAATGCGGGCGGTGCTGCCATTCGGGACCAGCTCTGGCCAGCGGTGGACGAGCTCGTGCTCCAGGTCTGCCAGGCTGGCAACTTGCCCTTCCACCACCCCAACCTTCACCAACCCGCCGGCAAGCATTTGCAGGCGCTGGGGCTGCAACGTGGGGGGTACAATCGCTAATTCGCGCGTGAGCACCGAAAAAGGTTGATCCGAGAGCAATCGGCACAACTCCCAGGCCGAGAGGGTTGGCTCGCGGCCAAAAATAGCAATCAGGTCTCCAGGTTCCATACGCGCAGTGTAGCAGGTCAATGCCCTCAAACCATACCGGCCTTCATGCCCTCACCGCCTGACCCCCTTTTCCTTGACACTAATACACCCTAGTGGTACGCTCCACGTACAATTTTTCGCCTTTTGTCATGCCTACACAACACTACGACATGCTCGCTCTGGTTGGTGGTGAACACTCCCCAGAAGCAGCCGCAGAGATCCTCGAATCCGTCCGCAGCCTCGTTACCCAAACCGGGGGCGAAGTGCTGCAAGCCAGCGTCATTGGCAAGAAGAAGCTGGCCTACGCCATCCAAAAGCAGAAATTCGGCACCTACCTGGGGCTGGATTTTAATCTGGACGGCGCCAAGGTAGCCGCCCTGGACCGCGAACTCCGCCTGCGCAACGATGTGCTGCGCTTCTTGAGCGTGAAGACCAAGCTCAAGACCGCCAAAGAATTGGAAGAAGAAGCGCGCATTCAAGAAAAAATCCAGGCTCGCAAATCTCGTGAAGAAACTTCAGCACGCCAAGAACGCGAAGCTGCCGAACGGGCCGAAGCCGCCACCGCCCCCGAGCGCAAGGCCGAAGCGCCGCTCTCGCTAGAAGACATCGACAAAAAAATCGACGAAATTCTTGACGAGGACATTGCCAAGTAATTTTATTCGCCCACACAGAACACGCGTATGATGAACCTCAACAAAGCCATGATTATTGGGAACGTCACCCGGGACCCGGACGTGCGTACCACCAGCGGCGGCCAGCAAGTTGCCCTCTTTAGCGTTGCCACCAACCGCTCCTGGACCGACCCGTCAGGCCAGAAAAAAGAGCAGGTAGAATTCCACAGCGTGGTCGCCTGGCGCAAACTCGCCGAAATTATCGGCCAGTACGTCAAGAAGGGTGGCAAAATTTTTGTGGAAGGCCGCTTGCAAACCCGCTCCTGGGACGACCCCAGCGGCGTGAAGAAGTACCGCACCGAAATTGTGGCTGAGAACGTCATCATGCTCGACCGCAAGCCCGGCACCGCCGGCCCCATGGATAGCCCGACCGATGCCCCTGCTCCCACCGAACCCACGGAACCCGAAGTGAACGTGGAAGATATCCCTTTCTAAACCTATGCCTGCAATCCGCCAGCAACGCCAGAAAGCCACTCCGCAACCCACACCCAAGCACTGTGCGTTTTGCGTGCTGGGCTTAAAAGAAGTGGACTACAAAGAAGTCCGCGTCTACCAGAAGTACGTGTCGTCCTACTCCAAAATCCTGCCCCGCCGCCGCACCGGTCTGTGCATGCGCCACCAACGTATGACCGCCGAAGCAATCAAGCGCGCGCGGTTCATGGCCTTGGTTGGGTACGTACCAAAGTAGATTGGTTATAGGGTAGAGGGTATAGAGGCTAGAAAAAAAACGTCAGGCGGCGGGATAAAAGCCGATAGATGTTTTTCCTCGGTACTAAATATTTCACAAACTCCTACCCTCTTCTTCCAACCCCCTACCAGCCTCTACACCCACCGACCTTCTTCCTCTAACTATGCCGACAATGCTCACCATGAAAGAACTCCGCATCGGCGTGGCTATCACCCACGAAAACGAACCCTACGTGGTGTTGTGGTCGGACTTCATGCGCACGGCCATGCGCAAACCCGTGATGCGTACCAAACTTCGCAATCTTATCTCGGGCCGCACCCTGGAGCTCACCTTCAAACCCGACGATAAAATCCAAGAAGCCAACCTGGAACGCAACAAAGCCAGCTACCTGTACCTGCAAAATGGCGAGTACTATTTCATGGACCAAGCCAGCTACGACCAGTTTTTCCTGACTGCCGACCAGCTCGGCGACCAAGCCAAATTTTTAAAAGAAGGTCTGGAGGTGCAAGTGCTAAATTACGACAGCAAGCCGGTGACTATCCAGATCCCCATGAAGATTGAGTACACCGTGGTGGAAGCGCCGGACGCAGTCAAAGGCGACACGGCTACCAACACGAACAAGACCATTAAGCTAGACAACGGCCTGGAAATTAAGGCGCCCATGTTTATTAAGCAGGGCGAGCGGATTTTGGTAAGCACCGAAACCGGCGACTACAGCGCAAGGGCTGGGGAGTAGTTACGCCTCAGCGCCACAAGCCTACCTGCTGCACTACCTGCGCCTGCAGTTTTTGAGCATTCCCATGCGCTAGCAAACCCAGGTAGGACTGTACCGTGGCCTTTTCGGGGTGAGACGCCAGCCGCCGCAACATCCGCTGCTTGGTCGCGGTGCGCAGCACGCGGTGGTGGGGAAAATGCACCCAGCCCAAAAAATCCACGCCACTGGCCAGCGTCTGGATGCTCACTTTGCGCGGGTGCAGGTCCAAATGCAACTGCGTGTGAAGATACTCCTGCATGGCAGGAATACACTGCCGCAAGAATGCTTGATCAGTAGAAAGGACGGCGAAATCATCGGCGTAGCGCAGGTAGTGCGCGGCCTTGAGGCGGTGCTTCACCAACTGGTCGAAGGGCGTCATGTACACGTTCACGAACAGCTGCGACGTCAGGTTGCCCAGCGGCAGACCGATGCCGGGCGACCAAGCGAAACTCTGGATGACTTCCTGGAGCAAAGCCAGAATCCGCGCATCGGGAATCCGCTCAGCGAGCAGTTGCAGCAAGGTTGCATGGTGAATGCTGGCGAAAAACTTCCGGATATCACACTTGAGCACCCAACAGGTGCGGGTGCTGTTCCGGCTAACCTGGCGGCCAAACGTTTGGAACCGCTGCATGGCCCGGTGCGTCCCCTTGCCCAGCTGGCAAGAATAGGAATCGGCGATAAAGGTCCGGCTGAAAAACGGGTACAGGACGCGGTAGATGGCGTGGTGCACCAGCCGGTCCCGTACCATCGCCTTGTGAATGTCCCGCGGCTTCGGGTCGGCAATCCGAAAGTGCGTGTACGGCCCATGGCGGTATGCACCCGCAGCGAGTTCGCGGTGCAAACCTAAAAGATTGTCCATGAGCCGATACCCAAAAGTTTGCACGTCGGGTTTGTTACGCTTGCCGGGTAAAAATTCTTGCCACGCCAAAAGCAAATTCTCGACTGACGTGATATCCTCTAAAGTATGACGCAATTGGGCCTTCATACATCCAGTAATTTTCCCCCCCCCCTTTCGGAGCGAACAACGATATTCCTATTGTACAGAAGTTGAGACAGGCCTACACGCTCTGGCACGCCACCCTGCAGCACTTCCCTCGTCTTTCGCGCTTCACACTTGGCGCGAAAATTGACGGCCTCTACTGCGATACCTTGGAACTTTCCCTGCTGGCTGGCTACGCCCAACGTGAACATAAAGCTGCGCTTGTAGACCGGGCAACGAGCAAACTTGATGCGCTCAAATTCTTCTTACAAGTCGCCTGGGAGTTGCGGGCGGTGGACACCAAAAAGTATAGTCGCTTGAGCGAGCCACTCCTGGAAGTGGGCAAGATGCTCGGCGGGTGGCGTAAACAACTCCAACAAAAAAACCCACCCCGCTACGTTGGGGTGGATTAAGTACGTGAAGAGACTTGCGGACGCCGGCAAACCACCAGTTGTCGTTCCACTTGTCGTTGTTACGGTTGACGTTCACGTTGCGCTCGTCATTCCACCGATTGAACGTGGCGAAGTGTACAGCCTACCGCCTGGTGCACTGCCCATTGAAAAGGTTCTCTGGGCTGTAGGGTCTTCGGGAGCGTGGTACTCCGCTAGTACACTGTACCAAGTATCTTCAAGATACGAGAATCGTGAAGGATGCCCTAACCAAAGCCGTAGCCCTGATTACTCTCAAACCTTCAGCGCTCTAGATTTCGATCGCCTGTAACCGTAGCCGCAGGCGGTAGCATCTACTCTCCGCAGGAAGTATAGAAAAAATCTAAGCAAAAAGAAACGCCGTGCGAGAGACAAGCTCTCGCACGGCGGAATCAAAGGGACAAAGGAACCAACAAGTTCACAGTGTCATAGGTTCAAAGGGCCTTACTTGCGGACGCCGGCAAACCACCAGCCGTCGTGCCACTCGTCGTAGGAACGGAAGACGTACACGTGGCGCTCGCCACGCCACCGACGGAACGCGGCGAAACACCACTTACCGTCGGCATCTTTCCAATGCGTACCGTTTGGGTGGTCGTCAGCGAAGGTCTTGTCATCACGATTGACGGCGGCCTGTGAGTACGGATCAGCCGGCACGAGTCCGCGAGATGCGTACTCTTTTTCCAGCTCCTCGTCGCTGAGGTAGCGACCGACTGTAAAAAAGCAAACGTCTGTCTCGTTGCCCTCACCTTTCGGCATGGACTGTACGACCTTCTTGTCGGTGTACTTCGCACGTTCAGTCGCATCGAGGACTGCCTCGGGTTTGAGTGAACGGTCCACGGTCACGTGACGGACGACCATGTTGCTGATCGTTTCGACGCGTTTGCGGAAATCGTTGACAAGCTGTATGGCGATGGCTTCACCCTGCGCCTCAATCACCTGCTGCGATGCCTCGCTCGGCAGATTACTCTTGCGCAGTTTGTCACGAATCTGATCCGTGAGCTTTACGATCTGACCATCGGTCAAGGTCTTGGCAGATGGGGACATGGTTTTTTCCATGGCGTCATCCTTCCTTCTTCAGTTTGTCCGAATGTCTGTCGGAACCACAGTTGAGGGCGTTTTTGCCCACGTTTTTCAAGAATACTATAAAACACCATAGCATAGCCGAGAATGGTAAAAAAGTCAACCCCTAGCTTGGGTACAGTTAGCCAAAACTTTAAGACTTGCCGACGCATAAAAGCCGCGCTATGCTAGCTCTCTGACAAGAGGCGGATATTCAATCTATCCCCTATATTTATGACCAAAGAAGCAGAACCTACAATTAGCGATGTTTTGGCAGCAATTCATAGCTCTGCTGAACATACCGAGGCGCGCATGGTTACCAAGGAGTACCTAGAAAAACGGCTGCAAAAGTTAGAAATCGCCATGGTCACCAAAGACTACCTAGAGAAACGCCTGCAAAAGTTCCAGACCACCATGGTAACCAAAGACTACTTGGACACCAAGTTGGCAAACCTGGAAGGCAACCTAATCGTACTAACGCGCAAAGAAGACCAGAAGCTCCATACCCTGGTGGATATTCTCCATGACAAGCAAGTTATTGATGATGCCGACGTCCGGAGAGTAGAACGTTTGGAGCCATTCGCTCGCTCGTAACGTATCGTATAAGTAGAAGAAGCTCCACCTCTACACAGGTGGAGCTTTGTGGTTCTACAACTTTCTCATGCTGTAGAAAATGACCCTTTATTAAGGGAGAAGTCCTGCTTTGCCCGCTCACGGGGTTTTGTTGTATTCTAAATATATGCACCTCCCCAAGCTCTCTGCCCTCCGCCGGGCACCGGTCGTCCGGCTGGCGATACTCATTGTCTGGGCAGGAGCCACGGCATTCCTGGCATTCCACTATATTCGTTCGGTCCAGGACAAGCAAACAACAAATGATGCGGCAGCAGCGCTAAGACAGGTCAGCAGGCACGTGGCATTTGATGGGGCCGACCCGGCAGTGGCCACGGTGACCGATGCCGACACCCTAAAAAATAAAGATGCCTTCTACAAACGGGCAATGAACGGTGACAAGCTGGTGGTGTGGGAGGAAAAAGCGCTCCTGTACCGACCATCGACAGATCGTATCATTGACTTCGGGGTCGTGGTGCAAAAACCCACACCCGACCAACCGGTGCAAAAAAAATAAATGTTGGGGCGGACGAGGGGACGCTTCACTCTTACACACTTGGGCCTATGCAGAAGAATTTCGTAGCCTACAGCATTATCGTGCTGGCGCTGGTAGCTGGCTTTTTGGTGGTGTACACGCGGAAGGCCAACAGCATTACCCAGCACGCCGACCCTGCGCGGTACTACGCCGTATTCTTGAGTAATGACCAGGTGTACTTTGCACACATCGACGAAGAAAACCAAGACGCCGTGGTGCTGAAAGACGTGTACTACCTTAAAACGAATACCAATGCCGTGCGCCAAGGCGAGGCGACCGAGGCTGCAACGGCCAAGGTGTCCCTGATAAAACTCGGCAAAGAACTCCACCAACCCCAGGAACCCGTGGTTATCAATCGAGAGCATGTGCTGTTCTACGAGCCTATCGGCAATGACGGCGAAGTGATGAAAGCGATTATCGCCCACCAGGCCCAAAAGTAATGTTCATCACACCGATCCGCACGTACCGGTTCATCCTGCTGCTGCCAGCACTCGCCTGGGGCCTCGTCGGACGACCCGCAGGGGCACAAGAAATTCCCATCACGAATGCGCAGCTGGACCAGTCCAGTACCAGCTCGCGCTGGTTTGTGGAAACGAAGCATGATGATGTGCTTACAGGCTCGGGCGTGGACGTGGTCACGAGCTGGGATGTCCCAGTGCCGAGCGGAGTGAAGAGCAATGCAACAACGAGCACAACCGCCACGCAGGTCACCAGCATTACCAACAATACCTTCACCACCCTGCTCCAAGGCGGAGCGCCGTTGGCGTTTGACGGGACGGTAACCGGTGGCGCAGCAGCCACCCTGCGAGTCACCGATCCCACGGCAAACCAGACCATTACCCTGCCCAATGCCTCGGGCGAAATTTCACTCTTAGGCCAAGCAATAAGCGGCAGCGAGGTGAGCACCGGTGCAATTCTGCTGGGTGATAAGACCAGCGGCGACTACGTGGCCGGCATCACGGCGGGCAATGGTGTCAGCCTTGGCGGCACCAGTGGCGAGGGCGCCACGGCCAGTGTTGGCTTGGGAAATTTGAGTGCGAACTGGCTGCAAGGCGGTGCCTTTGACCTGGTGCTCGGCAATACGAAAAGTGAATTAAAAATCCTTGGTACGGATGGTAGTCACTACCTTACGTTGGATGCCGGGAGCCTGGCCAGCGATGCTACCTTCACTTTTTCCGGCGGCTCGGGCACGGTCCTAACTACCGGGAACTTTAGCGCCAGCACCGGTGGCCTGCTGGTAACGAATAACCTCTCGGACCTCGACAGTGCTGCTAGTGCCCGGACCAACTTGGGACTCGGCAGCTTGGCCACCGAATCGGCAAGCGGCGTCGCGATAACTGGCGGGAGTATTACTGGCATAACCGATTTGACGGTGGCCGACGGTGGCACAGGTCTGTCTACGGTACCAACCAGCGGCCAACTACTCATCGGCAACGGCACGGGCTACACCGTAGGCAGCATCTCGGGTACCGGCATTACTGCCGTCACCAATGGCAGCGGCAGCATCACTATCGCCAGCACGGAAGCAGACACCTTAGCCGCGGTCACCGGCCGCGGGGCGACGACGAGTACAGCCCTAACACTTTCGAACGCGGCGAACAGTCTGACGGCTGGCACACTCACCGTCACAGGTGGGACAGTCAACGGCGTAACCATTGGCGGAACGACACCGGGTCTAGGCACCTTCACCACCTTCTCGGCAACGGGCACCACAACGCTCGGTTCGGGTGCCGGGAACACCACAAGCATTGGTAACACGACGGGCACTGTCCAGATCGAATCCACGGGTTTGGACGTGTCCACCGCTGGCGCACTCTCCGGCATCACCGGCTTTACGCAAGGCTCGGGCAACGTCGCCATCAGCGGCGTGGGCACGCTCTCCACCGGGACCGGCGCAATCTCGCTTAATGGCGATGCCACTGTTGCCGCCGGTAAAAACCTTGCCCTGGCCTCGGGTACTGGCACGTTCACCCAAAGTTTTACGGCCACAACGGGTACGGCGGCAACCCTGAATATTACTAACGCCGGTACAAGCGGAAGCAATGTCGTCAAAGGCGTAGTCCTTAACCTGACGGGCACGAATAATGGCACAGGTACCAACACCATTACTGGCTTGGATTTTGGTACCGTAGCCGCGGCGACCAACAACAGTTATACGGGTCTCAATCTGGGCACCGGCTGGACCAACTTCTTGGACACGCCGACGATTGATATCTCCGGCGCAGGCGCTATCACGGGCCTCACCGGTCTTACTCTTGCTTCCGGCAATATCGCCGTCACTGGCACCGGAACCTTGTCCACTGGCACCGGGGCAGTCAGCCTAAACGGCGACACGACGGTGGCGTCAGGCAAAATCCTAGCGGTGACGAGTGGCGATGGCTTGACGGTCGGCGGGAACATCCTGCCGCAAACCCTCTTCGTACCAGTCGGCCTGGCGGCGACCCTATTGGACAGCACAGTGTTCGTCGCCGACGCTAGCTACCAGTTAACAAGCACGCGCTGCACCTACGCCCTGGCTGCCCTCTCGGGCGGTACCTTGCAAGTCCGCGTAGAAACTGGCACGGCCGCGCCGGGCACCGGCACTGCACAACTCACTGGCACGCTCGACCTCTCCAGCACTATCAACACCACTCTTGCTGGTACGGTCGTTGGCTCGCCCACAACCATTGCCCCGGGCGACCGCATCAGTCTTGACCTGGGCGGGACGCTTACCAACCTCCTGGGTTTCTGCACGCTCGGCCTCAAGCGCGTATAACCTTACTCTCAGCTCACTCAACGAATATGAAAAATCTCCTCAACAACACCTTTGCCCGCATCCTCATCTTCCTAACCGGATTTATCATCATTACGGTCTTCACCTTTGGCTGGGACTGGGGCAAAATCTGGAAGTTCGTGGTGGCCTGCGCCTTATGGATTGTGTTCTTCTTCCTGCTGACGCCGCATGGTGATAAGTCGCAAGCGTCGACACAGTAAAATTTCTTACGGCAAAATCGTAGTCATACAAAAAGAGCCTCGCAAATGCGAGGCTCTTTTTGGTTCACTAATATATTTTACTTTCTTTCCTCGGCTTCCTTTTCCTTTGCCCGCTTTTCGATGGCGGCGCGGAGCTCTTTGGCAAACTTCGGATTCTCTTTAATGTAGCTGCGGGTTTGCTCACGGCCTACTCCCAGCTTGATTTCGCCGAAGCTTACGGTGTTGCCGCTCTTTTCCAGCACGCCCAGATTAAGGCCCAAGTCCAGCAGGTCGCTGCTAACAGAAATACCTTCGGCGTACATAATGTCGAATTCCGCGATGCGGAACGGTGCGGCAACTTTGTTCTTGACGATTTTGGCTTTTACCCGGTTGCCGACAATCGCCTCCCCGCTCTTCAGCTGGGCAATGCGACGCACGTCAATGCGCATGGAAGAGTAGAACTTAAGGGCCATGCCGCCCGTGGTGGTTTCCGGGTTGCCAAACATGATCCCAATCTTCATGCGGGTCTGGTTGATGAAGATGACCACGGTCTTGGTCTTAGAAATAATCGCGGTGAGCTTGCGGAGCGCCTGGCTCATGAGCCGGGCTTGCAAACCCATGTGCGAGTCCCCCATCTCACCTTCGATTTCTGCTCGGGGGGTAAGCGCGGCTACCGAGTCGACAACAATCACGTCCACGCCGTTGCTGCGGACGAGCGTCTCGACAATTTCTAAAGCTTGCTCGCCGTTGTCCGGTTGGGAGATAAGGAGTTCATCCACGTTGACGCCGACTTTGCGGGCGTAGTCTGGGTCCAAGGCATGCTCGGCGTCCACGAATGCAGCAATGCCGCCCTCTTTCTGGACCTCGGCAATAATGTGCAGGGTGAGCGTGGTTTTACCCGACGCTTCCGGCCCAAAAATTTCGACCACGCGGCCGCGAGGCACGCCGCCCACGCCCAGGGCCAGGTCGAGTGACAGGCAGCCAGTGGGGATGGCCTCTACTTTCTGCACATTTTGCTTGGCCAGGGTCATAATCGCCCCTTCACCAAAGCGGTCTTGAATATTCGCAATGGCTTGGGCGGCGGCTTTGTGCTTGTCGTCCCCGCTCATGCCGGGGGTTTCTTGGGTTTTCTTAGGCATATAAATAATTAGGGGTTAATTCGCCTCTTGTTTACCCTCCGAAGCCTTGGGCGAAGGAGGGTGAAGGCTATTGTACCACAGCCGGCAGTTCCACCAGGACCCGCCGAATAACCGTGGCTGTTTGGCTGCGCTTTTTGGTGGCAGTCACGGTTAGGGTGTTAACCCCCGGCTGCAAATCCACATCTTCCTGAAAGTTCCCTTGCGCATCCACTTGAATCGCCCGGCCATTTACCTGCACGTCGACTTCCGGCTCGGTGCTGCCAGCCAGGGTGACGCGTGGCTCGGTGAGCATAATATCGGTTGCCGGCTGGCTCACGACCAGCGGGGGCGGTGCAATAATGTGCACAATCTGGACGCCAAAATACACCAGCGCCGCCAGCAGGAGGGTGGCTAAACCGGTCATGCGTATGAGGCGGTTCGTAAAAAAGTTTCTCGCCGTGGCGCGGGGCATGGTTCCGGCCGTTGCCGGGAAGGGTTCGCCATCAAATCTGTCGACCACTGTGTCGGCAGACAAGTTGAGCACGCCTGCAATGCTGCGTAAAAAACCCCGCACGTAGGTGGGGCCGGGCGTCTGGTCATACCGACCCGCTTCAATGGCAGCTATGTATTTCGCTTGAACGTTGGCCCGACGACCCAGCTCTGCAATGCTCAGACCATCTTCTTCGCGCACCATCTTCAGCGACTCGCCCAGCGTGTCAGCAGGAAGTTCACGACGTTTAAAGCCCGCACCACGTCGTGTGGATTGAGGTTGCACATCGTTTGTTGTCGATGATTCTGGCACGACGTTTACCTAGAGATTTTGCGAAACGGGTGCGGGGCGGGCTTACTCATGCCGTTGGTTGCTCATCATCTGGTGGCGGCACATCGTCTTCAACTGCATTCGGCACGGGGATGCCGGCGTTGGGGTCTTGACTGGCCAGCACTTCGCGGGGCTTGGCACCGTCACCAGGGCCAATCACACCTTGTTCTTCCAGCAAGTCCAGTAATCGAGCTGCCCTGGCATAGCCGACCCGCAACCGGCGCTGCAACAACGAAGCCGAGGCCTTTTGCGCCCGCAGGATAACGTCCTTGGCTTCTTCCAGTAGTTCATCGTCACCCTCATCCCCGCCTGGCTCGCCCACCATCACCCCGCCGTTCGTGCCAATAAGGCCCAAGGGTTTTTCGACAATGTCGCTAATGTACTCGGGCTGGGCCTGGGCTTTCAAGGCCTGCACCACGCGCTCAATTTCTTTGTCGGTGACCATGCAACCCTGCAAACGCTTAGGTTTGGAAAGATCGGTGGAGCTAAACAGCATGTCGCCGCGGCCGAGCAGTTTTTCCGCGCCGGGCGAGTCCAGAATGGTCCGCGAGTCAATGGCCGACGCCACGGTGAAAGCAATGCGCGTGGTGATGTTGGCTTTGATGAGGCCCGTTATAACGTCCACCGACGGCCGTTGGGTGGCCACAATCAAGTGAATGCCCACAGCGCGCGCCATCTGCGCCAAGCGGATGATAGCGGCTTCCACTTCCCGGGCAGCCACCGCCATCAAGTCAGCCAATTCATCAATCACGACAACGAGGTACGGTAGCGGGTCGGGATGTTCTTGGTTGTAGGCTTGAATGTTGCGCTTGCCCACGGTTGAGAGCAGTTGGAAGCGCCGGTCCATCTCGCCCACCACCCAGCGCAACGCGTTGATCGTCTTCGGCACTTCGGTAATCACTGGGGTAAGCAGGTGTGGAATGCCGTTGTAGTTGGTCAGCTCCACGCGCTTGGGGTCCACCATGATAAACTTCAAGTCGTCTGGCCCGTTAGCGTACAAAAGTGAGAGCAGGATGGCGTTGATGCAGACAGATTTTCCTGAGCCGGTGGCCCCGGCAATAAGCATGTGGGGCATTTTGTCCACGTCTGCCACCCACGCTTCTCCAGTGACACTTTTACCAATTGCTACGGACAAAGGTGAACGACGCTCCTGAAAGTTTTTCGACTGTAAAATATCAGCCAAGCGGACAATTGCCGCGGCTTGGTTCGGCACTTCAATGCCAACCAGAGATTTTCCCGGGATAGGCGCCTCAATGCGAATGGGATGGGCAGCCAGCGCGAGCGCCAGGTCGTTGTGCAAGCCGGTAATGGAGTTGAGCTTAACGCCGTCGGCGGGCTTGAGTGTGAACTGCGTGACGGTGGGACCGACGTTCACGTCGCCCATTTCCACGTTAATCCCGAAGTTTGCCAGGGTCTTCTGGATGCGTTCGGTATTGGCCACAATGTCGCCGCTGGTCGGTTTGGAAGTTGCATTTTCAAGCAGATCTAAGCCAAACGAAATTTTTCGCCGGACTCGGGGCTTGAGGATTGGCTTCGGCTTGAGTGTTGGTTCCACAGCCACGGTATCATGGCTGTCTTCTACGTCGCGCATGGCAAACGCACCCGCGTCTGCAGCAGGCGCAGCTTCATCACGTTCCATGGGCGGGGGTTCGACCTCTTCCACCGGACGGCTAGCCCGAAATTTGTCGGTCATGGCCAGCCAGCGGAAACGTAAACGTTTGAAAAAATTACCCTGCTCGGCCAAGGTGTTCAGCGACGTGTCGAACATAATAAGCAACCCGATAATAAACATGGCCAGCAGCACCACCGTGCTGGCAACGTAGCCCATGGCCCGCATCAGTGGCCAAGCCACCAGCAGGCCAAAGCCCCCGCCGCCGCTGCCATCACCCAGTCGGTCAGCCATGTCCGTTAATGGAATAAACAACTGCATCAACCCGGCAAAGCCAAACCAACCGACGAACAAGCCGACGTAGTTGGCTGGCCGGAGGGTGAATTTTTGCGGTCGGAACAAGAAGCTAGACCACATGACAAGAACCACGGGGAAAGCGTACCGCGCCCAACCAAATAGCCAACGCAGCGTTGCATCAAAACCCTGCCCAAAGCCGCCAGCCAAGCTGAACAAGCTCAAGAAGCTAATAAGTGCCACCGCCACCAAAAACGTCACCACCACACCCTGCCGGGTTTCGGGCTTCAAAGGTTCCCGGACGGCTTTGGCGTCGCGGGATTCCCTAGGGGCACGGGGCTTACTCGTCGGCGAGGAAGTCGGCTGCGCTTCCTTTTCCGGACGTGCAGGTTGGTCAGCATTTTTTGGGCGTTGGGCCATAGCGTAAGCTGAAGATTACCAGTTTTTCAATAAAAAGACGAGGCTCGGGTAATTAAAAAACCGGCTTCCAATCAAGTTGGAAACCGGGCAAATTTCTGCTCTGTCAAACGGCAAAACAAAAATTTTAAAGGTGCAGCTTAGCAGGTAGAGTAAATGCGCGGGCCTTTCTCAAGCAAAACGGGAACAGGAATCTTTGGTCCAAAATTTTCATCAAGCAAAATAATGGACTGTTTTGGACGACTCCTGCCGTTGTACTCGAGGCAGTACGCGTACTCTCGATCTTGAGGGTCAGTATACGTCGTAGAGGGAAAACAAACCCGATCGGTATGCTCACTCTGCCACCATTCGGGAGGAATATTCCCAGGGTTCTTAAGCATGAACCGGAGAACCCAGGCGCACAGTGCCCTAGTCCCAATCTCTTCAACCAGTTTACGGCCACGTATAGGCAAGGCAGTGCGATGAAGTATGACACTGCCAGGAGATAATTCGATAATTCCGCGCCTCAGGTGCCCTTTGAGTTGGTGCCCCTTGGGAGCCCGCGGCATTTTGGAACAATCAATTTTTAGCACGCTTTGCACAACGCTCATGAGTAAATCCTTTACTGTGGTTGGTGTGTGTTTCGAGTTTTCTAAGGTTCAGGTTCAGAAGTTATTTATGGTACACAGCTTTAATACTTTGTCAACACCCCCAAAAATCCAACCGGCTAAAAACCGCAGGGTAGCAAAAATCCCCTGTATTTACAGGGGATTTTTGTAGTTCGCTGGGATACTATTTCTTCACCGGCTCGTCAGGTTGGTAGCCAGTCCCAGCCGGAATGAGTTTGCCGATAATGACATTCTCCTTAAGGCCGCGCAGCCGGTCCACCTTGCCCGACACGGCGGCATCGATGAGGACGCGCGCGGTTTCCTGGAAGGAGGCGGCGGAGAGGAAGCTATCAATGGAGAGCGAAGCCTTGGTAATGCCGTAGAGCAGGATATCGCCCTTAGCCAATTCTTTGTTCTTAGCTGCGGCTTTCTCGTTGGCTTCTTCAAACTGCGAGCGCTCGATAATTTCGCCGGCAATCAAATCGGTGTCGCACGCATCAATGACGTAGACGCGGGAGAACATTTGCCGCACGATAACCTCGATGTGCTTGCTGTTGAGCTTCTGGCCTTGGGAAGAGTAAATGAACTGGGTTTCGTTAATCATATACTCCTGCACGGCCTTCTCGCCCTTCAGGCGGTAGAGCGTGTGCAAGTCGAGGCTGCCGTCGGTAAGCTGCTGGCCCACGTTCACCAGGTCGCCGTCTTTTACCAGTACGGTGTCACCAGGGTGGATAATGTGCTCGTCAGCTTTGTCGGCTTCGCGCCGAACCAAGATTTGGCTGGCGGACACCTGGGCAATGCCGCCTTCGATAGCGGTCAACGGATCTTTGCTCTTGGACTCCACCAGCACGTCACCAGCCTTCACGGTTGCGCCATCTGCCACTGCAGCCTTCCAGCCCTTCTTGAGTGGGTAGGTATCATCGGTCTGGCCGCGGTAGTGAATCTTCAAAATTTTCTCACTGCGTTCGCCTTCCACAATCGTGATAGTACCGCTGGCACCCGCGAGAATGGCGGGCTTTTTCACGGGACGCGCTTCGAAGAGCTCTTCCACGCGGGGCAGGCCCTGGGTAATGTCGCTGCCGGCTACACCACCAGTGTGGAACGTACGCATGGTCAGCTGGGTACCCGGCTCGCCAATGGACTGGGCAGCGATGATGCCGACGGCGATCCCGAGCTTCACTTGTTTGTTGTGCCCCAGGTCATAGCCATAGCACGCGGCACAAATCCCGCGCTTAGTGCGGCAGGTGAGCACGGTTCGAATGCGCAACTCATCCAGGTCCAATGCTTCGAGTGCGTGCACAATGTCTTCGGTAATCAGCTGGTTCTTGTTAACTACCACTTTCTTGGTGTTCGGGTCGGTAATGCGCTGCATGCTGGTGCGGCCAAGGGCACGCTGGGCCACGGATTCGCCCAAGGTTTCAGAGTCGGCTTTGGCCAGCGGCATGCCGTCTTCATCAGCACACTGGGGTTCGGTGATAACAATGTCCTGCGCCACGTCGATAAGACGACGAGTCAGGTAGCCGGCGTTCGCCGTACGCAGGGCGGTGTCGGACAAACCTTTACGGGCACCGTGCGTGGAAATGAAATACTCCAGCACATCGAAGCCTTCTTTAAACGAACCACGCACCGGTAGTTCAATAATGTCGCCGGCGGGGTTGGTGACCAAACCTTTCATGCCCATCATCTGGGTGGTTTGGCCCCAGCTGCCGCGGGCGCCGGACTCGATCATGCTGAACACCGGACCGAACGGATCCAGCGTAGCTTTGCACGCCTTTTGAATGGCGGTCTTGGCTTGGTCCCACACTTCGATAATCCGGTTGTGGCGCTCGTCGTCGGTGAGTAAGCCCATGTCGTAGTTTTGCGTGAGCTCATCCACCTTGGTGTCGGCAATTTTCAAAATTTCGGCCTTCTCTTTCGGAATTGTCAGGTCGTCCATGCCCCAGCTAATGCCGGAACGGGTCAGGTATTCAAATGACACATTCTTCAGGCGGTCGATGGTAATAACTGTGGGGTCCACCCCGAGTTTCTGGATGAAGACGCCGACCAGCTTGGAGAGCAACTTCTTATCGAGGTGCTCGTTAATGTACGGCCAGTCTTGCGGCAGCACGTCGTTAAAGGCCAACCGACCAACAGTGGTCTGCAGGCGCTCGCCGTTGCGACGAACAATAATCTCATCGTGCAAGTGAATGCTGCCGGTCGCAAACGCCATCTTGGCTTCGTCTGGCGTAGCAAAAGCGTGGAGCTTTTCTTTCGGTTGCAGCATGGTCAGGTAGAAGCAGCCCAACACGATATCCTGTGACGGGGTAACCACTGGGGTACCGGTCGCAGGCTTGAGCAAGTTCTTGGCCGAGAGCATAAGTTCCGCAGCTTCTTTCTTGGCGGCTTCGGTCAACGGCACGTGGACGGCCATTTGGTCGCCGTCAAAGTCCGCGTTGAATGCGGTACACACCATGGGGTGAATCTGGATGGCCTTACCTTCGATGAGCACGGGCTGGAAGGCCTGGATACCCAAGCGGTGCAAGGTTGGCGCGCGGTTAAGCAGCACGTGCGAGTTCTTGGTAATTTCTTCCAGAATGTCCCACACCTCGCTGCGGTCGCTTTCGATAAAGCGGTTGGCGCTGCGGACGTTGTGCACGTACTCGCGCTTAATGAGTTGGGCAATAACGAAAGGCTTGAAGAGCTCCAACGCCATGCGCTTGGGCAAGCCACACTGATGAAGTTGCAAGTGCGAGCCCACGACGATAACCGAGCGGCCGGAGTAGTCGACGCGTTTGCCCAGCAAGTTCTGGCGGAAGCGGCCTTGCTTGCCTTTCAGCATGTCGGCAATGGACTTGAGCTGGCGCTTCTGTCCGGTGGCCGCAGTCACGGTCTTGCCGTGACGGGCGCCGTTGTCGATAAGTGCGTCAACGGCTTCTTGCAACATGCGCTTTTCGTTGCGGGTAATAACTTCGGGCGCGTTGAGCTCGAGCAAGCGCTTGAGGCGGTTGTTGCGGTTGATGACGCGGCGGTACAGATCGTTGAGGTCGGACGCGGCAAACCGGCCACCGTCGAGCTGCACCATCGGACGCAAGTCCGGCGGGATAACCGGAATAGTGGTTAAAATGGTCCACTCCGGGCGCAGGTGCGTGGCCAGCAAGCTCTTAAAGAGCTTGAGCCGTCGCACAGCCTTGCGCTGCTTCACTTCCGAGCCGTTCTTGCGTTCAAGTTCCAACGCCTTTATATCAGCTTCCATATCGACACCTTTGAGCAGGTGGTGGATAGCCTCGGCGCCAATCCCCGCTTCGAACACGTGACCGTACTTCAACGAGAGGTCGTGGTACTGGCTTTCTGCAATAATCTGGCGCGGCTGCAGCGCGAGCAGCTCTTTGCGAGCGACGGTCGCGGCCGAGGTCAGGGCGTCGGCACGTTCTGCTTTGCGGGCGGCATTGGCCGCGAGCGCTTCGTTCGCATCGTGCTCAGCCTTCTCTACCTTCTTGGCGTTCTCTTTAGCCAACTCCAGGGCCTTGAGCTTGGTGGTTTGAATCTCGTTCGCAATGCGCTGGGCATCGCTGTCAATCTGCTTGCGCTTGGCATCCAACTCGACATCAATCTGCTTCAGGGTTTCCTGTCGCAACGCATCGTCAACTTTGGTAACGATGAAAGATGCAAAGTAAATAACTTTTTCCAGTTCCTGGATAGAGAGGTCTAGCACCAAGCCGATTTTGGACGGCACGCCGCGCAGGAACCAGATATGCGACACCGGGGCCGAGAGCTCAATGTGGCCCATGCGCTCGCGGCGGACCAGCGCGCGCGTCACTTCCACGCCGCACTTGTCGCACACAATGCCCTTGTAGCGGATGCGCTTGTACTTGCCACAGTAGCACTCCCAGTCTTTGGTTGGGCCAAAAATTTCCTCGGCAAACAACCCGGACTTTTCCGGCTTTTGCGTGCGGTAGTTAATCGTTTCGGGTTTGGTTACCTCGCCATGTGACCAGCCGCGCATGACGTCCGGAGACGCCAGCTTGAGCCGGATAGCAGTGAAATCGCGAATCATCATTGCATCATCATGCATAAGGGCGGCGTTAGGCTTTCGGAGATGCGGCCTCGTCGTCGTTCAGACGAACGGGTTCCGCGCTGCGAGCACGTGCGCCGACGGGTTGCACGTCTTCCGTGGGGGCAGTCTCGGCGCCGATAAGCTCGACGTCCAAGCACAGCCCTTTGAGTTCGCGCATGAGCACGTTGAAAGATTCAGGAATGTTCAACTTCTGGATAGATTCACCTTTGATAATGGACTCGTAGGCTTTGCTGCGGCCGACCACGTCGTCAGACTTGATGGTAAGCATCTCTTGCAGCATGTGTGCGGCGCCATAGGCTTCCAGCGCCCACACTTCCATTTCACCAAAGCGCTGGCCACCAAACTGGGCTTTGCCGCCCAATGGCTGCTGGGTCACCAAGCTGTACGGCCCAATGGAACGTTGGTGGATCTTGTCTTCAACCATGTGGATGAGCTTGAGCATGTACATGACGCCCACGGTCACCGGCTGATCAAAGGCTTGGCCGGTGCGGCCGTCGATGAGCGTGAGTTTGCCATGTTCAGAGTAGCCGGCCTTTTGCAGCTGTTGGCGGATGACATCTTCAGGTACGCCGTCGAGCGGCGGGCTAACCACTTTCTGGCCCAAGGCGCGCATGGCCATGCCCAAGTGGACTTCCAAAATCTGGCCCAGGTTCATACGGGAAGCCACACCCAGCGGGTTGAGCACGATGTCCACGGGCGTACCGTCGGGCAGGTAGGGCAGATCTTCGGCCGCAACGATACGGGAAATAACACCCTTGTTGCCGTGGCGGCCAGCCATCTTGTCGCCAACTTGGATTTTGCGGAGCTGTGCCACCGACACTTGAATGCTCTTAATAACCCCTGACGGCAGTTTGTCGCCCTTCTCGCGGGAGAAAATTTTAATGTCGACCACTTTACCGTGCTCGCCGTGCTCCAGGTAGAGCGAGCTGTCTTTTACATCCTTGGCCTTCTCACCGAAAATCGCGCGGAGCAACTTTTCTTCGGCCGAGAGTTCGGTTTCGCCTTTGGGGGTAATCTTGCCCACCAGGATATCGCCAGACGACACTTGCGCGCCGATGCGCACAATCCCCTCTTCGTCCAGGTTACGGAGTTTTTCTTCGCCAATGTTCGGGATATCGCGCGTCACGACTTCGGGCCCGAGCTTGGTGTCGCGCACGTCCATGACGAAATCTTCGATGTGGATAGAGGTGTACTTATCCTGCTGCACCATGCGCTCCGAAATAAGAATGGCGTCTTCGTAGTTGCCGCCTTCCCATGGGATGAACGCCACGACCACGTTCTGGCCGAGCGCCAGTTCGCCGCGGTCGGTGGCAGCGCCGTCTGCCAGCACGTCACCGGCCTGCACTTTCTGGTGCTTCTCCACAATTGGCTTCTGGTTCATGCTGGTGCTGGCGTTGGAGCGGACAAACTTGCCCAGCGGGTAGCTGCGCAGGTTGCCGTCGTCTTCCAGCACTTCCACGTGGTTGGCATCGACCGCAGTAATAACCCCAGCTTGCTTGGACAGCACCACCTGGCCAGAATCTTGCGCCGCACGCGCTTCGGCGCCGGTGCCCACAATTGGCGAATCGGGTTTGACCAAGGAGACGGCTTGGCGCTGCATGTTCGTGCCCATCAACGCGCGAGCAGCATCGTCGTGCTCCACAAATGGGATGAGCGAGGTCGCAATAGAAATAATTTGGTTCGGCGCCACGTCCATGAAATCAATTTTATCCGTGAGCCCGGTCGTCGGCTCGCCATGCATGCGGATTTCGGTCCGTTCTACCTGGAAGTAGCCTTGCTCGTCGAGTGGCGTGGTGGCTGCGGTCGTAATGTGGCGCTCTTCCGTGAAGGCATCCAAGTACACCACTTCTTTGGTCACATGGGCTTTTACCAGGATGTGCTCCAGTGTTTCTTTGGCCAGCTCCCGCGCCTGGGCGTCGGTAATCTTGCTGCCAGCTTTGACGCTACCCACATCTTCGCGGGCAATTTCACCTACCGCGCTCTTGCCGTCGTTGGCCACTTTATTAATAACCTTGCGGAAGGGCGTTTCGATGAAGCCAAAGTCGTTCACACGCGCGTACGAAGACAGGTGGCCCACCAAACCAATGTTCGGGCCTTCGGGTGTGGCAATGGGGCAAATGCGGCCGTAGTGCGTGCGGTGCACGTCACGGACGTCGAAACCGGCGCGCTCGCGGGATAACCCGCCCGGGCCCATGGCCGAGAGCCGGCGCTTGTGCTCCAGTTCGGCCAGCGGATTGGTCTGGTCCATGAACTGCGAAAGCTGCGAAGACATGAAGAACTCTTTAATCGAGCCGATGATCGGCCGGGCGTTAATCAGCTGGTTCGGGGTGATGGTCGTAATGTCCAAGGTGGACATGCGGTCCTTGATGATGCGCTCCATGCGGGAAAGGCCCACGCGGAACTTGTTCTGCACCAGTTCACCAATGGCGCGCACGCGGCGGTTGCCCAGGTGGTCGATGTCGTCCGCGTCTTTCTGGCTAATGTTGAGCTTGATAATCTCGCGTAGAATTGCCACCAGGTCGTCTTTCTGCAGCACGCGGTGCTCTTTGTCGTTGGCAAAGTTGAAGTTGAAGCGCTGGTTCAGCTTGTACCGGCCGACGCGACCGAAGTCGTACCGTTCGAAACTGAAGAACATCTTCGTAATGAGTTCGCGGGCATTCTCCGTGGTGGCCAAATCGCCTGGGCGAATGCGCTTGTACACTTCTTTCAAACCCTCGGCTTCGGAACGTGACGGATCTTTGGTAATGGTGGCGTCCAGGTAGCGGTGGTCCGGATTCGTATCGATATCTTTAAACAGCTCAACCATTTCTTCGTTGGTACCAAACCCAAAGGCGCGCAGCAGTGCGGTAATGGGCACTTTGCGCTTGCGGTCGATTTTCACCCAGAGAATATCCTGGCCATCGGTTTCGATTTCCAGCCAGGCACCGCGGTTGGGAATAATTTTAGCACCGTAGTACTTGCGGCCACGAATAAATTCTGACGTGAAGAAAACACCCGCGCTGCGAATGAGCTGGCTTACCACCACGCGCTCAATGCCGTTGATAATAAACGTGCCCCGCTCGGTCATCAGTGGGAAATCACCAAGGTAAATTTCCTGCTCTTTAATTTCGCCGGTCTTCTTGTTCACCAGCTTCGTAGAAACGCGCAGGGGGGCTTCGTACGTCACGTTCTTGGCCTTGGCCGTGAGCTCAGTAAAGCGTGGCTCATCCAGGTAGTAGTTCTGGAAGTACAATTCCAAGTCGCGGCCAATGAAGTCGCGGATCGGCGAAATTTCGTCGAACAGCTCTTTCAGGCCTTCCTCAAAAAACCACTGGTAGCTGCGCTTCTGAATCTCAATGAGATCCGGGAGCCCAATTGCCTCGTGGAGCTTGGTGAAGGTGGTGCGGTTGTACCGCGTGGCCGAACCTTCATGATGGATGTAATGGCGCTTCTTGGACATACGTCACACTGGGTGAGTGGCGAAGGGAATGGACAAGGAAGTGCAGGACCAATTTGACAACCGTAGCTAACCGTGGTCCGAATTTCTCCACACTGCGATTTGCGAACTGGGCAGGACACAAAACGTCCTTCCGTATACAGTAAGCGGAAAGAGTTTGTTTAACTCGTTCTCCTAGCGGACGTGATGCATGATGTGTGTCGTGCCCCGTGAGTGTCTTGGGGGCGGCTCTACACTCCCCAGACATGCGGGGAGGAGCGTTGTGGATAAAGTGAACGTAATAGAAATGCCATTCCCTGTCAAGTGGCAGGGTGTGGAAAACTTGTGCCGAACAAAAACCCCAGTAACTAGAGGCTTTTTACCAGCTGTTCTGCCCACTGCTTAACCTTTGCCTCGTTTTGATTCTCCTGGAAGAAAAACCCGTCTATACGAAGGGTTTCACCCACCTTCTGGCCCTGGATTTTCTTGACTACTTCTTCCAGCCGGTCAGCCGCCCCGCAAAAAACGGTGTAGCTACTATCCCCTAACCCATAAACCGCGAATCGGACCTTGGGGTAGGTGTGACCAAGAAGCGTTTGGGTGAACGCCAGCATGTGCTCTTGCAACTGGCCTTCCAGTTTTTCTTTGCCTTCCATTCGCTCCCAGCTGCACGAGCCTAAAATGACCAGGTCGGCAGAAGTGATATCTGCAGCACTCGCCGCATTCGCCCGCTTCATCGTAACCGTATGGCCGGCTGCCGAAAAAACCTCAGCAATAATTTTGCCTGCTTCTTGCGTGCCGCCGGAGTTGGTGGCGTAGATGAGCGTAACGTTCATGATCGTAATTGTGCGTAGGCTGTCTTGATGATGGCACGGTCGTCCCAAGGAAGCAACGTGCCGTAGGCCACGGCCATCACCTGCTCCCCGCCTTTGCCCGTGAGGAGTAACACGTCGCCGGGTTGGGCCAACGCGAGAAGTCGCGCAATAGCTTCGCCGCGGTCAGTAACACGCAGCACCTGCGCCTTGCCAACAGACGCTGCTGCTGTGGCCACATCTGCAATAATGTTTTCCGGGCTTTCATCGTACGGGTCTTCGTTCGTCACCATGACGACGTCGGCGTGCTCTGCCGCCAGCGCGCCCATAACGCTGCGCTTAGCAATATCGCGGCCGCCACCCTGCGCGCCGAGTAAAACGAGGAGTCGCACGGGTTGAAGTAATTTTGCAGCAGCATAGGCGGCCTGCAAACTTGCCGGCTCGTGTGCGTAATCCACGAACACCCGGAACGACGCATTAAGTTGTACTTCTTCCATGCGGCCAGGTACGCCAGCAAAGTTACGTAGGGCCGCTGCGGCGCGCACGCGATCGTAGCCCAACCCCTCCAGCACGGCCAACGTCGCTAGTGCGTTCTCGACATTAAATGCCCCGAGCACAGGCAGCGTACACGTTACCTGGCCTAGTCGAAATGTAGACTGGCTCGCCGTGGACTGTACGTGGGCGGCACGGAGGACGTGCAAGCCTGGGACATCCCGCACTGGGTTCTGGGTTTGCGTAAACCCTACGTATACATCCGCGGCGTGGCGCAGAAACGAAAATGCCAATGGGTCGTCAAGGTTTGCAGCAATAACGGTTTTGGTCAGTTTGCCTTGCAAATTTTTTCGCCAGGACCGCTTGAGGCTGCCGAAGAGTTTCTCTTTAGCCATGCGGTAGGCCAGAAAACCGCCATGACTTTCGACGTGCTCTGGCGTGAGGTTGAGAAACGCCGCGGCATCAAAAATAATCCCGGCATGACGGTCTTGCGCCAGCCCTTCGGAAGAGACTTCCAGCACCACGTCCGTGCAGCCGGCACGCACTGCTCTGCGCAAAAATTTCTGCAGTTCGCCCCGCCCGGGCATGGTCATCTTGCTGCGGTTGGGCCAGGTTGTACCCAGCAGCCCCCACTGCACAGTGGAAGAGAAAGCTACGCGCTCACCTAGTGCGGTCAAACAGTGCGCGAGCATGGCCACGGTCGTAGATTTTCCCTTCGTACCCGTCACGCCAATGACCAGCACCTTACGACTTGGCCAGCCATAGCGAATAGTAGCAGTGCGAGCAACCAAGCCATGGTACGCATGGATAATAAACCGAGGAACCAAGTGTTTGAGTGTGCGTAGCATTAGGTCAGCTTTCGACGCTGGCGAATCCAAACCAGCAGCACGACGAGTGCAACAGCGCCAAGACTATTGCAAAGCATGTCATTGGCGGTATCAAAAGCCGTGCCCAACCGATTGGCGTGGCGGAGAATATCTTCGGCGTACTCTTCAATTTCGTACAGCGAGCCCACAGCCATCGCCGCCATTATCGCAAACCACGCACGCAGCCCTGGCCCAAAGCGTATCCGCTGGGCAACGTGCAATGATGTAAGAAGGTTAAAGAAGACGAGCGCGATGGCGGCCCCGCCCACAAGGTGTGCCACTTGGTCGTACCAACTGTAGGTCCCGTACATGCGAAAAATGTCCCCACCGGCATCCGTGCACTGGCTCACCAACACCAGCAGCAGTGTGCCACCCCACAAGTTTTGTGCGCCAAGTTTTCGAAGTCGCCAGGAAATAAGCTCAATAGTACCCCAGGCCACGCCCCCCGTAATAACCAGACCAAACCAGGTAAACTCCAAGGTAAGAGGCAGAATCTTTGCCCAGCTCAAGACTTCAACCAGTAGCCAGCCGCCAAAGGCCAGGCGCGCAAACGTAAGCATTGGAGCAGGGCTATTTTCCATGGATAAAATCTAGCACAAATTGAACAAAAAAAGAGAGCTATCAACAAATGTTGATAGCTCGCGATATATGATGAATGCTCGTGCGGAGCGATGTTGGTGTTTACTAGGTCCAGTGAAGGACTTCGTAAATACAATGTAGCATCCAAAATTTACCTTGGCAAGTGCCAACATACTGTTTTTCTAGGCTTTTTACAGGGTCAGCCGCTAGGGGTGTGGAAAACTACCCGCTTGCATAAAACCACGTGTAACTTGGCCTCCCATTTTTACCGGTACGGCTAAAACAAATCTGTGCAACTCGCGAAGTTTCTTAAGAAACATCACATTTCTCTCTAGCGCATCAGGATACTCCTCGAACATTCCAGGAAAGACATCGCCTGCAATTGCTGCCTCGCGTAACTCTTCGTCCGTGGCTAGACCAAAAAGCCCATTGAACTCCTTCCGAATTGCTAGGTGTACCGGGTGCTTGCCTCTATGCTTCATGTCCTGCAAGCGAAGCAGCAGGTGGTGATACTTACGGCCAAACATAGAAGATCTGTTGCGACTTTTACTCTTGGGCATTCACTCCTCCTTACTATTTGTAATGTACTTTTTGATATGTAAATAACCAGGTAAGCCTAACGGCCCGAAAGCAGTCTGGCAAGCGATTTGGAGCTACTTCGCGCGGACAAAATTGCCCTGCAAATCCAGCTCCACAAAATGCTTGGCCGAGCCACTCACATAGCTGGGGCACTGGTTCTCGGGCTTATTGTCGACATCTACTCGCGGATTGTGCACAATGTCCGCCACCCAACCAGTGGTGAGGTGGTCGGAAAGGCACGGACCGTTGGCCAGGTCTTCACCTTGCGCCACCAAGCTGGAATAAAATTCTTTGGCGCGCGCTTTAGCAAAATTAAGATCTGCGACTTGCTTGATGGCAATGTCCGTAACTCCAGTGGCCTTGTTCACCAACGTGCCCGCATCTTGCGAAGCCTCACTGGCCGTATTCGAAACCTTCTGGCCGAGCGTGCAGGCCGAAAAAGCAAGCGGTACCAAAAAAAGGATGAGCAACTTCTTCATAACTACTTGTACGTTACACTCCGTGTTCCCGGCACTACTTCCACCCAGGTTGTGCCGCGGTTGAATTCCACCACGGTTTGCGCGCCCTTCAGGTAAAAAACCGTCTTGCTGTTCTTATCCTTCTTCCACCAGCGCAAGGCAATAGCTTTACCGTCACGGTAGAGCGTGGCATCACCGCGGCCGATGAGTTTGAATTCCAAACGAAGTTTTCTGTCTAACACCTTCTCTTTAGGAATGCGCTGCACCAAGACGTTCGCCGCCGTCAGCTGCTTGCCGGTGTTGCGGTCTTTGGCAATGACCCCGCCATTCACGCGCTTGTACCGATTGGTGGCGCGATCGTACGTCCAGTCCACTCGGTAGGTGCGGCCATTAAAATCGATGCTCAATTTTTTATTGCTCGCGCTCTTCGGTCGATCTTTAAGAGCGGCATCACTTTTAAATGCCCAACCTGCATCGGACTTGGCCACCACGGTGTTCAACTTTCGCTCTTTCACCAGCTTATCCAGCTGGGCGGCGCTAGTGAACAAGCAGTGCACGCCGTAGCACTTGCGGGAGTAGTACTTGGCC
The DNA here is from genome assembly GCA_038063455.1 of Patescibacteria group bacterium. Taxonomy (GTDB): domain Bacteria; phylum Patescibacteriota; class Patescibacteriia; order PEXW01; family PEXW01; genus CAIPSZ01. Next base: position 145,882 of record JBBTVB010000005.1, read on the forward strand.
CCAATCCGCGTCAGGCCGTCGAACGAGCGGACCTTTAATTTGCCGATTTCCTGAAACGCGTCATGGCTGCCCCCGGCGTGCAGGTAAATAGCATCGTGCTCTTTGGCCCAGTCAACATAATAGGGGCGGCTGGAACGTACCGGCCCAAGCGATTTGGGTTTGGTGGCTTGCGAAAAAATAGCCAGGAACCGGGTGACGCCACCTTCGGCCAACGTTTCGTACACAATTGCCGCTTGGCTCAAGCCCGACTGCGGGCGCGCGGCCGGGGTGTTCTCGATCATGGCACCAAAAGACAGCTGATTCCAAAGTTTGGTTGCCACCAAGGCACCATCTACTTTGCGCGGCCACTTGGCCGGCACGTTTATTGTAAGCGAGGTAAGGGAGCTTTTCTCTGCACCCTTCACCACCTGTGTCTCTATGGTGTGCGTGCCAACTTTCAGCTCTTTTTTATAGGTAAAGGTAAACCAGTTTACCGTGGCTTTCTTGTTCGTGGTCTTTTGCGCCGCGCTACCGCCGACGAGCTTGCCGTCAACCCAAATAAACACAGTGCTCTTCACTGCCGCCTTACCACTTACCACCAAGGGCTGGTCTAAAAGGTTGCTGCCGTTCTTCGGGCCGTACACTGCGGCTGGGTCAATGGCGTGCGCCGCATGCGCGCCAAAAGCAAAAAGCCCGGCGCTTAGGGCAACGACTGCGACTGCTATTCGGAAAACCTGATTTTTACTTTTCATTCTGCAATCAGTATAGCAAAAAACAGCCTGTGCGTCAATAGACGTAGGATTATTTTAATTTCTTCTCGATACGAATAATCGCTTGTTTTATTTCCTGCACTTCTTTCTCGGCTTTCACATTCACTTCGTAATCAAGCTGCTCGCGGATCTCATTGCGCTTCGATTCTTGGTTCTGCGCGATGAGCACGAAGGTGGAAAGGAAGATGGCTTCCAGCGAAACCACCATGGTCAGGAAGTTGAACGGGTACGGGTCCCAGGCAAAATCACCAGCCACGAGATTGAGGCCGATCCACAGGACAAACAAAAATGCATGCCACCACACAAACCGCATGTTGCCAGTAAACGCCGCCACCCGCCGGGCAATGCGGTCACCGATGGATTGCGAACCTTCAAAAATTTTCTTTGGGTGTTTGGGCATCTTGTGTCCGTTTGGGACTGTGCTAGTATAGCGGGAATACAAACAAACAGAAAGGGAAAATTATGCATCTTAAAGAACGCATCTGGCCCTTGCTTTTTATCCCAGGTGTCCTGCTCTGCGTCACGTGGTACGTTAGCGTGATGCTCTGGTATGGCCTGCGTAACTGGCTGCAGACCAAAATGGCCAGGGCGCAAACCAGCACAAGCTAATGTTACTGGTTTTTATATATTGATAATCCGCTCCTCCCCGTCCCAACTGCCGGTGGCCATTTCTTCTTGAATGTCCACGCGCTCTATCGCCCGGTTCGGAATTTCATCGAGAAAACGCGAAGGCCGGGTCAGGATCATGGCGCCCGTAGGATTGATGACGAGTGGGTAACTCATGGTGAGCTTGGTTTTGGCGCGGGTTACAGCCACGTAGAAGAGGCGGCGTTCTTCGGCAATGCCGTTGGCTTCGTCCAAGGCGCGGCCGTTGGGAAAGCTGCCTTCCAACAACCGCGGGATGAACACCGCTTCCCACTCCAAACCTTTGGCTTGATGGATAGTAGACAGGACAATAGCATCGTCGTCTTCACCGTTGGTCGCCACACCCGCGCTAAAGGCTTCTTGCAAACTCACATCGGTTAAGAAACTATTGAGCGACGTGTACTTGCCGGCAAACAGTGCCAGCTGCTCCAAGTCTTGCAGGCGCTCGTCCGCGTCTTGATATTGGGCGCGCAAGTAGTCGACGTACTCACTGGTGGCGACCACGCGAATAAGGTCTTGCGGGGAAAGTGCGGACGCCTCTTTGCCGTCTGCTGGTTGCCCTGGTGCGAGCAAAGCACGTAGAAGTTTTTGAAAAGTGGCAACACCTTTGGCGCCGCGCTTGTCCGAAAGGGCCACGAGGTCAACTGTTGCCAGCGTTGCCGTGCCGCCCGCGTCTTGCAAGCGCAGAAATAAGTTCCCGGCCGTCTTTGGCCCCACGCCGACCTGCAAGCCGAGCGCGCGCAGCCAGGCTACTTCGTCCTGCGGGTTGGCCACGAGTTTAAGGTGGGCGACCACATCTTTAATATGCGCCCGCTCGAAGAAACGCAACCCGCCGCGGACCATATACGGAATGTCACGCTGCGCCAGCTCAAATTCCAAGGCTTGGGTGTGGCTAATGGCGCGGACCAGCACGGCAATGTCCCGCAACGCCATCCCGCCCTCTCGCAACTCCAATACACGTTGAGCAATAAATGCTGCTTCCTGGCCGTCGTCACGACACGGCACGAGCTGGGGCTTCTCCCCTTTCGGCCGGGCAGGCTTGAGCACTTTGGCAAACTGGTCCGTATTGTTGGCAATGACCGCGTTGGCCACGTCCAGGATTTCCGGAATAGAACGGTAGTTGGTTTCCAAACGGAACTGCTTGGCGTCTGGAAAGTCTTTGGGAAATTGCAGGATGTTCTGGATCATCGCCCCGCGGAAAGCGTAGATGCTTTGGCTGTCATCCCCCACCACCAACAAGTTTCCATGCACGCTGGCCAGATGGCGCACGAGATCGCCTTGGAGCGAGTTGGTATCTTGAAACTCGTCCACCAACACGTACTGGAACTGCTCTTGCAAGCGCTGCCGCACATCTTCGTGGTCGGTGAGCAAACGCAGCATGAGCTCGAGCAAATCGTCAAAGTCCACTAGGTTCTGCTTTTCCTTTCGGGCGGCGTAGCGTTTGGCAACGGCTTGCACCTGCTCGGCCACGTGGCCAAAGTTTGGCAAACGTTCCTGCACTACTTCACTCAAATCCTGCCGGGTGTTGCGGCTGAAAGAAATCATATTCTGGACCACGCCGGGCGCTGGAAAACGTTTTTGGCTAGTGTCGATATCCAAGTCGGCAATGCAGGCGGCAATAAGACTGCGGCTGTCTTCCTGGTCCAAGATGGAAAAGCTAGAGGTACGGCCAACTTTGCTGGCGTACTTTCGTAAAATCCGGTTGGCCACATGGTGGAACGTCCCGCCCCAAATGCTGGTGGGCACGTTGCCGAGCAGCTCTTGCACGCGGGTGAGCATTTCCCGGGCGGCTTTATTCGTAAAAGTGACGAGTAGGATACGATCCGGACTAATGCCGTGTTCCAATAGCCAGGCCACGCGGTACACAATGGTTCGCGTCTTGCCGCTGCCCGCCCCGGCCAAGACGAGGACGTGCCCATCGCCGTTTTCCACAACCGCAAACTGCTCCGCGTTAAGTGAGTTGGCGTAGTCTATTTGCAAATCAGTAATGGGTTTGCGCTTGAGCACGTAGGTGGACATGGTCTGAACATCCTACCACACCATACTATCCAAAATAACTACGACAGGCGTATACTTAAAGCAGTCCTGTTGGTTGATGGTATCCATGCAAGGATGCAAGCTGAATAATCCGTACCATAGGGAGATACCATCGTTCTTGGGCAGAGATTCGTCTCTGCCCAAATTTTTTTACAGCACCAGCTTCTGCCGCAGGCTTAGGTCGTAACGCACTTCTTCAATGCGCTTCAGGTTGCGCTTGGCTTCGTCGGCCTTTTGGCGGGCCGGGCCGGTAAGGTCGGCTTCCACCAGATGGCGAACCACGTCGCTCACAGTTCTGTAAATTTTCTCAACATCTTTGTGCTTGCGCTCCGTGGCCATGAGCACCGCCCGGCGGCCCAGCTCCCCGGTAAAATCCGCGAGCGCGCCAATCTGCTGCTCCGGGGCGAGGGCGGGTTTTTTAGGAAACCCTAATTTTTTGCCCTGGGCAAACTCCACCACGAGCCAAGCTTCGCCAAATTCTTCAAGGGCGGCAAGGACATTGCCATCATGTAAGAAGCGCGGGAATTTTTTAAGTTGGTGCTGTAATTTTTCCAATTGCTTGCCGGCTTGGGCAACCAGCGCTTTCGCGCCGACGTCATCGCCCCGGTGCACGGCAAAAATTGCTAACTTTGCTTGCTGCAAGGCTTCGCGGGTTTGCCGAATGACGAGCTCGCGGACGGCGCGCTGCTTTTTGAGATCTTTGGTAATACGGTGGAAGAGTGGCATAAAATTAAAACCAACCTTTCTTTACTTCCCGCCCTTCGGTTTCGACCGTCCAGCTGCCATCAGCATCGCGCTTAAGTTTAAAGTTCATGCGCTTGCCTTCGATTGAACCTTCAAAATCCGCTTCGTGGTGACGCTTGGCGTGCTCAAAGAGCACATCGGCCTCGCTGTCGTCTAACTGACGCAGGACGCGCAACCCGTACTGGTCGCCGTCAACGGTATGGTTGTGAATGGTTGGCATAGACAACTTGTATTACGTCGAGACACAATGAGCGTAGCAGAGAAAATGCTTTGACAAAAGCATAAAAAAATGCTAGAATAGTATTTGAAAATAGATATATGAAACCAACAGGCATGCTCGCTGATGTTCAAACCCGCGAAAGACTGAATACCCGAGTGCGCACCAGCACTGGGTTAGCTGTTTTGCTGCTGATTACTGGCGTAGCAGGCTTTGCCATGGTCGCGATGAATAATGGGCCGACCTCCTCTAGTAATGTCGCGGCAGCCTCGGTAGTTATTGCCGCCCCAGATGCAACCAACAGCATGACCGTGCGCTGGACCGCCCCGGGCGATGACGGCAACACTGGCCAAGCCACAAGCTACGACTTGCGCTACGGCACCAGTGCCATTACCAATGCGAACTGGGGTTTTGCGACGGCTGCCCAAGGTGTGCCCCCGCCAAAAGCGGCGGGCCAAAACGAGCAGCTGCTGGTAGCAAATTTGCAACCTAACACGACGTATTTTTTCGGCTTGAAAACCGCGGATGAGGCTGGCAACATTTCGGCGCTCTCCAATATCCCGACCAAAGCCACGGCACCCATTAGCTTGCCGGGTTGTGTAGAAAATTGGCGCTGCGACGACTGGCTGGCGTGCACGGCGGGCACCCAAACCCGCGTCTGCACCGACCAGGCGGCGTGCGGCACCACGTCGAATAAACCGACGGCCACGCGAGCCTGCACCGCTGGGGGCGGCGCACCGCCCCAAGGCGCCGACTCTGTCCCGCCGAACACCGTACTCACCGCTGCGCCAACCGGCACCACCAGTGAGGGGCGCTACCGCTTTACCTGGCGCGGGCTGGATGATGTAACCCCTACGAGCGCGCTGGAGTTTAGCTACCGCTTGGACAATCGCCCGTGGTCTGGATGGGTGAAACGAACCGAGGTCGTACTACGCAACATGCACAATAGTAATCACACCTTCCAGGTGCGTAGCCGTGACGCCGCAAAGAATGTAGACCCCTCCCCAGCTAGTGCCAGCTTCCGGGTCTTCCTGGGCACACTCATTGGCGTGGGCGTGGAACGTGGCGGGGCCCCAACTGTTCGATTAATCAATCTCAGCGGCCAGACGGTACGGAATTTCACGGCCTTTGAGTCTGGCTTCCGCGGCGGCGTGCAGGTGCAGGTTGCCGACCTGGGCGATGATGGCTTTGGCGAGCTCGTGGTCGCCAGCGGACCCGGCCGCGTGGCTGAAGTACGGCTCTTCCGCACGGACGGTTCGCGCATTACCAGCTTCCTGCCCTACGGCAATGCCTACCGCGATGGCCTCTTCGTGACCGTTGCGGATGTGAACGGCGATGGGCCAATGGAAATTATTACGGCGAAGCAGAAAGGCACTCCCAACGTCCGCGT
>JBBTVB010000006.1:0-160429 GCA_038063455.1 Patescibacteria group bacterium
CATACCCCCCTAACCCCCTTAGCAAGCAACCTCTTCCAAAGGTCCCAATCTTGATACCGCTTCAGGCTTTCATCAAAGCCAATACAGTGCTCACGTCGCAGCAGGGACATGGTGGAAATATAGTTGCCTTTGAGCAAGCGCTCACCATCAAAGTCGAACAAATCAAACGTATGCCAGCCAAACTTGAAGTCACAATAGGCATAGCCAGCTTCGGGGTGTAGTAGCAGGGCACGGACCATGTTCTCGAGCATGGTGGGCTGCAGCTGGACGTCAGCATCGCAATAGAGCACAAAGTCCCCTGTTGTTTTGGCAAAGCCGGCATTGCGTGCTGACGGAGCGCCCTTGTTTTCTTGGCGGATGAGCTGGACGCTGAACTTCTTAGCGATTTCAGACGTGTCGTCTTTGGAACCATCGTCAACCACCACGATGTGGGTTGGTTTTAATGTTTGGGCTTGGAGGCTGGTTAGGGTTTGGTGGATGGTCTTGGAGGCATTGAATGCGGGTACAACAACGTCAACCTGAACTTTAGGAATGCTTATGACAAGCTGCAGTAATTCGGCAATGCGCTTACGGCGGGTGGCCCAGCTAAACTGCTCTTTGGCAAACTTGCGGGCGCGGTCGCTGTAGCGCTGCAAGCGAAGCGGGTCTTTGAGGAAGGGCTCAATAGCTTTGGCAATTTCATCAGCCTCGCCAGGCTCGACCAATTCACCGGTGATACCGGGATTAATGGTTTCGGGTATGCCGCCGGTGTTGCTGGCCAGCACAGGCAGACCATGAGCTTGGGCTTCTACGCTCACTAAACCAAAGCCTTCTACATCGCCGTGCTTGCCTTCAAAACTGGGAAAAACGAAGAGATCCGCAGCAGCGTAGGCCAGGCTGGTGTCTTCTAAATTGTTGACGACGTGAATGCGCTGTTCCAGGTGGTGCTTGGCAATGCGCGCCCGGATGTTCCCTTCTTCCGCGCCCCGGCCGACAATGAGGTAATGCAGGTTTGGGTATTTTTCTGTTAGCGATGCGAAGGCGTCTATAGCCAGCACATGGCCTTTGCGTTGGACGAGGCGGCCCACGGAAAGAAGTAGTTGCGCGTCCTGCGGAAGTTTGAGCGTCGTGCGTGCCTCTGCCTTGCTCACCACGGTCTCGGGTAGGTCTGCGCCGGGGGTTATGATTACGCGTCGGCTTTCGGCCACACCCAAACGCTGGAGGTGGGTATTGGTAAAATTGCTATTGGCGATGACTAGGTCGGCCTGCGGCAAGTTCTTCCGCAACATGCGGCGGCGCACGCCCCCGGCCGTGTCATAGCTCAACACGTCCATACCATGGGTAATAACCACAACCTTGGTGCCGTATTTTTTGCGGCAGCGCAAAGCCGCTGCCAGGTAGGGCGCGTAGTGACCGAGCACAATGAGGTCGTAGTCATGCTTCTCGGTGTAATGCTTGAAACTCTTGTACGTACCTAGCCAACGCGGGCGGATTTTACCCGTCAGCAGAGGTGTCCGAATCATTTTCCAGCCGGCCACCACGTCCGCGCCTGGTTCGGTGAGCACATCCACATGGATATCTTCGCGCTGACCAAAAAGATTCGCCAAAAACCGCTCCACGCCGCCGAATTGCGGGAGAAAGGTAGTAGAAATTAGCAGGACGCGCATTGGCTCAAGCCGAACGACGTCGGAGAAAGGCGTTGCGCACAGCTATGAACTCGGACGGGTGAATGCCGCGGAAAAAGTAGAGAGCCACACTGTAGACGCACAGGAAGACTACACCAGCCAGCACTACTTCGGCATGACGGCTGTACACAATCCAGTCGAACGCCTGCAGCACCGGGTAGGCCGCAATGCCGGCCACAATAGACGCGCCGTACACTTTGGCCAAACGGATGCACAGCGACTTCCAGGGCACGCTGGTGACGCCCTTGGTCCAGTACATGCCCAAGCTAAACAGGGTTACGCCGCTCACCAGGGTGGCAATAGCCGAGCCCATGTACGAAAACTTCTGCAAGAGCAAGGCATTAAGCGAGATGTTTACCAGCACGGTAATGGCCATGCTCACAGTATTCAGCCGCGTGCGGTTGGTGGCGTTGAGCAGCGTGCCCACCGGGAAATTCATAAAAATAACCGGCAAACTCAAGATGAGAATCCGCAACGGTTCGGCCGCGGGCTGGAAAAAAGGTTTGAACGCCAAGCCCAGCACTTCTTCCGCGCCCACAAATATGAAAATCGAGAGTGGCACGGCAATAAGCATCATGTACGTGAGCGCGCGCTCAAAGGTTTGCTGCAATTTTTCTTTGGCGTCCACAAAGTACGAGCTCAAGGCTGGGTACAGGCCGGCCGCAAAGGCGGAGGGTAAAAACTCCAGGGCAAACGTCAACTTGTGCGCCACTTCGTAAAACGCCACGGCCTCTTTACCTTTAATTGCAATAAGCAGGTAGCGGTCGGCGTAGGTGTACACTTTTACCAGCAGGGCGGCAATCGCAAACGGCAAAGCCATTTTGAGCAAGTCTTTAATAAACTTACTCTCCCACACCAAGCGCGGCCAGATTTTAAGAAAGTGCCGGATGGCAAAAATTGACCAGCCGAAGTTGAGGATGCTACCGAGCAGGGTGGCAAAGAACACCCCTTGGAAGCCCAGGCCGAGCTTGAGCGTGATGTAACCAACAGTCACGGATACTATCTGGTTCAAAATCATGCCCGCGGCTTCGTACTTCATGTTCTGCAAACCCCGCAGCACGGCAAAGAACGACAATGTAAACGTGTCGAACCCGACAATGAGGGCTACCAGGTAGAGCGACGACTGCACATCCTGCGTGAAATTACCGAAGTTGGTAACCAACCCAAACGCCGCCAGCACGACAATGGCAAAAAGCAATTTAATGCCCAGCACGTGGCCGAGCAGGCTTTTCACGCTCCCCGGCCGCCGGGCCACTTCCCGCGTAAGCACCTGGGACAACGAGAAGTCGATGAGGATGAGCGCAATGGGAATGAGCGACTTGAGCGGACCGTACTCCCCCGTCTTGCTGACGCCAATGCTGTTGACGACCACCGTGTAGTAGACAAAAGAAATAAGCTTCTGCAGCACAAACGCCCCCGTGAGGTACGAGGTGTTGCGGAGAATCTTGGACTGGCCGCTATTCACGTCGGTGGTTGGCACGGCTTTTACCATAGGTACAGTGTACCTTGGGCAGCACTGGGCTGCCAACGCATGGTTAGCGCTTCTGCCACTGCGGGGCGCGGCGGGCGCGCTTGAGGCCGGGCTTCTTGCGTTCTTTAATACGCGCGTCGCGGGTTAGCAAGCCAGCAGCCTTCAGCGTGGGGCGCAGGGCTGGGTCAAGCAGCAGCAGGACGCGGGAAATGCCGTGGGACGTGGCGTGGGCTTGGGCATGGGTACCACCGCCGTTGACCTTAATCGACCAGCGGCCTTTGGCCCAGCCGGTAAGGGTCAGTGGGTACTTAGCCTGTTCAATCCAGGAGTCAAAGCTCAAGTACTTTTCCAAGGTTTTGCCGTTGATAACAATTTCCCCGGTGCCCAGGGTGTAGTAGCGCACGCGGGCAATGGCGCGCTTGCGTTTGCCTACGGCAAAGGTGTAGGTCTCGCGCGGAGTCAGCTGTTCCTGCACCGAGGCTGGGGCTGCGTGAACAACCGCTTTGTGAGCAACTTCTTTATGGGCAACTGGTTTATGTGTAACAGCTTTTTTTACTGCCGTTTTCTTGACGGTAGGTTTCTTGGCGGCAGACTTCTTTGCTGGAGCTTTGGCAGTAGGCATGAGTTAAGCTTTTACCACGAGGCGCTTGAGAATGAATTTACGGGTGCGGTTCTGCGGCAGCATACGCTTGATTGCCGTAATGAGCACGCTAGTGGGGTCTTGGGCCAACTTGTCGCGCAGGATGGTCTCGCGCAAACCGCCCGGGTAACCGCTGAAGTGGGCGTACTTCTTGGTGAGCAGCTTGGTGCCGGTCACGCGGATTTTACTGGCGTTGGTAATAATAACCTTCTCCCCACTAATGACATCGGGCCGGTAGCTGGGCGTGCCTTTGCCGAGCAAAGTGTAGGCAACCAAGGAAGCAAAACGGCCAAGGACTTTGCCGTCGGCATCCAGAGTTATCGTAGTGGTTGGGGGGGTAGGCTTGCGCATAGAAATTTAGACGAGTTCCAAAACCGCGATCTTTGCTGCATCGCCCTGGCGCTGGTGGGCCAAAATGCGGCGGGTGTAGCCGCCTTTGCGCTCTTTGTACTTGGGGCCCAGGTCGGTAAGCAGGATGTGCACAGCTTTATCGGTAAAGGTCTGGTGCAGCTTGCGGCGGGCGGTTAGGGTGTTGGCTTTGGCGGTGGTAATAGCGCGCTCCACAATGGGCTGCACGGCTTTGACTTTGGCCACCGTGGTCTGCACGCTGCCCAGCAGCACAACGGAATTGGCCAACGACCGCAACATGGCGTTGCGTGGGGCAGCTTTCCGGTCGAGGGTGGGGCGGGTCTTGCGGTGGCGCATAGAGCTTAGTCTTCCTTTTTCTCTTTCTTAGCGGGCTTCTTCTTTGGTTTGGCCTCGGCTTCTACAGCTACAGTCTCTTCCGGCACCGAAGCAAGCAGGTGCTGGAAGTGCTCGGTGAGAATCTGGCTTGCTTCACGGAAAGCTGCACCCGGGGTAATCGTGCCGTCGGTGCTGATCGTGAGCGTCACTTTGTCGTAGTTGGTCATCTGGCCCACGCGCACGTTGTCTACTTTGAAGTTGACGTTGCGAACTGGGGTGTAAATGGCATCAATGGCAATCACACCAAGGTCCAAGCGTTCTTTCTCGCGCTGCTCCACCGGGATGTAGCCGCGACCTACGCCAATGGTCAGTTCCATTTCCACGTCGGCGGCCTTGTCGGTGAGGTGGGCAATAACATGCTCGGGGTTGCGCACTTCCACATTGGACGGGCACTTCAGGTCGCCGGCGGTAAGCACTTTCTCGCCTTTGGCTTTTACCATGACCGTTGCGGTTTCGCCTTCAAACATGTGCATGCGCACACCCTTGAGGTTAAGAATCAGGTCGACCACGTCTTCCTGCACGTGTGGTAGGGTAGAAAATTCGTGCGTGGCGTTGCTGAACTTCACGCTGGTAATGGCCGCACCCGGCAAAGAGGACAAGAGCACGCGGCGCAGGGCGTTACCGAGGGTGGTGCCGTACCCTGGGTAGCAAGGCTCCACGACAATTTCCGCGGCGTTGGGGCCGGCGTCGGTGAGCGTTACTTTCGATGGCAGTTGGATGCGTTCCATAAGCGTAGGGGGCTAAAAATGTTTAGCGGGAATAATGTTCGACGATGAGCTGCATGTTGAGCGGCTGATTAACGTCCGTGGCTTCGGGCAACCGGGTAACAGTGCCGGTTTGCGCGTCCTTGTCGAGTTCCAACCAGCCAGGCACGTCGGTCTTGCCCTTTAGGCGTTCAGCAACCGCAGCCTGCATCTTGGTTTTGTTCTTGCCTACGCCAATAACTTCTTTGGGCCGGATGCTGTAGGAAGGGATGGTGACGCGCTTGCCGTTGACCGTAATGAGCCCATGGCCCACGAGCTGGCGGGCTTGCGCGTGCGTGGCGCCAATGCCCAGGCGGAAAACCACGTTGTCCAAGCGGCGCTCCAGGTTTTGGAGCAAGAGTTGACCGGTGTCGCCTTTCTTGGTCTTGGCTTTTTTAAAATAGTTGGCAAACTGGCGCTCGAGCAAGCCGTAAATGGCTTTGGCCTTTTGCTTCTCGGCTAGCTGGATGCCGTACTCGGACAAGCGCGACGTACCCTTGGGGCCGTGCTGACCCGGCGGGTATGGCCGGCGCTGGACGGGGCACTTGGCCGCGTCGCAGAGTTTGACGCCGTAGCGTCGGCAGCGAGCATGTTTGGGTCCGGTGTAGCGTGCCATAGGGGTTTAAACGCGGCGCACTTTCGGCTGGCGGACGCCGTTGTGCGGGATAGGGGTAATATCTTTGATTGAAGTAATAGTCAAACCGTTGGCGACTAACGAACGCACCGCAGCTTCGCGGCCGCTGCCAATGCCTTTGACGCGCACGTCGACCTGCTTGAGGCCAACGTCACGGAGCTTTTCTAAAATGGATCGCACGACGATACCAGCAGCGTAGGGTGTACCTTTCTTCGGGCCGCGGAAACCTTGGCCGCCCGCCGAGCCCCAGGCCAGCACATTGCCGCCGAGGTCAGAGATGCTAACAATGGTGTTGTTGTACGTAGCCTGGATGTGCGCAATGCCGTGCTGCACGAACTTCTTGCCCTTCTTGGTCTTCTTCTTTTTCTTGGGGGCGTCTGTGCTTTCGGCTTTCGGCGCTTCGGCACCGGCTTGTGCAGCCGTGCTATCGAGGAGTTGGTCGAGAATTTTATCCGTGTCGGCCATAGGTGTTAGGTCTTTTCGTTAGCAGACTTGCGACCACTGCCCATAGTACGGCGGGTGTTGCCGCGCACGGTGCGGGAGTTGGTCTTGGTGCGCTGGCCGCGAACCGGCAAGTTTCGGCTGTGGCGCATGCCAATGTAGGAATTGATTTCTTTCTTGCGCTTAATATTCAGCAACACTTCGCGGCGCAGGTCGCCTTCCACCTTGTGTTCCTTTTCAATCAGCTCACGCAGGCGGTTCACTTCCGCTTCCGTTAGGTCGTTGGTGCGCTGCTCGGGGTTGAGCTTGGCTTGGGTAATAATGTTGACCGCGTTCGACGGCCCAATACCGTAAATGTACCGCAAGGCAATGCGGAGCGGTTTGTTTGGCAGAGTGATACCGGCAATACGTGCGGGCATAGAGTTATCCTTGACGTTGCTTGTGCTTGGGGTTGCTGCAAATCACGAGCAGCTTCTTGCCCCGGCGAATGACGCGGCACTTGGGGCACATCGGTTTTACGCTTGAGCGGACTTTCATTGCAGCTTATTTACGATAGGTGATGCGACCTTTCTTCAGGTCGTAGGGGGTCATTTCCAGAATCACAGTGTCCCCAGGCAGGATTTTAATGCGGTTCATACGCATGCGGCCGGACAGGTGCGCGTGCACCATGTGCTCGTTGGCAAGCTTCACCCGGAAGGTGGCAGACGGGAGGAGTTCCTCCACGATGCCTTCCACTTCCAGAAAGCCTTTCTTATTCACGCCCCGGGCTTCTGGCTTAGGGCGGTCAGTCGTCGGTTGTGGCATGCCGTAGAGAAAAAAGATATCCCCGCGGAAAAAGTGCGGGGCCTGCACAACTCCCTCCCCAAGATGGGGATGGATAAGTGTACAGCCGGGCGGACCAAAGTCGGGAGCAGCAGGAGGCGGGTTGTAATAACTAAAATGCACTGTACCAAGCCGCAGGAAGGGTGTCAAGAGTTAGGCTAGGCCATACTGATGGTTTATACCGATGTACAGAACAACGAAGTTTTGGCTGAACGGTTTATTGTGGTCAATCACGTATTGATAGCCCTTTCTGGCAGCAGAAAGGGCACAAAGACTGCTGGGGGCCTGCGACGGAACACTGGAAGCAAAAGGAATAATACGTATGGGATGCTTCCGGCGCAGTCCCCCAGACCCCAGAGTACTAAAGGTACCCTCTCTATAAGGGAAAAAGGAAGTATGCATTGAGAGTATTCAGGGGTGCAGGGGGTGATCGCTGAGCCACGGTTTAGTGAGTTTTCATTGCTTCCCGGGTGCGAATCGAGCACCCCCTGCTGGTGTCTTTGGGCACCACCCTTTCTTGCCACGAAGAAAGGGTGGTATATCCGTGCTCATACATCACGTTCTCGATATCCATGACTTCGTTGTTCAGAATCAACACGAGTATCATTAAAAAATCTCAATCCACTAATGTATATAATTACTTCTCCAAACGTTGCAAACGCTTTGCTCCCAGAAAAGTTACGAGCATTGCACCCCACACTGGCAACAGGAATGGCTTGAGCGGGGCGTACCACAGGCTAGCAAACGTACAGGCTACCGCTATAACCAAAAGCGCCAAGGCACATTTTGCCAGAACTTTTTTGCGCGTGCGCAAACGCTGGAGAAGTTGCTCGTCCATTACTATCTCATTATTGTGTGAACCTAAACTAATCCCAAAAACCGCCTAGGAGGCGGTTTTTGAGTTGAGCTGGTCGTATTTCTTAATAAGCGCCCGCTGGTCTTCGCTGGCCTTCCGAATAACCCGTTTAAATAACTTCTTCTTTTCTGCCGAGGAAGCATTACGAAAGAAGTCCGAAAAGTCATTCTCGGGCTTGGATTTGCCTAGTAATTTTCGGAAAAAGTCCATAATGGCTACTGAATCAATCCTTCTAAGACTTCTTGAGTATACTGGGAATCAAGGTAAGGGTCAAGGGTGTTAACATTTAATTCTAAATTTTCTAAGACCTGTTCCTTAGAAATATCCTTAACAACCACATTCAATTGAATGTCCGAACCAAACTGTTTTTTCACCTGTCGAATATTCGCAATAGAGGTGAGGTACGCTTTAATAAAAACATCTCTTGTTACCCTTCTGTGTTCTAACTCCTCACGCTTATTTGTAAAATCCCAAGCAACAACTGGATCCTGATACACATAATAAATGTCCACTTTTCGCTTATGATTGAGCGCACGTTTAATATTCATCACAGCGCCTTGGTAGGCAAAAGTTCCGTCAAGAATGAAATTGTAGTTTTTTCGAAAAACATGATTGAGCAGCATATCCACACCTCTGACCGCGGCATGCTGGTATATGTGTGCGTGACTACCTCTATAGCCAGGGATAGACTCCCGTATCTCATCCGCGTCAATACGAACAGGTTTGCTTTTGAACTCTTCAGAAAGGTGTTTCGAGACTTCTGTTTTTCCTGCACCTGGTGCACCGGCCATAAATAAGGCAACAGCTTTATCAGCGGCCGTAAATTGATGAGGGTTTGCAAATTTTTCTATAAGCTCAGATTCTTTGCCTTTAATAATAGCAAATGCCTCGTCGGCAATTCTTTGTTCATCCAGGCTTAGGTCGGGCATGCAAAATTAATTACTCCCCCACTACCGCCTTAATGCGTCGGATACCAGCCGAGACGGACTTCTCGGACACAATTTTGAAGCTTTTGAGCTCGCCAGTGTGTGTGACGTGTGGGCCACCGCAGAGCTCTTTGGAATAGCTGCCGACACTGTATACGGTCACGCGCTCCGGGTATTTCTCTTTGAAAAATGCGAGCGCGCCGGCGGCCTTGGCTTCGTCAAACGACATTTCCGCTTTGGTCACGGGCAAATCCTCGTGGATTTTGGCGTTCACAATTGCTTCCACCTGCATAATCTGCTCGGGCGTGAGTTTGGTGGGGTAGGTAAAGTCAAAACGCAGACGCTGGGCATTAATATCTGAACCGTCTTGGTGCGCGTCGTTACCCAGTACATCGCGCAAGGCTTGCTGCAATAAGTGGGTAGCGGTGTGCAGCCGAGTCATCACGGTACGCTCGTCGTCAGACAAGCTGGCGCTATTCAAGCCGTGGCCCCCGAATTTTGCCACCACCCCGGCGCGCGAGGCAGAACGGTGCTTGTCCAGCTCAGCTTCCACTTCCGTGTCGTCAAACACGAAGCCTTTTTGCTTGAGCTGGTCAAAGGTGGAGCCATACGTAGTAAAAAGTTGGACCGCCGCTTTGCCGGTAATTTGGATGTGCGACATGCCGGCCTGGCCTTCATGCTGCGCTAAGACATCTTCTTTCGGTAATTGTTTGAGCAGCTTGTCGATGCTGACGAGTCGGACCTTTTCATAGTTCCCGTACTCTTTTTGAAAATCTTCCAATATCGCCCCGCGTTTTTCCATAATTTCGGGGTAGGCCTGGCCATACTCTTTAATAACCGCATCGACCACCACGGCAAGATCAAAGCCATGGTTCAGGTACTGGTCGCACGCGCGGCGGAACACTCGACGCAAAATGTAACCTTGCTCTTTGTTACTGAATCGCACTTCATCTCCACGCAAAAACACCGAGGCTTTAAAGTGGTCGCTGGCAATGCGCAAACGTCGGCTGTCTTCCAGGCCATTCCCAGTGAGGCCAAAGTGTTTGTCTTTTTGTAATACCTCAATAATTGGCAGAAACGCTTCGGTTTGAAAAACGCTATCCACCCCTTGCACGACCATGGCCAAACGTTCCAGACCCATGCCCGTGTCAATGTTTTTCATGGGCAGAGGCACGTACTCCCCTTTCTCGGTTTTTTCGTACTCGGTCATGACCAAATTCCAAACTTCCACAAAGCGGCCGCAGTCGCAGGTGTTGGGCAAGCACTTGGCGCCTTTGTCGCAGGGTTCGCCGGTGCGGTCGTAGTGCAACTCGGACGACGGGCCGCACGGCCCAGTCTTGCCTGGCGGACCCCAGAAGTTGGATTCGTGGTTAAAGCCGGCGATGCGTTCTTTGGGCAAGTGCGCCTGCCAGAGTTTTGCCGATTCGGTATCCGTCGCCACGTGCGGCGCATTCTTCTTGGGGTGGCTGTCGGCGTGGTAGTAGGTGGCCCACAACCGTTCGGGGTTAAGGTGGACCTGCTTGGTGACAAACTCCCAGGCAAAAGCAATGGCTTCTTTTTTAAAGTAGTCGCCCACGCTGAAGTTGCCGAGCATTTCGAAAAAGGTCAGGTGGGTGGTGTCGCCTACCTCGTCGATGTCCGAGGTGCGGAAACACTTTTGCACGCTGGCTAGCCGGCGGGATTTAAGATCGGACTCGGGGTCACGTTCGCCCAAAAAGTAGGGCTTGAACTGTTGCATCCCGGCCGTGGTAAGAAGCACGGTGGGGTCGTTCTGCGGGATGAGCGAGGACGACAAAATGACCACGTGCTTGTGGGCCTCGAAGTAGTGTAGGAATTTGGTACGGATGTCGCGGAGGTGCATATAATTTATATGGTAATCATTTCATCATCCTGTGCCACCCACGCGCCAGGGAAAGCGGCTTGGATTTCTGCGCTAATGGCAGGATATCGCGGGTCAGTATGGATAAGGCCCAAGCGCGGGGCACCAGCAGCTTTCGCCAGGTCGGCCACAATCTGTGGGTACGAATGGCCTTCCAGCTTGGCACGTTCGGCGTGGGCGCTGTCATAGTTACATTCATGCAACAGGACGCCGCAGCCTTTGAAAAAATCTGCATTAGCGGGGTCGGCCGTGGTATCCGTACTTATGCCAATGCGGTTTTGACCACTAGAAAAAGTGAAGAGGTTAGAAAAGCCGCTGGCGTGGGGAACTTGCCGCCGACGAATCTGTAAACCGCGAATCTCGGTTTCCGTGCCCATCTGCTCCATAGCAACAGGTAAGGATGCGCCCAAATATTCCGGGCTAAAGGGTTCCCGAAAAAATGTAGCTAGCTCGGTAATACGCTCGTCTGCAAGAATGCGTACGAATCGAAATTGGCCACTCTCCAAAAAATTATTAATGGCCGCTAAACCAATAATGTGGTCGTGGTGGAAATGTGACAAAATAATGGCGAGCTCTTGCTGCGGTGCGCTCTCTGGCAGTGCGAGCAAACCCAAACCCCCATCCAGCACCACTTGGTGCTCGGGGAAAAAAATGGAAAGTGAGCGGCCGCCGCGTAAACGTAGTGGGTAGGCACCGGCACCAAGAATCTGCACCTGCATAGTCGTGGAAGGCAAATGAAGTACGGTATACTGCATATCATGATGCACCGCAGGCAAACCGTCAAAACCCCGTTTGGCAGCATCCACAGCTTGAGCAGCGGTACAGGCGCACCTGTGGTTTTTCTCCACGGCTGGAGCGCCGACGCCCGAACCTGCACAGCTTTGCTGGACTGCTTAGCAACGGTCTACCAGGTCACCATTCCAACACTCCCCGGCTGGCATCCATCGTACTCGCTGGAGGGTGATGCCGACCCCACCCACGCCTTCCAAGCCCTGGGCGACTGGCTGGATGCCACGGGCCTGCGGGATGTAACCCTAGTTGGCCACTCGCTCGGTGGGGTAGCGGCCGTCAACCTGTGCGCGCAACGGCCAGCCGTGATTTCTCGCGTAGTACTGGTCGACACGGTGGGTGTACCTATTGTGCGCGACCATGCCAGTTGGAAAAAAATGTGGTTGCAAAAACGCCTGCGCATGTACAAAGCGTACGGTCCAAACGTGGTCACTCGCCTGGACCGAGCGTTGCTCAAGCATACCCTCATCCGCAAAAAACATCTGGGCCGCATGTCGCGCTATGCACGGACGGCAGACGTACTGCCGTTGCTAGATCGAATTACTCTCCCGGTGGAATTTGTGTGGGGTACGGACGATGCCTACACGCCTATGAGTACTGCCCGCACCATGGCCGAGCACTGCAAAAAGTCTAGCATCATCGAAGTACCGGGCGACCATGACTGGCCGCTCTTCACGCCCGACGTGCTACTAGGGTATCTCATGAGCCACCATTACCAAAAATAAATACCGCCTCTGTAAAATTACAGAGACGGTGGACTTGGTTAATGAAAAACCAGTTTATACACTGAGCCGAAACACAACGCGTTTCCCCTTTTGTAATGCAAGCAACGCCTGCTCAGCTGGAGTAAATGCTGCACACCGACTTTCTAGCGATGTAAAGGCGGATTCACCTTGCGTGCGCCCCACATCCGTTAGAATCGGATCGAGCACTGCATGGCATTGCTCTTCCCAGTGATTATAAAAGTTATCGGGCGATCCCCAAACTTTCCACAAATCAACAAGGTCACCCTGGTAGTCAATTGACACAAAAATAGTGCGATCTTGAGTTACCTTAAAGCGAGTACCCCACTTCCATGCATCTACACGAGTGTAAATATGCTCCTGCCATGGTAAGCCAATGTGCGGTGCAAGTGGTGCTATAGCATAGGCCGCTGAAGGGCTATTATCTGGCACAACAATCGCCTCAAAATCGGTCGAGGGAACATACACGAATAGGCTCATGACTAAAGAAAACGAGAAGGCTAATGATGCTAGCGCAACCAGGTTTCCACCTACAATTCGGACTTCTCTTACGACTTGAAACCTTGTTGAATACGCATCTTGAAAAAATAAACTGCCAATAATAAGGCATGTTGCCAAAATAAGACCGCAGCCTAGCACCCAACTGAAAAACCCATTGAGCATATAACTCCGGGTGAATGCAAACGCACCAATGACTAGCAAAATGACTGCACTTCCTAGGCTGATGATGCTAATTTGAGCACTGCGTTCGCTTATTTTTTTGAATAAATTGGAAAAGAACTGCATGAAATCCTCCAGTTTTAAGAGTTTTGTGGTCTATTTTTCTAACAATACCAGCCTAGAATCCGAATCAACGAGTGTCAATAGAGACTCACGCGGCATCCAACGCCTGATTCACCAAGGCATCGGCTTGCGCGTTTTGCTCGCGCGGGATGTGACTAAACGTAACCTTGGTAAACTCCTGCGCCACATTCCACACTTTTGTAAAAAGTTTTGCAAGGTTAGCGTCTTTGACCTTATAGTTTCGATTCAATTGTTCCACGACGAGCAGGCTATCTAGCTTGCAGTCCACCTGGCTAGCACCAAGTTTTTTAGCGCACGTTAAGCCGTGGAGCAGCGCCATGTACTCAGCGACATTGTTCGTGGTCTCGCCAATAGTTTCACCATGCGCTGCCACGACGGCCGTGCCGTCCTTGAGCACGTAGCCAATGGCCGCCGGCCCAGGGTTGCCGCGTGCGCCACCGTCAGTACATAGCGTGAGATGCTTCGACATAAACTACGATACTTCTGAAAGCCGAAGATCGACTACTTTGAGTTGTAATTCCCGCGTGCCGTTCCACTCGTTGCGGTCCACAGTGAACACCGCATCCACTTTGTCCCCGACCGTCAGCTGCTTGCCATAGGTGAGGCCGCCGCCAAAAGCAATGAACTTGCGCGGCTCGGGCACGGTGTGGTTGACCACGATACGCAAATGTTTGCCTTCCTTACCCACAGGCTGCAATTCGGTGACGGTCATGTTGCGGCACAGAAATAAGGGTTTCGCATTGTCCACACCAAAAGGTTCAAACTGCTCTAAGGTGTCGAGCAGCGGCCAGTCCACGGCTGGCAATGGCACGTCCACGTCGATAGCAAGGTCTTTAACTAAATCTTTTTCATTCAATTGTTTAACAGCCGCAGCTTCCATATTCTGCACAAACTGGCCTACGTGTTCTGGCTTAAGCGTGAAACCGCAGGCTCCGGCATGGCCGCCAAACCGTTCGAGTAATTGCTTGGTGGTATGGAGCGCAGCCGTAATATCAAACTTCGGGATGCTGCGGCCCGAGCCCGTCACTTCGCCATTGTGCTCGGCCATGACCAATACCGGACGGTGGTACTCATCCGCCAGCTTGCCCGCAACGAGGCCGACGACCCCCACTGGCCAGTCCACCCCGACCGCAGCCAGCAACTTCCGCTCGTCGGTTACTTCCCCAATGGCTTGTTTGGCCTGGCGGACAATGGTTTCGGTAAGTTTTTGCCGTTCAGTATTCGATTGATTCAAAGCAGCAGCAATGGCTTTGGCTTCTTCCATATCCGTACTAATGAGCAAGCGGAATGCCGTGCTGGCATGGTCCATGCGGCCGGCGGCATTGAGGCGCGGGCCAATCTGGAAGCCAATGCTGGTGGTGTCAAAATTTTCCTGGCGCGAGCTCATGGCTTCGGCCAAGGCGCGAATGCCCGGCCGCGGCGACTTGCGCAGCACCACCAGGCCATATTTCACCAACGTACGATTCTCACCAATGATGGGCATGAAGTCGGTAATCGTGCTTATGGCCACAAAATCTAATAGCCATTTTTCAAACCCTTCTTTGGTAAGGCCGTTAATTTTTTCCTGCTGGCTCGAGCGGAGAAGCGCCTGGGCCAATTTAAACGCCACGCCCGAACCGGCCAGGTGCGGGAACGGGTAACCACTGTCGGTGAGTTGAGGATTAATAAGGGCATACGCCGCCGGACGTTCTGGCGGTTCGTGGTGGTGGTCGGTAATAATGACGTCAATGCCGAGTTCTTTGGCCCGCGCCACTTCGGCAATGTTACTGGTGCCGCAGTCACAGGTGACAATCAGCTTAGCCTTATGCTTCTCGTGCAAGTGATCAATGGTCTGCAAATTGAGGCCATACCCTTCCCGTTCGCGGTGGGGCAAGTACACGTCCACGTCCGCGCCCAGAGCCTGCAGGGTGGTGTGCAGCACGGCAGACGAACACACGCCGTCCGCGTCATAGTCGCCATGGACGATAATTTTTTCCTTGGCCGCTATCCCCTGTTGAATGCGCTCCACCGCCTTGCGCATATCCTTGAACAAAAAAGGATCATGAATATCCGTACTCCAATCGGGATTG
This sequence comes from Patescibacteria group bacterium, assembly GCA_038063455.1. GTDB lineage: Bacteria > Patescibacteriota > Patescibacteriia > PEXW01 > PEXW01 > CAIPSZ01. Next base: position 15,226 of record JBBTVB010000006.1, read on the forward strand.
AGAAATTCGTCAATCGCTACTTGGGTACGCAAACCCCGATTCCAGAGCAACTGGAGCACGAGGGGGGCAAGTTCAGGAAATTGTTTGCGGACGTCCTCGGGTACCGGGTCAGCCACGCGCCACTGCTTTGCCATAGTGGATGTAGTATAGCAAAAAACCCACGCAGTGCATGGGCTTTTACTTTTCGATGTTGTAGTGCTTGATGCAACCGGGGCATAAGCACTTTCCCCGATAGCTGCCGATCTCAATAAGCTCGGTTTTTTTACCGCACTTTGGACAAGGTGGTCCATCACCAGGCGCTACATACCTAGACGTAAAGAGCTTTTTCAGGAACCGAAGCATAGTCCTCCTTGGAAACAAAAATGAGCCTACACCGTAGGCCGAAACTGTAAAGGGGTAGGCTTTTTACCTACGTATACTGCTTGAGCGTCCCGGAAATATCGATATTGTCCAACCGCTCTTTAACCAAAGATTCGGTTCGCATTTCGGGCACATCCTGCTCGTAAGTGTCGCGGATTTCGCGATACAAAATGCCGGTCGGGATTTTTTCGCCCCACTCGAGGGCGCGGGCAAACGCTTCCTGCTTGTTACTAAAGTCATGGCCTGTACCGTCCAGGTTGTACACCCGGTCGTAAAACCAGGAATAGGTGTTGTGCTGGTTAAAGGTAACGCACGGCTGCAGCACGTTGAGGTGAGCAAAACCCGGGTGGTCCACGGCGGCTTTGATGAGTTGCGTGAGCTGGCCAGTATCGCCGGCAAAGCCCTGGGCCACGAAAGACCCGCCCGCGGCAATAGCCAACGCAACCGGGTTGAGCGGTTGGTCAATAACGCCTTCGGGCGTGGACGACGTTTTTTGCCCGCGCTCGGTGGTGGGTGCCATCTGGCCTTTGGTCAAACCGTAGACCTGGTTATCGTGCACGATGTAAGTAATGTCTACGTTGCCGCGCAAGGCGTGCAGGAAGTGGTTACCGCCTTCGCCATAGCCGTCACCATCCCCGCCGATGACGATGATCTTCAGGTCTTTGTTGGCGAGCTTGGCACCAATGGCCACCGGCAAAGCCCGGCCGTGCAACCCATGGAAACCATACGTCCGGACAAAGTTGGCCATGTTTCCGGAACAGCCAATGCCATACACAATGAGCACGTCCGATGGCTGCCAGCCCAATTCGGCCATGGCGTTCTTGAGTGCTGTCCAAATGCCAAAGTCGCCACAACCCGGGCACCACGTGGGGTAGTGTGGGGAGTTGAAGTCGGGATTTTTTACAGGTCGTTGCATATTACATGTGTCCTTTCGCAAACGCGGCAATATCCTCCGCCCAGAACGGCCGACCGTCGTTTTTGAGCAGTTGGTGGTTACAGGTCACGTCCGCATATTCTTTGAGCACGCCGCCAAGTTGGGCGGTGCCATTGTTTTCTACCAAAATCGTTTTCTTGGCCGCACGGAAAAACTGCTGCACTTCTGCCACTGGGAATGGCAGCAGGTACAACACCTGCAGGACATTGGCGCGGATGCCCATGGTGGCAAGCTTGCGCATAGCTTCTTTGCAAGATTGCGTGACCGAGCCCCAAGTAACGAAGGTGACATCTGCATCGTCGGGTCCGTAATGCACCAGGCGCGGCGGCAAAAACGAAAGGACTGCTTCCAGCTTACGCTCACGTTTACGATATTGCATCACACGGTTGTCCGACTCTTCATTGGCATGGCCCACCGCATCGTGCTCGTCCGAATTCGCGATGAAGACGCCACCGGATTGGCCCGGGATGGGCCGGGGGGTAATGCCAGTAACAGTGTCAGCGTAACGTTGGTACCACGGCCCACCGCCATGCTCTTGTGCGGTCACAAAGCCGCCGCGCTGGACGCGGAGCTTGGTCAGGTCGAACATGGGTGTACTCCAGTGACTCTCGGCTAAATATTTATCAGTGAGTATTATGACTGGCAACTGACCATGTTCGGCAATGTGCAAACTGCGCGCCGCCTCTTGGAACGCTTGCGTCGGGTCAGCCGGCGCCACAATCACGCGCGGGAATTCACCTTGGCCGGCGTGCATCACAAAACGCAAATCCCCTTGCTCGGTCCAGGTGGGTAACCCAGTTGCGGGGCCAGGCCGCTGGGCGTCAACAATAACTAAAGGAGTTTCGGTAATCGCGGCCATGCCCAGACCTTCGGTCATCAAGCAAAAGCCGCCGCCCGAAGTGCCACAAGCAGCGCGCACGCCAGCGAACGACGCGCCAATAGCCAGGTTCACCGCGGCAATTTCATCCTCGGCATGTTTGGTAATGTGCTTGTACGTCGGCGCCAGTTCGGCTAGAGAAATGAGAATGGATGACGCTGGCGTCATGGGGTACGCAGCGTAAAATTTTAGACCGCCATGGATAAAGCCCAGGGACAGCGCGTCATTCCCGCCAATGACCATGCGCTGGTCATTTTCTTTGGGCACAATGCGCCAGGGAAAATCCTTCACCAATTTCTGCACGTGCTCGTAGCCCGCGCGGCAGGTAGCAACATTAATGTCCACCACCTTCTGCCCTTTGGCGCCAAACGTATCTTGAAAAATATCGTCCATAAGTTTGCGCGGCGCTTGGAGCAAGGCCAGGGTCGCCCCGAGCGCCACGGTGTTGCGCATGAGATCTTTGCCGCCGTTCTTGAGCGCCAAATCCATGAGCGGCACAGGCACCAGCACAATGTCTGTCCGATCCCCAATCATAGCGGGGTTAATGGTAAGCCGCGTGCTGTCATACACCAGCGCGCCGCCGGGTGACAAGCTGGCCGCATGCAGGCGGACGGTTTCTTCGTTAATAGCCACCAAAATTTCCGTGCCTTGGTCGTGCTCAAAAATCTGTTCCTCGTCTACCTGAACGACTTGGACGTTATGCCCGCCGCGAATGAGGCTGGGATACTCGGCGTAGTCCGTGGTCCACAAGCCCGCGCGCGTGCAGTACTTGGCTAGCATAGCGCCGGTGACCATAATCCCGTCCCCCGCCGCGCCGCCGATAGTCCAGGTGAATGTGTTGACTTTTGATTTCATGAAAAGAGTATAACACTATACATAGAATTGTGGGCTAAAATTCCTTAATGAATCTTTTTATTTTAATGCCCTTTCTTTCAGGTAACCTGATTGTGTGAATTCCTCAATTTTTGAAGCGAGCGCTTGCCATGCTGGACCCTTTTCATCATTTGGGTTTTGTGGCGTATGATTTTCAAAATACGCAGCATCGAAAAGCTCACGAGGGACTCCCGCTCTAATAAGAGACAAAACATCAATTCTTTCAAATTGATATTTTCCCCAATCCATTTCATTTTCATCACGCCCTTCTAATCGGAGTGCCCACATCTCAGTCAAAGCCTCATTCAACCATCTATGCTCCTGTCCACGCATGGCGGAGCTAGTGCCATTATATTCAACGTTTCGCGAAAATGAGAGTCCAGTTTTTTTGTGTTCCACATAACGCAGTCCATTTTCTTCTACCAAAGCTAGGCTTATACCTGACAGTCCATGAGTATATTCATGGACTAGGGCATGATGTCTTTCTTCTTGATTGAGCTGAAGACCTATTCTAACCTCGCGTGTTTTTGCATCATAATCTGCGACGCCTGTAGTTTCCAAGGGGTCGGTATAAGAGACTTTTATTGACTCTAATCGCCTATCCACCAGCTCCTTTGATAAAGGAATTCTCCCAGCTTCAATCTCTGCATATATTGCATCCTTAAATAGCTGAAAATTGAAAGTAGTTTCACCTTTTACAAGGGAAAGCTTTTCTTCAATTCTACTTATATGCTTTTCAAGCATCATTTTAAAAAGAGGTGTGGGGAGTTCACCCCGTCTAAATATGTCGATAGCAACCTGAGGAGATACTTCTGTATTATGAGTATCGCCTAACTCCTTAAAAGCATGAGATATGTCTGGATCTTTTAGGGACTGGGAAAAAAATTCTTCTGAGTATTTTGCCTCTTCCTCAAAACTTGAGTCTTGATTTTTTTCTGCTCGTTCAAAAAACATTTTAAGCGCCCTTTGAGGCATATCTAATTTTTCCTCCCAGATTTTCTGAATATCTTCTTCGGATAGGATCTTCCCCTCATTGCTGCTTATTCGCTTCATTGTTTCAATTTCACTTTTTGCAAATTCAATCTCCGATAAGCCAAAAATTCGATTGCCTGTAGGCCGCCTTTTTCTAAAATCCTCCTCGAATTCTTGGGAAGTTTCAGAAATATACCGAATGGAATTTTCACTTTCAAAATGTACACCACTCTCAATTGACATAAAGTATGAATGATCTTAAATATCTGAATTCTAGTTAAAATCTATTGCACCGCGCCGCCAATAGTCCAGGTAAATGTGTTGACTGTTGGTGTCAACTTTCAAAGTATACCATGCCGCTACTATTGACATAACTAACGTTTCTAGGTACGCTTTCGTGAAACAAAAAAACAGCGCGGAGGTTCTGGGTGCAAATACTCTTCGTTCCTTCGGGAGGCATTACTCCTGTAGATCAACTCTCACCTGCAAATACCCTTCAACGGTGTATAAAGGCCTTGCAGCTCTGGCAGAATGGAACCTATCATATTCTCATCCTAAGCGGGGGCATCTGCGACCCGCCAAGTATACAGAGGACTGCGGGTGCCGAAATCATGAGGCGCTGGTTCGTAGAGCGTGGCGTTCCTGAAAAACGAATCATCACGGAATCACACTCTCGGGATACATATGAAAATATTATCCTTAGTGTAAGGCTCTTGAAAAACCTCGTTCCGCACAATCAAACACACCATTGGACTGTCGTATCGCAGTGGCAACGCTGCCTACGTATCTGGATAACCCTCTGGCGTTTACACCGTATTCGCCCAAAGCTCCAGATGCTCCGGTATCCCATCGGTATCAGAGGATTCCTCAAAGAATGTGTTTTCATTGCGTACCACCTGTACGATCGTGATGGCAATAAGTACCTTGCACGAAAAAACCGCAGCCGGCGATCATTCGCTTCTTGACCTGACATATCACATATGTCAGGTTTCTTTATTGTAAATACCTGTGGCTGAATATTTATACGAAATAAAAAATGGCTCCCATACAAGTATGGAAGCCATCAAACACCACAGTTTGGTCAAACGATTTTTTTATTTTGTCCGCTTGCCCCTGCTAAAACTCCTTTGGCGTTGCACAGTTTCACTCTGGGAAACACCTGTCGCCACGGTCAGCCTTTCAAGCGGTGAAAGGAGTCTTTTTGCAGCCCGAGGAACGAAATGAGATTTCGCGAATGCGCGATTTTCAGCTCTAGACAGATCCCTGTTATTCACGTGGACACTCCTTGTTTGTGGTCTTTTTTCCTTTGTGATACTCACTGGCTTTTTTTTGGAGAACAACAAATTCTCTCGTACAGATTTTTGTAGCATAGCATGCAAAAAATGTCAACCGACAACGGCCGCTTGGATCCGTTGTATTTCGGTTTCTACCAGCGGCCCGTCGTACTCCCCGGCATGCATATTGGTACCCACATAACTTACTAACTTAGCGTCCAAATGCAGGTCGACACGCATGGTATCACCAACGATTTGAGCGTATACGTGATAGCGTGGAAATTGACCCTCGGCGGCGCGGCGGGAAAAACTGCCGTTACGCTCCACATGGTAGCCAAGCCGACTAAAAAAGACGCGCGCGTTGCCTACCCGAGCTAGCGGTAAAGTGGCTTTCATACTTTAGTAAAAGTTAGTCGAGCATCCACAACTGTGGCTTTCTGATTCGTAACCAAAACCGGGTTAAGGTCTAAGGATGATACTTCAGGGTGTTTGGCAATAAACTGGCTCACGCGCGTTGCTAACGCAACCACTTGGTCAACCGCAAAAGTTTGTCCGCGCGCACCGCCAAGCACTGACCAAACTTTGGCCTTTTCCAGGAAGCGACGCGTGTCCGCAGAAGTCAGTGGCGCGGCAACGTAGTCTACGCTGCGCATGGCTTCCACGTAAATTCCGCCAAAGCCCACGAGCACCACGGGTCCAAACTGCGGATCTTGCACTGCGCCGATGATTAATTCCAAGCCAGCGTGGCGTTGGTCTTGCAGGACAATTCTCGCTCCCGGCTCCCGCAACTGCTTGGCAAATACGCGACTAAAACGTTTGTAGGATTGTTGGACCATTGCTGGCGTGTGCAAGTCCAGGGCCACTGCGCCTTTTTCAGTCTTGTGCAGTACGCTGGGCGCGTCAAGCTTCATGACCACTGGATAGTGGAGTTGGGCGGCGCGCTTTACGGCTTGTGCTGCCGAACGGATTGGATACACGGGCAGCACCTTAATACCGCCAGCGCCCAAAATTTTCTCGGCCTGCTCCCCCACTGCAGTTTGCAACTTGGGCCGGAAAGGCGTTGCAATTTTTGGCAGCGGCTGCACTTTTACCGCATTAACTCGCGTGCCGGAAACAAGCGCGCCCGCGGCTTGGACAGCAAGCTCTGGGTAGGCAAACGCTGGCACGCCGGCAGCGCGTAAACTTGCAACTGCAGCGGCCACTTTTGGCCCACCAACAAAGGCTGCGAGAATCGGTTTGGCGCTTTTGCGGTGCAGTTGAATAATCTTCTTTGCAACAGCGGTGCTGCGCGTTACCATTTGCTCAGTGAGTACGCTTACTACTAAATCCACATTTTTATCCGCTACCACCGCAGCGAGCGCGGCAGCATACCGTTCCGGCGGTGCGTCCCCCACCACGTCCACTGGATTGTGGAGTGCCGCTGCCGGGGGCAACACTTTTTGCAAACGTGCGTGGGTTGCGGGCGCCAGTGCGGCGAGTGCCAGCCCAGTGTTGGGTAAAGCATCAGTAGCCAGAATTCCCGGCCCGCCCGCATTGGTTACAATAGCTAAGCGATTGCTTCGCGGCTTGGGTGCATTGGCAAACGCAGCTGCAAAGGCAAACCACTCTTCGATGGTGTCCACCACAATGCAGCCGGCCTGACGCAGCAGCGCATCCGTAACCACGGAGCTACCGGCCAGTGCCCCGGTGTGCGACTGGGCGGCTTTTGCGGCCGCCGCACTGCGCCCGGCACGCAAAATAATAATCGGTTTGGTGGGCGCCACGGCCTGGGCAGTTTGCAAAAATGCTCGGCCGTCGCGAATGTCTTCCAGGTACATCAAAATAACCTTGGTGCCAGGGTCGGCGGCCAAAGCAACAAGAAAATCCTGCTCATCCAGCACGGCTTTGTTGCCTACGCTGAGGATAGCGCGGAACCCCAAATGCTGCCCTGCTGCCCAATCCATGTTCGCCACGGCCATAGCGCCAGACTGCGAGAGAATGCTGACGTTACCCGGCTTCGGTAAACCCGCCGCAAAAGAAGCATTGAGCTTGAGGTGCGGCAACAGCAGACCTAAACAATTGGGCCCGACCACGGGCAGCTTGGCGCGTCGCGCGATTGCAATAATCTCCTGTTCCAAGGCTTTGCCCTTTGTTCCCAGTTCACCAAAGCCCGCACTAATAACCACGGCGCTCTTGGCTTTTGCCTTTAACACATCCCGCAACACGGCCGGCACAACGGCTGCAGGGGTAGCAACAATTACCAGGTCAACACGTTTCGGAATGGCACTAACGTTCGAATAGGCTTTTACGCCCTCCACCCTGCTAGCCTTGGGGTTTACCGGGTAGACTTGGCCCCGAAACCCATACTGCCGGCAGTTACGAAAAATGACATTGCCAATTTTGCCCCGCTCGCGCGACGCGCCCACCACGGCAATGGTTTTGGGGTTCAAGAGTGGCTGAAGGTTCATGCCTGAAGTATAGCAAAAAGAGAGAGGGTCACTCTCTCTTTGGTCCTAATTGAAGTGCATCGTAGAGTGCCTCAACTGATGAAAACTCCTGTGGTGTACCCCCGGCGTGGCGACCGTGCCAGTTGCCATTCACTTTTTTAACCAGGTAGATGAGTGCGTCACTCGACCCCGCACTGCCTGGTTTGCCGCCGTGTGCTTTACACAGCACGGTGATGCAATGGCTCAACGTGTTAACTTCTTCTTGGGTCGGTTCCTCAGAGCCTTCGAGTATGGCTAGGTACGGTCGGTTATACCCACCTCGCACATTCGAAATTTGAGCTTCAGCAAGCGTCGGGCAGCCGCAGGTATGGAGCGATGTAAAAGCATCAGACAAAGATCACCTCCGTGTTGATTGTTCGTGTTAAAAACAGCCTACGGAAAGCAATAGGCACTGTCAAGAAAATAGCTTACTCCGCGTTCTTGCCGTCTTTCAGCGTAATGGTCTTCTTGCAGGCCGCGGCAACCTCCAGGTTGTGCGTGACCATAATGAAGGTTTGGTTGTTCTCGCGGTTGAGCTTCTTGAGCAACTCAATAATTTCCATCGACGTCGCACTATCCAGCTCGCCGGTGGGTTCATCGGCCAAAATAATAGCCGGCTTGTTCATGAGTGCCCGGGCAATGGCCACGCGCTGCTGCTGCCCACCCGAGAGTTCGTTCGGTTTATGTAGCATACGATCTTGCAGGCCCATGAGCGTGAGCAATTCTTCCGCGCGAACTTTGCGCTGTTTGAGATTCATGCCGCCGTACTTCCCGGCCTGCATGACGTTTTCAACTGCGGTGAGCGTAGTAATAAGGTTGAAACCTTGAAAAATAAACCCGAGTTTTTTCGCCCGGACAACGTTGGCTTCGCTTTCTTTCATCTTCATCACGTCAATGCCGTCCAGCAGGTACGCACCCGCATCGGGGCGGTCCAGCAAACCCAAAATGTGCAGCAAGGTGGACTTGCCGCAACCCGACGGCCCGACAATGGCCGAGAAATCCCCTTCCTGCACTTCGATATTCACGCCCTGCAAGGCATGCACCGTGTTGGTCTTGGACAAGGTGTATTTTTTCTGTAGGTTGTGGGCGGAAATAAGAACCTTAGGCATAGAATTAGAGTTCGCGAATAGCGTCAACCACTTTGAGCTTGGCCGCGCGCAAGGCAGGAATAACCCCGGCCAGCACGCCCAGGACGAAGGAGAAGGCCACGACACCCAGCAGGAAGCCTGGGGAAATGAGGAAAATTTCTGCGCCACTGGCCGCAGTCTTGTTGTTGATAATGAGTGCGGTAATCGCGCCGATGGTCATACCTAGGATGCCGCCCACAATCCCGATGGCGCCAGCTTCTAGCGTGTAGTCCCAGGCAATGGAGCGGTTGGACGCGCCAATGGCTTTCTTAATGCCGATTTCCCGCTTGCGCTCGGAAATGGACATGATCATGGTATTGATAATCGAAAACCCGCCGACCACCAAAGCGATGACCGCACTGCCAAGAATAATCGCGTTAAATATCGCCGAGGCTTTATCAATTTGCTCGCCAAGTTTGGTGGGTGAGAGCACCAGCACGTCATCTTTAAGTTGGTCTTTAATCCGGTTGCTTACTTCGTCTGGGTCCTGACCATCTTTCCACGACACGGCCGCGCTCGGGGTCAGGTCTTCCAGTTTAAAAGACCGAGCAGAAATAATTTGCTTTCGTGCCTCTGGGGAAAGCAGGGCCAGATCAGCATCAGTTATCTTGGCCGCTTCATCCGCGCGGTCTTTGAGCGATTGCAAGAATGGATTAGAAGCCAGCAGCATTTCCCGGGCCGGGGTAATCTTCATAAAAATGAAATTATCCGGGCCGGTGAGCGTCTGGTCAGCAATGCCTACCACTTTGAAGTCGCGCCCGCGAATGTTCATGGTGTCCCCTACCGCAATGCCTTTATCTGCCGCGATGGTGTAGCCGACAGTTATCACGTTGTCTGGGTCTGCCTTGGCAATAAACCGCCCGGCTTTCATATCCAGCGTTTCCCAATTCCGGTTTTTGTACGCGGAGTCCAGGTCCATGCCTTCGATGGATTTCGACGGCCCAAAACCACCACCCGTCGGGTTGTCTGGATCGGGTTCTTCCAGCGGAATTTCGACACTGGCTGCCACGGCTTCTACGCCCTCAACCTTCCGCATGCGGTCCAGCACATCTAAGGGGAGCAAGGCCCCGCCGCCGCTGCCGCCCTCAAAACTGGTACCTTTGGGCAGGATGGTAATTTGGCCGGTAATGTAGCGCTTGCCACCACTGATAATCTTGTTAAACCGCAGAGCCATGGAGCCCATGACCGTAAACGCAAAGATGCCGACAGTAATGCCGGTAATGGTGAGAATGGTCCGCCCCTTGCGGCGGAGCATGTTCCGTAGAATTTCCATCATACGCAGGAAGTGTACTGAATCGTGCTGGATAGTCAAGGTCTAGAACTTGTTGACAGTGCCACATGTATTTATTAAGGTTACAGACTTAGAACTTTGACAATGTAACTAGTTAAACCCTGCAGTACATGGCAGGTAGAAAGGTTGATATGCAATTTGTTCCACCAGGAGCAACCCTTGGCGTTTTCGGAAGCGGCCAGCTGGGTCGAATGTTCGCCCTTGCCGCCATTAGGATGGGCTATCGAATCAATTGTTATTCTCCCGAATCAGGTTCCCCTACCGGGCAGGTCGCCGATAAAGAATTTGTCGGGCCATACGATGATCTTGATACAGTTACCGCCTTCGCCAAGAGTGTTCAGGTTGCTACGTTTGAATTTGAGAATGTTGCTTCGGCAGCCGGGGAGACTGCAGCAAAATTTGTGCCGGTTCACCCATCGCCATATGTCCTGCATACCTGTCAGCACCGGTTGAGAGAAGGAGTATTCTTGGGTGAGAATCATTTTCCTGTCGCAGAATCCCTCATTGTTGGCTCGTTAGAAGATTTAAAACACGCAGTTATAACAATTGGTTTCCCTGGCGTTTTAAAAACTGCTGGGTTCGGATACGACGGGAAAGGTCAAGTCATGATTCGCGCTCAAGCCGATATTGCAGCTGCGTGGGAGCATCTCAAGACGGACGAAGCTATCTATGAGCGATTCATCGATTTTGAGAAGGAAATTTCTGTAGTCGGCTCCCGAAGTCAGGATGGGCAATTCTCGCACTTCGGTGTTATTGAAAATAGCCACGCTAACCATATTCTCGATATTTCTTTCGCCCCGGCAGATGTTTCATCTGTACTGAAACAACAGGCTATCGATATAACCCAAGAAATCATGATAAAGCTTGAGGTTATTGGGCTGCTCTGTGTGGAAATGTTCGTTACAAAAAATGGAAGGATTCTCGTTAACGAGATCGCCCCACGCCCGCACAACTCCGGGCACCTGACAATCGAAGCTTGCACCACAAGCCAATTCGAGGAGCAGGTACGGATGATATGTGGACTAGCGCATGGCTCTCTTGACTTAGTTAAACCGGCAGCAATGGCAAATCTGCTAGGTGACATCTGGGAGAACGGCGAGCCGCGTTGGAGTGAACTCGACCAATTTCCTGATGTTAAACTTCATCTTTATGGCAAAAAAGTAGCCAGACCCGGCCGAAAGATGGGACACCTGACGACGTTAGCAGGAACTCCGAAACAGGCAGTGGCACGAGTCAAAGCTGCTCGAGAGGCCCTAAGGAGTTAATTTCCTTTTGCACACTATAGTATTTTTAAGAGCGGGCACTCAGTGTTCGCTCTTTTTTAATTCATCTCAAGGGGTGCGAGACTAACACTACTCCACCACCACACCCATATTGCCGAGCAATGCCCAGTCGGCTAGGAAAGCTGCTTTAGAAAAGCGCTTCTCACCGTAGAGCGGGTCCAGGGTGATAATAGAACTCGGGTTGCTGGCCGAACCAACAAAGCCAATGACTACGCGGGTGTGCTCCCCCACAATGGCCAGCACGGTTTTACCGGTTAGGGTTTTCCAATCCACGCGCCTGCCGGATGCGCCATTGCCCCAGACAATAACCGGGTTGCCGGCTTTTATCTCGGTGAGCAAGTCAGTAAGATTACCGTTTTTAAAGGCACGGGTTTTTCGGTACGCACTCCCCGCTTTTGCAATCGGCGCAGCATACACGCCGTAACCTGTCCCCGGCTGCTGCCCGTCAATATTCCCGACAAAGGCCACATCGGGGTCACCCCACACCCCATTTTTCTTCGGCGTGGGATCCACGCCAATGGCTTTGATAATTGGCGCCTCGCCGACGTTGATGCCACGATAGCGCAGGGCCATAACCAACGTGGCAATCTCGCAACTCAACGCGTGATCTTGCCGGTGGAACGGCACCGCAAGCCTGGTGGTGGCGCGCTCGGTGGTAAACCGCACAACAATGTCGTCCGCTGATGGGAAACCCGCATTACCAACCACACCCTTCGTGAAGGTTGCGGTATACGTGGTATCAAACGCCAAATCTTTGTTGGGATTAAAGTTCAGCGTATTCCTCTGCCAGGTTATTACCCCCTGGATGGTGGGGCTGATACGTACACGCTTGGCGGCATCCGCCTGATCGACGGGTTGATCAAAAGTGAAATGCAACGTGCTACCCACGCGGATGCCGCTGGTCGCGTTCGCGGGCGCGCTGGTTGCGAGCACCACTGGGCCAATAGTACTAAACGCGCTGGTTGCATCGGCTGGCAAAAACCCGCCGGCTTTGGTCCGGAGCGCACTGGCAAGCTTGAACGTATACGCGGTGCGTTGCAGCAACGGCTCGTGCGCCAAGCTAAAGGTGAGGCCATCGCTCGTCGTCCACTCCCCCACGACCGGGGGCGTGAGTGCAATTGCTTTGGTAAACACCTCAAGGTCTGCGGTCTCAGTAAGTGTAACGGCGATGGGCGTGGTAAGTAACTGGTTCGTGCCCTGCGGCGAAAAGGCGGCAACGCCTGCGGCCGTCCGGACATTCCAGGCTTGTGAAAAAACTTCTTGCGCTTCGCCTTGCTCGGCAACTTCGGACGTGCCAAAAACCAGCTGCTGCGCGCTGCGCTGAACGTGCAATTGTACGGGTACACCTTGGGGCAAGAGCTGCGCCGGGGTGACGACAAAGTGTAGCTTGTCTTCCGTCGGCGCAACGAGCAGCGGCAACGCCGGCTCGGTAGCAAAGCTAAAAGCAACCGTCTCGTCCGCTGGTCGGTCGAGCGTCACCCGCCAAGAAGTGTCCGCCGAGATTGGCGTATCTGCACTTGGCGTAATACTGACGACCTTCGGTACCGCTGCGGTGGTAAAGCTAAAGCTCTGTTCCGTACTCGAACGCAACCCTGGAATGGCACTTTGCACATCAGCTAGCGAAACACGATACGTTGTGCCTGGCTCCCAAGTGGTGGTGGGGGTGAAGGTAGCGCGGCGATACAGGCTGTTGCCGAATAGCGGCTGGCTGTAGCGAAGCTCGCCATCAATGTGCGGCGTCGCCGTCACGCGCAGGGTGCGGGCTACCGGCACGATGAAATTGAAGACTACTGGTTGCGTCACAGCCAGCAGATTGTCCGCACCCAACGGGGCAAGCGTTGGGCGGGGCTGAACAAAAACAAACAAGCTCGCAACCAGCACGAGCACTGGGACAACCAGCAACACGCGTCGTGGCCCGTGATGGCGTCGGATGTACTGCGTGGCTGCAGGAAATGGCACGGCCGCTGCGTCCATGGGGCGTTAGGAAAGTAAGTTGCGACCCGTCATGTCTGGGGGCACGGGTAAACCTAAGGTTTCCAGCACCGTCACGGCGACATCAGCCAGAATGCCAACCGGCTGCACGCTATTCAAGGCTTCCACCCCGCCCGGCAGCTGGTAGGGCGACGCGTCTTTCCACTGATTCGCCACTGCAATAAACGGGACGGGACTGGTGGAATGTTCTTTATCAATAGCGCCGGTTTGCAAGTTGAGCAACTCTTCGGCGTTGCCGTGGTCGGCGGTAATGTACAGCACGCCGTCTGCCGCCAGGACTGCATCCGTCAACTGGCCCAGGCACTCGTCGAGCACTTCCAGTGCCTCAATGGTCGCCTGAAAATTTCCGGTGTGCGCCACCATGTCAGCATTGGCGTAGTTAACCACGTAAAAGTTGTACGCGCCGGCATTGAGCTCTTGCACTAGGCGGTTAGTAATGTCTCGTGCCGCCATCGCGGGTTTCTGGTCGTAGCTGGAGACGTGCGGGCTGGGAATGAGTGCGTGGTCTTCACCAGGGTAGGCTTGCTCGTGGCCGCCATTAAAAAAGTAGGTTACGTGCGCGTACTTTTCGGTTTCCGCAATGTGCAACTGCTTGAGCCCTCCCTCCGAAATAACTTTTGCTACCGGCGAGGCAATATCTTCGGGCGGGAAAGCGACAGTGACCGGTAAATCTTTGTCATATTCGGTCATCGTCACAAAGACCAGGTGCTGCAGGTACGTGCCACGGTCAAATTTCTCAAAGCCGGGCAGCACGAACGCCTTGGTCAGTTGGCGCATGCGGTCGGGCCGGAAGTTAAAGGTAATCACGCTGTCACCATCCTGAATCTTCCCAACGGGCTGGCCCGAAGCATCAGTGATGACTGTCGGCGCAAACTCTTCGTCCAATACGCCTTTGGCATAGCTGGCGCGAATCAAGGCCAGGGGGTCGGAGCCTTTCTCTGGCGACTCACCAAACACCATGGCCCGGTAAGCTTTTTCCTCGCGCTCCCACCGATTATCGCGGTCCATGCCCCAAAAACGACCAATCACCGTGGCAATTGCCCCGACACCCACTTCCTTCATGTGGGCCTGAAGTTTACCAATAAAATTTTCTGCGCTCTTCGACGGCGTATCGCGGCCGTCTAAAAATGTATGGATGAACACCTCGTGCACGCCCTGCTGCTTGGCCAACTCCAGCAAGGCGTACGCGTGCTCGTTAAAACTATGCACGCCGCCAGAGCTCATCAAGCCCACCAGGTGCAAGCGCGATTTTTTTTGCTGGACATTTTCAATGGCGCTAAGAAACGCCGGGTTGGTAAAAAAACTCCCGTTGGCAATGGCCCGGTTAATCCGCGGCAAACTCTGGTAGACAATTTTACCCGAGCCCAGATTCATGTGGCCGACTTCGGAGTTACCCATCTCGCCCCACGGCAAGCCAACGGATTCGCCCGACGCTTGCAAGGTCATGGCCGGGTAGTGCGCGACGAGCTCGTCGTAGTGCGGCAATTTGGCAATGGTATAGGGGTTGCTGCGGCTGGGTGGCGCCACGCCCCAGCCGTCCAGCACCACCAGGACCAGCGGGCGCAAAGCTGGGTTCGTAGGGTCAGGCATGGGGGGTGCAGAATAAGCTGGAGCCAGTCATGGTCTCGGGTTTTTTTACCGCCATAATATTCAGGATGGTAGGCGCAATGTCCGCCAGGCGGCCGGATTTTTTGAGCGCGAGTTTACGGTATTGTCGGTTGACGTAAATGAACGGCACGGGGTTGGCCGAGTGCTCAGTGTCGACCTCGTGGGTGCGCAGATTTTTCAACTCTTCAATATTGCCATGGTCTGCAGTAATAACCAGGGAACCGTTGACTGCGAGTACCGCACGACGTAGCTGCCCCAACGCCGCGTCAACCGCTTCCACCGCAGCAATCGACGCCTGCAAGTGCCCAGTGTGCGCCACCATGTCTGGCGCCGCAAAGTTTAGCGCAATAAAGTCGTGGGACTTTTTTCGGATAGCGGCCAGCACGGTGCGTACCAAAGCAGCCGTCGACATGGCTGGTTTCATGTCGTAGGTAAGCACCTTGGGTGAAGGGATAAGCACGCGGTCTTCACCGGCCACGGGGTGGTCGTACCCACCGTTGAAAAAGTACGTCATGTGGGCGTACTTCTCGGTTTCCGAAACGTACAGCTGGCGGTACGCGGTGAGCGCCATGGGCAAGGTGTCTGGAATGTCACGGCTGGGGAATGCCGAGAGCACGCCGGGCAAGTCTGGACCAAAGTCCGTCATAGCAACAAAAACGAGATTCTTCAAAACTTTGGTGCGTCGAAAACCTTTAAAGTGCGGTTGGACAAAAGCTTTGGTAAGTTGCCGCGCGCGGTCACTGCGTAAGTTGAAAAAAATAATTGAATCGTTGCTACCAACGGTCATGGGCTTTTCTTTCTCGCCAGCCACCGTCGTGGGCCGGATAAATTCGTCGCTCTCATTACGGTTGTACGCTTCTAAAATTGCAGTTTCCGCACTCTCGCTGCGCTGGCCAGCACCAAGGGTGAGTAGGTCGTAGGTCTGCTGAATACGGCTCCAGTGCTGGGCGCGGTCCATGGCGTAGTACCGCCCGGTCACGCTGGCAATGCGCGTGCCGTTGAGTGTGCGTTCCATTTTCTTCAAGAGTTTAATGGCCGCAAACCGCGGACTATCCCGCCCGTCCGTAAACAAATGCAAGGCCACGCGCGGCAGCTTGGAGAGCTGTGCGAACGTGAGCAAAGCTAGCAGGTGATCTGGGTTGGCATGTGCGCTCTGGCTGTTGCCCAGCATGCCCATGAGGTGCAAAGTGGACTTGTGCTTGCGCACGTGCGTGACGGCCCGGATAAACGCAGGATTACGAAAAAAGCTGCCATCACTTATATCGTGCGAAATGTAAATCGTATCCTGCAACACCACCCTGCCGGCACCAATATTCAAATGCCCGGCTTCGGAGTTGCCATCCTGACCTTTACCTAAGCCCACATCTTTGCCGCCCGCATGCAGCTGCGTGTGCTGGTACTGGCGCAGCAGCGCACTGTAGTTGGGGGTTTTGGCCAGTGCAATGGCATTGCCCGGTCCAGGTTTGGCAATCCCCCAGCCGTCCATGATTGCCAAAACAACTGGCAGCTGCGGTTTAAAAATGGGACAGCGCTCACGCATGCGCTTCGAGCCAAATTTCGAGAAGGCGGTTGTACTTGGCCAAACGTTCACCCCGGCTCATGGAGCCGGCTTTTAGCCCATCCGCGCCTACGGCCACAGCGAGGTCGGCAATGGTGGTGTCGGTGGTTTCGCCTGAACGGTGCGACACGATAATTTTGTAGCCGTGCTTTTGCGCCAACTGAATGGTGGCAATGGTTTCTGAAAGGGTGCCAATTTGGTTGACCTTAACCAGGATGGCATTGCCAACCTTGGCATCGATACCTTTTTGGAGGCGTTCTACATTGGTCACGAACAAGTCATCGCCCACCACCCACATACCAGCAGCGGCCAGGGCTGTGGTGTGGCTCGGCCAGTGATCCCAATCATCTTCGGCTAAACCATCTTCCACCGAGAAAAGATGATACTTTTGGTGCCACTCTACATACAGCGCAGTCAGTTGATCGGCCGAAAGCCCTTTGCCTTCCAGCAGCAGCGGGTACGTGCCGTCAGGTTTGGCAAGTTCGCTCGCTGCTGCATCCATAGCCAGCAGCACATCTGACCCTAGGCCATAGCCGGCGCTAGCAACCGCCTCGGCCAGAAGTTGCAACGGCTCTTCGTTGGTACGCATTTTCGGGGCGTAGCCGCCTTCGTCACCAACGAGGGTGGAAAGCGCTTTGCCTTTGAGAACGCTGCCGAGGGTGTGAAAAATTTCAGCTGTGCAGCGGAGCTGGTCTGGAAACGAAACTTGCTGCGGCACCAGCATGAACTCTTGAAAGCTTAAGCCCGAGTCTGGCGCGTGCACGCCGCCATTGATCACATTGCAAAATGGTTTGGGGAAAGTTGTGGGTACAGTCAATCCGTACTGCTGCTGCAAGAACAGGTACAGCGGCGTGCCGGCCGCAACAGCCGCCGCCCGGGCAGCCGCCAAAGAAACGCCAAGAATTGCATTGGCACCGAGTTTGGATTTGTTTGGCGTGCCATCAAGGGCAATAAGCGTTTCATCAATTTTTCGCAGGTCAGCTACTGGCATGCCAACCACAGCGCTTGCAATGGGGCCAGTGACATTACCGACCGCTTGCAGCACGCCTTTGCCGCCAAACCGTTTGGCATCGCCATCGCGCAATTCTAGTGCTTCGTGGCTGCCCGTGGACGCGCCAGACGGGACCGCTGCCGTACCTGTGCTGCCGTCATCCAGCCGAACCGTAACTTGCAGGGTCGGGTTGCCGCGGGAGTCGAGAATTTCCAGTGCTTCGATAGTCGATAGAGTCGCCATAGCTATGCGGTGTTGAGAAGTGGAGTGAGCCCCGGCAAAGGTTTGCCTTCGAGAAATTTTAGCATTGCGCCGCCGCCAGTAGAGAGGAAAGTAAATTTTTCACCAAGCTGCAGTTCGTTAATCGCATCCAATGTCTCGCCGCCGCCCGCAATGGTGCTAGCGGCCAAGCCAGCTACCACTTTCGCTATCGCATCAGTACCTTTGGCAAAAGCTGGGAGTTCAAAGTAACCCATGGGTCCATTCCAAACAACCATGGCCGCGGTTTTAAGAATGTCTGAGTACAGCTCTACCGTCTCTGGCCCAATGTCCAGAATCAAATCCTCGTCGGGGACATTTGCAACTGCCACCGTAGTGGTATGCGCACTAGATTCTGCTTTAGCCGCCATAACCACATCGACCGGCACGCGAAGCTTGTTGGTGGTTAGCGAGAGGTCGCGCACGCTCTCAACCATATTTTCTTCGATGAGTGATTTCCCCACGGCAATGCCTTGCGCTTTCAAAATGGTGTTGGCTAGCGCACCGCCGAGCAGCACGTAGTCACAATGTTCCAGTAGGGTGCGGATGACTGGTAACTTCGTCGAAATTTTTGCGCCACCGATAATTGCCACTAAAGGCCGTTTCGGCTTTTCAATAATTTCACCCAAGAAGGCGACTTCTTTTTGCAGTTGGAAACCGGCCCCGGATGGAAGCAATCGCGGGAGGGTAGAAACCGATGCCGCTTTGCGATGCGCAACGGAGAAAGCCTCGCTCACTACTAGCTCGCCCATATTTGCCAAGCTCATGGCAAAAACCTTGTCGTCGGCCTGCTCGCCTGGATGAAATCGCAGATTCTCAAAAAGTGTCACGTCGCCAGGCCGAAGTTTTTGGCTGCGTACTGTCGCCTCGGGCGTACCCGGTATTTCCGGGGCAAACTGCACGTTCGGCAGCCGTTCGGCCAAGTAGTCAAAAACCTGCCGCAAACTCAAGTGTGTATCGTCTGGGTTATTCGGTTTGCCTAAGTGGGTAAGCAGAACAATCCGGCAACCTTGCTCGCGCAAGTACTGGATGGTAGGCATGGCCGCATCTATCCGCGTGGCATCGCACACCTTGCCCTCGCGGCAGGGCACGTTAAAATCCACGCGCACAATTACTTGGCGGCCGGCAACATCCAGATCCTGCAATTTTCGCAGTTGCATGGAGTTATTATACCAAAAAAATCCACTTTTGGCGACCGGATATCCAAGTCAATCGTAAGTATATAACCCTTATAGAGACTGATTTTTTAGAACTTCCTGGGGGTCTGGGGGTTCGAGAAGCGGACCTTGGGGATACAATCTTAGATATGCCTACGCTGGGCACGCGTTCGAGAACCCCCAGCAGTCTTTTGGCACCACCTTTTCTGCTGCACAGAAAAGGTGGTGGATACGTAGCTGACCTTCAGAAACAGCACGAAGTTACCTTCGTCGTCACGAAGGTACAAAAAATCTGTACGTCCAAAACGCGTAATACTACTCCTCCTTTGCCCCAATCGGTGTATCCAGTTTCCCCTCCTGCCGCCATTGCTGGGCCAGCAGTGAAGCCTTCATAAGCGAGTCGAATGATTCACCGCCATCACCCCAGGCACCTTGGAGCACTTCAAATGTCATCGTCCCCTGCTGCACGTAGTAGTTGTTCAGGTCCGTCACTTCCAGCTCGCCGCGTGCTGACGGCTTGAGGGTTTTGACCACGTTGAATACTTCGCCATCAAACATGTACACACCAATGACGGCCAAGTTGCTTTTGGGTTCTTGAGGCTTTTCAACGATACCCACGATCTTCTCACCTTGCACTTCGGCAATACCAAAAGATTTTGGGTTGTCGACGGACTTCAAAAAAATCTTGGCGCCTTTTGGCTGCGCATCAAAATCCTGCACGGCTTTGGCAATGGAATCTTCCAAAATGTTATCGCCGAGGATAACCACAACTTTTTCACCATCGGCAAAGTCTTCGGCTAGGCCCAGCGCTTGGGCAATGCCGCCGGGTTTTTCTTGCACAGCATATGAGAGCCGGACGCCATAGGCGCTCCCATCGCCCAGCAACTCCAAAAAGCCGCCAGCATGGCCCTTGCCCGAGACAATCATAATATCTTTAATCCCCGCCTGCTGCAGGGTCTGCAGGGGAAAATAAATCATGGGCCGATCGTAGACTGGCAGTAAATGCTTATTGGTAACGCGGGTAAGGGGGAAGAGGCGTGAGCCTGTGCCGCCAGCGAGGATGATGCCTTTCATAAGGATGCCTGATATAAATGGATACCCCACATTCTACTATTCAAAAACCTAAAGCGCAAACCTGCACTATGGGCTAGAATGCTCTTCACCTAAGATAAAAACCTCTCCACCAATTGGTGTATCTGGCCGGGGGAAAATAATTCGCTGATTCGGTTTTGCTCTATACGTCATTTCGCCATCCCAGGCAAAGGGTTGATTCGCAGGAAGTACCTCAAAGTCAGAAAAATCTTTTGCAAAACGAAAGTCTGCTGACTGCTTCATGCCAATAGTAGTAACGGGAATATATCGTTTAGCAGTCATTTTTGGCTGCACGCCATCAACGTGCTTTCGGATTAAAAGAAAGCCCTGAATGGCCTGATGCGCAAGCGCAGTGGCAGTCCCTGGGTCAAAAATTGATCCACACTCTGCACAAAGCCCAATTTTACCTTGGCTATGCATGTAGCTGTCTGTAGACCCTGGCTCAAGCTCGGCCCACCCAGTAGAAATAATTGTAAAAGGCAAGAATTGGGCGAGTGTGATTCCTGCGCCTTCAGCAATGATAAAGGGTGTTGTGTGTCTACTATTGCTTGCGTGTAAATCTAGCAAGGCCGATGCTTGGTCAAGTATGGGTGCCAGCTCGGCTGCTCGCCGCGCTTCATAACTAGCGCCAGCTTTACCCACCAGAAAACACCGATTGAGATTTTCTTCAATATAGCGAATCCCCCGTTCTACAGCTTTTGGATTGCCAAGAACCATAAAGACTGTACCGCGTTGAATACGTAACGGCGTGTACTGCTTAAAAGCAAGCAATCCCGACTGCTCGTTTCCATGTACTCCCGCCATAATCACACTGGTGGGGCCAGGTTGCTTACCATCAACACGTGTTACGCCGAGAGGCAAAGGCTGCATAGAATGAATAAAATGAGGATTTGACAAGGATACGTACATAGTATACTTTAGTCAAGTAAAGTACTATATTTATGCCTACGTGGTATACCAAACAATCGAAGGCCCTGTTCCAGGCTATCCTGCACCTTCGCTCACCCAGCGAAGCCAAGCGCTTCTTTCGCGATCTGCTGACGGAAGAAGAAATCTTGGAGTTTAGCCGGCGCTGGGAAGCAGCGCAACTCTTGCGACAGGGCGCGCCATACACAACGATTGTGCGGCGTACCGGCTTAAGCTCTACCACAGTAGCCCGCGTGCAGCGGTGGCTGAAGGGTAGCCAGGGTGGCTATCGCCTTATGCTCGCACGCCAGCATCATACCGACCGCCTTCATCATTCCCGTTTGAAAGAGGCGTGAGCTGAAATTTTTGCAGCCTACTCCCCTCTCAAGCGAGGGGATTTTAGATACACAATGTTCATGAACAACGAAAGGAGAAATGCATGGATACCATATCCTACGATAGCTTCAGGCCAACACGTGACACAGCACTGATGCAAAAGCTTATTCTGTGCTACCAGAATGTCTTCAGCGCCTCACCCTGGTTTGAGTGGAAACGCTGCACTACGTGCAACCGCAAATGGGGACGCGAGCAAGAAACTGAAATTCAGTGCATGCGGTGCCCAAAGTGCGGCTCGGCTCTCACCGACTTCTGGCCGAGTGATGTGGTAGAGCAGGACATCTGCAAAGAGCTTACGCTTCCCGGCGCATCCTGCTGGCTCGCCTGCCACAGGGAGAAAATTGTTGGGTTTTGTTGGGGCTATCCTATAGCCCTCATAGCTTTGGAAGAGAAACTTGGCATTGCCTGTGCTACACCCATTCAACATACGTATGGGAATATTACCCAAGTAGCATACCAGGACGAAATCGGTGTAGAACAAAAATATCGCGGCCACGGGCTAGGAAGCATGCTCTTTAACTTAAGAAAAAATGACTTCCTCAAGCAGGGCCTGCACATTGGGGTGGTAAGAACTAAAACCCAGCCGCCAACCGTAACCTATCACTGGTACCAAAAGTTAGGCTACCAAACGGTGGCTAGGTACAATGATAAAGATGGTAAAGTGATCCTTGCCATTGATCTCCAAAAACTCCCTGGATAAAATCGAGGGGCATACAAAAAGCGTCGGTCAAGCACTGACGCTTTTTTCTTATCCTCATTATCACCTTCTTACCTATCAATCCCGCATTACCTGCGAGCAAATCTGCTTAATACTTGGGAATGTATCTAGGGTTTGTACCTCTGCTTTAGTGTACCAACCAGCATCATGTTTTTCGGCAGTCTCGGGAATTTTTTCGGTGTCCGTTTTCGTAAGAAAAATAAAGTCCACATGTTTATGTTGGGGCGTGTCCTTATGGGCAGGAATGTCTTCTTCCAAAATACAGTACGGTATAGGTAGTTGTCGCTCTTCGGGAAGGGTAAGTGGGTCTGGCTGTAGCAAAGTAACCATTAACCCAACCTCCTCTTGTATCTCACGTACTACCGTTTCGTCTGGCGATTCATTCGGCTCAACGTGCCCACCCGGAAAAAGCCACTTGGCTAGCTTCTTATGATGCAGGAGTAGTACTTTGGAATGGTCTGCATTGAGGATGACCCCACTAGCAGCAAAATGTTTTTCCATAGTATAGGTTACCCCACCACCGGCTTGGGGCTGGTTACCCGCGCTGCCCCCACGGGTTCAAACTTCGCATCGACGGGTTTAATCGGCAGCGTGAATTGGAAGGTACTCCCCTTGCCCACCCCGTCGCTCTCCACCCAAATCTTCCCGCCATGCACTTCAATAATCCGGCGGGCAATGTAGAGCCCGAGGCCCGACCCATCAGGGTTCACCTGCGCAATGCCGTACCCGCGCACGAACTTGTTAAACAGGTTCTTCGCCTCTTTCGGGTCCAGCCCCCGGCCCGTGTCTTTGACACGCACGTGCACCTGGTCAGCTTCCACGTCGCTGGTTATGGTTATACTCCCCTGCTCGGTGTACTTAATCGCATTGTCGACTAGGTTCTGCAGCACGTCGGTAATTTTTTGGTCGATCAGCAGCACGGGCAACGGCGCTTTCGGCCGTGCGTAACTAAGCTTGAGTTTTTTGTTGGTGGCAGATTTTTGCAGCACGCTCACCACCTTGTCCGCAATGTCTTCCACGTGGAGCGGGAGTTTATCGAGCACCAGCTTGCCGCTCTCAATCTTGGTTACGTCAAGGAAGACATTAATCAGCTGGATCATGCGCTGGCTTTCATCGAGCAACTTCTGCAAAATACCAGCTAGCTCTTTATCGACTTTGCCAAAGTCGCCGCCGACAATCATAGACAGGTAACCCATGATACCGGTCATCGGCGTGCGCAGCTGGTGGCTGGCAATCGAAACGAATTCGCTCTTCGCTTGGTCCAGCTCTTTAAGGTGCTCGTTGGCTTCGCCCAATTCACGGTTGCTCCCTTCCAGCCGACGCACCAGCTCGATGTTGCGGTAGACCACGGCTGTCTGGTTGGCCATGGCCTGCATCATGTCATATTCGGTTTTGGTTATCTGGCTGGGCTCTTTAGCAATCATGAAGTCGATGCAGCCCACCACTTCGTTCTCCGTGAAAATAGGCACGGAGACAATAGTTTTAATCCCGGCTAGCTTCTGCACCGCGCCGCACACCAGAGCTGGCACGGGCGGACTAATAAAGTCTGCTAAGCGCGTACTAATACGCACTTGGTTGCTCTTCATTGCTTCGATATTGAGCGTGCGGTCGGTGGTGTAGTCACCCCAATACTCGTTCACGGGCTTGGGCAGCAACTTGAGCACCTTACTGGTAATGGGGCTGTTCGTAATCGCTTCGGGGAAAACCTTGTGCCTGGATTCACCCAGGAATAGAAGGACGCCGCCAATAAAACCAAGCTCCGTAGCAATGGCGTCCACAATAGACTGCGTCACCCGCTTGAACTCCAGGGTTTGGGTAATCAGGTTCGTCACCTTTTGGACAGCAGCCAGGAAGCGATTGCGGTCTTCCAGCTGGACATTCTTCTGCCGGGCACGCTCCGTAGCAATCTCCACCTCTTTTTGCAGTTTAACGTTGAAGAGTCGAATCTCTTCGTACAGTCGCGCCTTTTCTAATGCGCTGGCAAGCTGCGGGCCCAGAAGCTGGAGCAAATTCAGGTCGTCGTTGCTGTAGGGGTCGCCAGAGAGTTTGCCGCCCAGCAGCAGGATTGCAGCGATGCGACCTTCGGTGATAACCGGCGACAAGACTGCGGCATTCAATGTATCGAGCTCAGCTTTTGAACGTTCGAGCTCTGACCTATCGTTTGCATTGGTAGTATCTTCTATACGTCGCTCAAGCGCTTCCAGAACCACAATACGTTTTTCCCGGCTCAGGTAGCGCACCAGTGAACTTGTATGGTCAAGGACGGTTTCTTTAACACTGTCAGGCTTTTCTTGAACAAATATAGTGCCACCTTCATCAGGCAAGAGTATGCGCGCGGACTGGATTTTAAGATCACTATCAAGCCGAGCACTCACTTCGGCAAGGAGCTTCTTCAAATCGATTTCTTTGTTGATTATTTCACTTAGCTGCTGGAGGGCTTTGTCGTAGTCTATGGTGGCTTTGAAAAATATTTTATCTGATATTTTTGCAAAGCTTCTTTTTAAGGGATCTAAAATGAGAACAACAAGTATACTAATAAGTAATATAGAAATATACTGATACACTTTTTCTTGGACTAATTGAGGAATTACAAATGAACTTCCAACAATCAGCGCGGAAACAATTAGAACCACTAAAGAATATGTGATTGTACGCAATACGATTAATCGTATTTCCATGAACCTATGTTTTGTTATCGCATAGGCCGTAAAGCCAACAAAAAATAATGTGGAATAACTCCCAAGATTGCTCAAATCAGAATAACCAAGTAAAGGAAGAAGTAGATTTGTTATTATACCAAAAATAATAGATAATACAGTGCCAAAGAAGAGATACTTTATTTGTATCCTCTGAAGACCACTAGTTTTTCTAAAACTTGAAGCCAGCAAAAAGATGGAAATAAGAATATAAAAAATAAAGTACGCTACAAAAATGTAATAACCCTGGCTAAATATTGGTGCGATTGGGTGAATATTGATATCGCCAACACCTGATATAATCTGATTATTAATCGTCAATAACAGAAGTAGTACTGCGGGAATAAATATTAAAAAAAATGTAAACTTTCGAATTCTTCTTTGAATTGGGAATGTTGCAGTAAATAGCAATAAAAATGTGGGAATGAAAAATGACCATACAAATGTGAGCTTTGTCCACAATAATGCATTTACATTTGTGCGCGTTTGGTCGACAATGTAATTGCTTACCGTCCAAAGAACAACAGAGACAACAAAACCAAATAAAACGCGGTTAGCTATACTTTTTTTGTTTCTCAAAAAAACCAAAAGACCAACAAGAAAATTCAAACCAGCTGAAAGAATTAAAACAAACAAATCAAGCATCTTAAGCTATATATTTTTTTTCAAATAAGTCTATCGCAATTACTTCTGGAATCACAGATGACTTCCGTTTACCTAATAAGATGAAAAATGATTCCGCAATCATGATGCTCGAAGCTAGGGTCTGCGCGAGTGCAATATTTGGAATCGCAATTTTTTTCATGACCACCTTCTCTATGGTTTCTTGTTGAATGTAACTAGTTCTGATAGGTGCATATTTTTCTGCTGGAACATTTACTGCATTTACTTCTTCTCTGTTCATACCATCTTTTAAGCCAAGGAACTCATTAAATGAAAGACCCCTGGGATCAAATATTAATACGGATGCGCCATAGCCAATCGCTTGTGGAGCGAGTACAAATTTGTTCTGTTTACGCGCTTCACTAGTAAGAATGTATGAGTAATACAATTCGTTATAATCAATACAATCGTAAATAATGTCGGCCTTTGCAACTATTTCAGATACATTCTTTTCTGTAAGACCTTCCGAGTAAACCTTAATACTCGCGGCAGGATTAATATCATTCAAAGTCTCTCCGACAACTTCTGCTTTATTTCTTCCTATTGTACTTTTAAATGCACAAAACTGGTTATTGATGTTGACATCGTTATATTTATCAAAATCAGCAATAATTAAAGACTCGATACCAGACCGTGCGAGTATCTGAGAAGAGATGCTACCCATACCACCACAACCTAATACAGCGACCGCCTTTTTACGTAAAGTTTGTTGTTCAGTTTCAGAAAAAATTCCAATATTGCGGTCAAACATTTCTTCGTAATTCATATATTTCTAATTAAATAGTGTAAGTATAACTTTCAAACCGCCAGAATAAATCATAATCCATACAAGAAAGAATAACACATTGTTAGTAAGAACTAAAATAATTCTTTCTTTGGGTGGAAAATCTACCAAAGATATATAAACCGTTGTTGGAAGCGGACCAATTGTAACAGCTAAAATTAGGGTCGAAATGACCTTCCCATATTTTACGAAACTTTCACGTTTTCTTAATAACTCTTCTTCTTTCCGTTTTATCCAACCCTGAGTGAGTACTACGATCTTATTTCCTGAAATTATTTTATTTTGGTAAAGGTACAATATGAAAAAAGAAAGAAGAATAAAAACTATTGAAAAAATACAAAAGGTGTAGATACTTCCAATGAGTACAATTGAAGATATCAGAAGACCCTCACCAAAGATTACCAACAGTACAGAGCCAATTATTGCAACTAACGTCCCTGAAATTTTTACTATGTATCGTATCATGAAATTGAATACCCCTTCTTTTGCTCATCAAATTTAATTGTCGCGTCTTGTAAATACATAAATAGTCGAGGATTGTTCCTTTGCAAACTTACTTCGAAATCCTTGACACTCAATATACATGGAAAGGTAAGCCCTTGATACAGACTAGGTTGCCCAATTTTTTTAAATGGTATACCTATTTTTAGGACTACTGGAAGTAATCGCTCATCCATCACAGAAAATATATTTTTAATATTGTGCTTCTTTACGTACAAAAAAATCCCCTTTATTAAAACCAACATTAGATGATGGCGTCTAAATTCTTTAGCTACGATAAGCCTTGAAATTTCAGCTGACTCATTCCTTTGATAATTGTTAACGTTAATGTCAATATTGAAATGTTTTTCGATCGGAAACCCATTGGGTGAATCAAGTATAAGTCTTACAGTCGCAGCAATTTCCTTCTTTAAATCTCGAATCACAAAATGTACCGAAAAAGAATCCCAATTATCTTTTTCACGACCATTTTCTGAAAGATTTTTGTCAATATACTTATACTCCTCAATATAAACTTGATATCTAAGGCGATGAAGTTCATCTAACTCATCAGGGTTTTTGGTGGTATAGAATGTAAATTTTTGATAAAAACTTTTATAAAACCACCAGAATTCAATTTCTCTTCGAATTTTTTTTACCCAGGGGAAAATTATCATTGTTTTCTATACTTTTATTATATTGCTAATTGCTCATCAGCATTATTTCTTAGTTTCAGCATATTTTCTGACAAAATCACCCCTAGTAGAACGGGAATAATTTTCACCTGCGCCTCACGTAAAGATAGAAACAAATCGCTGTCTAACCTAACTTTATTACCGCTTAACAGCGCGAAACCCAAAATATCCTCGCCTTTCCCAAATGGGGTAACAATATCAATCTTTTTTGCCTTAAGGTACTTGTAGGCAACAGCACACTCTTTACGCTCGTTAGATAGCCCCTCCTCGCTACGCAGGGCTAATTCTTCGGTTACCAATATTTGCCCTGTCCGTTTTAAAATCTTAATGAATACCTGGCTATTATTAATCTTCTCAGTAGATGAGAAAGCTGTAAAGTTTAAGTTTGTCTTATCGACAAAATATACGACAGAACTACTAAAATGATACTCTTCTCTAAAGATTTTCTCTAGGCCCATGATAAATTCTTTTACTGAAGTTTTTTGTACTATCTTAGGCAATACTAACATGGATTCAATCCGCCTCTCCTCGTGTGTTCGTAAAAAGTTCTGTGCCTTGGAAATAACTGTAGGTATGGTAAGTAATGCAAAAATTGCCGAGAGCGCAGATGGCATCAAGACTCTTATAAATGCATCTTTTGTTGCAACAACAGCATGCAAAACCATAAAGAGGATAGCGTATGCAATGCCAACCAAAATATACAGCGCCAGCGTAGCAACTGATGTGCGAAAAATTAGACGTATGCCCAAAAAGCGATACCGCGTAATTGCATAGGCAGCAAGTCCTACAAAAATACAAGAAAATGTTGAGTCTAGAACATTCACCTGCACACTGTTTGCGAGCATGGGAAGAACAAAGTCAACAAAAATTACAGGGGCTACCGGCAACAGTAATGCAAGGGTAACTAATCCGAATTGTTTTCTTCTCAATCCATTTTCTCGATGCCATGCTTTTGCAATATGATAAATTGCCAGAAGAAGCAGACCGGCCACCCAGAAAGCGTAGATAGAAAATAGCGGCCCTAATTCACCATACGAGGCACTTTCTTGCGCTGTCTGTAAGAAAGACTGCACCATTAAACCTGGTACAAATGTAAACAGCGCAATCAAAAAGGTTACAACGAGTACGCAAAAAATTAAAAATTTGCTTAGCGGCCGTTGAATCAACGATCTTATCCAAATATAATTGAATCCGGCTACTAAAGAACCTAACGCAAATGTCAACGCGAGAAAGGTAAATGAATTTACTTGGTATAAACTTAAAAAACTCGCAAAAGCCCAGGTGCTTATGGTAAACGCTACCAGTGCAAACCACCTCCTATAGGCCACGCCCTTTGCGCGTGTTGCTACAAAAATACCTAGACTAAGATTGGCTACACTGGAAAGAAGGGCAAAAAATTGGATGATGTTCATACTAAGTTGATACCTGCTTCTGTGCTGCTACAATCGCGTTGTAATACATAACCGAGGTTTGAATATGCGGAAACAAATCTTTACGGATTTTGCGCGCAAAGGCAACATCTTCTTCGCTATAAATATTACCACCCTTTCTTTTGCCTAATACAATTGCCCCAAAAAACTGATCGCCCACTCCAAATGGAATAAGCATGCTTATGTTATTTTTCTCTAAAATTCCATAAATCTTTTGCAAAAGAATTGCTTCTTCATCATTTAACCCTTCCGCTTCCAGAATTATTTCTTCTGCAATACGTACATCCTCAAATTGTCTTAGGCACTGGAAAAAAGGGTCCTGATACGAAAACACAGATTTATACGCATGACCCGCAAAAGGCTCTAAAAAACCAGTCTTGCGGTTATACCAAATAAAACCCATCTCTTTAACTTGGAACTGCTTTTGTATTTGTGGCAATGCTTCGGCCATAAGCTTTTGTAAGGGTAGCTCGGGCTTCCCTTTAAGGATCGGTGCATCAACTTTAGGTGCTTTATACAGGGGCGGAAAAATAACAGTTGTAAACAAATACTGAATACCTTGGCGCAGAAGAAACGCCAAACCAATCCCAAATATAAAAAGAATGCTAAATGCAGCCTCACTATTCAAACTTACAGTTTCAACAAGGTACCTAAATGTTTGAAGTAAAGATATAAGCAATATTCCACCTGCCCCACCGTAAAAAATTGTGTATACAAATGCTCGACCCACTGCTTGTCGAAGGTTCAATAATCTATAGCGGAAAATTGCCCGTATACTAAGTAAGCTAAACAACAAGCCTGTGTTTGAAAAAAATATATACGCATCTGGGCTAATAGGACTCACTATTGATACGTATGCGCTAAGAATTACCAAAAAAACCATTGGTAACAAAAAACCAAGTGCAACATACTCTAGTTGCTTTTTTTTAATACCTGTCGAAGCTTTGTAATTTTTAAAAATTCCCATACAACCCAATACTACTATGATGCTTATTCCAGAAATGTAAATCGCGTAGTAACTTGGAGTAAAGCTCAAAAACTCATCTTTATTTGGAAAAAAATCGGTAACAAATGGTAGTACTATTACAACGCCCGTAACAAAAAACTGTAGGAACGAAAAAAAATTTGATTTTATGATTTTAACAGGAAAACGCCAGCTAAATTGTGTGAATGAAAAGGCGACGAGTACAGCTGCGATAAGATCGATGGCAGATAAAATTGAATTCACCCTTCCACCGGAGACAACTAGTGCGTCGACATTCACGGACAAAAGCCAAAGGAACGAAAATAATATTACAAAAAAATAATACCTGCCTCCAATATTTTTCCTCCAACCTTTTATGGCTAAATATCCAACAAACACAAAAAGTCCGACGTTAACGGCGGACAGCAGGTAAATTGCCAGGCGGATTGAGTTCATAGGCAGCAGTTCATCAGAAGTGCCCAGATTTTGGGCAGTCCCCTAACTGGGGAATGGTTGACGTTTGCCGCCTACATTATGCAAGATTTTGGGGGAAAGGGCAAATTGTAAAACGGCTATTGTGAGCCTGTACCCCTACTAACCTGAATTCTTGGAATCGATCCAGAAAAAACGACATGAAGGTTGTGGTAGCTCCCTTTTTCACTCCTCCAAACATTAAAAAAATTAAACTTACTCCAGGTCCAAACCGCCACTGCATGGCCCTTACAGGCACCATTATCCTGATATGAACCTTCAAGTACAATCAAATCATCTTGACCATCTGCATCTGCATCGGTAATAGCCAGCGAACAATTAGGGGTGTCCAAATTTGAAGATTGCCAAGCCGGAAAAAGACCAGTTTCAGTTACGTTGTAAACAAACAGGTGATTCTTAACGGAGATATCGTTCTCTTCCTCTTTCACCCAAAATGGCCGCGACGCGCCATAGTCACCTGGCTTCCATATAACCATAACAAGTTGCTGGCCCAAACCCATAACATTGCCAAAAGCCATTGCAGTTACTTGCCAATCCTTTGGTGAAGACCATTTTTGAATGCCAGACTCACCAACGGTAAGTAAACCATTACGCAATGTATACGTTTCTTCTTTGCCATTCCCATTCAGGTCAGCTTGCGTCTTACTAGGTGCAGCCGTTCGATTCCCGGGTCGTACCTCATGGAATTTTTGTTGAGTGTTGTTCCATTGCCAAGCGGTCTCTTTGGGCTGGGTGCTTGATAGAAAGCGAATCATCAACAGAACAACAGCACTTACAACTAGTAAAGGCCATTTTTCGCACGGCATCAGCTACTGTGCAGAAATACTCTGCAACCACTTATCAACTGCGGGAACGCTAGATTGATTTTCATAGCGCTTATTAAGAATTTCTCGCCAAGTCGTATCGGTGAGCCGATCTTTGGCCGGATGAATGAACTCATAGTGCGAGTACACTCCACCCTTTGCAAGCCGAAGCTTGCCTTCTACCGGGACGACGACATAGATTGATAGGATGTCGCCAGTTGCCTCTTGTAATACTGTGCCATTCGGGTCCGTTGCTACATCAGAAACGAGTGCCGCGGGATTTTGATCCAAGTAGTTTATTTGATCAATTCCAGCCTTTTTCATCTCCTCGCGGTTTGCTTCAAGCCAAAAGTGCTCCAGAGATCCACCGAACGTACGGATAAACTCATAATCCTCCTTAGATATTTGAGCGCCATTAAGCTCCTTTTCCGCAATACTCTTAAGACGACGGCTGAGCGTTTCTAATCGAGTTAGATTTTCCGCAAAGGCAGAGCTTATTAAGCCTCGGATTTGCAGCCCCTCCTTTGTGAAAAGCGCCAGTGAAGCAAGTCGCGCAAAAACTTCGGGCTCGGGTTCCACGTAACCGCGATCATCGAGTTCATCCGGTGGGCCGCCACCTAGCTCAGAGTACGCCTGCTTTGCGTATAAAACCGTATCATGCTTTAGCTCTGTCCAACTACTTAAGTAAGTATTCAGATTCTTCCATTGCCACGCAGTGGATCGCATGAAGCTTGGGTAGCCGTAATCACGCTCCAGCGTAAGGGGCTGAAGCGCATACAGCCAACTCCAGTACAAATTCTGCGTCCAATGCTCAACTCTAATTTTGCTGGTGTAGTCTCGCATAACTTGTATCTGCTCTGGGTACAATTTGTACTCCGTCTCACCCATGTTCGTCAGCAATTCTAGTGCGGCGTCTGAACCCATAGCTGCGGGGATGTCCAAGGCTTTGGGCAGCATGCGTGATTCTGGCACATTACCCCCGCACTTCATGGACCCACTTTTTGTGCCGACCTCACGACAGATAAGACGTTGAAAAATGGAGGCATCCAAAGTAAACCGCTGGCCCATGAAGCGAAAACCTTTAATACTTTCTTCCCGATTACTATTCGGATCTACAGAAGGAGCTAAGATCGGAATGGAGTTAATCTGGGGCGGTGCTAGTTTTTTAGCGTCGCTAACGAACGCTGAA
The DNA here is from genome assembly GCA_038063455.1 of Patescibacteria group bacterium. Lineage (GTDB taxonomy): Bacteria > Patescibacteriota > Patescibacteriia > PEXW01 > PEXW01 > CAIPSZ01. Next base: position 47,554 of record JBBTVB010000006.1, read on the forward strand.
AATACCGCATCATTTCCGGCTACCTTCAAAATATCAAAAGATTTGTAGTGTTTGTTTATTAGGTTAAAAAAATCAATATATGTGATGTCGTCGCTCTCGCCAACAAAAAATTTCGTCGGTTCATAAATTGTGTTCCAGAGTTTTGCATTCTTTTCATCTTGCATTGCTAGAGTTATAAGGACGGCCGAACGAACTTCTTCCGGATTTTTTACAAGAAAGGTCAACCGACCGTACCACATCATCGTTTTAAAGTAAGTTTTGAGCAGATCCGTTTTATCATAGTGACCTCGGGGAACGTATTGCGTAAAATCCTCCATCGTCGAATTCTGATTGCCAAGCTGCATGACTGCTGAATACCCATCTGCTCTCTCATGCGCTGATATACTCTCAAGGTCCGCAATAATGGCGGATGTAGGCGCAGTTGAAGGCAGCGCAGCATTTGAATCGAGCAGGCGGGCGGCTACTCCAAAGAAACCAGCATTACGGGTGGCCGCATTTTCCCACCCAGTGCCTTTAAGTTGTGTTGCATATTTGTCGGAGGTGGAAAGAAGGTTCGCGGTAAGTTCTTTTAGCGCCGAATGTAGATGATCTTCTTCAACTCTCTTTAGAAGGTAGTCGTAGAAAACGTGGTACGTATGGAGCACCGAATCTGTCGTGACAAAACTGGGGGCATACCCATAACGATTTCTTTCATAGATTGGATAAAATTCATCTTGCCCAAAACCCTCTGCGATTACAAAGTCATTCTTTTCAACCAAAGCCTTCTGGGCATCAGAAAGCTCAAATTGTGTTCTATTAGTAACATTTGTTAAGTCTTTCTCGACTTTATATTCTTTTACAAGCGGTTTTACGTTAGTCGATGTTGGCTTGTAGGTAGCGAAATTTGATGCCTGTGCTTTTGGAATAGAAAGGGGGGCCGGCTTGGTTATGTTCTCATCTGTAGCCTCCGCTGTTACCGAAGAGCCCTCGCGGGCATCCTCGTGCTTTAAATAGGAACTCAATATAGAGCCGCCGCTTACTAAGATGAGCAGTACGACAGCTAATAGAAAAAATTTCTTACTTAAGTACATAAATAATATTCATACTACGAAATTTGACTTTGGGGATACTGAATATTCCTCCCATTCCAGAGTTCACTAGTAAAAATTGAAAGAACTGAGAGTTTTATTGTACTCCTCTTCAAATGTTTCAAAGGCGCTCTTTGCGCCAACACTACCTGTTATTTGAATTGCAACATTTCCCTTCTTAACACTTGCAACAACAAAAGGAAATGTAAAAAACTCCGATACTGTGCGTATCGCCTCTTGACCATCAACTACGACCGCTTTTTGAGATCGAATTGTATTGTCCTGCACCCCCTCCGCTGCAAGAGTTTGAAGACTTACGCTGGGATCAATGTGTTTGGCGGCTATCGTGAACTTTAGTCCAGCCAGCAATTCAGTATCAACATTTTGTACTGCCGCGATCGGGTCAAGAAAGGAAATCACTTCGCTGTTTGCGAATGGTTCAAGCGTCCATGAGGCGGGAATGGAAATACTATACCTATAGTTGGTATTTGTTAAAACATTTTTCTCTTTGCCTATAGAGTACACTACCGATGATACCTGGCTCTCAACTTGAGTTCCCTGTTTATCTTTCTTCGTCAACCAAAAAGCCGTCCCAATAGCACCTATTGCAAAGAAGGCTGTGATAAGAACATAGTGCACGCTGCGGTATGAGAATGAAAGGTGAAATGTATTTTGCATATGATAGGAGTTGAGTATAGTAATATTTTTAATAAGGGGGAGGCAATAATGTCTTACCTCCCCTAGTATAGCAAGTGAAGTGACCTACTGCGTACTCATACATAATTGGTTGGATGAGTAGTAACTATTAATTAACAGGGGGTCCTTTCCAGAAATACCATTCTGTATCACGGAAGACCCTTTCCTATACACCACAAAATGGATATGCGGTGTAGTGGTTCCAGTATTTCCGACTTGACCCAAATATTGCCCTTGAGAAACCCATTGCCCAACGCTTACAGCAATACTGAGCATATGGGCAATGCGGTATCTATATCCATTGCCCGCATCTACAAGGATGAAATGGCCATAACCTGTCCAACCGCGAACAACTTGGATAACAGTGCCATTCGCCGGAGCAGGAATAGCGTGACCATAATCTTGCCAACCAGGCAAGCTCCAATCAACAGCGTTATAGTCAGACCCCGTATGATAGGATGACCCACCATTAGGCCCATACCCTGCAGAAATGTAGTAACTTCCACAGAAGGGAAACTTCCAACCACCAGGATACGCATTGTAACTCGCCGTCGCCATCCCCTGCCGCTGGTCGCGCGTGCCAGTGATGGAATCGGTTGAGGTCTGGGTATTGTCCATTGCCGCAGCAACAGACTCGATCGGGTTGGAAGATTTCTCTTCCGAGCAGCCAACCAGCAGGTTAGTTGCGTAGATGCCAGCCACGAGGGCCAGCGTGAGCACGAGGGTGTTCCTCGATTTCATGATGTAGTCCATTCTGCAAGCCCTCGAGGCTTGCGGGTGTTGTGTTTGTACTCAGACAGTTGTTTTTCCTCGTGTTCGCGGTACACGGGCACCGGTGGTAGGTCTGCCAGCCTTTCCAGTTCTAGCAGAATGCACCTCACTTTCTTGGGAATGTACGTTGTGGGTTTATGAGGGACTATTCCCTCGGGTGTTTGTTTACAAATGTAGGCTAACACGAATATTTAGTGTTTTTTCCTGAGTTATCCACGACAGAACAGCGCCGTCGCGACGGCGACTATCCCTCGTCAGTAAAATGCCTAAAGCCCAATATTATCGCTTTTTCCAGCCCTCATCCTGGTCTACCAAGCGGTCTTTAATGACCTTGCGCAGGTAGTCCGCCTTCTTCAGTTTCGCTTTCTTCGCCCGCCAATCCAGGTAGTCATTGAGCTCTTTGGTTAAGCGGAAGGTAAATTTAATGGTCGGCAATTCCTGCGTCTGCTCTGCCTCGAGTGCGTTTACAAAATCCGTCACCATTTTTTGTGCTTGATTGCCGCCGTAGCTGTGTACTTTAATTGTGCTGGAGATGTTTTTCCCTTCCAAAAATTTTAGGACTCCGCGGTTCGAAATGTCTTTATCATACAAGTACAACGTCGGACGGCGCTGGCTTATGGCGTAGGCCAGCAAGTAGCCCAGGTCGGCATCTGGCGTGGAGCCTTCAATAATGAACGCGTCCATCTTGTCCAGCAAGCTGCCGCCCTTTTCCGCAATTTCATCCATCTCGGCTTTGGGCATGTCCAAACTATTCTGCCCGTCGTTCGTAATAAAAAAGGTGTGTCGGTCTTTCAGCACACCAAGCAAATCCTGGCGCACATTGGCCAGTCGCTCTTTGCTGCTCGGAGCTTGGAAGTAGTACACGCGCATACCTAGGTGGGGCTAACTACTTCCCCGGCCTGGTCGGCCAGCATGAAGGTCCTCAGCTTAGCCAGGGGTAGTTTTGCGCCTAACCCCCACATGAGTTTGACCAGCGTCACTTCCATGCTCATGCGGTTGATAAAAACCCGATTTGGGCCAGAGACAGGTGGCGACGACACACCCCGGCTGTAAATGACAACTGGCACAGACCCATCTATGCGACTATCGAGCATACTGAGAAACCGCAGGAGTGTGCCGAGGTCGGCATACCGCACCACAAAGCCGTGCGCGCGCTGCAAATCCATACGCTCAAAGGTATGCAAATCTACACCGGGTTGCAGGTCGATAAGCTGCACGCGGTCATCAGCGGCGACTTTAATGGCGGGTAACGTGGAATTGCGTTTTGGCGCAGTTGGCAGTAAACGAACCCCTAAGGTGAGCGAGCCAACGTACTCATCGCCAAGCGCGTCAAAGAAGTTCGTCGACACATCGTCCGAGCGCACAGCCCGTACCGCCTTGAGCAAACGATTACCAAACATAATAAGCACGCCCGAAACATCGAGCGTGGCGGTTTGGATGGCGTTGAGTAAATGGACTTTATAGCCGAGCTGGCCAAATTGGTCTAAAAATGAATCCAGCTTTACGGCCACTTTCGAAACGAGATTTGCCCCAGAGGCTGTGAGTACTACCGGTTTGCCCAACCCGCGGAACATCATGGCCAGCATGCTGCCGGTGTAGGCCATGGTTTCCAGGTCATGGATGACGACAAAACCATCATACCGACGCAAGCCACTGCGCAACACGCTTCCCAGGCGTACCCAGTTTTCCGCCGACGTTACCGGCCCTTCGGTTGGCACGAATTGTACATCGACATTGGCTAGCACCTGCAACTCCGCATGTCTTTTTGCCCAGGTGTCTAACACTTGTCGTTTTGGGTTTTTTGTACGTATGCCAAGGTCAGGCAGGATTGAGCTGCCGAATAACAGAATTGCGACTTTTTTCCGGGCTACGATCTTTGCCATTGGTATTAGGGTACTGCGACGGCTAGCTGTTGGTCAATAAAATGTATACCTCGGGTATCCCCTACGATTTACTGGTTCCCTCCCCTCCTTATCTAAGGAGGGGCAAAAAATTACCATTACTTAATGCGTAAGACTTTTTCTGCGACTACTCTGCTCACCGTCAAGCTCCTGGGGTGGTAACTACGGACAAGGGTGTTGCAACGCACAACGTATGTAGTCTAAAGCGCCGTACTGGTTAACGCTAATCGATCGGGCAGAGAGGCGTATTACACGAAGCCCGAGTTGCTCCAAATATCGGTCGCGCAATCTGTCTTTTTGTATTTTGCCTGGCTCTCCGTGCTGGTCACCATCAACTTCAATGACGAGGCGTTTTGCTGGACAATAGAAGTCAACAATATACCTGCCAATACTATGTTGACGTCTAAATTTTGCACCGAGTCCTTTGCCTTTGAGATGCGCCCAAAGTACAACTTCTGGCGGCGTCATATTTTTGCGCAGTTGCCTGCGGTACATTGCTAACCGGGTATGATTATGTATAGCTTGGGTCATAATAATTACCACCCCGGCTCCCGCTGTGGCGGGATCCACCCCTCCTTATGCAAGGAGGGGAAGGGTAAGTTACATCCAAATAGCTTACGCATACTACTTAGTACGCAAATGCATCGTTCGACGAAAAATATCTTGTACTAGGACGAGGATAAAACCGGTTAGCCATGCGGCGATTACGATTATGAGTCCAAACCAAGGGTAAAGAGCATCCATGTCATAGCGGCTATAGGCTGATCCGGCGGGTGTCGTTTGTGTCACCCAATACTTGAAAGCGAATGGGGAAAGAGCACTCAAGATGACGAAAAAACTTCCCAGCATTATTCCGAGCCGAAAGAATTTTTGCTTCATCGTGCCAGATATGAACGCAAAGACCACGGCAAGGAGAACTGGCAGGATGACCTGGGCGAATGTTTTTACTGTTCCGGTATCGCCAATGTCCTTACGGAAATAGATGAGCGCTGCAGACAGTATTGCACCGAACACGCCTATGACGATGGGGAAATATTTTTTCATACTCGAGGGATAAATTGAGATGCCGCCGCGTCCTTTAGGGAGTTGACTGGCATAGAAGGTCGTCCAAAAGTATGGACGACCCGAAGAACTAGTACTGCAAACGGTAGCTGCTCGGACTACTTGTACAGGCGGCGGGTATTTTGGTACCCATAAATATCATGATGCGAAAACCTGATGAGGTCCAGCGGGCATCATGCAACTTAACTAAAGGGTAACCAAATGGCTGCCACTGCCCGGTACGTAATCGACCATAGAAATACACGGTCCCAGGATTGTACGGAAGGTAGAATACGGCCATCCAGTCGTCATCCCCTTCGATGTTGTCATGCCACGGGATAACCCCATATGCGTGCGTCGCACCCAAGACTGTGGCTTCGGGTCGAGGGCGTTCCTGATGACCGACGGTATCAACCACGCCAAGGACGATAGGCTCGGTAACCATACCTGCCAGTGAATCAGACTGGTTTGTGGTCCCAGCTGAAGTGGGCTGTACCGGTGAGGTATTACACCCCACCAACCCCATGACGAGCAATACTGCTGCAGTTGCGAGAATCCGTTTCATGGGATTCTCCTTTCTTTGAAAGAACATTATGGATTGTGCTACTCACCTCCTTTCCAGGTTAGATGAATAGCGTTTGTTGTTAGTTACAGGCTACCAGGTATTTTTGGTGTTTTTTGCTCACTTATCCACGACAAAAGCGCGCCGTCGCGACGGCGCTGGTTTCATAAAAAACCTCTCAATTGCTACCACCCTCCTCCCCCGCCTCCGCCAAACCCACCCCCAGAGAAGCCACCCCCGCCCGCCCCAGAACTGCTCGGAGCGGTTGCGAGTGCACTGTGTACGTCGCTAGAAAAACCGCCAATGCTGTTGGCAAAGAGTAACGCGTTAAAGGTCCCTAGGTTGTCGCTATACCAGCCCGGTTGCGGAATAGCCAGGTCTGCAAACTGCCCTGCCCACTCTTTTTCCACGCCTAGGGCCACGGCGTAGGGCAAAAATTCCATAAACTGCTCGGGCTTGCGCGCTGGGGCATTGTGAAACTTTAAGCGTTCGGCTTCCGTCACGGAGAGAAACCATGTAAACCCTTGGACCTCTTCCAATATCTCTGCGCCTAGTTTGGTACGCGCTGGCATCAGCAGGCCATAGATGACGACAATAAGCGCCGAGCCTAATGCCGCCAAGAATGGCACGACAAGCAGCGTCCCTTGTTGCAGGATGGCAAAGAGCAGGCATGTGCCTACCCCAAGCAAGCCCAGACCTATGCTGGCCGCTTGCACCATGCGCGGGTCGCGTGCGTAGACACCTTGCGTTACCAATTGGTTGCGGGCATCAGCGATGACGGCTTGATACGTTGTGGCAAATTTGTATTTTAGCGATTGCGTTGTTACTACGGTGCCGTCTTTGAAGAGCCCTTCGAGTAAAGTTTTTTCGTATGCCTGCAACTGCTGGTCTGGCGCCTTACGCCGCGTGAATTCATAGTTGTGTTTGTTCCCTAGCATGCCGGCTTGGCCCAGGTCTTGTATGCTTAGGTAGCCGCGGATGGCAAGGTGCAGGATAGTCGCAGCAAACTCTTTAGCGCCAACTTGGTTGTCGGCAACCGCACCAACCACCGCCGGGAACATGCCGCGCGGACTTTCGTACTGCGGAATTACGGTGCCCCGGCCTTTGGGGTCCCGCCCGCGTTTGTGCCACTGCCAGTGCATAATGATGAGTGCCAGCAATGGCAAGAGCACAATCCAGTTGTCTTGCACAAAATAGCCAACGCGGGTTTGCGTGGTTTCCGTGGCAACGGTTCCTGCCGGGAGCCGCGCCGCTATGGTTAGGCCTTCACCGGTCGCTAGCGCTTCCGCGGAAAATGTGACGACGCTATGCTCGCCAGCCTTTACCGTACAATCCTGCGCGGTGGAACTCAGCACGCCCGTGTAGCAGGAAGGCTGAAGCGCCTCGGCATCATTGTGTAGCGTGAGGGTTGCTGAGGCAACAGCAATCGGCACATCCCACCCATTACCAGTTACATTCCAGTACACTTCATCCTGCCCATCAAACTGGGGCAACGCACGTTTAACTGTGTACTGAATAATGTACGTGTGCGCTCCAGTTACAGTTACGTCAGGATCGCCAATGCGGATGCGTAACTGGCCGCTCGGGTGTTGAAGTTTATAGGGCTGCGGTGTTGACACACCATCGGTCACCCTCTGTATGTCGTAACGGACAGTAAATCGCTGGCCGCTTTTTTTGTACGTCACTGGCAAGTCGCGGTAGATACCATGGTGGGACACGTTCGCAAAATCGTACGCAATATGCTCGACCACCTGGATGGTGCGGTCAGGCCGCACGGTAAGCTCTGCCCGGAAGTTGGTAATATGCTCACCACCATTCCCTTGAGCCAGCGCTGGCCAAGGGAACAGGATAAACGCAGCAATAAGGAGCCAACGTCGCATGCGAACAGTATAGCTTGCAAACAGCGAAAACAAAAAAGGCCGTACTGTATGTACGACCCTTGTGGAAAATCTACTCCCAGCTGGGCTAGGGCCGCAGCATAATATGCTTGCAGCCTGGGCAGGTAAAGGTGGTTTTTTGGTCTGCCTGTATTCCGCAGCGGGTATCAAATGTTGCATTACATTCGATACATTTAAAGTACTTAAGCTCATCGGTAACTGCCCGGCAGTGTACACAGGGGCCATGCTGCGGCATAGGGATAGCTGCACCGACTGGCCCTTCAGCAGCTGCTACGAGAAAGTTAGGCATGCGCTCGGGTGCAAAGTCAGGCATGCGCGCGGGTACAAAGTAACCTTTACTCACAAAAAGTCCTTTCGCTTTGGTGTATATGTTTTGTAATACCAGAGTCTATACGTCTGCTCGGTGAATGTCAAGCAGTGTATACTGCCCCTATGGCAAAAACTATCCGGGCACAGGATATTGGCATCATCATTTTTACCTTGGCCGCCGCTATCCTGTTTGTGGTGTGGGAACCCACACTGCCATCGCAGGCTACGGTAACGCAGTGGGTGCAGCGCTTTGGCGCAGCGGGCCCTTTAGCAGTTATTGGCCTGGTGGTGGTTGAAGTAGTTATTGCGCCTATCCCCGGCAGTTTTATTCCTATTACCGTCGGCGCGCTCTTCGGCGTCTGGCCGGGCGTGCTCTATACCTGGGTCGGCAATGTCATTGGCGCGGTGATTGCTTTTTGGCTGGCGCGCCGCATTGGCCGGCCGCTCGTGATCCACTTCGTCAAACCTGCCACCCTCGATCGCTTGGATACCTTTATCCACCGAAACCCGCGCTTGCTCTGGTTGGTCTACATCCTGCCGGTCTACCCCATTGACCTCATAACTTTTGCCGTTGGGCTTTCCAGAATGAGTTTCAAGCGCTTTATGGTTATGATGACCATAAGCTTCTCTTTGCACCAGCTCATTCTTACGGCAGTGGGCGAAAGACTCTTGGCAGCCACTGGCGGCACTCGCATCCTGATAGCGAGCTTGGCCGTGCTGCTGGTGCTTGGCACTCTAGGGGTGGAACGGCACTTTACGACAAAAGAAAAAACCACCGGCTAAACACCTCCGAGGTTTTTATATCCAGGGCCGGTACTGTCGCGTCAGCAACTCCCCCGCCCGTTCAGGCTCCGCCATTATTTCTTTTATCACTTTTTCGCAGCGCGTACCTTGCGAGGCTTTTACCAGGATCAGGTCGCCGGGGTGCAGTCGGTCTTGCAAGAAGTTACCGACGCCTTCGGGTTTGTCAAAACTGAATACCGTATCCTGATTCATACCCGCGGCTGTGGCAGTGTTAGCTATGTGCTTGGCTTGCTCCCCCACGGTTATCAGGATGTCAACTTTGCCCACAACATACCGCCCAATTTTTTGGTGCTCAGCATCGCTCACACTACCCAGCTCGCGCATGTCGCCGAGGATTGCATACTTTCGGCCGGCGGTGTGGAGCTCGTGGAGTGTATCCAGCGCCGCCACTGCTGCGGCGGGTGAGGAGTTGTAGGTGTCGTCAATAATCACGGTCTGCTTGATGCCTTTGATAATCCGCATGCGCCCGGCTGGTGGTTGGTAACTTGCCAGCTGGCCAGCCACTGCCGCTAGGTTGAGCTTGAGCGCGTGTGCCACACCAAAGGCTGCACCAACGGCAGTTAATGAATGGCGGCCGAGCGTATCTCGTATCACTATAGGTAAGGTGCTGCCAGCGACTTCCACTTTCGCAGTAATGCCCTGCACATCTTGCGCTGTTGAGCCAAGAATTGCCGCGTGGGTAAGTTGCACGTCGGCCGATTGTACCTGGCTAAAGGTCACTACCTTGCCAGGGGCGGAAGCTTTTGCCGAAAGCACTTCGGGGTCGTCCGCGTTGATAACCGCAGTTGCCGTTGCGGGCAACAAAGTGACCATCTTTCGCTCTTCCTCGGCCGCGGCTTGCACGCTCCCAAAAAATTCCACGTGCTCCACGGTGGCGGCCGTCAGCACGCCCACCGTTGGGTGGATCCACGCGAGGAGTCGGTCAATATCCCCTACCTTGTCTGCGCCCAACTCCAGCACGAGCAGGTTCGGGTACGTAGCGTTGCGGCGACCAAAAGCTAGTAGCCAGCCGCGCTGCAAAATGCCGAACCATTTCCAGAGTGATCGATAGCCGGTCTCTTCCCGCAGGATAGAGAGCGGTACGCCAAGCTCTTGGTTATAGCTCCGCAAGGTTTGACCCACGCGGTAATCCTTACCCAGAGCTAAGGCGATTGCTTGGACTGCCGAGGTCTTGCCTACCGAGCCAGCCACGCCAACAATGACCGGCGCGTAGCGCGCCAGGACGCGCTTGGCCAAAAAGGTGAGTTTCCACTGGAGGATGCGAAGGGCAAGAGTTTTCATACACAGAAGCTAGCAGGGATTGTGCGGATTGTCAGGTTTAGTTCAAGCTGCGAGTCGGTGCCACGTCGTAGTATTTCAACAGGAAGTCCATCACGTCGCCAAACAGCGGCGCCGCCGAACTCTCGGCAAACTGGACATCTTTAGGCACGTCGATGCGCGTCAGCATGACAAACCGCGGGTGTTCGACCGGTGCAAAGCCGGCAAACGAACCAATAGTTTTGTGGGCGTCATACCCGCTGCCGGTGGTGGCGCGTATCTGTGCGGTTCCGGTTTTGCCCGCCACGTAGTAGCCCGCTACGCCGGCGCGCTTGCCATGGCCTTTTTCTACGACATTCACCAGCATGGCAGCCAACGTGGCGGCCGTATCTTGCTGCAGCACTTGCCGCACCACTTGCGGCTCGTGGACTTCTTCCCGCCCGTCAGGGTAGTCCACGCGTTCCACCATGTACGGGTGCATCAGCTTGCCGCCGTTTGCAATGGCGCCAAACGCCGCCACCAGCTGGATGGGCGTCGCCGTAATCCCCTGCCCGAACGATGCGGTGGCCAGAAAAATATCGCCACTCTTTTGCAGCGCCGCCAAGTTCCCGCCGACTTCGCCAGACATCTCTACGGCCGTTTTTTCGCCAAACCCAAAGTTGTGCACGTAGCGACTGAACGTTCCCAACCCCACCTGCTGGGCCGCATGCATTGCCCCGGTGTTGAGGGATTTTTCCAACACGTCATTCATGGTTTGCCGGCCGTGGGCTTCTAGGTCGGAGTTACGGATAGTAAAAGCGCCAATTTTTTCCGCGCCGGTGTCCACGTACGTGCTCTGCGGTGTTACCTTGCCTTGGTCCAGGGCGGCGGCCATGGTTATAGGTTTAAAAATCGAACCGGGTTCGTATGCCCCAAAAACTACCGGATTGTTAAACGCACTGGGGTTTTCGGTTTTGGCGTAGGTGTTGGGGTCAAAGTCTGGCTGGCCGCACACGGCCAAGAGTTTTCCGGTCTGGACTTCCATAATGACCAGCGCGCCACCATCCGCGCCGTGCTTGGCAACCGCGTCTTTGAGTTTGCTGCAGGCTTGGTACTGCACCGTGTGGTCAAGGGTGAGCGTAACGCTGGCGCCATTGGTGGCTTCGGTTAAAAAATTCCCACCCACCGAGACTTTACCCTGGTTGCCCGAACCTAAGTTAAGCTGACCCTTTTTCCCGGCAAGCGCGTCGTTGAGCGCAGCTTCCACGCCGTACAGGCCGCGCTTCTCATCACCGCTGTAGCCCACAAAACCCACGGCGTGGCTGGCAAACGCACTCTCGGGGTAGTAGCGCCACTGTTCGTCTTCAAAACGAATGCCCGTCAGTTTGAGCGCTTCAATCGCGGCCCGCTCCTCAGGCGTCAGTCGCCGCTTCAGCACTTCGTACACATCTTTATCCTTGGTGAGTTTTGGCAGCAACTCCTCGGGGGTTAAACCCAGAATCGGGCTCAGCGCGCGGGCCGTGCCTGTGGCATCGGTAATGGCTTTTGGCACAGCATACACCAGCGGCTCGTTGCGGTTGGTGGCCAGCGGGAATTTCACACTGGTGCTGGCATGGTCACGCACGAAAATGTCACCCCGCTTCGGGGTGAGCTTGGCGGCCAGGTTGTACTGATTTTCGGCCACTGCTGCGTAGGCCTTGTGCTGCACCACTTGCAGGATGAACAAGCGGATAACCAACCCGCTGGCAAACGCAACCACGACCGCCTGGATTACCCAGAGTCGGTCGCGGGTGCGAGTGGTGGGCCGGGGTCGCGTCCGGTGCACCATGGCAAAAGAAGGTTACGGTTAGCGCCGCGCCACGTCGGCGGTCGGCGAAGTTAGGTACTCCACATTGGTGCTAGCCACCAATTGCGAGACCACGGGCGAGGCTTCCAAGTTCGTCAGTGCGGTAAGTTCGGCTTGCTGCAACTCCAAATCCCGCCGCTGATCCATGAGCGCGTCATGCTTTTCGACCAACGCCCGCACGGTAAAGTGCTTGGTGGCACTGCGGTTTACCTGCACCAGGTAGGTTGCGCCGAGCAGCACAATCAGCGCGCCAAGCACCACCGGCAAATTTGACGGTGATACGACCCGCTGTCGATGCTGAGTTTTTTCGGCCGAGCGTTTGAAGAATTGAGAGAACTTTGACATATGTTTTTAGAGTTTTTTTAGGGCGCGGAGTTTACCGCTGCGCGCTCTGGGGTTGTGTTGAATTTCTTGGGGTGAAGGTGAGAGGGGTTTGCGGGTAAGCAGTTCAGCCGCCGGGATGCGGTCGCACGTACACTGCAGTTGTTCGGGCGGGCAGGAGCAGCGCTTGGCCAGCTGCTGGAAGTACTGCTTTACTAAGCGGTCTTCCAACGAGTGGAACGAGACAATGGCGAGCCGGCCGCCAGGGGCCAAGAGTTCGAACGCTTGCGGCAGCAATGCTGCTACTTGCCCAAGCTCGTCGTTGACGGCAATGCGTAAGGCTTGGAAAGTGCGCGTGGCCGGGTGCAAACCCCGCTGCAGCCAGAGCTTGCGCCCAGCAGGTGCCCGTAAGATGCTACGGTACGTATCATCAATCAGCTGGACCAATTCGCTGGTGCGAGTCAGCGGCTGCTGGTCGCGCTTTACGACAACTGCTTGTGCAATAGCTCGGCTGTGTGGCTCTTCGCCAAATTTTTTCAAAAGGGTTTCCAGCTCGCGTTCCGACATGTGGTTCACTAGGTCGGCAGCGGTCTGCCCTTGCGACTGGTCCATCCGCATGTCCAGCGGACCATCCTGTAAAAAACTGAAGCCGCGCGCTGGTGCGTCGAGGGCAACGCTCGAGAGTCCAAGGTCCGCGACGATGCTATTGGGTCGGGGAAAATCCTTGGCCACACTCGCGAGCGTTGCGAACGAGGCATGCACACCCTGGAAGCGCTGGCCGTACTGAGCAAGTTCGGCTTTGGCAAGTTCCAGCGTTTCGGCGTCGCGGTCAATGCCCAGCAATCGGCCGTCGGGAGCAGTGGCGTCCAGGAACTGGCGGGCGTAGCCGCCCATGCCCAGCGTGCAGTCGATAACCGCGTCCCCTGGTCGCGGGGCCGTGGCGTGCAAAACAGCTTCTAAAAGAACCGGAGTATGGCCAGGTGCAGCAGGTCCTTGGCGACGGAGAGTATGAGTGTCCACATGGGTGCTAGACGCCAAGCGAACCGAGTGCTTCAGCAATCGTGGCAGAAGACTTTTCCGTGCCGGTGCGGTACTTGGCCCAGGCCGCGGCATCCCAAATTTCCAAGCGGTTGTAGAGTCCGGCAATAACCACTTTTTTCTTGACCCCGGCGTAGCCGCGCAAGTAGTCCGGCAAAATGACGCGGCCTTGTTTGTCTACTTCCAACTCCATGGCGCCGGCGAGCATGAGGCGGGCAAACGCCCGGGTATTCGCTTGGGCTATTGGCAGTTTCGCCAGCTTGTCTGCCAGCTGGGCCCAATCGCGTGCCGGGTACACGCTCAAGCAGCGGTCGAGTCCCCTGGTGACCACCGCACCGTGGCTTAAACGTTCACGAAACTTTACCGGGATGGCTACCCGGCCTTTGTCGTCTATTCCGTGGTGGTATTCACCGATGAACATATTCTTCTTTACTTTGAGGGCTGGCCGTGGATCCGAGTCCCGCCTAGCGGGACGAGAGGTTCACGGTTATCCACAGGACTAAAGGCTTATCCCCACTTTTATCCACTTTTCACCGTGTAAAGCCATTTTACACCACTTTCCTACTCTGGTCAACCACTTGGCACAAAGCGGGCTTACGAAAGGCACAACAAAAGCAGGCCTTTTTGGCAAGGCTTGTACTGGGTTGTGGATAAATCAAAAACCCCACACTCGTCGCATGGGGTTTAAAAATAGCTAGGAAACTCTCACCTGGGCTTTGGGCAGCAACTCGCTCTCGAAGTATCCAAGAAAATCAAATTGCGCACACTGCTCAGCGTAGCCTGGGTCCACCGCCACCCGGATAAAGAACCCGCGTTGGCGTGCCTCTTGCAAAGTACGCAAATGACTAGGCACTCGGTCAAACAGCGATGTAAACCGCTTTTCGTGAACGGAAAACAAAGCTACGTCTTTTGGCAGAATTGAATCGTAGCCGTTTGGCTGGACAATTGCCAAATGATGGCGCGGAATGTGCAAATAATTCTCCAGAGCTTCTTCAGCCGCCAGGACGCGTTGAGGGTCATCAAGGTATGCACTCAGTACCCGTACTGCTTCTTCTGGCAAACCCATGACCGAGTAATAACGGTGAGCTATCCGTTCTTCGCGCTCGCATCCTTCTACTTTCAACACCCAAGTCGTTTTGAAGAGCCTACGATCATGTAGCCGAAGCATGAGGGGATGGTGAGCAAGGAGGGCCATTACCTGGGTATCGGTCATGCCCCAAATGCTTCCACTATCCTCGGGATGCTCCAGCAAATGTTCGGTTAACGCTCGCTGGTACAAGCGAGCCAGTTGTTTGGAGGTCTTATCCAAGTACACCCTGAGGTACATAGTCAAAAAGCTGTGCTGGAATCGAATGACCTCCTCTTTAACTTTTTCTTCCACGCCCAGCGTTGTACCGTCAAATTGTAGGTAGGTTAAGATTGTGCTGGTGTTCAAACCTAGCTCATACCCGGTGTGGTGTGCGTCACGCGCCAGGTAATCAATCTTGTCCGCGCCCAAGTTCTTATCATGCACTAGCGCGCTCAGCGGGTCGCGCTGGGTAAAGAGCGCTTCCACCAGGTCGAAGTCAGCAACCTGGCTAATGACCGAACGCATGTCGTGCAAATGTCGGCGGCCAATGTCCTTGTGATTCTCTTGTAAGACTTGTTCAGTCTCATGAGAGAATGGGCCATGACCGTGGTCGTGGATAAAGGCGTGTACCTCAAGTGCTCGAAACAACGCCGGGTCCTGAATGCCTAGGCGCTGTGCAGCCAAACGAACGTTATGCAATACGCCTAAGGCATGTTCAAAACGCTTATGAGCGCCGCCCGGTTTAACCCGCCAGGCCAACCCAAGTTGCGCGGTGTCGAGTAACCGTTGCGAGTACGGATGGTTGATGAGCGGAATGAGTTCACTCACATCCACTCTGCCCGCAAGCGGTATGAGAATCGCCTTTGCAGGCACGTACAAACCCTTTGTGGCGCGAGGTCCGGCTTGTGTAGCCATTGCTTCTCCTTATGGTAAAAAATTTTTCATGTACAATATTTCCCTCACCTTAGGTAAGGCGACGGTTACTGTCAAACGATCGGGGTTAGGCTACCGCTTCCCTTGAATCACCTGCACAATCTGCGAATCCGGGCGCAGGTCTTGCACGTACAGAATATGCTCGCGATTTATGAAGAGCTTATCCTGCGGGCCAGTCGCCTGCTCGCTCAATTTCACTAGCAGGAATTTCGGCTGGGTCGTATCTTTGGTTGCGGTATCGCTCGCCGCTTGGGCGTAGTACACGTCCGTGAGGAGCACTTCGTTGTGGCCCCACGAGCGCAGGTGGCCATAGTACACTTGGTCGTTCGTTAGAAACACTGCCTGGTAGTATTGCCGACGCTGGTGCTTTTGCCAGGCATGCTGGAGGCACAGCGAGCCGAGACTCAGGACAATGACTACGAGCAGCAAAAACACGAGCCAAGGTAAGCCGAGTGGCTTTTTCGATGATGCAGGATTTGCAGAAGGTTCCATAACGGAATCGTACCAACTCTGTTTCCCTTTGTCACCTTGCTACTACTTGCGCAGGCTGGAGAGCCTGCACTCGGCCTGCGAGCAGGAGCCCTGCGCAGTCCCGCCTATGCGGGACGGAGCAGTCGTGGCCAGGGTAGGGGGTGCCGGAGCTGGAAACCGGACGAGGTTTCCAGCGGGGGTGGCCTTCGAAACTCTGAACCCCCTGGCCCCTGGTGGAAAAACGTGACTGACCGACGGGATCAGAATAAATGTGACTTCGTTGTCACGAAAAAATGCGAGATTCCTCGCGGAGTTCATCCCGCCCGGTGGCGGACTCGGAATGACAAGGTGGACAAAGCAAGCTCTGCCCCTACGCTCGGTAGTAAACCTCTACAACTTCCCTTTCGGCTTCCAGGCGTAGGACACGCCGTACGCAATAATGCCGACCAGCAGAATGATGACCGACGTAAACAGTAGGTGCTGGAGCAACTGGTTGCCCAAGTTGCGGCCAACTGGTTCAAAAATACTCAACATAGCCTGCCCGAGTTGGTCGGCAGGTTGCGGTAGGTCACTCTTCATCAGCGAGCGTGCTTCCAAGGCAAGCACGACGTTCAGCAGGCCGGCAATAGCAACACCCACGCCGAACCAACGGAAGCTCGAACGTAATCTCGGCAGGAAGATAAGGAACGCGCCCAAGAAAAATGCCGCTGAAAGCAAAGTGAGCAAGAGGTGGAGTTGGAAACCAGTAGCCAGGCCATCCTGCGCTTGGTTCAATTTTGCCGCAATGTCTGGCGGAGCCTCGCACGACGTCGTATTGGTGACGCTATTGGTAAATGCCGTTGCCTGGAACTGGCCACTTGGGCAGGGCTGCTGCTTGTCCGCGGACTTTTTGATTTCCGCCACCAGGTCGATGGTATCGGGTACAGCCTTGGTAATTTCCCGGACAGGCACGGAGGCCGTAACCAACGCTCGCACGTCCAGGCCTTTGGGCTTGCACGGCGGCAGCGCACCATCTAAAGCTTTGCGCTGCTCGTAGGCTTTGCTCTGTGCATCGGTGCAGGTGGGCAACGCTTGAACCTTTTTCATCAGCAAGTCTTGAGCTTCAATTGGCGCGCGCCGTTTTATATCCTGCAGCGGCACCACCAGCGTAGCATTGGCCCACTGGGTTTCGTTACGGACCAACATGAACGCCAAATCCAAACTGCGCTCAACCGTGTCTTGTAGCAAGCTGGCCGGCACAATGGCCTGCACCGCCCCAGCCATATCTGCGGCAGAAAGCGGGGTGGAGGCAATGGCCTGGCCCAAGTCTTTTTGATTGCTCAAAATAACCACGGGCAACTCGTCCAGTGCTCGCTCGTAGACGCGCGCCTCAACCAACGCGGCCTTCCAGGGCTGGCTGGTAAGCAACGTACCGCGAACCGACCATAGCACCAGTACAGGCATGCTGGTTAACACGCCAAGCATAATCAAGATAACCCCCAAGAATTTACGCATGGCTATAGTGTATCGCTGGTTGAACCGCTTGACTAGCACCCTGTACAAGCCTACAGTCTAAAAAAATACACTACACTAACAGAAAGGACACCATGTTCCTGCACCTGCTCTTTCCCATTCTTATTTGCATGACGCCAGAACTCAACGGCGAAAGGATTAATTCTACCCTTGGACCTCACGCAAACAGCCTTATTGCATCTTTACCACGAACGGACAGTACGTACTTCACGTTAGGGTCACTCTTTGCCAACCGGGTCTTTGTGAAAGAATCCACAAACAACAAACAGGATGCCGACTCTGCGATCTACTACTTAGGCAAAGCAAAGGTGCTTTGCCCGAACAATGCCGTCATTGCTGCGTACATTGCCATTGCAACAGCCATGCGAGCCAAGGAGACTGGCCTGTTCCAATTTATTTCTGGAAAAATGGTAGAAAATGGACATGTTGCATTTGTATGCATGGACTCGGTGCGAAAAGCCAACCCGGAAAATCTGGCGGTACAATTCTTAAGCGCGAGTTTATTTGCTGAAGCTTCTGCATTCTTCAGCGATAAAAAAATGTTCCGCTTGCAAAGCATGTCAACTTTCCAGTCGCTTCACCTGCAGGCAATTGAGGGTAGCAACCCGACATTTTTTCAAGATGAAGTGCAAGCACACATTCTGCTGAGTCTGGCTTTACTCGAAAAAAAACTTGATAACAGGAGGGAGAGTAGGGCTCTTCAGTGCCAGTACTTTGAACAAATCCAAATAGCATACAAAGAGACGGCAGCTGCTCGCTTCGTAGAGAGAAAAAAGTTAGCCTGCAATTAAGTTTCCTCAGTGTCTACCAATCTACGGTAGGCGCTATTTTTTTACCCGATATTTTTCCGTGACGTTAAAGCCCAGGTACTTGCCCAGCATCAGCCGGGTAAGCGCTTCGGTAGCCGGGATGGAACCAAACGCCACCATGGTAATGGGAAACACTAGCCACTGCACGAACATGGTTACCCAGTGCCAGCGCGGCACGCTCGCTGGGCGCTTCGGCACCAAGGTTAAGCTCAACACGGCGGAGGCAACCAAACCAATCAGTGACACGGTCATCATGACGGACAAGATGTAGGGCGTGTCCTGCACCAGTGCTGACGTGATCCCCTGATGGTTAGCGACCGCAATGGGCAGCCGACCCAGGATGAAAATGAGAATAGGCGTGGTGCACCACGAGAACGAACCTTCCAGCTGGTTAAACAGGTAGCGTAATTTTTTTAACCTTGGAATTTTCGGGTTGCCCCAAAAATTCCAAACCATAAACGGAAAATTCTCAATGCCGTAGGCCCACCGACGTTGCTGCTTGTACTGGTTCTTCAGGCTCTGCTTCAGAGTTTGGCTCATGACCGTGTCCATAGACAAAGGAATAAAGAGCGGCACCACCCGGTAATCCCCGTCGTACTCTATAAGACCCTGCACGAAAATCCGGGAATCCTCGGTGACAATATCGCTCTGCCAGAAGCCCACGTCGACCAGGGCTTTAAACGGCATAGAGTGGGAAGAAAACGTGAACAAGCGCTCGGGCCGCATCTGCTCGGTCATCAGCCAAAAGGTGGTGGACATGGCCACCACGCGCATCAAAAATGGTGACTCCCAGACGTTATTGTTGTACACCGCCAGTGGCTGGTAGCTGGCGCGGGTGGGGTTGGGCACGGTTAGGTAGTGGTACGCGAGGCAGGCAAAATACTGGGGGTGCACCACGGTGTCCACGTCAAAACTCGATACGACAATGTGTTCGTACGGAATGCCGAGCGCGTCGATCTCCTGCTTGGCTAACCGTCCTGCGTAAGCCGTATTTGAACCTTTACCGGTTACTTCCCCTGGCACGTTGGCCGGGTGCACGGTAACCAAAAACTTGAAAAACTTGTTCCCATACTGCGCTTCCATCTTGGTTGCAATTGTCCGAAAATTCGCTTCGTCTTTTGCTTCGCCGCACAGCACCACAAAAAGCTTTTCGGCCGGGTACTGCACCTGAGTTAAGCCTTCCAAGGTTTGAGCAATTACCGCTTCAGGCTCTTTATAGGTCGGCAGGAAAATGAGATGCACCAGGTCCTGAAAACCTGGCTGCGCCTTGGCCAGAGCGTACCAATCTTTGCGGCTATCCCGGTGGTGCCGCCGGGCCGACACCAACAGGTACACTAAAAGGTACGAAATCCGAATAAGCCACAGCGTATCGAACACGATAATGAAGCCAATAACCCACAGTGGCTGAAAAAAAGACAAAATAATAGCCAGCGCAAAAGCCGTCCACACCAGCGCACCCGGAATTATTTCCAGGAAACGATAGAGGCGGTAATCGGCGCGGGAAGCAGACATGTAAAGAAAGCTGACCTTAGGGCATCCGGGTCAGGCGGTCAATGCTACTCGTAGGTAAACCCATCCTGCAATGAGGAGGTTGGGCCGGTTTCGTTCTTCAGGGTAATATCAACCTTCCCCTTCGTGCCGGCTGGAGCAGTGACGGTTATTTCCTTCGCACTCTTTACCTGCACGTCCTTACCTTCGGTTTGGCCAAAAAGCACTTTGGGAGAGCCGGTAAAACCTTCACCGGTTATAGTAAGTTTGGTGCCGCCGGCAACAGGCCCTTTGGCCGGCGTAACATTAAAAATAAGCCCGGGGTTTGCTAGGGCGTTCACCAGCGTACCCTGTACGTTGGTAGTTGTAGTATTCGTATTCGCCGCATCCTTCTTGAATACAAAATACCCACCCGTCCCAAGCGCGAGGATAACGAGTGCAATAATGATGAAAATGTTGCGTCGCATACGCAAGTACTATACCACTACAAGTAGTAGTCCACCAGAAACTGCCCTAACTTCTCGTCAAAGGTGGCTTTGGTGGCTTCGGCCTTTTCCTGCTGCTGTTTAGAAAGCTCGGTCGGGAAGGCAAAAGTAAATATCAGGTTTCTGTTCACGTCTTCGGCATACCACAACTCCGCTTTTAACTCGTCGCCAGTTGCGGCAGGAACAATATAGCGTTTTACCTCGCCGGCTAGTGCGGTACGAATGTCGGCCTCGGTCGGTGGCCGGCGTTCAACAAGCCCAACAACATCGGCAAAAATGCCGTACACGTCGTCTACTATTTTCTGGTTGAGATCGAACAAAATCATTCGCCGGTTTTGTACTTGGCTTTAATGGTCTCGACTTTCTGTTCGACGTTCTTTAGCCGGTCCTTGAGCTGCTTAGCCAAAGCCATCCCCCGTTCAAAATCGGCTAAGCCTTCTTCCACGTCAAACGCGCCGGCCTCAAATTTCTGGGCGAGCTTTTCCAGTTCGGCAAAGTCTTTGGCAAAGGTGGATGAGGTTTTCTTGGGCATAGACTTTACTTAGGTAACAGTGGAGTCAATAGTGCCACGCTTTAAGCGGGTGTGCAAGCGGCTGCCCTTTTTTACGCTGGCTGCATCTTTTACCACCGTATTTCCAACCATGGTTAGCGAATAGCCGCGTTCCAGAGTTGCCGTGGGCGACAGGGTTTGGACGAGCTTTGCGGCATTGAACAAATCCGTCCGCGTGCGCTCCAGAGCAAAAATAAATGCCTGCAAAAGCTGTTGGCGCAGGGATATTACGCGCTGGACTGTCCCCTGCACCACGTCCGCCAGGTCGCGGGTCAGGTGATGCAAGCGGTCATGCAGTTCGCCTAAGAGTTGTCGCCAGCCATCGTCAAAAAATCCTGCCAGCATGTCGATGTTCATTTGCACCTGGCCAATATCCGGGCTCACGAGCTCGGCGGCATTGCTGGGCGTAGCGGCGCGTACATCAGCGACAAGGTCGGCAATGGTCCAGTCCCGTTCATGACCCACACCGCACACGATTGGTACGGTGCACGAGAACATTGCTCTCGCCACCAGCTCACTGTTAAACGCTTGCAAATCTTCTAAGCTCCCGCCGCCGCGCGTCAAAATGACAGCGTCTAGGTCATAGTGGATGCACCTTTCTAGTGCGCCAACAATACTGGCGATTGCCCCACTCCCCTGCACGCCCACGGGGAAAAAGACGATGGTGGCAAACGGCCAACGGTTTTTCAGCACGCGCAACACATCGGTCCGCGCCGCCGCATCCGCAGAGGTGATAAGTCCAATCCGCTCTGGATACGCCGGTAACGTACGCTTTCGTTCCGTTGCAAATAGACCTTCGGCTTCCAATTTTTTCTTGGTTTTTTCTAAGGCCTGCTGCAGCGCGCCTTGGCCAACCAATTCGATCTTGTTCACGCGCAAGTGCAGCCCGCCGTTCTTCACGAAAACTGACGGCGTGCCGGTCACGCGCACGGCCAAGCCATCGGCCAAGTCGCAATCCAATTCGTGCGCCAGCATGAAACAGCGCAACCGGCTGCCTTCATCTTTGATCTCAAAAAAGACCAGGGTTTCTCGGCTAAACCCCCGAAAATCCGCAACCTCCCCTTCCACCACAACTTCACCCAGCC
This sequence comes from Patescibacteria group bacterium, assembly GCA_038063455.1. Taxonomy (GTDB): domain Bacteria; phylum Patescibacteriota; class Patescibacteriia; order PEXW01; family PEXW01; genus CAIPSZ01. Next base: position 69,446 of record JBBTVB010000006.1, read on the forward strand.
GGCCTAAATGGACTTTGAGGGTCTGGACGAATTCCGAAACGGAAAAGATGGGTTGGTCGCTCATCTGCCTCCCGCCATCAGCCACGCACCCAATGCCGGACGCAGCTTTGGCCGCACAAACTGGACCTTTGGCGCAGCCTTCCGCACGACCTTATAAAAGTGGGCAGGCAAAACAATGGGGCACTTAAAAATCCCGCCAACGGTAACCAGCGGAAAAACCTTATGTTGCAAACCGCTCTTTTGTATAATCGTAGTGGCAAGTAAGGCGAGTTCTTTGGCTGCATCAAGAAGAATATTTTTCGCCACTGCATCCCCTCTTTCCGCCGCAAACTGGACGTAGGGTGCGAGCGCCGCAATCTGCGGTTTTCCGAACGCCGGTTCGTACACAATCGGAATAAGCCCATCTATGTTACGAATCTTAAAGTGTTCCAGAACGTATTTCGTTAACAACGTTTTTGGCCCGCGACCATCTGCAGCTTTGGTCACGGCATGCAGCGCAACACTGCCCTGCGCAAAACCCGAACCTTCATCGGCTAAGCGATGCCCACGGCCCCCTGCCCGCGCAATGCCCTTTGGTCCACGAGCATAAGCATTCGATCCTGTTCCAGAAATAATGACTGCCGCGTGTTTGGCGTCGGTGCCAGAACGTAGCGCAATGATAATATCGTTTACCAGCTTCCAGCCCGGCGCCACAATCCCGCGCAATTCTTTGGTGAGGGCACGACGCATGGTGGACACATCCTTGGGCGTATCCATGCCTGCCAAACCAATGACTGCAGGATACGGCCGCTTACGACCGAGTTGTCGTTCTGCAGCGAGAATTGCCGCTTTGACATTTTTTGCGGCAGCAGCAACTCCGACGGCATGCGGGTTTGAGGGGCCAGCTTTGCCCCAGACGAGATTTTTTCCAGCGCCAAGCAGGGCTTCGGTTTTCGTGCCGCCACCATCAATGCCAAGAAACCACTGTGTATGTTGCATACCAATAGTGTAGCACTAAGCGATTTTGGATAAAAAAAATAGGGGCACATGCAAGCATGCACCCCTAGAGAAAATCGGTAGTCTGGACATCAGCCGTGAAGCTGGAAAAGAGTGGGCAGGCAATCCTACCTGCTAGGCATCGATACTTGATCAATGAGCGATTACGCAGGTTCCTTTCGGAGCCGGCAAGCAACTGATCGGTGCACGGTATCTAATCGTGCGTATGAGTGCTCTAGGAGCCAGGGTCCTTGCGGTGAGGCAAGAGCTTTGCGGGATTGGTGCAGCTTTCTGCGGGAACGTGTCGACACGTAGATGACCATGTTATGGTCGACTTGCTGCGCCCTTACTCACAGAACTACCGAGTTTTCAATTTTGCCTCTACTAGAGAGGCTTTGTACGAAAGTACTTTCTTTTTGTTGGATTGCAATCTTAGCACGTATATCACGGCTGTCAAGGGTACTTGTCCACATTTCCTTGATTTTTAAGCCAAAGAACTTCTAAAAAATACTGCTTATTCGCTATGTTGAGCCAAAAAGTTATCCACACCCATAAAATATTCAATGCATAAATCTTCTATAAACCCCAGGAAAAAGTGGGTGGGCATGTTGCATTTCGGCTTTCCTTCGGGTATAATCCCCTGACCTATGCCCCCTATCCTCCACAAGCAAAAACGCGCCATCCTCAAATTCCTGCAAGAATACATCCGGGAAAATGGGGCTGCGCCAACGCTTACCGAAATCGCCAAAGTTTTTAAGCTTTCTTCGTTAGCCACAGTTCACGAGCACTTGGCGTTTTTAGAACAGGCCGGTTTTATTAAACGGGACCGGAACAATACGCGCGGAATAGAACTAGTTGAACCTGAGCAGGACACAGCCTTCACCGCTGCCTCCATGCTGTTGCCTTTGGTTGGCACCATTGCGGCTGGCTCCCCTATCGAAGCCGTAGAAGACAAGCAAGAAATGATTTCTGTGCCGCAAGAATTAGTTGGCAAGAAAAACGCTTACATTCTTAAAGTCCGCGGCGACTCGATGATTGAAAGCTTGGTTGCAGACGGCGACTACGTGGTGGTGGAAAAGAGCGAGTTAGCACACGATGGCGACATGGTGGTGGCGATGCTCGATGATGGCACGGCAACGCTAAAAAAGTTTTTCCGAAAGAAAAATTTTATTCGCTTGCAACCGGCCAATACCAACTACAAACCCATTGATGTAAAGAACGTTACGATTCAGGGTAAAGTTATTGGCGTGATTCGGAAATACGCCTAAGTACACCCAGCACCACCTATGAAGCGAAACCTGCACAGTAATACTCAACCCTCAACCACGGATCTATTGGTAGGTGGTGCTGGGTAAATTTTTTTACTTTCCTCTTTCGGTTTTATTTCGGCTCATGCACTTCTTCACTAAACTTTTTAAAGACCACCAGCACAGCGGCACAAATGTAGCGTACGTACGGCTGTGGCACATGGTGGCTAGCGTAGAGCAGGCAGTGCAACCTACGTTGCGCAGCGCGCCATTTATAGTTACTGATGCCCGACACACTCCCCTGCGCATAGTGGATGCCAATGAACTTGCACGCACACTTGGCATAAAACCCGGCATGGACGTGCAGCACGTTCGTCGTCGCTTCCCGCACGTCCAAGTGCGTGGACTCAATGTAGAGCGGCTGCAAGGCTTCATCAGCGCCTTCCACTGCATTGCCAAAAAGTGGGGCCGTGTTACCAGCACGACGCAAGATGGCCAAGGGCTAACTGTCTTGATACCGGCCGTGGATGCGCTGCAACGCGCGGCTGTCTTCCTACATATCCAAGAAGCTTGCTGGAAAGAACTGGAATGTAACGTGGCAGTGGGCGTTGGGCCTAGCGTAGATTTTGCGCACCTGGCAGCCATGGCTTGCCCCGAGCCGGGTTTCCGCTACCTAGACCGGCAGGAGCAGCAGAGCTTGAACACCTTACCTGTAAGTATTATCCCAGGTATTGGCAAACGCACTGCAAGAGCGCTCGTGGAGCTGGATGTCGCCACGGTCTGGCATTTTATGCAGCTTGATCTAACCACCATTGGTGAACTGGGCGGCCGGTCACTGGTGCGCATTGCCAACCGCTACATACCGGCGGCAAGTCTGCCACTCACCCCACAATATCAAGTCCCTGGCCAGCTCGTGGGCTTAAACGTATTTGCGGCAAATCACAACCTTTGATACCCTTTTCGTAGTAATAAGCTCTTTTCGAATCCGCAGGTAGAGGTGCATTGCGACTCTTATCTGTACCAAGGGACCTCCTGGCTGTTATCTGGGAGGTCTTTTTAATTTATGTATTCCTAATGTTACGCACTAGGCTTTTCGCAGGCCACGGCGGTGGAGAATATCTGCCGCTCGCCGAATAATGGGCAAGAGGTCTGGGTAAATATGACCATTTTTCTGCGCGCGCTCTGGGTTAAGCCAGAGATTTTTTAGGTTACGCACTTCGCTAGTAGCAGATCGTTTTACCGTAGCCTTGCTGCCGCGCAGGAATAAAAAATTGTGCTGCTTTTTCTCGTGCAATTTTGCCTGCTCGGCAAAGCGGAAGGTGATGCTGTCGAGCGTGGCAAGAAACGTAAGGTTGGTGATGCCGGTTTCCTCGGCAATTTCTCGCTTGGCCGTTTCGATGAGTGTTTCGCCTTTTTCTTGGTGGCCTTTGGGCAGGCCAATACGCTTGGAATCGAGACGCTGGATGAAAAGAAAAGCATCTTGGCTGCGGTCGTACACAATGCCGCCAGCAGTGGTGTGGTACTCGGCTACCTGCTTGCCGGGTTTGGTAATGTTCGGCTTAGCCAAGTAGTGCGGCGCAGCCCAACGTGGGTGGGGTTTACGCGCGGCAGCCAGGCCAGCGGTAATAAGCGCATGCGCATCGAGCACACCACCCGTGACTGGAACTTGCACCACCGGGCAGCCGACGACGGCACTTAAAGCGTTGGCGGTGGTAAGCAGCGCGCGCGTTTGTGAGAACGATGGCACATGCACGGCCACGACAATAAGCCGCAGTTCGTGCAAGCGCGGCGGCGGGGCTACCCGCGCAACAGCCGCAAGCAGCCTCGAATCGCGTTGCACGTGCAACGTCAATTTTGCCAGTGCAATGCGGCGGTCATACTGGCAGGCCACCAGTGCGTCGCTCCCGCTGGCGGCGATGAGTAACGTAGGGCTAGTCATTTTTTGTACTTGTCGACCAGTACGATTTTTCGATTTTCCAAAATATCGTACAGAAAACGATCGGTAATGTCTTTACGGTACTGGTATTCTTTTTGCGTCAGCACGGTGTAGCGCAGGTCATGGTCCATTTCCCGCTGGAACCGGCGCACCATGCGGCGCAGCTTCAATCGGTTAACGGTGCCGACTATAAAAATGTCTGTGCGGGCTTCGGGCACGTTGGTAAAGAAGCCGGTGAGAATGGCCAGGCGCACTCGGCCAATAGTTTGAATCTTCTTGCCAAAGTCGTACTCGGTAAGAATTTGGGCTTTTAAAAAGAGCGCGCGGAGTTCGGGGAAGAGTTGGGCGTTCGGGTTCATTCGAAAAGTCCGCACGCCGTTTTCTTCCTGCTGCACGAGCAGCCCAAGGGGCGCCAAGCGTCGTAATTCTGCTCGCAAGGTTTGCGGCCGGATGCGGGTTTTCTTGCCTACCTCCGCCAGCGTGTAGACCCGGTCGGGATTGAACACGAAAAGCCGCAGGAAAGCGTAGCGAATTTCTGAGCCAAGGAGTGCGTCCAGCATAGGTTTTCCGCCTCGTGTCTGAGGGGTGGCTGTAGTATACTGTGAGCATTTGCTGGACTCAAGGAAACCTGCATGTCGAGTATAGAAAAACTTCTCATTTTCGATGCCACGCGGAGCCGGACGACCACCCACGTCTTCATTGGTCACCCTAGTCCTGCCGAAGAACGGAGCCTGGGAAAGCTCGGTTTTGTTGCGGAAATTGCCGGTAGCGACCGCATCTTCCAGGAATTACTGAGCCGGTTGCAGGAATTTGTGAAGACCGCCTACTACACCTCGCCCGAGGCCCATGCCGACGTGGCGTTTGAACACACCATCCAAGCCACCAACCGCTACCTCAGCGAACTGGTGGGTGATTTTGGGGCAGGCTGGGTAGACCGGTTCTCCATGGTCCTCTTCACGTTTCGCGACGGCGAGGTGCACTTTGCCGATGTCGGGCAGCTTGTCGGCTTCCTGTTTCACGAGAAACAGGTGGTGGAGTTGCTCGCCGGACGCCAGCGCACCAGCCGGGTAAACCCGCTAAAAATGTTTACCTCGATTGCGACGGGCACTATCAAAGGCCAAGACGCTATTGTTTTTGGCACGGCCAACTTGCTCGACTACTTCTCCGTCGACAAGCTCCGTCGAACCGTGGTGGAAATGCCATTGGGCGGCGCGGCCCGCCAGTTGGAACTAGCGTTACGCAACGACCCTACCCACGCTGCCTTTGCCACGGTCATCTTGCAGACCCAGGCAGTGCCGGTGCAACCCGTGCACTACGAACCCGTACGGCAACCAGCAACCCCCGGCGCGCCACAGCGCTCACTCGACAACATGCTGGCGCAGACTGCTCAAACCCAAGCCTTTCTCACCCCCTCGCTGTGGCCGGCAATCCGCCGAACCCTCAAGCGTGGCGGCCGTCGCGGCTTCGTGCTTTTCCGTGCCTTCGTATTACGAAAGCCCACCCGCGTTTCGCCCGTGCTAGAAAAAAAGAACGATGATTTGGACGGGCCGGTGCAACCGCGCGGCTCGAATGTCGTCACTCCGCGCTCACGCGCTGTACAGCTGCTCCCAAAAGGCACGCTCCAAAAAATCCCCTCGTTCTTGTGGCAGCGCGGCCAAGCTGTGCTCAAGGCGACCCCTGCTATTGTCGAACGGCTTCGGACTGCTACCCAACGGCTACGCCAAGCCCCCCGAGCGCTGCCGGCGATTGTGGAAGAGCGCGTCCAAAATGTGCGAGGACTGCCCCAGCGTAACCGCTTGTACTTCTACGGCGCGGCGGGCCTGGCCGTACTCTTTGCCATAACCCTCATCGGCGTTGGCATCCAGCGCAACCATAGCGCCACCACCAAAACCCGAGCCGCAGCCATTACAACCATCGAGGAAAAAGTTGACCAAGCAGCATCGAGTGTTATCTATGGCGATGAAGACCGCGCCCGCACTTTGCTGCAAGAAGCCCAAACGGCAATTAGCGCCTTGCCAGACAAATCGAAAAACGACAAAGCCACCCGCAGCCGCCTGATCGGATCGGTAGAAGCCGCCCAAGCGCAAATCCGCCACATCGTTACTACTGCGCCGAGCCCACTCGTATCTCTGGCCGCAGAGGCTCAACCGGTCGGCCTGGTTTTGCTCGGGTCAGCGCTCTACACTGTTGATACCAAAACCAATGCTTTGCTCAACATCAGCACGAACGATAAAAAAGTAACCATTGCAACCACGCTCCCAGGCGACCCGGGCGTGCAAGCCTTAGCCACGTACGGCAGCGGCACGCTCATGGCCTTGGCCGCCAACTTGGACATCATCGAGCAGCGGCCAGCAGCCAAAACTGGCACGCGATCCGCGCTCGCCACCCCAAGCAGCAACCCCAACCTGGTCGGGTTAACCACCTACAATAGTGCTGTCTACGTTGCCGATGTGGCTAACAGCGCCCTATTGCGTGCCACCAAACGTGGCGCGGTTTTCCAGGCTGCGGCTTGGCTCAAGCAATCCGCCACGCTCAGCAACGCCGTTGACCTGGTGGTCGATGGCTCTATTTACGTGGTTGCCAGCGACGGCACAGTCCAAAAGTTTACCCAGGGCCGGCGCGACCAGTTCGTCCTCTCGCCCGTTGACCCCGCCCTTAGCAGTGCCACCAAAATTGCCGGGGACGTGAACCTGCAGAACCTGTACATCCTCGACACGGCCAGCAAACGCATTGCGGTCTTTACCAAAACCGGCAAGTTCGTTAACCAGTACGTCCACGACAGCCTGCAAAATGTAAGCGCATTTACCGTGGACGAGCGGACGCAAAAAATATACCTGCTTATCGGGAACGAGGCACACGTCTTGGCTATCCAAAAAACCAAATAGCTCTACTGCTCGGTCGGTACCCAGCACCAGTCACTCCATTCCGGTGCTGGGCGGGAGAATATCCACGCCGACGGTTTTGCGGAACCCAATGCGGTCTGGCGCATGGTGGTCATCCAGGCGCAGCAACTCGCCCTCCACAATCGTCTCCTCGCCATACTTGTTGTTAATGGCATCCATAGCGCGCGCCAGGGTGCTGGACTTTGGCTGGTGAAAAAGTGAGAGTTGGTTGGTTACCGTTCGCAAGCGAAAAAGCCCCACAGCATAAAATGTCGGGCAATCGTGTTCCACCCCCGGCTGGAGCATCTGCCACACTGCCCGAAACATCGCCCGTGTACTTGTTAAACCATCACCAAGTTTTTTGCTGCCGCCAATGTTACCACGCTGTTCCAAACGAGCATGCCCGTACACGCCGTGGGCTTCTAGGCCGAGCTCCCGCAAGCGCCGACCGGCCCGCTCGCACAGCCGCGCCACCAGACCTTTGTGGTAGTGCATATCCCGCGTCCGCAGCCGCAGCACGTGACTGTGGCCAATAGACTTTGGTTGTCGCGGCGTTTCCAGCTCACCCATTTCCACACCGTTTACATTGGCCCACAGCTCATAGCCCCGAATACCCAGGCTCTCCAGCATATTTACCGGCGACGCAGCCATGAGCTGGTCCAGAGTAAAAATGCCGAGCGCATGTAACCGGGCAGCTGTGGCCCCGGCAATCCCCCAAGCTTCCTGCACGTCACGGCCTTTCAGGTACGCGGCAATATTCCCGCGGTGCAAAATAACCAGGTCGCCTTTCGGCGCAGTGTCACCACCAAATTTCGCCAACCAGCGCGTAGTGGCCACACCCATAGAACACGTCAGCCACTCACCTACTTCATCTATAATCCGCTGCTTGATTTCATAGCCGAGTTGGGCCGCGGCTTCCAGCGATGGGACCGATCCGGTGAGGTCAAGAAAGGCCTCATCAATGGAATAGGCTTCCATGGCTTCGCTATACTCGGCCAGAATCTGAAAAATCCGCTTGGTGGTGCTGCGGTACTTAGCTGGGTCGACTTCGACAAATTTTATGTGCGGGCAGCGCTGCCTTGCTTCATCGGCCCGCACCCCCGTACGGATACCAAAGGGTTTTGCCTCTTTTGAGGAAGCAAGCACGCAACCTTGCACGGTCATAGTGGCGAGCACCGCCACCGGCTTGCCACGCAAAAATGGATTCGCCTGCTGTTCCACCGAGGCGAAATATGAATTCATGTCTAAATGGAGGATGACACGTTGCATAGGCTATGCTAGCTTATAAGTAACCCTGTCTTTCACGGGATACCCTTGAACGGGTTGGGGGTCTGCATTCTACGGAATGCAGACCTATTTTATTGGTCACAACCCCCCATCAAGAGCTACCCCAGTGCTCGCATTTGTACTATACTTTCTTTATAAAGCTCTTCCGTACTACCGGGAAAACTTGAGTATCTTAACGAGGGGAAGGATCCTCAACAAACAACTTTAGTCAGGGAAGACGTGGCGTGGATGCAATTGTGTCCACGCCTTTTTTATTGGCCCTGCACCTCCTCCAGTATCCACTCCAGGCTTTCGGGGTTGTAGGCCAGCACGTAGCTATTCGCTGCATCTGACACGGCAAAGCACCAGTCATAGCCCTTTCCCCGCCGCCGCTGGTACACCAGGTTCACGCTAGCCACGTCGTAGCGCCGGCCACCCCAAAAGAAAGCTTTGGGCTGGATCTGCTTGCCGTTGAAGTCAACGAAGACCCGAACCGGCGCATGGGGTTGTTCGTGGAAAACCAGCATATATGTGCCTTCTAGCATAACCGAATAAAAGCCGAAAGTCAAGAATAACAACATTACTCCTAAACCCCAGAAAAAAATAAAGTAACTCGCTAAAAATCTAGACTATTGCTACTATTGAAGCAAATAGACAAGGCCAAAAATCTTTGAAAAGGAGTGTTATGAATGAAACCTGAACGAGGCTTATTAGTTATTCCCTACTGGCTATATGCCCTGGTAGAGGCTGGCGGTTACTGGCTATTTGGATTCACGATCCTCGCCTCAATTTCGTTAGTGCCAGATTTTAACGCATGGCCCGCGGGGCCCTCAATAGGAGAAGGAGCTACTCTCTTATCGGTTTCGGGGCTGATGGCTCTAGGGTTTATTGGGCCCCCAATGATCGCGGGACTGCTTGTGGAGAAAGTTCTTCAAACCAAAAATGTGTGGTACTACAGACTAAGAAAAATAGTATTGCTAATACTATTTTGTATCTGTGCGTGTGTTTGGCTACTACTCATAGGTCATGATCCCATCGACATTAATTTTTTGATGCTGAGGGGGCTGATCACATTGCTTATTGGCATTTTCATGACAGGCAGACTACTACGCCTTATGGTGCCAGACCAAGGTTGGAGAGCTTCTATTGCTATTTTTTAGAATCAAAAAGCCATCTCTGTATGAGATGGCTTTTTCTATTTGACGGAATACTTACTTCAGCGTTACTGTGGCGCCGGCTTCTTCGAGCTTCTTCTTCAGCTCGTCAGCTTCTTCCTTGGTAGCATTCGCTTTCACGACCTTCGGCGCGGCGTCGGCCATGTCCTTGGCTTCTTTCAAGCCCTGGCCCGTAGCTTCACGGAGCACCTTGATGACGGCAATCTTGCTGCCACCGGCGCTGGTGAGCTCCACATTGAACGTGGACTTCTCTTCGCCAGCTTCAGCAGCTGCACCACCGGCGGCCGGCATAGCACCCATCATCATGGGGGCGGCAGCGGACACACCAAACTTCTCTTCCAGCACTTTCACGAGTTCAGAGAGGTCTAGCACGGAGAGCTTTTCAATTTGCTCTACCAGGGCTTTGAACTTCTCCGGCACTTCGACGACTTTCTGTTCATCGGACATACGAGTATGGGTTAATGAGTGAATGAATGAGTAAAATTATGCAACCTTCTCCGCTTTGCCCTTGAGCACCTGAACAAACCCGCGCATGGGGCCAGCCAGCACATTGGCAAAGCTGGTGAGCGGCGCCTTGATGGTCCAGACAACTTTGGCAATGAGTTCTTGCTTGCTGGGTAGCTTGGCCAGACTCGTCACTTGCGCGGCGGTCATCCAGCTGCCGTTGAGAATACCGGCAACAAACTTGAGACTCTTGTTGGTCTTGGCAAAGGCGTGCAGGATGCTGGCGGGCTGGACTTCGTCTTCCACCCCGAAAGCGACACCGACGTTGCCACGGAAAGCCGCGAGCGGCGCGACATCCAGCTTCTGCGCTTCCAGTGCTTTCTTAAGAATGGTTTTCTTTATCCCGATAAAGGTAATATTTGCGGCGCGCAGATTCTTGCGCAGCACGGTAATATCTTTGACCGTAATACCATCAACCGCGGTGAACACGGCAACTTTCATGCTACCAAGATTGTCTTGGAAGACCTTGAGGCTGACTTCTTTTTGCTGGCGGGATTTTGCCATAGTGTGGGATAAAAAAATCTGGGGTTGGACCACAGACGTTGTAACAAGCCGCCCTGAGGGTGGCTCGTGGCATGTCCTGCGTAGGATTTCCGCCCCTTTTCTCTGGGGCTACCGTACGGTCTGTGGCTGCCAAAAAGACTGTACCAGGTGTTCCAGCGACTGTCAAATAATGAGCCCCCGCTTACATGCCGAACCTTAATTGCATGCAGCCAGGGGCTTACCTGTTATTGCAATAAACAGGTACGTTCGTAGTGAACGCACCTCGAGCCTAACATACACTACAACAGGGTCAAGCATTACTCAATAGTTGTCCCTTTGGCGGGCTGCCCAACAAAATGTTTCTTCAAGTTTGCCAGGTCTGAACCCCGGGTAATAATCACCTTCATCCCCCATTGGGCGGCCCACTTGCTGGCCACGGGGTCAAACGGCACATGTGCGCCTGGGTCCCAGTGCGTGCCCACGAGTTTGACCAAGGTCTTCCAGCTCATGCGCTTGATAGGCTTGGCATTTTTTTTCTTGCGCGGGTCGGCATCGTAGACCCAGTCGATATTCGATAGGTTTAAAATAGTCTGCGCGCCATAGGCTTTGGCCAGCAGGACGGCATCGTAGTCGGTTGATGAACCTGGCTTAAAACCGGCGGCAACAATTATTTCCGAGCGAATTTTTGGATTAATTTTTTTACGGTCCGTAATAATCTGCGGGTAGGCATGTTTGCGAAAAATAGTACGCAACAAGTGGGCGTTAAGCCGCGTGGCGTGGATGCCGAGCCAGTCTAAATCGATAGGCGTAAGCGTGCTAATTTTTCGCGCTGCATGCTGGTAGCGCCGGGCCGTGCGGCCGCCGCCGATGATGAGGATAAAGCGCTGACCGCGCCGCAGCTGCTGTTCAATCAACTTTTTAAAAGCCTTCAGAAAACCTACTTCGATCTCTTCCGGCACGACAAGTGAGCCGCCCAGGGAAATGACAATCGGTGGTTTTGGTGTTGGCATAGTTATTGCAAGTACTTACGCTTATTGACTAGGTGCTCCTCGTAGGTTTTGCTAAAAATTGTTTCGCCTTCCGGAGTCGTAAGAAAAAACAGGTAGGCCGACGCCTGGGGGTTTGCCGTGGCACGAATGGCGGACAGGCTGGGGTTGCCAATTGGCCCCGGAGGCAGACCTCGATGTTTGTAGGTGTTGTACGCCGAATTTGCCGAAAGGTCTGCAAGGGTTGGCTGCAGCGCCTGTTTGCCGGTAACGTAGTTGACCGTGGCATCGGACTGCAAGGCAATGCCCAGGCGCATGCGCTCCAGGAAGATACCGGCGGCGATGCGTCGGTCAACATCTGTGCGGACCTCCTGGTCCACGATACTGGCCAGGGTAAGGACGTCAAAAATCGTCCGGCGTTGGGTGCGAATATCTGCCAGGATGGTGCTGGAAACTTTGGCTTCAAAATTATCCAGAAATTTGGTCACGACGTGCGCCGCCGTAGCATCGGTGAAAAAACGGTAGGTATCGGGGAAGAGATAGCCCTCCAGGGTTGCACTGGCGGGTTTATCGCGTAGGAAATCGTAGGTGCGGTCGGGCGCCACGGTGCGCGAGTCGGTAGTTTGCACCGCAGCTAAAAAATCGGCAGCTGGAAGCACGTCGGCTTTTTCCAGCAGGACGGCAACTTCCTTGGCGGTAGCAGATTCCGGCACACGCACGCTCACTTCTTCGGCAGCGGGCGTTGTAGTCAGCAGGTTGATGATAGCGCGCGTGCTGGCAGCCGGCGGGATGGTAAAGTCCCCGGTGAGAAAATTGCTGCGCGCCCCATCGAAATACACGTGGGCTTTAAAAATAGTTATGGAACGAATAAGCTTCTGGCTTTCTAGACGTTTGGCAATGTCGGTCACACTTTCGCCGCTGGCAATAGTAAACGTGGTTGGTGCGGCGCTAGCGCCCGGCGCGTCAACCAAGCGGAGAAAACCAATAACAATCAGCGCAAAGAGTATGAGGAGAGTGTACGAGAGGTGAAAAAAAACGCGCTTGGCGGTCATAGTAGTTTTTTCAGTTTCCGTGCCTTCAGCTCATCAACCAGCTTCTTCACATCCTGCGCGCGGTCAGCCGGGACCACCAGCAAGGCGTCGTCCATATCCACGATAATCAAATCTTGCACGCCGGCGGTGGCGATAATCCGTTTGGTGTAGCTGTAAATAAGCGAGTTTCTCGCCGTGCCAATGTGGTTGCCACGAATGACGTTGACCTTCTTGCCACCTTGCAGCACGTCGCGCACGGTGCGCCAGTGGCCCACGTCGGCCCAGCCCAAATCTACCGGCAGCACGTACATGTGCTTGAGTTTTTCCATAATGCCGTAGTCAATGGAAATGGGTGCCATCTTCGGGAACTCACGCTTGATGACAGCCGCCTGGCTGGGTGTGCCAAGGGCCCTCTGGATGCGCATGAGCACGGCGTAGTGCTTGGGCAAGTGCTGCTGGAAAAGGTCGAGCAAGGTTTGCGCGCGCCAGACGAACATAGCCGGATTCCACAAGTACTCCCACTGCTTCAAATATTTTTGCGCGGTTGCCAGGTCAGGTTTTTCAATAAATGCACCAACGTGAAACACTTCCTGCTTGCCCACGCGCATGGCCGAGCGACCCATTTTAATGTAGCCGTAGCCCGTCTCGGGGTAGGTTGGGTTCACACCCAGCAGCGTCACCGTGTGCGGGTGGGCCCGGACGACCTTTTCTGCCGCCTTGAGTGCAGCATGGAAGGCGGCGTCTTTTTCGATGTAGTGGTCGACGTTGGCGGTAACAAAAATGGCTTCGGGGTTCCGCTTGGCCAGCCAGGCCGCAGCTAAGCCAAGTGCTGGCGCAGTATCACGCTTGGCTGGTTCAATAATGTAGTGGCTGGCTGGGACCTTGGGCAGCTGCCGGGCAATGAGCTTTTGCTGGGTGCTATTGGTCGAAACAAAAATATGGCTTGGCCCAAAACCTTTGCGCATGCGCTGGTAGGTTTTTTCGAGCAAGGTGTGCTTGCCCAAGAACGGCTGGAACTGCTTGGGGTTTGCCGTGCGTGAGACGGGCCACAACCGCGTGCCGCCGCCGCCGGCGAGTATAACAACGTCCATAAATTTAGAGGTGATGGTCGTGGGAGACGAGCGGGACGAATTGAAAACCCGGGTGATGCTCTTCGTGCAAGGGGCCGTTGTCTGGCTTGGTAACCACCACCAAATCTTGCAGGTCGCCCCCGATAGGAATGACGAGCCGGCCACCGCGCACCAACTGCGCGGTGAGCGCCGAGGGCACACTCGGCGCGGCGGCCGACACAATGATTCGGTTGTAGGGGGCATGCCGCGGCAAACCCTGCCAGCCGTTCCCCCATCGCACATCGACGTTCTTCAGGTGGTAGGGCTGCAAGTGCTCTTTGGTAAGATCGACGAGTTCTGGCAGCACGTCAATGGCATACACTTGCCCGGTGGTGCCGGCCAGCGCGGCGAGGAGCCCGGTGAGCCACCCTGACCCGCAGCCAACTTCGAGAATCCGATCGCCAGGTTGCACCTGCAGCAGCTCCAGCATTATGGCCACCGTCGATGGCTGGGAAATTGTTTGGTTGTAGCCAATTGGCAGCGGTGCATCTTCGTAGGCATTAGCTTGCAATTCTTCATGGACAAAGTCATTGCGCCGAATGCTGTTGAACGCGGCAATAACCGGGTCGGTGTGGAGCACGCCCTGGCCAATGAGTTCGCGAACAAGCTTCTCTTGCATGAGGGCAGTATACCATGCGGATATTGACGCCAAGATACACTTGTAATACTGCTGATTGTTCGTTACACTCCTATCGCACAATTCCTACTCCGGGATCGTCTAATGGTAGGACATGGGCCTTTGAAGCCCAGTATCTTGGTTCGAGTCCAAGTCCCGGAACCAAGACAATTGACCTCTACACATTTAGAGTGCAATCGCCTTGATACAACAGAAACCAAAAAAACTCAAAAAATGGAGGGGAGAAAATTGAGTGAGCACAGATCAAGAAAAGATCAACCTAGAATTATCACACCTGGACGAAAATCAAAAACGCTTATATGCAGAGGCTCTTGCTGAGGGCTATAAAGACAAAGTGTGTTCAGAGTGCGGGATAGTGCTACTGGCTTTCCATCATTTCATAAGATGCGGGTCAGAAACTTGTCCGGAAAAAATTCGTGGTGCTGATGGAAAGGCGCAAAGCTTACTAGATATGGCTTTGAAACCTGATGCAAAAAGCTGATAAACCAAAAACATAGAAGCGAGACCCGCGATAGCATCAAGGGTCTTTTTTACGAGATGAAAATGGACCTACACTTTCAAGTACCGCCGCGTGGCAATGGTCGAACTTAGCGTGCTCAACAGCAAAGCACCCAAGAATTGCCAGCCGACAATAGACCACAGGTTCTGCTGCAGCACCGTGCCCAAGTTGACGGTGGTATCTTTGAAAAAGAATGCATGCAGCGCGGGGGCTGCGCTTTGCCAAATAAGCACGATAACGGTAATGGCAATGCCTGCGCCGATAATGCTGTAGAGAATACTTTCGATGATGAATGGTGAGCGAATGAAGGCGTTCGACGCGCCTACCAGACGCATGATGCCAATTTCTTCGCGATGGGTGTAGATGGCAATGCGAATGGTGTTGAAGACGACGATAAGCGAGAGGAAGGCAAACACACTACTGACCAGCAGGCCAATATCACGCACGCGATTGGTTAAGGTGGTCAGCTTTTCAATGACCAGTTGGCTATCTTTAAAATCTCGTTTGCTGTCGGCAACCAACTTGGCATTCTCGTCCAAATCCACGAATGCGAGAATACTGTCGTAATTGGCAATATTCTTCGCCTTCAGGGTCACACTGGCAGGCAGCGGGTTGTCCGTGAGCTCAGCGAGCAAGTTTTGAATATTCGGGTCGCCGGCATGATTTTGCTTGAACGTCTCAAGCGCGTCGACCTTGCTCTGGTACACCACGCTCGCTACGAGGGGCTGCTCTTGCAGGCGTTCGATAAATGCCGTCGTATCTGCGTCCGAAATATCCGGGACCAGCTCCAGGGTGACGTCAACCCGCTGCTCAACCGTTGCGAGCGCTCGGTGGCCAAGCACGTTGATGGCCGCCACCAGGCTAACGGAAAACACCGCCACCGCCACAATGATAATAGTCATGATGGACAGCCAGAGATTCCGTCGGAAATTCTGGAGGGCAAACCGGAAGGCGCGCGTAGTTTGGAGCAGGATCATAGGCGGTACTTCCCAGTAGCTTGGTCGGACACGAGGTGGCCGCGATCCAGGGTGATAACACGCTTGCGCAAGCTATTCACGATTTCCCGGTTATGCGTCACCAGCACCACCGTGGTGCCAAAGGAATTTATTTTAAGCAGGAGTTCAATAATCTCGTTGGCGTTAATAGCGTCTAAGTTGCCCGTCGGCTCGTCGGCGAGGAGAATTTTTGGTCGGTGCACTAGGGCGCGGGCAATAACCGTACGCTGCTGCTCGCCGCCGCTTACCTCCCGCGGGAAACGATGCATCTTCTGCTCCAGCCCGACAATCTTGAACACCTGCGGCACAATCTGCTGGATTTTTGAGGGCAGCGCGCCAGACACTTCAAGGGCAAACGCGACATTCTCGAACAAGGTTTTCTGGGGCAAGAGTTTGAAATCTTGAAAAACCACGCCAATCTGCCGGCGCAGCAACGGCACGTCGGCCATGGGAATATTCGTAATGTCCCAGTCACCAATAATCACGCGTCCTTCGCTGACGTGTTCTTCGGCAATAATCAGTTTGGCAAAGGTAGTCTTGCCTGTCCCCGACTGGCCAACAATGGACACAAACTCACCCGCCTCAATACTCACGCTCACATCTTTAAGCGCGTTGACCCCGTGCGGGTAGAATTTTGAAACGCGCTCAAAAGTAATCATTTGAGGTTTGCAAAACCAATGCTAAGGGCTTTTTCTGTGTCTGCATACTGTTTCGCTGCCGATGCGGCACCCAGCACGACAGTGACGATTGTTCGGCCCGTGGTTTTACCTTTTACTTGTGTAATTAAGCAATTACCAGACTCTTCGATGTAGCCGGTCTTAATGCCCGTAACCTGCCAGTCAGTCTCCAGCATTTTATTTCGGTTCTTAATGGTGTGGGCTTTTTTCGTATTGAGCGTACTAAAACTGTAACTGGTTTTTACTGCGACTTTGGCAATCTGTGGCTTACTCAAAGCTATTGCAGCCAGTTTTGCCATATCGGCCGCCGACCCTTGGTTGGCAGGGTCGAGACCGGTTGGGTCGGCAAAGGTGAGTGAATCGAGTCCTAAGGCTTTGGCCTTATCGTTCATGAGCTTCACAAACTGCGCTTCGGTAAGCTTCGTCGAGCGAGCCAGTGCCCGGGTAGCATTGTTTGCCGAACCAATAAGCATGGCATGCCACAAGTCGTTGGTAGTCATGGTTTCGCCCACGCTCACGTACAGGCACGAACAAATGGCGCCGTCGGTCTTTTGGTAGGTAACAATATTTTTAAACGATGGGTTGCGATCAAGGTAAACCAATGCCGTCATGAGTTTCGTTAGGCTGGCTACTGGGTGTCGCTCGTCAATATTTTTGCCTGCCACCACCATACCTTTGTCGACATCGTAGGCAATGGCCGCTGTGCTACTTACGGGCAATGCTACTAGAGCAGTGCTACCGGGATCCGTCGGTGGTAGGGTCGGCTGCGAGGCATCAATCGATTCTCCTAAAACTTTAGGATCTACGACAGCCACCTTCACCTGGGCTAAGCCGCCATTCTTGCCCTTAATCTTTTTAAAGGCTGTGGAGACAAGGTCAATCACCCGCCCGCGGACGTACGGCCCGCGCGAAACCACCTTGACCACGGTGGATTTATTATTCTCTAGGTTAGTAACCTTGAGCTTCGTCCCCATGGGGTAACGGTTGTGCGCCACGCCGTCCGGGTACTTGCGGCTAGCGTACCAGCTGGCAATCCCAATTTCCTCGCCCAGGTCATCCACCACCACCACGTAACCCGCAACGTACACCGTGTTGCCTTGCGTGAGTTCCCACACCTTCTTGGCTGGATTGTAGAAGAGTACGCGCTGGCGCAAAAAACCTTTTTGCGAAACTTTGGGTTGTATAACCGCGCCCTTGGCCATCCGCATTAGCACGCCTGCATCTGTGCGAAATGCCAAGAATGCTGCAGGGCTTCTTTGGCTGTAGCGTATTGGGAGTGGTGCCGGTAGCGCTAGGTCGGGAGTCAAAATAAAAGCCGCTGGTTCAACCAAGGCTTGTGCCCGTAGCGTGTAGGTTGCGGTTGCAGTCGCGGTGCTCATGGCTAGCGAACCCACGGGTACGGGCAGTATTTGCGTTTGAGGCGTAACCGCAACATCCGGCCCAAGCGCACTGGGCGCCGTTGCGGTGTCAGTAACCGGGACCAGCGTGGTGTGGAGCCAGCGTGTCGTGCCAATCATCATGTTGGCCGCATCAAGTTTTGTGCCTACAATATTCCACATGTTTGCCACTGGGTCGTACCCCAGCAAAACCGTAGCGGTGCTTGGCACCGGCGTAGCTTTTACCTTTAGCCAAAGTGTGTTACTCGCTTGGGTTTCGGAGGCGACAGTATCAATCTGCAAACGAAAGACCGTCCCGGCTGCAAGGTAGCGCGCGGGCAACGGTATAGGAAGGGGCGCATCTGGCGTAATGGTAACGTTTGCCGGCGCGCTAAAAAGGTTGGGGCGCAAGCCAAGAATAAACTGGTCGCCCACCCGAACTTCCGTACCCTTGGAGGCGTAGTCGGTGGTCAGCTCCCGCACTGTCGGCTCGGCAGCACTGGCTGGCAGCGCAACTGCAAGCAACGCGAGGAGACTAAGTGTTATGATAATTTGCGGTCTACTTGTCATACGTGCAATGATTGGTTACACTCGATTTCGCGGTACCTGCGGGTATAGTACAGTGGTAGTATGCGTCCTTCCCATGGATGAGATACGGGTTCGATTCCCGTTACCCGCTCCAGAGGTAAGCTTGCCAATTTGGAGTCTTAGACTGAACAGAGGTTTATACTTTGAATAGACAGAGGGAATCGAACGGGTGCGACCCATTGGGAGCACCCCGGCCCACAGGGCGATTCCCGTTACCCGCTCCAGCTCGTTTCGCGCTTCGTGCTCGCGTACGCTGCGCACCTGTCGCGCGGGGACCCCAGGGGAAAGTTTGAAAGATGTGCCGATGTAGCTCAGCTGGTAGAGCAATGCTTTCGTAAAGCATGGGTCGGAGGTTCGAATCCTCTCATCGGCTCCAGCTCGTTACGGGCGTCGGGTTCCGCGTCCCCGCATCCGCGAGGCCGCTGCACCCTCAACCCGCAACTTCGCTTGACCCCACGACCGCGTGCTCGTCGTCCCGCGCAAGCGCGTGACTCCTGCGCGCCACGCTCGTGGGGACCCCGGGAAGCTATTCCTGCGTGTTTGTATTTGCGTCAGCTTCAGGGTCACAGGCAGGCTCGGTTTTTGCTTGCACGCCGCACTCGGCTTCCCACCGGAATCGGGGTTCGAACAGCATTACCCGGCTTTCCTTCACTTTCGTATTTACCGTATCTTGTAGCCAGGTGTTAAAGTTGGGGGCTTTCAAAATTCGGCGCAGCGTGTACATCGTGCCATCGGCCTTCTTGGCGGCAGCTTCGGTTTTTTCCACCTGTACAATTTCGTAGCCGCGTGTGGTTTCCAGCACCTCGCTCACCTGCCCGGCCTTTAAGGCTTTCAGGGCTGTTGCTGCATCCCCGTACGCTTCTTCAAGCTGCTTGGTATTCAAAGCATCGAGCAAGCCACTCTTGGCTGCCGAGGCATCGTCGCTCTTCGCTTTAGCCACATCACCAAAAGTCTTGGCGTCTTTGGCAACGCCGTCCCGAATCCCCTGCGTTTCTTTCTTGGCGTCTGCATAAAACCCCGCCGCAATCTTATCCTGCACCACTTGCGGTTTTATGAGTTTGGCTTTGAACTGTGCCACGTCCCAGCCGTAAAGCTGCTGGATGTACTTTTCAACCTCCGTGGCATTGCCCGACTGCTCGACATAACTGTCGTAGGTTGCATCAATATCGGCTTGCGTAACGGTAATATTTTTTTCCTCAGCAATTGTGTTAAGTACGCTTTCCCCGACCATCTTATTTAAAATAATCCGGCGCGTGTATACATCCTGGCTCAGACCCAGTTTATCGGCAGCGTCAGGGGCAGCATTGCGTTCCAAAAAGCTAGAAATGTTTGGCACGTCGGTCTGGTATTCGTGGTACGACAGCCAATCCCCGCCCACCACGGCCACCGGGAATGGGATGTACTTGGCTAGCCACAGCAATGCATCATTTTGCCAGCTAAAACGCATGTAGCCTACGGCAAAAACCAAAACAATTGCCACAATACCTGCCCCAACCCACAGGCCAATACGCTTGAGCCAATGAATGTGTGGCGGGGGCAGTTGCTTGAGTTCTGGGTGGGCAGGATTTGGCAGCTCATGCTCTGGCTTGCTGAGTTCGCTGCGGACGGCTTCGTGATCGGGGTGGATGTCTGGCATGGGAATTAGTTACGGGCGGGCCTAAAGAAGAATTTCCACCAACGCTGAGAGTTCGACGTACCGCCAGCATCGGTGTGAGTTGCAACTTCGGAATCGGTTGTAGAAAGTTGTCGGGTTTCGGGCAAGATGAGCAGGGATTCCCCGGGGCGCTGCACGTTCAGCCGCTTGCGGGCTTCCCGCTCGCGAAAGCTATCGGTGTTAATCGAGGCGACGTACTCGCCTAACGTTCGGTTTTGCGCTTCCAACTCGGCGATCTGCTGTTCCAGGGTAGCAACTTCTTCTCGAAGGGAAAGCCTGCGCACCACTTCTTTGGTAATGCCGACCACCAAAAAAGCGATAAGCAGTATTTCAAAAACGATCACGCCTCGAGACGTCAGCGCGCGCCGTAATGCTCGTTTGCGTTCTTGATTTCTCATGGCAGGACATTGGTTTTACGCTTGTACATTGTCACACAATCGTCTGTGTTCGTCAACCCAGGACCACTTTGCACCTGTTACAACTAGACTATTTCCTCACGCGTAACCTCGCGTGCATCACCGGGGGCGAGCGCACCAAGCACAAGCCTGTTAATACGCACTCGAGTAAGACGCAGAACATCCACCTGGACCCGCCCAAACATGCGACGGATTTGCCGCTTCCAGCCCTGGTGTAAAACCACGCGATAGGTCTTTGGTCCGACCTCTTCTAGCTTGTCAAAATAGGCCCGACCCTCTTGGAGCTTTACCCCTTGCCGCAGCTCGGCCAGTGCATCAGCATCCAAATGGTGCGACGTGCCAATTTCGTACTCTTTTTCGTGCTGGAAGCGCGGGTGGGTTAGCTCATTTGCAAGCGCGCCGTCATTGGTCAGCAGCATGAGCCCCTCGGAGTCCTTGTCGAGGCGGCCGGCAATAACTAGGTCGCGCACGCCTGGGATGATGTCATAAATGGTTCGCTCACTTTTGTACTGCGCCCGCGTCGAAACCACGCCAACAGGTTTGTTGACGGCAAGATACCGAAACGTCGTAGGTGGTTTTAAGTCGATCCCATCCACCCGCACCGTATCTTTTTCCGGGTCAATACTGGTGCCGAGCTTGGCGACTTGCAAGCCATTTACAAAAACTTTCCCAGCCGAAATCAGCGTCTCGGCTTTCCGCCGTGACACTATGCCGGTACTGGCAATGAATTTATGGAGACGGGTCAACATAGCTATGCTTGGGGTCCCCGTGAGCGTGGCGCGCACGAACGCAGTGAGGAGCACGCGGTCATGGGGTCAAGCGAGGCTTCGTCCCCGACTGCGGAGCGGGTTCGGCGCTGGCGGATACGCGGAGCGAAGAGGGGCGAAACGAGCTGGCGGGGGCACTAGGATTCGAACCTAGAATAACGGTTTTGGAGACCGTTGTGATAACCGTTTCACCATGCCCCCAAGTTGTTAAGCAATAGCGAGACGTTTCTTCAATGCTTGCAATGCGGAGCCATATGCTTTCAATTTCTGTTCTCGCACCCTTGCCAAAGCTTCGTTATTATAAGCTTCATAATACACCAGCTCTGGCTTATCCATGTGGCGCGTTGTTTGCGTCTGACCTTGCGCGTGTTCAGCGAGGCGACGCTGAAGATTGTTGGTCGAGCCAATATAATTTCGACCCTGTGCATCCTTTAGTAAATAGACGTAATACATAGTGGTTTTGGACCCAGCCCTTCGCGAAGGGCTGGGTAGAGACCGCTGCCTGCCCAGCCATGCGCGCATGGCTGGGTGATAGCCGTTTCACCATGCCCCCATAGGGTGTAAACGCGTTGTAAAGACGTTATTTCGTTTCCTTATGCAACGTATGCTTGCCGCACCAGGTGCAGTGTTTCTTCAACTCTAAGCGACCCTTGAGGGTCTTCTTATTTTTTTTCGAATGGTAGTTTACGTGCTTGCAAACTGTGCACTCGAGATTTATCAGGTTGTCTTGGGACATACTATTATGAGTAATGAAGAAATGTATTAAATATTTCGCTGGAGCCACCCGTCGGATTCGAACCGACGACCTTCGCTTTACAAAAGCGTTGCTCTACCAGCTGAGCTAGGGTGGCCTAGGTTCTGGTAACCGAGGTGCCGGAGACCCCGCCGTGGCGGGGCGACCTTCGCTTTACAAAAGCGTTGCTCTACCAGCTGAGCTACTCCGGCAAGATTTTGAAGAACTACGAGGATCCCGCGTCCGCCTCCATAGTAGCAGCAAACGGGCGGGACAAAAGCGTTGCTCTTCCGGGGTGCTCCCGATGGGTCGCACCCGTCCCGCCTACGGCGGGACCCAGCTGAGTCCCGACACCGCGTTGCGGTGTCGCGGATCCTCGCCCCGACGATGCTACGTCGTGGGCGGGACTATCCCGGCAAATTTTGAAAGTCAGTTGAGTGACATAGTCGTACTTTTCAAGAATCTTCTCGGGGATTCCCCACGAGCGTGGCGCGCAGGAGTCACGCGCTTGCGCGAGACGACGAGCACGCGGTCGTGGGGTCAAGCGAGGCTTCGTGCGATGGGCGCAGTGGGCTGCCGAATGGCGGCACACGGAGCTCGGAGCGCGAAACGAGCTGGAGCCGATGGCCGGAATTGAACCGGCGACCTACTCCTTACCATGGAGTTGCTCTACCAGCTGAGCTACATCGGCATAATGTTTGGAAAACGTTTGTCAGGTTCAAGGTGCAAGGCCTCGCTGAGTCCCGACCCCGTAGGGGTCGTGGATCCTCGCCCCGACGCTGCTGCGTCGTGGGCGGGACTACATCGGCATATAGATTGGGAACCTACGACTCTACAATTCTTTCACGGCTTGTGCAAGTTCCTCAAGTTTTTGATTCTCTGGGTTAGCGGCTTGTAGTTTTTCGAGTGCTGCTTTTGCGAGATTTTTTCGTTTGCTAGTTAGTGCAAACTGGAGCAACGCATCGAGATACTTTGGGTTTGCCGGTTCCAGTTTAACGGCTTCTTGGTACGCAGTCTCGGCTTTGTCGATGTTGCCCAGGTTTTCTTCGGTGACACCCAGTTCATAGTGCGTACCTGCAGTGAGGGCGTTGAGGCTCACAGACTTTAAATAGTCGGCTTCCGCTTCGGCAAACTTCCCTTCCTGGGTGTCAATATTACCCAACCGCGCGTAGGCAACATCGCTATCTTGCTGCAACTTGAGTACGAACTTCAGAGCTTCGCGAGCATTGACGTAATCTTTGCGGGCAGTTGCAGCATCGGCCAATCCCAGGTACGCGTCAATATTCTTAGGGTCTAAGCTGACGACATCCACAAAGTGCTGCTCGGCCCGGGGCCAATCCCCTGCCGCAACCGCAGTTTGCGCTTCGGTGAGGGCGGCGGCAACTTTTGCGCGCAGCGCATCCGGGTCGTCAATGGCTTGCTGCACCACAATCTTCCGACGATACTCGCGTTCTAACTGCGTCAATTTTGTAAAAATGTTTTGTCCGGTGGTGCGCACGCCGCGGAAAAAACTAGCAAACCCCTTGGCAATAACCGCTTCCACATTCCCGAGCTTCTGCTGCAGGCGCTTATCTAAAATTTGCTGTTTGCGAAGTTGATGCTGGTGCTTCGGTATAGCTTCAATGCGGATGCTAGCCAACTGCGGCAGCTTACGCCACACAACCACCGCGCAGGCAGCCACGCTAGCGGCAAACACTCCTAGTAAAATCCAATCAACAAGCATACTAGACCGTCACCCGCACAAATTCTTTCACCTGAATATTTTCACCCATACGCTGGACTGCTTCATGCACCACCGAGGCTACGGTCTTGGAATCATCCTTGAAAAACTTTTGCTCCAGCAGGCAGTTGTCCTCCGCAAATTTCTTAACCTTGCCTTGCACAATACTCTCTACAATATTTGCAGGCTTGCCGGCAGCCTGGGTGCGGGCAATCTCCTCTTCTTGGGCCCGAACCTCGGCAGGAATGTCTTCGGCCGCTAAATACGTTGGGTTGGCCGCAGCCACGTGCATGGCCAGGTCGTGGGCCAAGGTTTGGAAATCCTCGGTCCGAGCGACAAAGTCGGTTTCACACGCCACCGATACCAGTGTTACCAATTTCTTGTTGGAATGTTCGTACACCCCCACCACCCCTTCGTGCGTGGCGCGGCTAGCCTTTTTGTCGGCAACTTTCTTACCGCCCTTGCGCAGTGCCGTGATGGCCGCTTCAATATCGCCGCCACTTTCTTCGAGCGCGCGTTTGGCATCCATCATGCCAACGCCGGTACGCTCACGCAGCGTTTGAATATCGCTCACGGGAATATTCGCCATATGTTTATGCTGCGGGGGTTACGGGGGCTGCGGGTGGGGTTTGGGTAGCTGCCGGGGCAGTCGCGGCTTTATGCTTGATACCTGCACTGATTGCTTCGGCCAGGAAACCAGCAATAAAGTCGACAGACTTCGTGGCATCGTCATTGGCAGGAATTGGGTACTGCACTAAATCCGGATTGGTGTTGGAGTCGCAGAGCGCGATAATCGGCACTTTCATAGTCCGTGCTTCACGAATAGCCGTACGCTCCTTAGCGGCGTCAATAACGAACAAGGCCTGCGGAATCTTGTCGACCATTTCTATACCGCCAATTTCGGTTTGCAGTTTTACAATCTCTTTCTGAATGCCCACCTGCTCTTTCTTGGTGTAGCGGTCCAGCAAACCAGCGGCTTGCTCGCTCTTCAGGCGGCGCAATTTTTTAATGAGTTCATGAATGGTGGTGAAGTTCGTCAACGTGCCACCCACCCAGCGTTCGGTCACAAACGGCATGCTGCAGGCTTCGGCGTGCTTGCGCACAATCGCTTTCACCTGGCGCTTGGTGCCCACAAACAAAATCGTGCCGCCGGCTTGGGCCGTGGCTTCTGCAAACTGCACTGCAATGGCGAGCTTGTCCCGCGTCGCCTCCAGGTTCAAAATGTGCACCCCGTTGCGGGACGTAAAAATGTAGGGCTTCATCTTTGGATTCCACCGAGATTCCTGGTGGCCAAAGTGCACGCCCTTTTGGAGCATTTCGAGCAAAGAAACTTCACGCATATATGGTCCTTTCATTAATTGCCGCTACGTCGGTTACGGCGCGCAGGGTGCTGCAGGGCAGGACCAGGATGCGCGTCGTTTTCCTGCAGTGCAGGAATGGGACGTATGTGAGATAGAGAACCCGATGACTGTACCATAGGGAGAGTAATTGGGCAAGGGTATGGAAGCAGGTGAGGTTATAGGGTTTATGGTATGGAGGCTAGTTTGGTCAAAGGGTTTGGAAACCAGTAAGCAGACTTCCTCAGACCCTCCTTCCACACCCAAACCAGCCTCCATACCCACATCCTATTGACTTATTTTCATTCCATGGTATAGTTTCCGAACTATGAAAGTCTCAATCCACCCCGCCTACCACCACGACGCTACCGTTACCTGCGGTTGCGGCAACCACTTCGTTACCGGCTCGACCATGCAGGACATCCGCACGGAAGTCTGTTCCAATTGCCATCCGCTCTACACTGGCAAGCAGAAAGTCATGGATAGCCAGGGCCGCGTCGACCGCTTCAAACGCCTTAAAGAAAAGTCTTCGGCCAAAGTAACAGCGAAGCTGACTACCAAGAAAGCGAATAAAGTTAAGAAGTAAACGCTTTTCGAACTCCCCTGGCCACCCAGGGGATTTTTCGTATGGACATCCACACCCTGAAGGCCAAACTCGAACAGCTCGAACACCAACTGCAAACTGCGGCCGGTGCGGGTGATGCTGCGGAATTGCAAAAACTCTCACGCGAGCACAAACACCTTACCGAGCACGTCACGCTGCTGCAGCAAAAAATGGACCTAGAGAAGCAGCTTGTCGAAGCCAAAGCCGCCCAGCAGGATGAAGACCCCGACATGCTGCGCCTGGGGCAGGAAGAAGAAACGCGCGTGCGAGCAGAATTAACCGACGTCGAAGCCCGACTTATGGATATTGAGAAACCGCGCGACCCCATGGACTTTCGGAACGCGCTGGTTGAAATTCGGGCAGGCGCAGGGGGCGACGAATCTGGCCTCTTCGCCGCCGAACTGGCCCGTATGTACACCCGCTACGCCGAACGCCGCGGGTGGACCGCCGTGATTGTGGAGGCCAGCCGCACGGGCATTGGCGGCTACAAAGAAGTGATATTTGAAATCCATGGTGACGGTGCGTACGGCAGCTTACGTAGCGAGTCCGGTGTCCACCGTGTGCAGCGCGTGCCAGAGACGGAAAAAAGCGGGCGCGTGCACACCTCCACGGCCACGGTCGCGGTCATTCCCATTGTGGAAGAAACCGACATTGTTATTAAACCGGAAGACATTAAAATCGAAGCTACTACCTCATCTGGCCATGGCGGCCAGTCGGTGAACACCACGTACTCTGCTATCCGCATGACCCACTTGCCAACCGGCGTGATGGTGAAAATGCAAGACGAGCGTTCGCAAAAGCAGAACAAAGCAAAAGCTATGGATATTCTCCGCGCCCGGGTATATGCCCTGGAGCAGGAAAAAAAGATGCAAAGCGCCTCCGTGCTACGGAAGAGCCAAATTGGCACCGGCGACCGCAGTGAAAAAATTCGGACGTATAACTTCCCCCAAGACCGCATGACCGAACACCGGCTCAAAGAGAACTACCACAATCTATCCGCGATTATGGATGGCGACATTGAGCCGCTTATCCAAGCGCTGGCCAAAGCCCGCCGTGATGCCGCTGCGCAAGCAACAGTCTAATCTTGCTGAACTACTCCTAAAGGCAAGACTCGACCCGCGCGAGAGCCGAGACCTTTTGGCTTTTGTGCTCCAAAAATCAACGGCCTACTTGGTGGCCCACCCCGAAACGCAACTCTCCCCTACTCAACAAAAAACTTTTCGGGCACTCGCCGCCAAACGTCGCCGCGGCGTGCCCTTTGCGTACCTGACTGGCCGCCAAGGTTTTTACGGTTTAGATTTTTTCGTTTCCAACGCCGTCCTTATCCCCCGCCCCGAGACTGAACAATTGATTGATTGGACACTGGCAAACATTGACCGAAAAAATCCTACAACGATTGTTGACGTTGGTACCGGCTCCGGGTGCATTGCCGTAACGCTCGCAAAATACCTGCCGGCTGCAAATATCATTGCCTCAGACGTAAGCGACAAAGCGCTAACCGTGACCAAGAAAAATGCCAGGCTACACAAAGTATCAAACCGCATTACCTTCCGCCGCGGCTCCCTGCTATCAGTTCTCAAACCCAGCGAACAGCCGGACATTGTGGTTGCTAATCTCCCCTACCTTACCAAACCCCAACTTAAAAATGTCCCGCACGAACCCAAGCTGGCCCTGCATGGCGGCACGCGGGGGCTGGAACTTATTGAAAAACTTATTCAACAACTTGCTGAACGAGGAATTTCTCGGGCTATTCTCGAAATCGATCCGCAGCAAGAACGGTGGCTTACGGCAACCGCTTACCGCCTGAAAAATTACCAGTACGAAATCCTTAAGGATCTAAGCGGGCGGGCACGATTTCTTACGCTCAACCAGCGCGTAGCCAGGATTCCCTAATCCTGGCCTGGCGGGAATAGGGATTCCCGCCTACGCAGAAGGATTGTAGTGACTAACCATTGACAGTCCTACGACGATCCATTCACAAAAATTCCTAGCGACTTAAGTCGCGTAGAACAAACAGGGCAAACTTTGACAAAGAAAGAAGTCCCCTGTTAAAATTTGCACAAAGAAAATGGGACCTAACAAAAATAGAGAAGGAGGCCTAAAGTGGACATTGAAATCATTGGACTCATAGTTCTATCATTAGTAATTGCTGCTCGGGTGTTGTGGGTTCGGCGCCCATTCAAAAGGAATGAACGAGTAACGTTCCGTAGTGATAAGGATTTTGATACCTACGGTATAAAACCTACGGACTTCATGTTCATTACGCGCATCATCATGGGGAATGGACCCATGGCAAAAATTGAAGGTATTAAAGAGTACGTACCTGTAAAAAAATTGAAACGATGGCCGAGTTGGAAAGTATAAAGTAAAGACGTGCCCATCGGCACGTCTTTTTATTATCTACGCCTTCCGCTCTGTAAGTATCAAAATTTCAAAATATGGGTGGCATTAGAAGTGCTACGAGCACAAAGCCTAGTGCGTACAAAAATAGAGTGAGCCAGGTAGCTCCAAACGACTTCCATAACCCGACATGTTTTCTCATTATCCAAACTGTAAGTATTACCGGTGATAAAATTGCTACAGTTAAAGTAACTATTGCACTACTTTCTTGGAAACTGTACACAAGTAGCGCACTAACTACCCCGGAGATAAATCCTACATATGTGAAGATTCTAATAAGTCTCATAATCATAGTAATGATGCTCGCAAATTGTATCTGGTTCTATAATAAATGCTGCTTGATCTAAATCTGATCTAAAAACAGGTCGTTTTAGGGATCTTCGGCATTTTTGATAATCATATTTGTATGATATCCACCTATGACACGAGCCTAAAATATAGCCGTCTGTAGAAACAAGAGGTTCTTTTAGAACAACAACTGGTCTAAGTCTACTAAAAATTAATTTTCCTGTTGGATCACATATTTTAGTAGTACATTCACTGTTTTGCTTGCACGCTACACCTGCATCAGGAGCCAATTTGCTACATGCCGCAATCGAGGGTGAGAAAGACTTACCTTGAAGAGGGCAGAAAACTTTCTTGAGTATCCCTACCCGAATTGAACTAGTCGGGTTAGCTATACTAAAGGTCAGATAAAATACTGCAATCACCGGTATAGCAGACAAAAAAACTACTAGTGCTATTCTAAAAAACTTACTTTGCACTTTTGGCTGCGGATTACTTGGTTGTGATTTGGGTGTCTCCATAGATCAATTTTATCACGCCTTCCGCTCCGCCACCATGGGTGGTGGCGCGGCCACGCCGAGCTGGGAGCGGTCTAAGATTTCTTGTTCAACTTCGGCCCGAACTTTACCGTATTGCTGGCGCGATTGCTGCACCAGCTGCTCGGCTAGGCCGGGCGTGGGCGAGGCTAACGGCAGGGTCTGCATGGTAAATGGCTTGGATGCCGTATTGTCGATGAGAAGTTTAACAATGGCCTCGTACTTCTCGATATTCGTCACATCGTACTGGCTAAAGGTTGGTGCAAAGGCCTGGGCAAAAATTTCGGCATCTTCCACGCCCACGCGGAAGGCGGCAATAGTACCCACGTTGCCAAACACGGCATCACGAATCTTTGTGTCTTGCTTCTCGACCAGCTGGCCCACGTACTGGTGCGCAATGGTCAGGTTGAGTCGGTACTTTCGCGCTTCGGATAAAATCGTTGCCACGGAATCGGTGACGAAATTCTGGAATTCGTCCACGTACAGGAAAAAGTCTTTGCGCTGCTCTTGAGGCAGACTCGCCCGGCGCAAGGCCGCCATTTGGAGTTTGGCAACGATAATCAAACCAAGCAGATTGGCATTCACCTCGCCCGTGCTTCCCTTGGCCAAGTTCACAAGGAGGATTTTGCCGTCATTCATTATCTGCTGGAAATTGAAGCCGCTCTTGGACTGGCCAATGACGTTGCGCATCATGCTGTTTTCCACGAAGCGGCCAACTTTGCTAATGAGGTAGCCGAGCATTTCGGACTTGTGGAAGTCACTGGTCTTGGCCATTTCTTTTTCCCAGAACGCACGGACAATGGGGTCGGTGACTTTGGCGACCTTGGCCTTTTGGAACGCCGGGTCGGTAAACATGCGCGGGATCTCCACAATCGTGCCCGGGTTTTCCCGGTCCGCCATGAGCGTGAGCATGACGTTGCGCATGTTGTGCTCGAACATCGGGCCGATGACTTCGGGCGGGAAAAGCTTCATGAAAATGGCAATCATTTCCTGCACCGCAAAATCCTGCGCGTCTGGTGTTTCGGCATCCAGCATGTTGAGGCCTACGGGAAACTCAACGTCGGATGGATTGAAGTGGATAACATCTTTCCAACGATGTTCAGGGATGCGCGCCAAAATATCTTGGATGAGATCACCGTGCGGGTCCACCACGCAGACGCCGTCGCCATTGGCAATATCCTGCAACGCCATATTGGCAATGAGCACAGACTTGCCGACGCCAGATTTCCCAATGACGTACACGTGACGACGACGGTCTTCCCGGCCGATGCGAATTTGGGTTTCCGCTCCGCGGAAATTACTGACACCCATGAGCACGCCTTCCTTGGGTGCGTTGACCGGTGGGGGCGCACTGCGAGACATGACCCAGGCGATGTTCGGTGTTTCGGTGCTTGGTAAAGGCAAGTGCCACAAGCTGGCTACCTCTTCCACGCTCAACACAGAACTGCGACCACCATCAAACGCGCGATAGATGAAGTCGTGAATGAGTCGGTCTTTTTTAAACGGGTCTTTCCGTTCAAAACCGTTACCCGTGTCAAACGCATTGTACTGGCCAAAGGCATCCTGAATATTTTTGAGACGGATAAGCGCCGCTTGTTGCGTGGCGCTAGAAACCACAATACGGACATTCACGTCCAACCCCGCCTTGCTATTTTTCTCTTGCACGCGTTGCACCAGCACCTCCTGGGCGGGGTTCAACTGCTTGGGCATATCTGACATGGCGTCTTTCTTCTTACCGCTGCTAAAGAACATGCCAAAAATTTCTTTGGCAATATTTTTGGCCATGGAGTTGGAAACTGTGCCGCCGCTGCGCAAGCTGTGAATAGTACTGGTGGCACGGCTATGCCAGCGCGGGTTGGAAGACCGGCAGACGTACTGGATGACCGCACCTTCTTCCGGGCTCAATTTGGACAGTGCATTGGTTAGGCCGGAAAGCGGATCCACGTCCATGCGCCGGTACGACAAGATTGGTAGCACCGTATTTTTCTTAAGTCGCAAATTCGCCGCCACCACGTGCGAGGTTGGCCGAAAGGGGTTGTACTCGGTGGTCTGGGTAATGTCGGAGGATGGGTACTGGGCGTGCAGCTGCTGCTCCATGAACTCGCGCATGGGTTCGGGCACGATAATGTAAAAACGAATTTCCCCGCGGTCCGCAACGATTTCTAACGTAAAGTGGTCGTCCCGCCCGCGGCCGAGCGTTTGGTACCAGCGTTGCGCCCGCATATTGCCCAAAAATGACAGGAATGATTCGCCAACGCTAATCTGCTCTTGCAGCTGCTGGATGCGCGACGCGCCTTGGCCGCTCTCTTCTTCCTGCTGCTCTTTGGGCAGCATCACCTGGAGGCAGACGTGCTGCACCGGGGCTGCGCTTCGACTTCGCTTCCGGAACACAAGCATAACCGCCGCGCCGATAACCAGCAGGCCGAGGGTTGCGAAAAGGATAATAGAGATGAGCGGCATGCTAGCGCGGCGGCAAAAGGCTGACGAGTTTTTGGGCTTTGATCTTTGCTTCTTGTTCCACAAAAAATTTGTTCACGCCGGGAATCGATGAGAGCCAGCGCCGGATGACATCGACGATGGCCGAAACCTTCACTTTGACCTGGCCAAGTAGGTTGTTGACTTCTTGCGCAGCCTGCTCCCCTGCCACTTTGAATTTCTGCTGCTCGGCCGGCGGCAACGCTTTAAAAATATCTTCCAAGCCTTCGGCCAGCACCTGCTCAACCTGCTGCAACTGCTGCTCCGTGGCGTTTATCGGCAAGGGCATGGCGGGCACTGGCGGTGCCACAGCCGGTGTTTCTTTTACCTGGCTTGGCACTTCGGGATGTTGCTCAAAACGCTCACCGTGTTTTTCTAAGGCTTCGCGGACTTTTTCGGGCCGTACTTCGGGCGGTCGTTCGGGTGCCCGATCGACAAGCTCAAAAATATCGATGGGTTCTTGCTCGGGTTTGGGGGCGGCGGGTTGCGCGGTCATGCTCGTAGTATACCACTGTATTACGATTATTTGTGCTACTATACGCCAATGGAAAAAATCACACCGACACCAGCGAAGGCCCCCATGAACGCAAAAATATTTGCGGTGTTCTTGCTGGTCTTTACCGGCATCCTGGTTGCCTTGCACATTGCCTTGGCAATCGGCTGGGTATGGACGTTTGAAGTTGAAAACGCCAGGCGGACCTGGCTGATTTTTATCCTGCTGGGCATGAGCTTCCCAGTTATGTCGGCGGTGGTATTCTGGCGGGAAACCCGCTTTACCAATAGCCTGTACACCCTCACTTCGGTGTGGCTGGGCTTCTCGCTCTACGTGGCCATAGCAGTTATCCTGGGCGTGCTCGCCGGCATTGCCGAACTACTCTTTGGCTGGCAACTAACGCTTGGGAACATTATGATCGGCCTGCTGGCACTGGCCACTGCCTACGCCAGCTACGGCTTGTGGAATGCCTGGCACCCGGTGGCAAAAAGAATTACGGTTCAGATTCCCAATTTGCCTACAGCTTGGCAAGGGAAAAGAGTAGTCCAACTTTCGGATATCCACCTTGGGCCAATCCATCGGGAGCGCTTTGCCAGCATGGTGGTAAAAATGACGAACGCGGAAAACCCGGCCGCGGTCTTTGTAACCGGCGATTTGTTTGACGGGGGCGGCTTGGAACTGCATAAACTCGCTGACCCATTGAATGGCTTGCAAAGTGAACACGGCACCTTCTACATTACCGGCAACCACGAAACCTATGTAGGGGTTGACCGCTCGCTGGAAGCCCTTAAAAATATTCCCATGAAAATCCTGCGGGATGAAAAAGTCGACGTGGCAGGACTGCAGATCTTGGGTATTGAATACCCCCTGCCCAACCAGAAAAAAGACGTCGCCCCCGCGCTTGCCCTCCTGGACCGGAACCGGCCGAATATTGTACTGTACCACGAACCCAAGTTTATCAATGAATTCCGCGCGGCCGGCGCACACCTGGTGCTCTGCGGCCACACGCACGTGGGACAAATGTGGCCGTTTAACTACATCACCCGCAAAGTGTACCGCGGCTATGACTACGGCCTGCACACCGAAGGGACCTTCAACCAGTACACCTCTTCTGGCGTGGGCACCTGGGGCCCGCCCATGCGTACGGGCAACCGACCAGAGATTGTGGTGATTACGCTGGAAGCATAGTTGAACGGGTGGGGATGAGAAAAAACCCCACGAAATTTCGTGGGGTCGTAGTCATGCAGCTGCTACACAATGTGTTTCAAGATACAATTTCTGACCTTTTCGGAAATATCATCTCCATTAAAGGCAAGGGAGTACCTAATATCCACAAGATAACTTCTTAAGGTAATCGAGACTATGCCCTTAATCCGAAAAAGTTCCTGTACGATTTTCGGTTGTTTTTCAACTTGATGATTTGGACCACCGAAAGTCAGAACATCATAGGTGGTTATGAGCTCGCTTAGATGGAATTCCACTGAACCATCAAAACACTTTTTGATAACGACGGTTGGCGCATGGACTTTTGATCCTTCTTCGATAGCAAAATCCATTCTTGCTTTTTTGAGCAACCACATGGCAAATCTTTGCATCAGTGTTGCCTGCTGTGGAACCGTGAATCTCATCGTTTGTGAAAGAGACATGTACCTCCGTGCCTTGCGTTGTTGGTTGGTTGGCTATCTTTTCGCAAGGCGGCGCATTGGGCAAGATAGATAAATCCCAATGGCCATATTTCTACAACCCCAGCCTATGGGCATTACCGTGGAATGTCAATAGCAAGTACTGCCCACTAAACGCGAGACAGAAGCACTAAAATAATACCAGCACCGGCTGAAGATTGTGCCAATTACAATTACCAGCTAGGGCGGTTTACAAGGCTTGACAAGACTCCTATTTGAGGTAAGCTTGGGCGAAATTGAACTTTACAAACCTAGGAAAGGGTTGAAGAAATGTATGTGGGAAAACGTGAAAAACTGCGGATGCAGTTTCAACGAGAACAGACCAAAAGGCTGATGCTTCAATGGCGGAGGCTCCTAAAAATTCTTGTAGTGGGGTTTGTTGTAACCGCGCTGGCGAGCCTCATCCTTTTCATCCAACCATTGCGCGATTTCGCTTTTGGCTGGGTGCCCCAGGATGAGCGGCTTAGGACGGTAGGCGTAATAGCCTTCTTCGTAAGCATCCTTCGAATATTCTGCGTGGTATTCTTTATCCACTTGTTTGCGAAGCGATACCCCGCAATGCAGGGGCTTCACAAAATCTTTCAGGCACACCAGCGGAATGAAAAAAGGTTCCGATTTACTGCACCACCGATCTGGCAGTGTTTTGTAAGCCTCAACCCAATGGAAGTGACTACAGGATACGAGCAAAAGCTGCAGCGCGAAGCGGAAATTTTTAACGAGTATCACACTAGCCAAGTACGGGATGTAAAAAAATACGTAGCACAACTTGACCGGGCGTGGCAGCTCGCCGCAAAAGCAAAGTCGCATTTTGACCAACACGTCCCCCCAGAAATCGCAAGGTGTCTTGAAGTAGCGATAGATCGCACGACATCTTTAACCGAGCGGCAGAATGCGCTAGAAGATATAGAAAGGCTGCTCCAGAACCGCGAAAAGAAAAGCCTCATACACGTTCAGCATTCGCTAGACGCTGAACTCAAAGACTTGCTTGCTCAAGCTGCGGAGGCGCAAAAAATACTTTCCGGCAATAGACTCGTTGCATTTAATGCGCAAATGAGTTTGTATGAAGAGCAACGCACTCTAGCGCCCAAACGCCTCAGCAAACAAATCTACTTCATACGAAAAGCACTTTCCTTGGCAAAAAGCCACGTTCTTGCCTAAACTGTGCAAAAGCCGACTGGAATCAACCCAATCGGCTTTTTTACTGCAATATTTTATACCTACTCCCGCGGGCCATTGAGGATGCCGATAAGCTGCAGGAGCGTTGACTTGCCGCTACCCGACGCGCCGACAATGGCGACGCTCTCCCCTTCCGGCACGGTCAAACTAATATCATCAAGCGCCTTCACCAGCCGGTCGCCGTCCTGATAGACCTTGGAGACATTCTTTACCTGGATAATATCGGCCATAGCTTGGAGTATAGAACGAAGTACCTAAAAAGTACTTCATACGTGTGAAGGGGGTGTGAAAAAGTCACAGCACCTAAAATAATACTAAAGTTAAGCTCACTCGCTAACTTTTTCGCAGAGATACTGTACCATAAGATTTAATTCAGGAATACGCTTTCGCGCCTCTTCAATCATTTCTTTACTCATTATTTGTCTGTATAATTTCGCGTCTTGCTGACTTTTCTTATCTAAATAGTTAGCTTGATACAAAGTCTTGCATCTTAATGCTCCACTCGAACCAATACCACGGCCGTGTGTTTTAAGGAGTACCCCCTCAATACAAGGTCGGTTTACTACCAACTTAATGTTTCTTTCCTGAGCTTGCTGCTCCAAAGTGGATCTAAGATGTGGAGTTTCATCAACCACTGCCAATGTTACATCAAATTCCGCGGCGGCTTGCTCTTTGAGAGCCCTCCTAAGTACTTCATCAGGGACACCAAATGCACAAATAACTCTCACGGAAATGGAGGCCTCCTCGACCTTGTATATGTGCTTTAAGTAGTTTAAAAACGCACGGTCAGTAGTACCCTCAACTACAGCAAGAACCGCCCAGTTCACCTGAATTGCTCTATTTCTGGATGCAGAAAATGCAAGACGTGACATTGATTACTGTATGTCAGGAATACCCCCGTATGCTCCCGCATTATATTTTGCAACAAAATTGTCGTTGCTTCGTACACCCTTAATCTCATCTAATCTATATACACTTGTCGCTCCATCATTGTCCTTCTCAACAAGCATAATTTGATATTTATCAAGCTTACTCATTATTTCTGGTGAATGCACACTAAAAAAGAGTTGGGTGTTATGAGGGTTAGTTTCTGGAGAAATAAACAGATCTATTAATTCGCTAGTCATATGAGGGTGAATCCCTAAGTCAAGTTCATCAAATATCACGAGTGGTGCTTTTACTGAAAGGGCAGTTAATAAGAATGTTAGGGTCATTAATAATGTTCGCGTGCCCGCGGATTCATATTCAAACTCAAGTTTCTGGGGAATATTATTTTCGCTGTGCATTCTTGTTTCATGAATTCCAAATAGACTGTATGTGTAGGATTGTTTCCCCTCTCTATTTCTGATCGGTTCCTTTTGAATTTCTATTCCTTTTAGGCCAATATCATACTTTTGTATTAATGACTCAACCTGCTTCTTGAGAATTCGGTTTTCTGCAAGCGTCTCAACGGTGCTTCGATATCTCATTGACTGACGTTCCATATTGAGCCCCTTCTCACTAACATTGCTAATATGAAAGGTCCAATAATCCCTAACGTCTTTCAAAATATTTGATTCTAAATGACCAAGAACTGAAAGTAGGGAGCAGTTTTGTCTAACAAGTACGCCAATCTCTTTTGGTAATCGAATTCTTGTTGATACAATTCTATATTTTTTTCGATCAACATCGTATTGACGTGTAAAAACCATACTAAAAACAGATCGCTTTGCTCTTTTTGATTTTTTGAGAAGCTTTTCACTTATCACTCTTGTGTCACTGAGAACTAATTCATAATTATATATGCTTCCTTCCAACTCAAATATAACCGCAAAAGTGGTGGGTTCAAATTGATTCTTACCAAAAAGAAACGGACGAACCGTTATTTTTTCATCAGTCTCCAAATCTTTGAATGAGGAAACAATAAACCAACTAATAAACGGGAGTACTTTAAGTATACTCGTTTTGCCAGAGGCATTATGACCAAAAACTCCAAGTACTTTTGTAAGTCTGGTGTTCTCTACATCCGTAAAATAGGCACTTGTTTTTGGTGCTCTTTCCCCTACCAAAAAAGACACGGAAGAGTCATCGCGGATAGAGTAAAAATTTTTGACTTCCAACCTATGTATCATGGGTAGCTAAATTCTATATGTATAGACTAAATAAGTCAAGTATTGACAATAAAATGTTGTTTTTTATCATATTTACCGCTTATTTCAATTAAATACCGCTTATTTCTAGGAAAAACTCTCACACCGGCCTTAATGTCCCGGCAAAGACCTGCCAGGCCAACAATGATTTGGCTACCAAACTTAAAATAATGTACGCACGTTCGCCGTAGAGATAGTCTTTCCATTTGCCAATCTTCTTGTACTGCAAAATCATGTTTATGGCAAAGACGTTGAAAAACACAAAGATCGAGAAGAAAATCCAGTACACAAATGTCGGGGCTTTAAACTCCCCTTCCCCGGCATTGAAGAGGTAGAGTGCTACGGCAATCCACGGCACCAAGCCCGCAATGCAACCAAAGATGTAGCTGGTCCAATCAGTCTTTTTTGTGGTTTGGTTGTGCACTTCCATAACCCAGCCAAACAGAATCATCATCATGTTTAAAAAGAACACCAGCATCAGACTGGTGAGGTCGTACATGCCCGTAAGCATAACGACAACCACAATCATGAGCGAGCTCGAAAGTGAGTATTCTACCCAGCGAGCAATATTCATACCCTTCTTAAGATTCGCTTCATACCAGACACGGACCGTTGGCAGGAAAGCCAAACAGAAATGTGCGAATGCCGAAAGGAATAGGAAGCCGGCGACGAGCGGCCCTATCTGCAAATTCGCTATGGTTTTTAGTACGGGTTCGAGGAGCTGACTTTGCTGGTTGAATTCTACATAGGCCGTGGTAAGTGGCAACGCAAAACTGCTGCTAGCCATGAGCATGGCCAGCCCTTGGCCAAAATGCAAAAGCGCCATCAGACCGTTGAATTGGCGGAGTTTCTTGATTTTGTGCTGCTGCGGGGTGAGGGCAATGTCCATATATTTTTGTTAAATCCTAGCTGTACATAAAGTATACACCTTGGTCTATAACTTTTTCACAAACGCCACCAACCGTCCGGCTTCGGCAAAACCTACGCCTTTGTGAAAGTCACGGCTTAAGGTGTTATCGGCAAAAGCATCCGAACCAAGTTCGGTGCAGCCCTTGGCTTTGCCCCAAGATTCAACTTCTTCCAACAACCGTCGCGCAACGCCTTGTTTGCGATATTCCGGCAAAACGAAAATACCTTCTAGATACGCTACCGGGCTAGAATTCGTACCTTCCACATAGTCGTGGCGTAATCCGACTTGCGCAAAACCGACAAGCCACTCACCGTCTTTGCAGACAAGGAGTACATCATTGGGTGAACTCGTTGCTCGGACCATTTCTTGCCGAACAATTTCCACGTCTTCGTCCGGCCACAAAGCCAAGGCCAGGGGCATGCACGCCTCAGCTTCTTCTTTCGTCAGGCTTTGGTACGTAAGATTCATAATTTCCCTTTGGCCCACTTACGCTCGACGTAAACAAGTCGCCACCAGTACCGCCCTAACAGAAAACCACCAATGGCACCAAGGACAATCAGACCAACTTGAATCACTGGGTGCAGTGCACAACTTGCCCCGAGCGTGTCGAGTGGGCCGCCATACCACGTCACTTCCCTACCCGCAGACTCGGCCCACGCTAGATATGCTGCCTCAA
Organism: Patescibacteria group bacterium; assembly: GCA_038063455.1. Taxonomy (GTDB): domain Bacteria; phylum Patescibacteriota; class Patescibacteriia; order PEXW01; family PEXW01; genus CAIPSZ01. The sequence goes on from JBBTVB010000006.1 coordinate 107,805, forward strand.
TGCCCGCGTGTACCAGGTAACTCAAAAGAATACCGAGCGCAGTGGTAACGGCAAGATAAATGACGTGCTTGGCTTTCGTTGGATTTGGCGGTGTGTGGAGGAACATGCAACTATAAAACTAGCTACAGAAGTCGCTCGTCTTACCCGCTGTTTGGTCGCCACCGGGCAGGGCTTTGCTGCTATCCGAACTTGATAACCAATCCAACCAGCATACAGCGTAGTGCGCCTGTTCCGGGCTATGGCTAGCCGCCCAGGCCGCGTCCGTAGACTTAGCATTTTTTTGCCGCAGGTCGTACACGCCAAAGTCTACGGATACATTTTTCGTTTTGGCAAACCCAACTGCGGTGGCCACCACATCACCAGCCTTCACCGCGTAGGGGGTTTGGAATATTGTGGTTTGCGAGCTGTTCACTTCCGCCGCCGGGAGCTGCTCGGCCCAGGCAGCAAACGCTGGCGAAAGCGTGAGCAAATGGTCAAAACGGAAACGAATGCCACACGGGCTTTGCAAGTCAAACAGGTACTGGACTTCGCCTTGCTCAATGTACCGGCTGCCCTGCACAACCTGCGCGTCCAACGGAACTTTTACGGAAACATCGGTATTCGCTAAACCGCGAAAGAGAAAACCGCCGTGCGCTTTGTAGTTGCCACCGCGTGTTTGACCGGGATACAAAATGGCCGTGGCTTTGCTTACGTCTACTGGTGAGGTAAGCGTGAGGGGTGTTGGGCAGGTCGGCGGGGTACCCATAGCCATCCAACCATCTCCAGTTTTTTGCCACTCCACATTGATTGCTGCCGAGGAGTTGGTAGTACTATTCGTCGCCTGCTGGGAATTCACCGACGAAGTGTTGATGGTGGAAGCAGTATTTGTAACATTCGTCGTCTGGTTCGTATTTGCATTCTTCGACATCATGACGAAGGCAATAGCAACCACAGCGACGGTGGCCAAACCAATGAGCGCATAGAGTATTGATTTTTTCATAGCCAGGTTTCTAAACGCGAAGTAGCTGGAGTATACCAGACTGCAAGCGCTATAAAAATCCGCACATGCTGTGCGGATTTTTTTGCGGGGTTAAATTGTGGCCTGCTTCTTGCGGTGCACCCGATCACGCAGGTTCTCTATCCAGGTGTACAAAATGGGAATAACCATAAGCGAGAGGAAGCCAGACAGGCCAATGCCAGCGATGATCACCACCGACAAGCCGCGCCAGAATTCGGACTCTATGGCTAACGGGAGCAAACCACCCAGCGCAACCAATTTGGTGAGAAGTATGGGGCGGAAGCGGACCCCAGTTGCTTGCACTATTGCTTCTTTTGCTGTTGCGCCTTCCCGACGCAGTTGGTTGGCATAGTCGATGAGGAAGATGGCAACGTTTTCGACAATACCGACGAGGATGGTGACGCCCAAGAGTTCTAAGAAACCTAGGTCTGTACCGACGGCCCACAGTGCAGGGAACACGCCAATAAATGCGAGTGGCACCGTTACCAACATGACCACCGGCTGGCTGAACGACTTGAACTGGATAACCAGCACAATGTACGTCAGGACAATGGCGGTAACAAGGGCCATGAACAATTCGCTAAACGATTTTGCTATATCGTCAAACTCACCGCGGCTTTCGTTGGAGTCAATCCCTAAGCTCGCCAACTTTTCCGGCGTTGCGTAGTCATTGAGTTTGCGCTGGACGGCAAAGACGTCATTATTGTTACCGTCAACCCGCGCCCGAACGTTGACGAAGCGTTTACCATCAAATCGCTGAATAGCCCCAACGGCACTTGCCTGCTCCACGGTTGCAAGGTCTTCCACTGTGCGTACCTGACCTGTACGGCCAACGAGCGGCAAGTTGCGAATGGTATCAACATCTGCTGGCTTTCCTGCATTAACGAGGTAGACATCTGCTGACCCACCTTCGCCCGCATATTTGGTGACGCGGCTTTCATCGAGCACCGCACGGAGTTGCTGGCCAACCTCGAAACTCGAAAGGCCGGCGGCCTGCACTTTGGTTCGGTCTAACACTAGGCGGATCTCTGCTTCCCCACCATTGCTAAAGCCATCGTCGACAAACGCAACTTTTTCCTGGGCAGCTAGGAATGCGCCAATATCTTTAGCAGCAACTTCTAGAACCTTGGCATCGGGGTCGTAGAGCTGGGTGCTAATTTGAAAGCTGGAGGCTGGCGTGCCAACACCGGCTTCTTCCGCGAGTGCATATTGCACCCGCTGCGCCTGTGAGAGTTTGTCCTGCATGCGCTTGACGATGGTTTTGCTGCCGTCGTCACGTTCAGATTTTGGTAAGAACTCGCCGTACAACGAAACGCTGTTACGGTCTTGACTAAAGTAGAAAAAATTCGCTATGCCAGGCTCGGCCAGAATAATTGCTTCCAATGCCTTGGTGGTCAGATCGCGATCTTTGGTGGTTAACCCTGGGTTGAACGTGGCGTTGAGGGTGAAGTTGGTATTGTCGTTGGGTGAGGAAAATTGGACAGTCTGCACTTTGCCACTGCCAACCAAGCTCAACGACGCACCGACCAGCACTAGGCCAATAACCAAGGTGGCAATTTGCAGCCAGGTACGTTTGAGAATGGCAGTGTTCAGCCGCATGAACCAGCGCGCCGCACCAGTGAGCTCGGCCGTTTCTTCGTCTTTGACTGTGCCTTCGTGCGGGTGCGACTTGAGTAACCACTTGCTAAAGAGTGGTAGGAAAGCAATGGGCACCATGTACGAGGCGAATAGTGCAGGTATTACGGTGAGCGGGATAAACTTAATGATCTCTCCAAACACGCCGGATACCACACCGAACGGCACGAACACGATGACCGACGTGAGCACCGCCATGAAGAGCGATGCACCGTAGCGTCGGCCGGATTCAATAATGGCTTCGTCTTTGTTGTACTTCAGATCACGGTACCGCTGAATAGCCTCCACCATAACAATGGCTGGGTCTACAATAAGGCCGAGTACCAGAATGAGTGAGAAGAGCACAATGGTATTCAGCTGCACGCTAAAGACTTGCAACACCCCAAAGGTGAAGAGCAACGAAATAGGCACAGACAAGGCGGCAATGAGCGCGGCGCGCCAGTTGACCAGCAATAGCATAGCTAAGAAGAGTAGTTGCAGACCGCCGAGCAGGTACGCATTGTTCTTGTTGCCCAAAGCTCCACCAACAATTTCGTTTATCTGGTCGCTGGTAGACTTCGCTTGGTCAAACACGGTGACTAATTCAAGGTCATTTGGCAAACGGCCATCAGCTTTCGCTTCGGCAATATGCGTATCGAGCGCTTCTTTGGTGGTAATAATGTCAGCGGTAGACGAAACTTCTAGCGAGAGCAGCACTCCATTCGCGGAAATAAGTGCATCCCCTTTGCGGTAACCAAAACGTTGGATGGTGTCTTCCCCGTCAAAAGCGCGCGTGACGTTTGCCACATCTTTCAGTCGCACCGGCTGCTGGTTAGCTGGATTCACACCCACCAACAACTCGCGCATTTGGTCCAAACTCCCAAATGCGCCTACCGTTGTCACGGCTTGCTGCCGGTCATCCACGGACAGGCTGCCCACCGGGAAATTCACATTCGCGCCTTGCAAGGCAAGTTGCAGGGTTTGCAAGCTCACGCCAAATGTTGTCAGGTCAGCGGGTCGGAAACGAACCGTTATACGCTCTTCCACATCGCTATACCGCGTCACGGACTTCACCCCCTCGACATCACTCAGCTCATCAATAACCACATCGGCTTGCTTTTGCAGTTCCTGCAAATCTTGGCTGGGCGAGGTTACCCCAATGGCAAAGGCTGGCCCGCTGGTTGAAAACGTTTGTACGCGGGATTGTTCTGCGTCATTTGGCAAGTCAGCCCGTGCGGCTTGCACTTTTGTCTGGACATCCTGCAAGGCATTATCGAGTGTAACAGATTCATCCAGCGCCACCACAATGTTCGAAAAACTCCCGGCCGAGGTCGATGACGTACTCTTGAGCCCTCGCACATCTTGCACCGCGTCTTCGAGCACCGAGGTTACTTGCTTCTCAACTTCGCCTGCGGTTGCGCCTGGGTACACGGTCTGCACCAAAACAATCTTTGGCGAAACAACCGGAAAACCTTCGCGCCGAAGCGTGGACAACGCAAACAAGCCACCCACCACGCTCACTACGAGCAACAGGATGACGAAGCGGGAGTTATGCAAGAAACTCCGAACGAGCTTGGCGTTCCAATCGAGCTTCAGGTGGGGTGCTGAATGGTGGTCCATAAAAGGGCGCTGGCTAAGGTGAGTCGTGATAAATGCACCCTATCATGAAGGGCGCGTAGGTCAAAACGGGCATTCAGCTAGATACTCTTCCGATGTTTCCGCACTACCTTTAGCCGCGCTAATTCTTTGGCCATGGCCGCCTGGGCATCGGCAAAACCAACATCGTCCGTCGCCCGCTCTTGCATCAATGCTTGGGCTTTTTCCCGAGCAGCCTGGGCACGAGCTTCGTCAATTTCTTCAGCTTTCTCTGCCGTGTCGGCCAAGATGACAATCTGGTTATCCCGCACTTCTACAAAGCCGCCAGATACAGCCATGACCTGCTGCTCCCCTTTTATCGTGGTTAGGGAAAGTTCGCCAGGCGCCAGAATAGACACCAAAGGAATGTGATTTTGCAAAATGCCAATCTCACCATCCAGCGTTGGCACGTTCACGCTGCGGACCTCGGTTTCGAGGACCACGCGTTCAGGAGTTGTGATGGTGAGGTAGAGGTTGTTCATAAGGTAGGTGCAGAGCTTGCTCTGCTAGACATATACAGCGGCGAGCAAGCTCGCCACCTACGACAGGTTACTAAGTTCTCACTTCGTCAATCGTGCCTTTCATATAGAAGGCCTGTTCCGGCACGTCATCGTACTTGCCGTCCAGAATTTCTTTAAAGCCGCGGACAGTCTCGGCGCGGGGCACGTATTTGCCGGCGCTGCCCGTGAACTGCTCGGCCACGAAGAACGGCTGCGAGAGGAAGCGTTGGATTTTACGCGCGCGGCTCACCGTAAGCTTATCCGCTGGCGAAAGTTCTTCCATACCGAGAATCGCAATAATGTCCTGCAAGTCCTTGTAGCGCTGCAGTACTTTCTGCACTGCACGGGCGACCGCGTAGTGCTCTTCGCCAACGATGGCCGGATCGAGAATCGTTGAGGTGGAATCGAGCGGGTCCACGGCCGGGTAGATACCAAGCTCGGCCAGGGAACGCGCGAGCACCACGGTGGAGTCCAAGTGGGCAAACGTCGTGGCCGGCGCCGGATCAGTCAAGTCGTCGGCCGGCACGTACACGGCCTGGACGGAGGTGATGGAACCTTTGTTGGTAGAGGTAATACGTTCCTGCAGTTCGCCCATTTCTTCGGCGAGTGTTGGCTGGTAGCCCACGGCCGACGGAATGCGGCCAAGCAAGGCCGACACTTCGGACCCGGCTTGGGTAAAGCGGAAAATGTTATCCACGAACAACAGCACATCTTTCTGCTCTTCATCGCGGAAGTACTCGGCCAAGGCCAAACCGGAGAGGGCCACGCGGGCGCGGGCACCCGGCGGTTCGTTCATCTGGCCAAACACCATGGCAGTCTTGTCGAGCACGCCGCTGGCTTTCATTTCGTGGTACAGGTCGTTGCCTTCACGCGTGCGCTCGCCGACGCCGGCGAACACCGAGTAGCCGCCATGCTCGGCCGCAATGTTGCGGATGAGCTCCTGGATAACTACGGTCTTGCCCACGCCTGCGCCGCCGAACAAACCCACCTTGCCGCCCTTTACAATCGGGCAGATGAGGTCAATAACCTTGATGCCGGTTTCGAACACTTCGGCTTTGGTGGCCTGGTCTTTGAACGCCGGGGCTTCGCGGTGGATGGGGTACATTTTCTTGGTCTTCACCGCCGGGCCGCCATCTACCGGCGCGCCAACGACGTTGAAAATCCGACCAAGCGTTTCCGGCCCGACGGGCATGCGAATGGGGCCGCCAGTGTTCACCACGGCTAAACCGCGCTCTAAGCCATCCGTCGTGTCCATAGCCACGGTCCGCACCACGTTCGCACCAGAGTGCTGCTGCACTTCCAGCACGATTGGCGTCTTCCCCTTCCGCTCAATGGACAGAGCGGTGTGGATGGCCGGGATGTCTTTGTCGAAGTGGACGTCCACCACCGGGCCGATGATCTGGGTAATTTTTCCTTGGGTCATATGGGGTTATTCTAGAGCGGCGCGACCGGCAGAGATTTCCGCGATTTCTCGCGTAATGCCTGCTTGGCGCACTTGGTTATAAGTGAGGTTGAGATCGTCAATGAGTTCTTCGGCGGCATCCGTGGCGTTACGCATAGCCACCATACGCGCGGCGTGTTCCGAGGCGAGTGATTCTAATACCATTTGGTACAACTGGCTGGTGACTAAATTATGTAACATTTTTTCCAGCACGGCTTCGGCATTTGGTTCGAAGAGGTACGGATTCTGGAAACCTTCTACCGTTTTCATTTCAATAGTGCTATCCACGTCATCCAGCAATTCCTTGAGCTCCTGCTTGCGAATGGGTAGTATTTGTCGGCTACGCGCTTTCTGGATGAGAGTGGAACGGAAGTCGGTATACACAACAAATATTTTGTCGTAGATGCTCGTAACATAATCATTAATCGCAATTTTTACCACGGGCTGCAGGTCAGCCACGGTGGGGTGGGTGTGCGCGTTTGGGAAGGCCGCAACAATATTCACATTCAGGCGGCGCAGGGCATCGGCCGCTTTGGTTCCGACCGTAATAACGTCGGCGGGTGCGGTTTGGGCTTTGAGCAAATCCAACGTCTGCCGGACAATGTTCGTATTCAAACCACCGGCTAAGCCGCGATCCGAGCTGACCACGATAACGGCCACACGCTTGGTCTCCCGCTCAACAAGCAACGGGTGGAGGTCGCGGTTGGTCACGGCACTCACGTTGGTGAGCACGTCCCACGCCGCTTTGGCGTACGCCCGCGTGGCCAACGCCTGCTGCACGGCGCGACGCATCTTGGACGCGGCCACGAGCTCCATGGCTTTGGTGATCTTCTTGGTATTGCCAACGGACTTGATGCGCCGCCGGATATCGAGTGTAGAGCTCATCGGAATATCTGCTTTCGAAAGTGAGAGGTGTGCATGCGTAAGCGAGGCGCAGCAGCGGACGCCGAAAGTGTGCCTGAAGGTACATTGAGGCGGAGCTGTAAGCCGCAGCTAGCAGGCACGCCTCGTAACCGAAATGAGATATTGCGATGAGCTCGGGCCATAAGGCTAACTTTGCTTGAACGTGGTGAGGGCGGTCTTCAACTGCTCTTCCAGTTCGGGCGTAAGTTCACCGCTGTCTTCAATTTTCTTCACCCAGGCGCTGGAGCCGGTGCGGAGGCTCTTGGTGAAATGCTTTTCCCAGGTTTGGACGTTCTCCACTTCGACGTCATCCAGGTAGCCTTGGGTCACGGCGTAGAGTACGGCCACCTGTTCGGCTAGCAACATGGGCTGGCCAATCCCCTGCTTGAGCAACTCGGCCGTGCGTTTGCCGCGTTCCAGCTGTTGCTTGGTGGCCGCGTCCAGGTCCGACCCAAACTGCGCAAAGGCCGCGAGCTCGCGGTACTGGGCCATGTCCAGGCGGAGTTTTCCTGCGACCTTCTTCATAGCCTTGCGCTGGGCGCTGGACCCCACGCGGGATACGGACAAGCCCACGTTCAACGCCGGGCGCTGGCCCTGGTAGAACAAATCGGATTCCAGAATAATCTGCCCGTCAGTAATGGAAATGACGTTGGTGGGGATGTACGCGCTCATATCCCCGGCCTGGGTTTCAATAATCGGCAAGGCCGTGAGCGAACCGCCGCCATTGTCTTTGTTGAGCTTGGCTGCGCGCTCCAGCAAGCGGGAGTGGAGGTAAAAAATATCGCCCGGGTACGCTTCGCGCCCTGGTGGACGACGGAGCAGCAGGGACACCTGACGGTACGCCCAGGCGTGCTTGGACAAGTCGTCGTACACCACCAATGCGTCCTTGCCCTGGCTCATGAAATACTCGCCCATGGCGCAACCGGCGTACGGTGCCAGGAAAGAAAGCGCAGCCGGATCGGACGCGCTCGCCAGCACAATAACTGTGTGCTGCATGGCGCCGTGCTTTTCCAGCTCGGCCACGATGCGCGCAATCTTGCTGGCCTTCTGCCCAATGGCCACGTAGATGCAAATGACGCCGCTGTTTTTCTGGTTGATGATCGTATCAATGGCAATGGCGGTCTTGCCCGTCTGCCGGTCGCCGATAATAAGCTCGCGCTGGCCACGGCCAATGGGAATGAGCGCATCAATGGCTTTGATGCCGGTTTGGACCGGCTGCTTCACGGACTCGCGGGTAATCACGCCCGGCGCCACGCGCTCCACCGGAAACGTATCCGTAGCTTTGATCGCGCCTTTGCCGTCAATCGGTTCACCCAACGGGTTCACCACGCGGCCAATGAGCGCGTCACCCACGGGCACGGACATCACCTGGCCGGTGCCGCGCACTTCTTCCCCTTCCTGCACAATCGTGGCGCCGTTGAGGATCATAACGCCCACCGTGTCTTCTTCCAGGTTCAGGGCCACGCCAGTGGCGCCCGAGGCAAACGTCACTTTTTCGCTGGCTTTGACGTTGCTCAAACCTTCCACGCGCGCAATGCCGTCGCCCACGTCAATGACGTGGCCGACCGTAGCCGTGCTGGCTTTGGCAGTGTAGGACTGGAGCTGTTCCTTGAGAACGTCGACGATAGTATGGGACATACGAGTAGCGAAAGTGAATTACGTGTGGAGGAGATGCGCTTTGAGATTGGCGAAGCGGCTGGAGAGAGCGTTATCAATGAGTTTGTCGCCCACCTGAATTTTGACGCCGGCCAGGAGCTTGGCTTCGTGCACGTGCCGGATTTTGACTTTGCGGTCCAGGGCTTTTTCCAAATTTTTGGCCAGTTCCGTATCTTCGGCCGCGGTCAACGTCTTTGCGCTGCGAACTTGCACCACCAGCGGGCCGCCCTGCTCGGCAATGAGGCGCTCCAATTCGGCGGCAATGCGCGGGACCAAGCGAAGTTGTCGTTGACGAGCCAGCACCGTTACCAAACGGTTGGCAATTTTTGCCTGCTCTTTCTGCGGCGCGGCTTTGGCAGCACCCAGGTACGCTTCGGCATATTGGCGGATAGAGGCTTTACGCATGTTTGCTTTCTTCAAGTGCTTCAGTAATGAGCTTACTGTCTAAGTCTTTGGTCGTACCTTTGGGTACCACTTTCTGCGTGGCGCTCATGACTAGGTTCACCAGCTCGGTCTTGGCCTCGGTCAGGGCTTGTGCTTTTTCAGCCGCAATCTCGTTGCGCGCGTGGGTTCGCATGGTCGTGAGTTCGGCGTCAATTTCCTGCAGGCGCTGCTGGCGGTAGCGCTCGCTCTCTTTTTCTACGCCTTCCATAATGGTTTGTGCTTCCCGGCGGGCTTCCAGCATTTTTTCCTGCTTCAATTTTTCGGCTTCGGCCAGCTTCACTTCCACGGCCTTGGCGTCGGCCAGGCTCTTTTCGATCTTCTCGCGCCGCTCGCGCAGCACCTTGAGCACCGGCTTGTACGCAAATTTCCACAACACGAAGAGGACGATGCCGAAATTTAATATTTGCGCCAACAGCAGAGTGGGTTCGATGCCGAATTTTGCTACTAATTCACCCATAGAATGTGTAAGTTACGCACTAGCCCTCCCCCACCACGGCGTGATGAGGGATTCGCTAACGAAGAACTAAACGAACTTGATGATGAGGGCAACGACCAGGGCATAGACCGCAATAGCTTCGGCAAATGCCGCAGCGATAAGCATAGGCACCTGAATCTTACTCGCGGCTTCGGGGTTGCGACCAATGGCTTCCATGGCTTTGGCGGCCAACTTACCAATAGCGAAAGCTGGTCCAAACCCGCCGATACCAATTGCCGCGGCGGCGGCAAACATCTTGGCTGATTCTGCATCCATACACTGTTCCTTTCATATGCGCACCGGCGACGATGAGGGTGTATTTAACGTCCGGTAACGCATACGATTAATGACGAAACGTTGAGGGCCAAAGGGCCGCCAGCGCTTCGACACTAGTGCTCGTGGGCGGTTATGGCAATTTTCAAAAAAACCAGGGTGAGAATAGAAAAAATAAATGCTTGAATTAAGCCGACGAATAACTCCAAGAAAAGAAACGGCAAAGGCGCAATAAACGGTACGATTAAACCAATAACAATGAGCAGCACTTCCCCGGCAAAGACGTTACCAAAAAGCCGAAAAGAAAAAGAGATAATCTTGGCAAATTCGGAAATAGCTTCGAGGCCGCCGACAAAACCGAGAATGGGGTTTTTAAAATTGATGTACTTTTTAAAGTGCTGCGTTGCACCCAACATAACTATAGCAATAATTTGCGTTGCGACCACGGAGATAAGTGCTAGGGCCAAGGTGAAGTTGAGGTCGGCCGCCGGGCCGCGAAGCAGCGGCACAAACACTTTGTGGCCGTCGTGGACTTCGTTGAAGCCAATGCTGCCCACACCCGGCACCAACCCAAGCCAGTTGCCAAGCAGAATGAAGATGAAAAAAGTAAACACAAATGGGAAAAATTTCTCCGACTGTTTCCGATCCTGCGTCACCGAATCCATAATCCCAAGCGCGCCTTCAAAAAGTGATTCTACAAGGTTCTGAAAACCAGCCGGAATAGTTTTCGCTTTCCGCAAAAAACTGGCACCAGCCACAAGTAGCACAACCACAATCCACGACGTGATCATGCTGTTATTCACCGGGATGGAACCCAAGTGGAATACGGTTTCTGCGGCAAGAGAGACTTCGGCGGCCATGTTAGGTTTTCGGGGCTTTCGGCGGGTTGGCTTGCTCAACCTCGCGGATGAGCTTCTTGAACTTCCAGACCAGCCCGAATGAAGTAAGGGTTATGGAGATAATCACGCCGGCCAGGAACAGCCAGGGCGAGGTGCCAAAGTGCTTGTCTAGGAACCGCCCAACAATGCCTAGGACCACAATCGGGATGGCAATGACATAGCCCAGTTCCCAGGCAATGCCGAGGGCTTTCCAGAAGCTACTTTGATTGGGGTTTTCAGGCATGTGCGGGACTCGAAAATGCGGTCCTATCCTGCAGAATCTGCAGGAATGGGGCCAAAATTGGCACGTAAAAAGTGTACGAATTCACGCGGAAAAGTCAAGGGTAGGCCAATTCGACTTTAGGGTGGTTAGCCGCACGAGCTTTGAGGTAGGGATTGTGAGCCAATGCTCTTTAATGAATTGACACGGCACGGCCATTGGACTAAAGTGGTGAGAACTATTGCTCATTCAAAAAAAATATTAAGCGCAAGGAGGATGTGTGAAAGTGAAATTTGTACTAACAATGGAACAGGCTGTTGTTGGAGCCAAGTGCTTTGACGAGATAGTTATAGATTGGACAACTGAAATAAATCAGGAGGATATGCAAAAATTCTCGTATGAGTGGATTACATCAAATAATTTTCTGATGAGCAGAATGCCTGATCTGGAATCGGTGGGCGAATCTTCTCTAACTATCGAACCTCTTGAGTAAGTTAGACTATTCACGGGGACGAAAAAATACCAACAGAATAGAGAGTCAATTTGCCTAACATGACGTGTGTTAGGCATTTTTTTATAATATACATAACTAGGCTCAGTTAGTACTTCATACCACGCAAACAGCTAACAACGTATCTTCTCAAAACTACTTTATACGCTTGACGCTCACGGCTACTCCTTGTAGGGTGCCCCACATAAACCAACAACCATTCACCTCTCAAAAAGGAGTTACTTTGAAAAACCTATGGAGACCTCTCGTGCTCATACTGTTCTGCGCGACGGTCGTTAGCCTGCTCCCAAAAGCCGGTGCCACCCAAGACTTTGGGCAACTCAACGATTCCACCTTTGTGGAAAAAATGGAGCGCGCAGAAGAATTGGCTTCCGAAAAAGTGATGAGTTTACTAGTTACCATTGGCTCAAAGCACTGTGCCATCAGCAATATAATTGCCGAAGAAATGCACGCACCTGCTTTCAACGCATTTCTCGATTCCTTCTTCGTTGTTGTGCAGGTAGGCATCTTTGACACCATGGGACACTGCACCGTCTCAGACAGCATTTTACAGGAGTATGGTTTATCTCGTGCGCTTATCAGCAATACTGGTATTCCAGTGCTGGTTACGTATAGCACTGCAAAGTGCATGGAAAGTCTGCACAATACCGATTACATCTGCCGCGTTGTTAATGACACGCTAGTAGTACATACGGATCAAATCAAAAAAGTACTCCGTCCCTATTGCTGGTAGTAGCACATTGACCTCGTACCCAAGCCTGCGGTTAACCCTTCAGGCTTTTTTTAATGAGTCCGGGGTGGTTCGGCGCTACGCGCATCGCCCCACCCGCCTCGCCCCGCGCGAGGTAAAACAGTTTACCTCGCTTGTCGGCTCGGCCCTAAAACCACCGTAAACTCCCCTTTCACCGCATCAGCCCGGAGCGCGGCGAGTGCATCGGCGGGCTTGCCACGGTACAGGTGTTCAAAAGTTTTGGTCAGTTCCCGTGCCACAAACACTTCGCGCTCGGGGCAGTTGTCCACAAAAAACTGGAGGACTTTTTCAATGCGGTGCGGTGATTCGAAAAAGACTGCTGGCCGCTCGTCGGCCACCATATTCTTGAGGATAGTTTGCCGGCCATTTTTGAGCGGTAAAAAACCATAGCCGGTAAATTTTTGTAATGGAAAGCCGCAGACTGATAGTGCAGCAGCCATAGCTGATGGGCCGGGAATTGGCACGACTTTGACGTCAGGGCATTCGCGATACACGCGCTGCACCAAGCGTCCGCCTGGGTCGGCAATGTTCGGCGTGCCGCGGTCTGCGACCAGGGCCAAGGTCTCGCCGTGGTTGAGGCGCGTGATAATCGCATCTTCGCGTGGGCCGCGGGTGTGCTCGTCGTAGCGTTCCACAGATTTTTGCGTGCCAATGTGCGTCAAGATTTTTGCCACCTCGCGCGTGTCCTCGGCTAAGATTCCTTGCACGTGCCCCAGCACTTCCCTGGCACGCGGGCTTAGGTCATCCAAGTTGCCAATGGGCGTCGCAACAATGTAGAGCGCGCCGTTAGACATTGATAATATTTTGCACGCCCTTGATGGCATCCGGCAAAAGCGGCATCAGGCTGCTGCCAATGGCACCAAGGATATCTGCAACTTTTGAATTTTCCAGATTTTGGGTAAGACCGGGGCTCACAGCCAGCCGTTGCGCCAAATTTACGAGCAGCCCCAGAATGAGTGCACCTTCCAGCAAACCTACGAGTGCCCCACCCAAACGGTTTGCCGACGCCACGCCCGGCACAACTTTGGTCACGTTAAGAATCTTGCCAACCGTTCCAGACGCAATCGCCACGGCGCGGTTAACGGCCACAAAAATAAAGGTAAATGCTAGCCAGTTGGCCAAGCCCAGCCGGTCATTCGCGCCCCCAATCCAGCCGCCGACAGTTGTGTAGGTTCGCCCCGCAATAATTGCGCCGGCAATAACCCCCACAATGCCGCCCAGGGTTTGAATGAGGCCAAACCAAAAACCGGCCCAGAGAAAGCCAAAAAGCAGAACAAGCAGGATAATATCAGTAGTTGTCATACGACGCGTTGGAAGAGCGGTTGTGCTTTAGCAATTTTCCGCTGGTGCAAGAGTTTCGTCAAGGTTGCACCGGTGGCGGGCATGTATGGCGTAAGCGCGTGGGTAATTTCTTTCAGCTGCGCCACCAGCTCGGCCAAGAGTTTGGCCAGCTTGGCTTTGTCTGCAGCTTTTTCACTCTTGCCCAAGTCCCAAGGCTTGGCTGCATCAATAGCGCGGTTGGCCCATGCTACAGTTTGCCAAATGTCGCCCAACGCCTGGGTAAAGGCGAATGCCGTCGTGAGCTTTTCGGCTTTGGCCAAAGGTTTTGGGGCTTTAACGAGCTTCACTGTGCCGCCCAGGTAGCGTTCCACCATATTCGTGGTGCGGCTGACGAGGTTGCCCAAACCGTTGGCCAAGTCCGCATTGTACTTTTCGGTAAAGCGTTCCACCGGCAAGTCCCCGTCCTGCCCAAACGGAAAAGGCGTGAGCAACAAGTAGCGCGTGCCATCCACACCGTACTTGGCCACCAGGTCGAGTGGGTTAACCACATTGCCCAGGCTCTTGCTCATTTTCTGGCCGTTCACCGTAAAAAACCCGTGGGCCATAATGGTCGCAGGCAGGGGCTCGCCCACCGCGAGAAGTAAGGCCGGCCAGTACACGGCATGGAACTTGAGGATATCCCGCGCCATAAAGTGCACCACGTCGCCATGCCACCACTGGCGGTAGCTGCGCGTGTCTTTGCCGTAGCCCACCCCGGTGAGGTAGTTGGGCAAGGCATCCACCCAGACGTAGGCCGTTTGCTTTTTGTCCCACGGCAAGGGAATGCCCCACTGCACTTTCTCGCGAGAAATGGAAAAATCTTGCACACCCTGTTTGAAGTAGCCCAGCACTTCCTGGCGCGCAGTTGCGGGCTGGATGTCGAGCGCCTTCGATGCGACGGCTTTCTTGAGCTGGGGCAAATAGTCGGCCAGGCGAAAAAACCAGTTGTGTTCAACTAGTTCTTGCGGCACGGTGTGGTGCAAAGGGCACTTGCCAGCGCCGAGTTCTTTCTCGGTGTAGAACCGCTCACAGCCCTGGCAGTACAAACCTTTGTACTCGCCTTGGTACACCGCGGGGCGACCCAGCGGCGTGACTGCAGTTTTGAGTTTTTGTAAAAATGCCGTTACGCCAGCCACGTGGTCAGCATCGGTGGTACGGATAAACCGGTCAAAACCAACATCGAGCCGGGAAAAAACCTGCGCAAAAACTTTGGCGTGCTGGTCCACAAACGCTTGCGGGCTTACCCCGGCAGTGTTGGCTGCGTCGGCAACCTTCTGGCCGTGCTCATCTGTGCCGGTAAGCAAAAAAACCTTTCGCGCCTGCTGCTTCCAGGCCCGGGCCACCACATCAGCGGCAATGGACGTGTAGGCCGACCCCACGTGCGGGGCCGCGTTGGCGTAGTAAATCGGCGTCGTCAGGAGTAACGGGACGCGACGGGCCATACGAAATTATTGCTCCAGCTCTAACTCGGCCACGCGCTTCTTGCCAAAGACGTCTTCATACACGGTCATGACAATAAGCGTGACCGGAATAGCCAGAACAATGCCCAGCAAGCCGGCGAGCTTGGCGCCCACCAGGAGTACGATAATCGTCACTACCGAATGAATGCCCGTCGTACTCTTCATAACCCGCGGCACGATGAGGTTGTTTTCGAGCTGCTGCACCACAATAAAAAGCACCACCACCAGCAAACCTTTGGTTGGGCTTTGGGTAAGTGCAATGAAAGCCGCCGGAATCATGGCAATGGTTGAACCGATAATCGGCACAAATTCCATCAGCCCCGCAAAGAGGGCCAGCACCAAAGCGTACTTCACGCCGAGCAGTTCCAAACCAATAAAGCTCATGACTGCCACAATGAGCAGCAGTAAGAGTTGACCACGAAGCCAGCCGCCGAGCTTTTCTTGAATCTTGGTAATCAGCTCGTGCAGGTAGGGCTGGTACTTAAGTGGCGCCAACGACCGAAAAACTTTTTTCATGCCACTCTCTTCCGTGACCATGTAGTAGGTCATTACCAGCACGGCAATGAAAGAGATAACACCGCCGGCAAAGCTGTTGACTGCCGATACCACGCCACTGCCCGAACCGGCGATACTCCCCTGGATAGATTGCAAAATGCCGCTGATGTTTTGCTGCAAACCAACCCGGTCGGCAAAATTCTTAAAGCCGCTAAACTGGTCAACAAAGTTTTGGTAGATACTCGGGAAATTCTGCGTCAGCTCGCTGACCTGGTTGATAAGCGCCGGGATGAGCAACGCGACAATAAGGCTAATTGTCCCAAAGAGCAGGAGGTAAATAATAATCAAACCCAGGGGTCGCGGAAATTTCCGCGCTTGCAACCAGTCTACCCAGGGGTCGAGCGCGGTAGCCATGACCACGGTAACGAGCAGGAGCACAAATACGTCGCGGATGGCATAGGCAAAAGCCAACGCGAGCACCACCACCACTACCCGGAGCATGGTTGCAGTTGAAATGCTTACGTTAACAAAGCGTTTTTCGGGTATTTCCATAGGCGTAGTATAGCCCGCCCCTTCGGCTTACCGCAAGAACTTAGCAAAAGCCGCTGTGTCTTGGTATGGGCCAATGAGCGCCAGCCGGAACGCGTCGCGGCGCAGCACTTTTTTGGCCACGGCTTTCACCTGGGCCAAGGTCACTTTCTCGATTGCCGCCAGCCGGGCAGTCGGCGTTTTCACCGCCTTTTGAAACAGGGCCTGCTTGGCCAACCAACCGGCCAGGCTTTCGGAGTCTTCCAGGCCCAAAATGAACTTCCCTTTAATGTACTCTTTGGCTCGGCGCACTTCCTCGGCGCTTATGTCACCTTGGGCAACCTTCTCGATTGAACCGAGGATAGCCGGGATAGCTTGCATGATGCGATTTTTGTCCAAGCCGGCTTGAATGGCCACATGGCCAACCTGCTCGTAGGGGTTAGCCCCGGCGCGGATGTAGTAGCACAAGCCCAGTCGTTCGCGGATCTCGATGAAAAGCCGCGAACTCATGGTGCCGCCAAGTAGCACAGTCAACACCGACAGCGCGTCCATGCGCTTGTCGTCGTAGGCAAATGCTGGCGCCGCAATAGCCAGGTGGACTTGTTCGGTATTCTTCTTCGCCAAGAATACCCGGTCTTTGGCAAACTGCCGCTGCGGTATAAAGGGCGCGCCAAGTTTGCGCTTGGGAACCATGCCAAAATACTTGGAAACGAGCGAACGGATGTTCCCCGGAACATTGCCCGCGACCACTACCCACATGTTGGGTCCGACGTAGTGCTGCTCTTTGAAGCGCAGCATGGCGGCCCGGTCCATGTCGGTTATCCCCTGCTTGGTGCCGGCAATATTCCAACCCAAGGGCGTGTTGCCGTACAGCCCGAGTTCCAGCACATCCTCGATGTGCGCCATGGGGTTGTCTTCGTACATGTTTATCTCTTCAATAATCACGCCGCGCTCACGGTTGAGCTCGGTGGCGTCAAACTTGGAATGCACCAGCATGTCTGAGAGCATGTCAAGTGCCAGGTCAACGTGCTGCTTGGTGGCTTTAATGTAGTACGCCGTGTGGTCTTTGCTGGTAAAGGCGTTAAACTCCGCGCCAATGCTGTCCAGTTCTTTGCTAATCGTCAGCGTGTCTGGCCGGCGCTGCGTGCCCTTAAACATGAGGTGCTCCAAAAAGTGGGACACGCCATTGAGCGGACGGCCTTCATAGCGCGAGCCGACTTTGACGAAAACCATGACGGTCACCGCCTGCGTATCGCGCAGCGGGGCGAGCAGCACGCGCACGCCATTGGAAAGTTTGGATTGGGTAAATCCTTTTCCGCCATTTGCGTTCGATTTCTTGGTCCGTGCGCTCGAAAATTGGGTAGACATAAAAGTATCCAGATTACCTTTTTGGGGGTGGAGCGGGATGAACATAGGCAACTATTGTAGCACACCTAATAGCGTGAAGGCTTGCCAAAATGGAAGAAAAAATGTAGGGTAAACTGCTTAAAACCAAAAACAATCTTTGACAACTAACCAACCATAAGGAGACTACGTGAAACAGAATCTCTGGATTGTAGCCATCTTGGCATGCCTGCCAATGCTGGCGCATGCACAGACACCCGAAACACCTGTGAGTACAAAAAAACTCACTATTTCTGGCTTTCCACCTGACACTGCCCAAGCAAAAGCGTTCGAGATATTTTCGCAACACAATGCGGAGATCACGGCCTTTGCCAAAGAGCTCAAGGAAAACCCCAACATCAAGGCTGTTATCACCGGCTTTGCAGACGCCCTGCCCTACCGACAAAGTCACGATGCCAAGAACACCGCGATTGCCCTTGCCCGAGCGGAAGCACTCCAAGCATACTTGCTGGAATACCATGGTATTCCGCGCGAACGTTCGTCTACCGAAGTGCGCATTAACGAAGGCGTCGTGGGTGCTGCGTATCGCATGGTGACACTGCACTTCGTTGCATTTGCTGTACCACAACCGGCTCCGCCACCTACGCAACCACCTGCACCACCACGCGTAGATACAGTTGTGTCAATTGTTCGCACTAGCAACGCAGCACACATTGGCCTTCACCTAGGTGCTGGTTTACGCAGTACGGCATTTGGGATACTACCTATCCTGACACCGGCGGTATCGTACAAACAGTGCTTCTCTATTGAAGCGCAGTTTGGCTACCAACTTGCCGATGACACGTGGGATACATTTTCCACGCGCGGACGAACGGCAAGTGGCCACCTGGCTTGGAATATTTTTGGGCATACCGATGCTCCCTGGCTTGCGCTTGTTGCAGGGTACGTGCGGACCGAACGCGTGAACACTGCAACCGGTATGCGATTAGAAAAACGCGAAGGGCCAGAATTCGGCTTGCGCGGCACCATACCGTTGTCCGCTTACTGGAACGTGAGCGCACAAGCAAACTGGATGTTTGGTACCTACGATAGGTACGCACAAGAAAATGTAACCACCACAAATGATGTGCGCGTACTTGCGCTTATCACCTACAACTTTGGAGGTAGCAATTGAAACATACAATTGTAACGATAGTACTTGCGCTGATGCTGTTGCTAGGCTGCGCAGAAAAACAGCAAAGCCCAATTGCGCCAGAACCCGGCGAACCATTAACGGTGCAAGCGTTTGCTGGCTCGAACCAATTCCTGTTTGGCCAGTCGACAAACCTGAGTGCCGTGCCCCAAGGTGGAGTGCGGCCCTACACGTATGCGTGGCGGCCAATGGACGAAGGCACAGATCCCACGACAGACGTCGTCCGGTTTAGCCCGAACGGCCCGGGCACCTTTGTTTTCTGGGTTACGGTAACAGATAGTATTGGGAACACTGCCACTGACAGTGTCTCGTTACTTGTATACACTACCCCGCCCGAAAATCAGGCGCCCGAGTTGTTTGTCCATGTCTCGCCAACCTATGGCCTGGCCGGAAAAACCACGGTGTACCTAAGCACCAATGGCTCGTACGACCCCGAAGGTGGCCGACTGGCACATTTGATTGCTTGGGGTGATGGTACAACGATCACCAGCGCGATAGGCACGCACGTCTACGCGCAGGTTGGTTTGTATCGCATTACCATTGCCGCTACTGATACTGCTGGGGTAACCACGGCAACCGATAGGTACGTACAAATTGGTACAGAACCTAACTCCCCGCCGGTTGCAGTGCTAACTGCCACCCCCGCACAAGCATTGCTGCGGCAAACCGTGGAGTTCAATGCCGAGCAATCGTCCGACCCAGAAACTCCCCCGGGCCAATTGCTACCACCATACACGTGGGACTTCGGGGATGGTACAACGCTAACTACTGAGACACCACTGACACAACATGCCTACACCATGCCGGGCGCGTACCTGGTACAGCTCACTGTAACCGATGATAAAGGTGCGTTTGGCACCGACTACGCACTGATTACGATTTCTGGTGCAGCGGATAGTAGCTACTGCTGGGATGACACGGCAAAACTCACTGTCCACAACAATGCGAAACGCAGAACTGGACTGTTAGAGAATCCCAGTGGAACCTTCTACCTGGTTTTAACCTTGAGATACCGCTACGACCCGATTGTTGGCTTTAGCCTTATTTACGCCAATGGGGTGCAAGTGGTATACGCAATTACGGATCCGGATCCGACACGGAAAGAGACAGAGACGTATCGCATCCTCATCCCGGTAGCGATGTACATGGAAACTAACATGCAGATTGCCCTAACCTACCAGAGCGCATACTCTGAAGCTATTGTAACGCTGCAACTTATTGAGGGCTGCACGGAGTGGCCAACAAACATGCCACCACCCGATAGCCTAAAAACGCAACGGTCAATTGAAAATTTGGCCAGCGAACAAAACGTGCTCATTGCCACACAGACCGAAATTATTCACCCAAAATAACACACCTTCAACCCACCCTGTTCGAAATTCGAGCAGGGTGTTTTTATATTGTCATTCCGACGACCAGCCGGAGGAGGAATCTTGCATGCTCTTCATTACAAAAAAATTCAAGATTTCTCTTCGAGTACGACTCGAAATGACAAGGGTTTACCGCCGATTCTTAAGAATCCACTCGATGGCTTCGGCTACGCCATCTTGATCACAGGAAGCTACCACAAAGTCGGCAGCACGCTCGACTTCGGCCGGCGCATTTTTTACGGCGAACGAAACACCAGCCGTCTTAAGCATGGGCACGTCGTTGTACCCGTCGCCAATGGCAGCGGTTTGCGCCAGGTCCAGCTTGTAATGGTCTGCCAAGTACTTCAAGGCAAAACCTTTGCTCACGTGGGGATGCAAAAATTCCAAAAGATTGACGCGCGAGCGGGTAATGTACAGGCTCTTGCCCCACTCCCGTTTGGCCAACTTCTCCAGGTGGATAATTTTTTCCGGCCCGGCCACAAACTGGATTTTAATGGGCGGGTGGGTAAATGGGTAGCTGAGTAAGTTGACTAAACTAATTTGCGGTACTTGTTCAATGCGGTCTAAATACTCTTTGCCAAACCGGTCCAGCGGCCGCTGGAAGTACACCGTGTCATGGTCCAGCGCGTAGACGCAGAGCTGGACTTTGTGCTTGAGGCCAAAACGAATAACCTCAAGAAAATTTTGGGGCGGCAGCGTGCGCGAGGTCAGCACTTTGGTCTTGCCGCGTAGTAACGCACCTTGGAAGCAGCCAAAGGTGTGGGTTATTCCTAACTTTTTTGCAAAAGGCAGGGTGGTAGAAAATGTCCGCCCGGTGAGGAGCGTTACAATAATGCCGCTGCGGATGGCGCGTCGAATCGCCCGGCGGTTGCGGTTGGAGACGCGCAAATCCTGGCCGATAAGCGTGTCGTCCAAATCAATTGCCAGGAGTTTTACCTTGGGCCGGCCGGTCACTGGACGGTAAGCGTACGGTCGCTGGGCAGCACTTCGATCCAGGTGTTGCCGGGCAGGAAGTGCACCGGCGTGCCGTCGGCATGGGTAAAGACGGTGCGGCTATTCTTCTCTTTCTTGGTCCAGGTGACGTCACGCACTGTGCCCTGCTGGAAAAGTTTTGCCGAGCCTGTGCCCGTCACGGTCATGGTCAAACGGCCTTTCTCACCAACGCCAATGCTGCTGGAAATGCGCTGGACGACCAGGTTCGTAACTCCGATCTGCGCGTTGGTAAGGCGGTCTTTGTGCGCCTGCCCAGCCTGGCTGCGCAGCCATTGCAATTTCGCTGCGTCGTATGCGTAGGTTACTTGCGTGGACTTCGACTTGCCCGAAAAAAACATATCCACGGTCTTCGCGGTTATGCCGCCAGGGGCCAGGGTTGCGCTAAACAACCAGGGCGTAATGTCAGCGTCGGTATATTTGAGTTTGCTGGCTTGAGTTATGCCGTAGAGGGCCTGCTGGCTGGTGTACAAATTATGCGGCGCGGGCCGGGTTTTGTCACGACGGAAAGCCCCGGCCGCATTGCCAATGCCGTTAATATCGTGCACGCGGTTTTTCTGGATATCACCCAGCGCTTCGGGCGAACCACCGGCGTGAGCATAGGCGGCATCGTACTCCGTCAACCACTGCAAGAAGTACGGTCGTGCTGAACGCACTGGGCCAATTTGCTTCACCTCACCACTATCAAATACCGCCATAAAGCGGGTGATGCCGCCTTCAACCAATGCTTCATAGACGACGGCTGCAGCCTGCAGCCCCGACTGTGGGCGCGCCGCGCTGTGGTTGTCGATCATGGTGGCAACCGGGTAGTAGTGTCCGTACGCGTAGCGATTCCCACCGGCCAGGTCAGGGGCAAATTCCACATTGGTATTCACGTTACTATAGGCAGGCACATTCGTTACTGCTACATCGTCAGCTTCTGGGGTATCCATAGCCAGCACAATACCAATCACAATGACGAGCACGGCCACCCCACCACCTAGCAGGTAGGGCCAGCGTAAGAATTGGTGCCAATCAAAAGCTTTCGCCAATGGGGCGGGTTTGGGCGTGGCTGACTTGGCCGCACTTTCCACGGCTTTCACTTTTACCGGGATGCTGGTTTTAGCGACTGGCTTTGCTTCCGCTTTTACCGCCGGCTTTGGCTCGTCTGGTTGGGTTAGGCTCTTGGGGGCAGGTGCTTTTTTTGCCATAGGTTTGTTAGGCGAACGAAGGGTTTAATAGGAGACGTTTTTTTCTGGAACATCAACCACCTGCACCCAGGTCTGACCCCGGTTGAGTTTGAATGGGCTGCCCGCACTGTCCAGCAATTGCAAACGGCTGGCAGTCCCCTCTTTTTTCCAGGTGCCAACGAGTACTTGGCCATCTTGAAAGAGTACAAGTTTGCCATCGCCCACAACTTTTATATTGCGGCGCAACGCGTCGAAGAGTGTTGAGGTCGTAAAAAGTATAGTAACATTCTTTGGTGCAATCCGCGCGCCGCCATCTTTGTCTAGTGCTGGGGCCCCAGCTTGGCTGCGTAGGTACGCATTGGTTTTTGCATCGTACGTGTAGGTTACCTTATACGACGGCGTAGAGTAATCGATGGTAATCGGCTTGAGGCTCGGCGTAGCAGCGGGGGCATCGGCTTTAAAAATCCAACCCTCGTAGTCACCGGTTGGCTTGATTTTGAGCGACGCGCGGCCAAGCTCCAGCAGGCGCAGGTCGGTAAATAAGGTGTGTTCTAGTGGGCGGCCAGTGTTTTTGAGGCGGATAAAATTATACGGCTTGCTGAACTGATCAAAGTCCACAATGCCAGACTTCTGGATTTCCGTCTTGGCCTGCGGCGAGGTACCGGCATGCACGAAAAGCCCGCCGTACTCCCGCGCGAGCTGCACGAAGTAGGGTCGTGCAGAACGGACCGGGCCAATCTGGAAGGTTCCCGGCGTGGCAAAAACTGCCAAGAAACGAGTGATGCCGCCTTCAGCCAAGGCCTCGTAGACGACGCCGGCTTTGCTTAAGCCACTTTGCGGCCGGACCGATGAGTGGTTCTCGACAATAACCGCATACGGATTAAGATTTGCTGCGCTGGCAGGCGAAGTGACGCCATCCAACCGTCGAGCCAGGGTTTCTGACGCCTGCGCACTGTTCGTGTTGACCTGGTCTTGGGTTGCTGGGTTGTTCCCTCGAAAAACCACGTAGCTGCCGGCACCAATCAGCACCAACGCCAAAACGATACCGCCCGCAATCCAGGGCCAGCGCAACTTGCGCTTGCCAAAGGTGTAATCGTTCGGGCGGTCCGTGAGCTTGTCCCCCATGCTCGTGGCGCTTAGCCTTTCTTCTCCTTCTCTTTCTCTTTCTCTTTGGCGGCACCAGGCGCTTCGGCTTCGGCGTCCTCGTCCGGCTTCTTCTCCTTTTCTACTTTGCCAACAGCATCTACATTCACTTCAACCTTGTCGTCCAACGCCTTCAACTCCTCTTCGCTGCGGGGCGGCTCAACGACCGCCACCACGTCTTCGGGCTTGGCCAGCACTTCCACCCCAGCAGGAATGGTCAGGTCGGCAACGGTGATGCGGGATTCAAAATTTTCCAGCGCGGCAATATCCACTTGAATATCGTGCGGCAAATCTGCGGGCAAACAACGGATCGGTAAGTTGGCCAGATTCTTGACTAAAATACCGCCCAAGGCTTTCACTGCGGCGGACTCGCCGACGTACACCACGGGCACGTCATTGCTGATTTTCTCGTCCATGCGCACCTGGTACAAGTCCACGTGCAAGATATCGCCCGAGAGCGGGTGGCGGTCCACATCTTGAATCAGGGCCTTCACGGCATTCTTGCCGTCAACGACAACATCGATAAGGGTGGACTCGCCCGCTTGCTGGTAGGTTTTCTCAAAAACTCCCTTGGGCAAAGCCAGGGTGAGGTTGGTGATGCCGTGGCCGTAGAGGATGCACGGAATCTGACCCGTAGCGCGAAGTTTCTCGCGTTCGGTCTTACTGGTGGCGCGGCTGGTGGCCTGGAGTTGTAGCCTCGTTATTGTCATACAGCAGAGATGAAAGAAGGCCTGTGCGGCCGTTGGTGAATCATCGCGACTATACCACTTGGCTGGAACTGGGTCAAGGTCAGATGGTGAGGAGGCTAGAGATGGGGAGCGCAACCCAATTTCCTACCCCATAAACCTACCAGCATCTATACCTCGGCCCTATGCCCCACTCCTACCCCAACGCCCGACGGCGCACGGCCACACTCTGCACCAACCCGAGGGCGAGCAAACTGGCAATCACCGAACTGCCCCCCGCACTTACCAGTGGTAGCGGGATGCCGGTCACTGGCAGCAAGCCCATATTCATCCCAACATTAATAAGCACCTGCACCGCAATGCCAATGCCAACACCGGCGCAAAGAAACGCGCCAAAGTCATCGCGCGACTGCCGACCGATACGCACCGAACGCACCAGCACCACCCCAAAGCTGCTCAGCAGCACGAGCACGCCAATAAAACCAAACTCCTCCGCCAGCACGGCAAAAATAAAGTCGGTCTGCTGCTCGGGCAAGAAGTTCAACTGGCTCTGCGTCCCTTGCCCAAAACCGCGACCGAATATTTGGCCCGAACCAACGGCAATAATCGCCTGCCGCACGTTATAACCACTGTCTTGTACATCTGCGGTGGGGTTAACCAGCACGCGAATCCGATTTTTTTGGTACTCCTGCAGCAGGAACATGTAGCTCAGCACGCTCGCCACTGCCAGCACGCTAAAGAGTATAAGCAGCTGCCGCGGCCGCACATTGGCCGTCACCAGCAAGCCCAGGTAAATGCCCGCCACTACCACAGCTGAGCCCAGGTCGGGTTGTCGCAAGATAAGCACTACCAAGCCAAGGGCAAAAGCGCCGCTAATGGCCAGGTGCCGCCACTGGTCAAAGGCGCGGGCGTACCGGGCCAGGTACGCGCTGAATGCAATAACCCACAACACTTTTGCCAGCTCTACGGGTTGAAAACTAATACCCCCGAAGACAAACCAGCCGGTGGTGCTGTTAATGGTCGTGCCAAAAAAAAGTACAGTCAACAACAGTAACGCGGCAATTACATAAGACAGTGTGCTAAAGCCGCGCAGCGTTCGGTAGTCCACCACCACCGCCAGCAAGTATGCGGCAATGCCCAGGCCGGCAAACAGCAACTGCCGGTTAAACGTGCTCCAGTCAGGTTGGCTTTTCGCCACGGTCACGCTGGCCAACGCCACCAAACCAAAAATCAGCAGGATGGCGGTGGCAACAACTTGCAGCCAATCTGCCTGGCGAAACGCTCGCAGGGAAACGCGGGCCATGCTACTTCTGGACGACGCCGGGATGCACTTCCGGTATGGCGAGCACCTCGCTCACATCGCCAATAACCGTATCCCACTCCACGGAAAAGGGCGTGGTGGATTCGGCAGGCACGGTAGACAGGATCGCGCTGCGAACGCCCACGGTTGCCCCGTTGCGCAGCAACACCACCCCCACCCGCAAACCGGCAAGTGTAGCGAAACTTGGGTTAACCACATTGCCGCTTACCTGGGTGACAACCCGTTGCGTGCCATCGCCAGCAACGAGCACCCGCTGGCTCTGCACAGCATTGGTAATAGTTACGTTCGGGATAGCCGCCACCGCACTGGCCACTAAACGCTCCCACGCTATGCTCGAGATTGCCGCGCTCGCTTGGGGCGTCCCGCTCTCTGGCGCAGCAACGTCGAGCGCCATAGCATAGCGCGTGCTCTTCGGCGGGATACTAACACGCACCGGTGGTAACGCTTTTGCGCCGCCGCTAAATTGCACAGTGGCGGTAGCCAGCCAGCCAGCATTTGGATTTTCGAGTTTCATCGAAAAGTCGTAGCGCCCTAAGCCGTGTGGTGTGGTCGCTGCACTCGACTCAATAAGCGCTGCTGGCGTCACAGACGCCTGCGCTGTACCAATATCCTGGGTGACTGCCACAATCCTGCCGACTGCATTACCTGGATCCCGGAAGCGGAGTAATAAAAGTAGCCCCTGGGTAATAACCGCGGTGAGGATAAAGAGATCTGCAGCAATAAGCACGAGCACCCACCAGCGTCGCAGCTGCTGGCGGTTGGTCAGGAACCAATAATTAAGCTTAAGGCCAAGGTCGGAAACTTGCTGGTCGGGCATGGACACAGTATACTCTGTCGTATGGAAACCCGCGACATTCTCAACATTGTCATCGCCATCGTCTTGCTGGGCGTGGGCGGTTTTATGGTCTGGCTGCTCTTCTACCTGGTGCAGATTGTAAAGGAAATTTACAAAGCCATTGAGGAATTTCGGAGCATGGTGGATAGCGTCAAAACCCGCATCGACCATGTGGGTGAATTTTTAGATACCATCCAGAGCAAAGTTACTTCATCAGCGTCCGCCATCGCCAGCATTGTCCGGGTGGTTGGTGACGTGACCAGCATGGTAAAAAGCCGGAAGAGTAAGAAGTCAAAAGCAGCAGCGGACGACTTGGAGTAGTTAAGAAAATAATGATTTGATAAATAAGGGTTGCAACAAGCATCCATTTTTTGTAACCCTAGCTTCCTCCTCTCATGGCCTTCGGCCATCCCGGGGTGCTCCCAATTGGTCGCACCCGCCTGCGGCTCCTGCGAGAGGAGAGGGCGTTCTAAAATCCCCCTCTCCCCTTGCGGGAGAGGGTCTCGGGGAGAGGGGGAAAACAATATGATAGAGTCACATTAGTCCATGTCTTTCGTCCACCTCCACGTCCACTCCCACTACTCCCTGCTCGACGGTCTACCCAAGATCGACGACCTGGTGGCGTACGCCAAAAACCAAGGGGCGCCGGCGGTGGCGCTCACGGACCACGGCGTGCTGTATGGTGCGGTAGAGTTTTACCAAAAAGCTGTCAAAGCCGGCATCAAGCCAATTATTGGGGTGGAAACCTACGTCGCCCGGCGCACGCGGTTTGATAGAGAAGTGCGGATTGACGAGCGGCCGTTCCACCTGGTGCTGCTGGCCAAAAACCTGACTGGCTACCAAAACCTAATTAAGTTGGTAAGCGCCGCGCACCTGGAAGGGTTTTACTACAAGCCGCGCATTGACCACGAATTACTCCGCCAGCACAGCGAGGGCCTTATTGCCTTGTCCGCCTGCCTGCACGGCGAGTTGGCCAATGCCATCCTGGGCAAAATCAACGCCACGCCCGACGAAGTGGTTGAGAAGCACGTGGCCACGTTTGGCAAAGACCACTACTACCTGGAAGTGCAACCCAACGGCATGCCCGACCAGGAAACCGTGAACGCCGCGGTGTTTCAACTGGCGGAAAAACATGGGCTCAAAGTGGTAGCCACCAACGACGTGCACTACCTGGCACCGGACGATGCCGACGTGCAAGACGTGCTGCTGGCCATCCAGACCAAAACTACCATGGACGATCCCAAACGCATGTCATACAAGGGCATTGATGTGAGCATGCGCCCGGAAGACGAGATGCTTGCAGCTTTCCCGAACCATCCTGAAGTAGTGGCAAACACTGTTGCAATTGCGGAACAGTGCAACGTGGAAATCGCCTTGGGCCAAACCCAACTCCCCCACTTTGACGTGCCCCAAGGCCACACGGCCGAAACCTACTTGCGCCAGCTGTGCGAGACCGGCATCCCCCACCGCTACCCAGGCAAGGAGCAGGACAAAACTATTCGGGAGCGCTTGGAGTACGAACTAGGCGTTATAGAAAAAACTGGGTTTGCCGGGTACTTCTTAATTGTGCAGGACTTTGTGAACTGGGCCAAGACACACGGGGTGGTCGTCGGGCCGGGCCGCGGCTCGGCTGCCGGTTCGATTGTGTCGTACCTAACCAACGTGACCAACGTGGACCCGTTGGCCTACGACCTGCTCTTCGAGCGGTTTTTGAATCCTGAGCGTATCTCCATGCCGGATATTGACTTAGACTTTGCCGATGCCCGCCGGGATGACGTGCTGAAGTACGTCGAGCACAAGTACGGGCACGACCACGTCGCCCAAATTATTACCTTTGGAACCATGGCCGCGCGCGCCGCTATTCGCGATGTGGGCCGGGCCTTAGGCTTCCCCTACACCTACTGCGACCGCGTGGCCAAACTCATTCCCATGTTCACGACGCTTCAAGAAGCCGTGGATACTATTCCTGAGCTGAAAGAAGTCATGGGTAACGACGAAGATGGCCAACGACTCATCAAAACGGCCATGCGCTTGGAAGGCGTGGCGCGCCATGCCTCGGTGCACGCGTGCGGCGTGGTGATTACCAAAGACCCGCTTACCGACCACGTTCCACTCCAGCACGCTGGGCCAGACGACGAGACGATTATTTCCCAGTACTCGCTCCACCCCATTGAAGATCTGGGACTTTTGAAAATGGACTTCTTGGGGCTGCGCAACTTAACCGTGCTGGAACAAACTATTGAAATTGCCAGGAAGGGTCGCGGCAAAACCTACGATTTAGACAAGCTCCCGCTTGATGACCCCAAGCCGTTCGCGATCCTGCAAAGTGGCCATACCACCGGCATCTTCCAGTTTGAATCCGGCGGCATGCGGCGCTACCTCAAAGAGCTCAAGCCCACCGAGCTCGAAGACTTGATTGCCATGGTGTCGCTGTACCGGCCGGGGCCAATTGAATTTATTCCCGACTTTATTGCGCGCAAGCATGGCGAGCAGAAAGTGTCCTACATCCACCCGAAACTGGAAAAGAGCTTAGCCAAAACCTATGGCGTGGCCGTGTACCAGGAACAAATTATGGAACTGGCGCGCGACCTGGCCGGCTTTACCCTGGGGGAGGCGGACGTACTACGTAAAGCCGTGGGTAAAAAAATCGCCAAACTCTTGCAAGAGCAGCGCGAGAAATTTATTACCGGCTGCGTGAACAATGGTATCGAGCGGAAGACTGGAGAAAAAATCTTTGACTTCATCGAGCCTTTTGCGCGCTACGGCTTTAACCGGTCGCACGCGGCCTGCTATGCGCTCATTGCCTACCAAACCGCCTATTTTAAAGCCCACGAACCCGAAGCGTTCATGGCCGCGCTGCTCACCGGCGACGAAGGCAGCATTGACCGCATTGCTCTGGAAATTGAAGAGTGCCGCCAAATGGGCATTACGGTGTTGCCGCCGGATATCAATGAGAGCTACTCCACCTTTACTGCGGTGTACGAGCCGGAAACCAAAGCGCCCACCCACACCATCCGCTTTGGCTTGAACGCGGTAAAAAACGTAGGTGAGAACGTGGTGAAAGCTTTGGTGCACGAACGCAAAGCCAATGGCTGGTTTGCCAGCCTGGAAGATTTGCTCACGCGCGTGCAGGTGAAAGACTTTAATAAAAAATCTCTGGAAAGCCTGATCAAAGCTGGGGCCCTGGACCGGTTTGGCGAGCGCGGCCAGCTGCTGGGGAATGTGGACGTGCTGCTGCAATTTAACAAACGCGCTAGCCAGGCGGCCAATGCCAACCAGGATTCGCTCTTCGCCAACCTGCCAGCCAGCAAAGCCCCGGCCTTGCACTTGAAGCTGGTGGATGCCGTCACCAAACGCCAGCGCCTGCAGTGGGAAAAAGAGCTCGTCGGCCTGTACCTCTCGGACCACCCGCTGCGGGAATACCAAGACCAGCTCAACCTGATTACCGCCCCCATGAGCTCGCTGGCTGGGCGCGCCAAAGACGAACGCGTACGCATTGGCGGGATTGTGACCAAGGTGCACAAAATTATGACCAAGCGGCAAGAGCCTATGCTCTTCGTGACTGTCGAGGATTCCGCTGGCTCGGTTGAGGTGGTGGTCTTCCCCAAAATCCTGCAGCAGAACCCCGACTTGTGGACCGACGAACGCTTGGTGATTGTGGAAGGCAAAGTCTCGGATAAAGATGGCGAACCAAAAATCCTGGTGGACACCGCGCGCGAACTCGACATGGCTGCCTTGCAGCAGTATGCCGCCTCGCAAGACCAGCGCCCGCTGCTCATCCACCTGCCAGATGGCCTGGCCAAAGAAAAATTCCAAGCTATTCAGGAAGTGCTCTCGAACCATCCGGGTCGGACACCGGTGGAAATGCTTACCACCAACGGCACCGGTACCAAGCGGATTCCCTCCGACTATAAAGTCGATAGCCAGGCTGCCTGGAGCGCCATTGCCGATATCGTCGGCACGGCGAACGTAAGGCGATAGAAGCTAGTTTTTTACATCTATAGCGTCAGAGCTTGCCCGCGCACCAATGTGGTGCGGGGCTTGCTCTGCCTATCTACCCTAAGGTCGAGCAAGCTCGACCGCTACATTCTGTTATAAACAAGTGCTACAATAGGTAGCACTATGGCCAAAAAAGAACATCACCACCCCAAGCACCACACCACTACCCCTCGGCAGCAGGTATGGGTATTAGGCTTCCTGGGCGGTGCCGTCGTGCTCCTCGGGGCTGTGCTCTTCCTGGCAAACGGCCGCAGCCGCATTGCCTTTACCTGGACGCCACAACCAATCGAGAGTAAAACCACTTTGACCGCTGCGGCAGCGCCGAGTGAGAGTGAAATTGCCACTAGCTTTGTGCAAACCTCGGTCGACGTGGAACGAACCTTCACGGCAGAACCAACCACCAGCACCCCAACGCCAGCCCCGACTGCACCCGTCTTCACAGGCAAGGCCAGCGGCAAAGCTACCATCACTAATCGCTACACCAAGGCCCAACCTCTGCAAGCGGGCACACGCCTGCAGTCCGCCGATGGGCACATTTTCCGCACCCAAGCACGCGTGGATGTACCCGTTGGCGGCAGCGTGACCACCCTGGTTATTGCTGACGTTGCTGGCGAGCAAGGCGCCAAAACCAAAGGCGCAACCTTTATTTTGCCTGGGCTGTGGGCAGGCTTGCAGGATAAAATTACTGGCGTGGCTGCCGAAGATTTTGTGGGGGAAACAAGTGCCGCCGCACCTGCTACCACGCTTGCCGGCCTTACGGCGAACGAGCTTGCCAATGCCCAGCAAGAGCTAATCAAAGAAGCAATTGAAAAAGCTACACCAGCTTTGCAGAAGCTCGTCCCCGGCGGCCGCGTACTCTACCCCGGGATGGTGGGCACGGCCGTGACCAAGCACTCCGGCCCGGCCATTGCTGACAAGGTAAGCAGCTATACGTTACAACTCACCGTGCAAGCCACCGGGGTTGCTCTGGCTCCCGAGAGCTTGGTCAAAGCGGCAACCGCACTTTTGGAAAATGCGCTCAGCACGGACCTGCAGCTGGTAAACGTTGCAACCAAAAACTTTGACTTTGCAGTAAGCAATGTGGACACCAAAAAACAGCGCGCGGATGTAGCGCTTACGGCCCGGGCGTCAACCGTGCCAACCCCCACACACCCATTGCTGCAGCACGCCACGTACAGCGGCAAAAAGCCGTATGCCGTGCGTGCTCTGCTCGCCAAAGAAAAAGCGGTCACGAATGTGATGGTCGAACTCTCCCCTTTCTGGACACGCACCATCCCCAGTAATAAAGACGACTTGCAGCTGGAAATTACACGGGCGGAATAAAAATTTCCATACTTTACTTTGAATAGCTGCAATTTTTGTAATAACAAAAAAACTCTGCGTACAAACACAGAGTTTTTATAAAGCTTTACGGGAACGATCTACAAAGAGCTAGATGTTTTTAGGGTTGAGACTAAAAATCCAGACTGCTTTAGGCCAAGGGTACTCGGGACGAGCCTCCATAGCATAAAGATTCCAGGAACGTCTACCATGCCTTAGAACAAATATATACGGCATACGTTTAGCGTCGTAGACTGGCTCTACGCCAACGATAAATCCATTCCCGTATAAATCCGCCGTTTCAGATGGACTCTTCTGACACAGCTTGGGAAGCGTTTCTATGGGGCAAGCGGAGAGACCTTGGGCGGCCGCAAACTCGTAATTCTCCTTAGTGGTCCCCTGGAGTCTTAAGGTTTGTACAAGTCTCTTGGGGGTCGCTATTTCACTCAACATGATGTCGCCATCGGTAAGGACATCGATGATAGCCGAACCTCTAATGCCTATATCATTTCCCAATAAAGCAGTACGAAATGCTGCCCGGTTCGGGTACGTTTCAGGAGTGACATCCATCCAAAGGGGGAAATGATTTTCTGCCACTGTAGAAAATTGTAGACTGGTTGTGTTTCCGTTCGTTTTCAAAGGCTGCTCCTTCTTTCAAAAATTTCCTACTACCTGTAGGACTTGCGCTATAGGAATAACTGTCAATGTTCAACTGACAATCAAAGGTAGCGCCAGGTTGCACTTCTGTCAAATATTCCTCATGCATAAGACTTTACTCGTTATACACGAGCGGATATACTAGGCATGAGAATTGCACTGGCTACCAACCAGTAACCCTGAAAGGGTGCGTAAAATACGCCTAACTCACTTAGAAAAAGCGCCCTCCTACCCAAGGCTTCGGAGGGAAATCGGGTGGAACCTCCCTAATCGGGACCCGAAGCGACAACGCTTCGGTTTATTCATTTTTCCAAGAAATATGACTCCTATCCCCACCATTGCTTGCGATATCGGAAATGTCATTATTAACGCTGATCATGAAATTACTTACCAGGTGTTGGTACGGGCAGGGGTGGCAAGCAAAAATGCTAAAACATTCTTTGAGAATAACGAATACCAAGAATTCTCACGAGGTCGGATGAGTGCAGCAGACTTTTGCAAAGCCCTTAATAAAAAATACCTGCGAAGTTCACTCTCTGACGTGATACTCGAAGAAGCACACAATCAACACATGACTAAGGTTAATTGGGATGTTCTTAATGTCTTGAAAGGTACTCCTCATACACACTTACTCTTCCTCACTGATACAAATCTTTGGCAGACTCAACGTGAGCAGCAACTCATCGATCTCAAAAAGTACAGCCAAACTATCATTCGCTCTCACGAAATTCATATGCTCAAAAGCGATAATGAATACTTTGCCAGGATGTCACATATGACTGGGCTGTCGCTCCAAAACTTCGTACTCATTGATGATAACCAACGAATACTCCAGATTGCACAAGGAGAAGGATTGCAGACTGTCCCATTCACTACAGCACAAGAACTCTCTTCTCAGTTACACGCTATACTAACTTAATATGGATAATCAACTCCACAACCTGCGCCACTCGCTGGCCCACCTGCTGGCCGCCAGCGTGTTGGAGCTTATGCCCGATGCCAAACTTGGTGTTGGCCCAACTATCGAGCATGGCTTTTACTATGACTTCCTCCTGTCTCGCCCCCTAACCCCGCAAGACCTACCTAAGCTGGAAAAATTCATGCGCAAGCGGATTGGTCAGAACCTGGGCTTTGAACGCGAAGAACTTAGCGAAGCGCAGGCCAAAGAAAAATTTGCCAAGCAGCAGTTTAAACTTGAACTCATCCACGACTTGGTAACCAAGGGCACGACGGTTTTTGATGAACTCCAGAACACGAGCAGCCAACCGAGCGCAACAATCAGCGCTTACACCACCGGCGAATTTGTGGACCTGTGCCGCGGCGGGCACGTAACCTCGACCAGAGAAATTCCGGCTGATGCGTTCAAGCTCACCCACATTGCCGGGGCGTACTGGCGTGGCAGCGAGAAAAACCCGATGCTGCAGCGGGTGTACGGCGTAGCCTTTGCAACCAAAGCGGAACTGGATGCCCACCTGAAAATGCAAGAAGAAGCCAAGAAACGTGATCACCGCAAGCTCGGCCAGGACTTAGACCTCTTCACCTTCTCCGACCTGGTGGGCAGCGGCTTGCCCCTGTGGACGCCCAAAGGCACGTTACTGCGCGACACGTTGGATAGCTTTGTGTGGGAGCTGCGACAAAAAGCTGGGTATGAGCGCGTGGACATCCCGCACATTTCCAAAAAGGACTTGTACGAAACCAGTGGCCACTGGGCTAAGTTCCAGGATGAGCTATTTAAAATTACGACGCGGGAAGGGCATGTGTTTGCCATGAAGCCTATGAACTGCCCGCACCACACGCAAATTTACGCCCGCAAGCAATTCTCCTACCGCGAACTCCCCCAGCGCTACGCGTCCACTACCAAAGTCTATCGCGATGAACAGACGGGCGAGCTCTCTGGCCTGTCTCGCGTGCGGTCGATTACCCAAGATGACGCCCACGTCTTCTGCCGGGAGTCGCAGGTGGAAGTGGAAGCCAAAAAAATCTGGGGTATTGTTTCAACGTTCTACCGTGCGGCGGGGTTCAAACTCGAGGTCCGACTTTCGTTCCACGATCCTAAGCATCCAGAGAAATACCTAGGCAAGCCCGAGAGCTGGAAAAAAGCCGAAGACACCTTGCGGAAAATTGTGAAAGCCCAAAAAGCCACGGCCACGGAGGCCGTGGGCGAAGCCGCGTTTTACGGGCCAAAGATTGATTTCCTGGCCAAAGACTCACTGGGCCGAGAGTGGCAGGTGGCCACTATCCAGCTGGACATGAACCTGCCCGAGCGCTTTGACCTGGCGTGTATTAACGAGCAAGGCGAACGCGAGCGCATTGTGATGATTCACGCTGCCATCATGGGCTCCATCGAGCGCTACCTGGCCATTCTCATTGAGCACTTTGCCGGCGCGTTCCCACTGTGGCTGGCCCCGGTGCAAGTGGCAATTATTCCGGTGAGTACCAAGCACGAAAAAACCTGCCAGAAACTTGGACTAGAGCTGCGCGAGGCCGGTATTCGCGTGGACATCTTCACTGCCGATCAATCCGTTGGCAAGAGCATCCGTACGGCCGAAAAACAGAAGACGCCCTACATGTTGGTCATTGGTGACAAAGAAATAAAGTCGCCCAAGCTGCACGTTCGGGAACGGGGTAAAGAGAAGCTCTCTGTGGTGGCCAAGAAGACATTCATTGCCAGCATCCTGAAAAAAGTTCAGGCTAGGCTAAAGTAGTAGTTTAAGTGCCATGCTTGCCTCAAGAGATGCATTGGCATATTGTATTTATACAAACAAAAAGGAGACACAAAATGTCAAATGTACTTAACCAACTTACCGATGATGATCAAATTGTACGTGGTGTGCTTAAACGTTTAAAAGGAGATCTCGAGAAAATTCTCCAACTTGAAACCCCGATAAACGCGACACGTATAAATGATGGTCAGGTACAAGTAACCTTCAAACTGCCAGATGCTAATGAGGTTGCCCTACCAAGTGGTGAGGGATCAAGTTGTACCTTAATCTTCGGCGAGGTTCCTGGGTCAGCTAAGTTGTCTGGGACCTCTTGGAGCGGCTTGTGGTTAGTGCAACTCACTATTACGGACCCATACGTAATTGCATAACGCATAGAAGAATTGATTCTGACCCTCACTCGATGAGGGTCATTTTTTACAAACAATTTGCACTCCACCATGTGGGTTGACTCTCTAACCACACCATGGTAGCTTTTCGGCAAAGAAAATAAACCAAAAAGGAGTTGGTATGGATGTAGGCTCTTTAATTCCCAATCTGTGTTTTCTCCTGGCTGCATTACTAAGCATTGCATTGTACCGAGCGCTCCGACGAATGTACGCAAATCGGTTTGTCCCTAGAATTCGAGAGTATGTCGAGGAGCAGGTTACGGCACCTGAATATGAGCATGGTGTTTGGTTTTGCCCGCAGTGCTTCATGATAGCTGGGAGAAAAGGAAATTGCGAAAACAAGGTGCATTATGGTACGCCGGTAATACTTCAACGTGGCTGCCACGAACAGCTTGAGTACTATGCAGAGATGCGTAAAGTTTGCGGGAACACGAGCACCTAACTCAAACGCCCACTCCACATTTGGAATGGGCGTTCTTTTTAATTCTGTAAATCTAGTTCGCGAAACCGCCGACGTACACGGCGTAGCCCAGGGCCGCGCCGAGGGCCACGACCGAGAGCACAGCCACCGCGATGCCGAGCTTGAGGCCCGAGGTCAACTTGGTTACTTGGGTTGTTTGGGTTTCCATAGGTATATTATTGCGCCGTGGCAGACGAGGCGTCAAGCAGTTTCACCGCCTTCGGGTTGTTTATCGTCACTTTGGGCGTGAGCTTGCTGGTAAGCTCGGCCAGGGTCAGGTTCGGGTTCTTAGCTAGGGCTAGGGCGGCAGTGCCAGTGACGTAGGTGGCGCTCAGCGACGTGCCTTGCAGCACCACGCCAGTAGCATTCCCTGGCGCGGCAATGGATGCACCCGTGTTGCTATAGCTGGTCAGGCTGGCGCCATTGGCCGTGGTGGCGGCCACCGAGAACACCCCGGCTACGTTTGCCGGCATCACTCGACTCATGGCCGTGCCATCATTGCCGGCCGCGGCAACAACGAACAGCCCGCTGGCTTTGGCGTACTTCACCACGTCGGCCAGCAAGGCGGAAGTGCCGTAGCCACTAAAGGGCAGTTCAGCAATGTCTGCGCCGCGCACCGTTGCGTACACCAACCCATTGGCCACGCCGGTAACAAAGCCCCGGCCTTTGCAGTCCAGCACTTTCACCGGGATAACCTGGCTGCGGCTGGCCACGCCAGTTTTCGTGGTGAGCATGCGGGCCAAGGCAGTGCCATGCCCATTGCAGTCTACGGTAACGGGGCTAGCATTTATAACGTTCAGGCCGACAATATCGTCAATGTAGCCGTTGCCGTCGTCGTCTTTCTTGTTGATGGCGCGCTCTTTCGACTGCGCCAAAGTGGCTTGCACAACAGCCTGCGCGTTACTCACGCCACTATCGAGGAGTGCAACCTTCACATCACGGGCAATGGCGCCTTCGCCAATAGCTGGGCAGGCACGCTTGGCCAGCAGCAACGCATCGGCAACGTTAGCCGTCCCATCGGCATTTACATCGCCGCGGGCCGCCGGGCTGGGCTTGGGGCCTTTGGTAAAGAAGCCAGCATGCAGGAACTTCACGTCACGACAGTCAACCAGGCTGTCGGCATTGGCATCGCCAGCCAGCACGCTGGTTACCGTCTGCTGTGCCTGCAGGCTACTGATAAACGCGTACGCATCGGCAGCATCGGCTGTGCCGTCGCCATTGACGTCGGCAGTGGCCGAGAGCGTGCCGGTCTGCCATACTCCGGCCACCAGCACGTCGGCATCAACCCAATTCACCTTGCCGTCGCCATTCAGGTCTGGCAGAGCTTTTGTGGCTTTGTGGAGCTTGAGCAAGCGCACCAGGTCAAAGGTATCGCGGATATTCGCTACGCCATCACCATTGATGTCGGTCGGGGTTTTGACGCTTACCAGAATATCTTTGGGGTCAACCAGGCCATCGCCATTCGCGTCACCTGGCAGTGTTGTAAACGTGGTATCCCGCTTCAACTTTTCGTTGAGGACCATCACGTCCATTGCGCTCAC
Organism: Patescibacteria group bacterium; assembly: GCA_038063455.1. Taxonomy (GTDB): domain Bacteria; phylum Patescibacteriota; class Patescibacteriia; order PEXW01; family PEXW01; genus CAIPSZ01. Next base: position 145,042 of record JBBTVB010000006.1, read on the forward strand.
CACTGCATCGCAATTCACATCTCCGCGCTCCACGGGGTTTGCACTGGGAGCTTTGGCGTAGACGATCTTGGCCAACTGCGAGAGGTCCGCATCCGTCACCGAGCCATTCCCGTCAACGTCACCCGTGAGGAAGGTGGTCGCACTCACGGTTCGAACATCTGCACACACTGGCGCAGATTGGGACTGGTAGACGTACGTAACCAGCACGGTCAGGTCAGCAATGTCCACGCTGCCGTCGCCATCCACATCAGCTTTGGTCAGATCCGGCGCCGGGCCTTGGTTGAATAAGTAGTTCACGAGGTACGTCACGTCGGCAACGTTGACAACGCCATCGACATTGAGGTCTGCCGCCTGCACGCGCGTACGGAACTGTGCGAACAGCATATCGATCATGGCGGTGAGGTCAGCGATATCGACCGAGCCATCAACGTCTAGATCATCACGGCCCAAGGGGCTGGGGGCCGGGCCACCGCTGAAAAGGTAGGCGACTAGGTGGTCAATGTCAGCGTTCGTCACCCGACCATCAGCGTTGCTGTCAGCCAGCAGGAAAGCTGGGGGCGTTACCGGCTGGCTGGTGGATTCTGTCGTTTCGCTCACATTGGCTGTGGGGGCTATGGCTGCCGCCTGCACACCGCCAACATCCTTGTAGAGTGTGCTGATTAAAATGGTCAAGTCGGCAATGTCCACCGTGCCGTCTAAATCCATGTCAGCCAAACCCAAGGGGCTGGGGGCCGGGCCGCCGCTAAAGAGGTAAGCAATGACGAAATCCACATCCCGCTGGTCAACCTTGCCATCGGCATTCGCATCACCACGGCCGTAATTCAGAGCGGCCCCAGCGCTGGTATACACGGCATTCACTGCCATAGTTAGGTCGGCAATGTCCACGCTGCCATCTTTGTCGTAGTCCGCAATGCTCAGCGGGCTGGGGGCTTTCCCGCCGCTATACAAGTACGCGGTTAAAAAGTTAACGTCGTCGCTGGTATACTGGCCATCACCCGTCAGGTCGGCATAGCCGGTAGTAGCACTGGCATAGAGCGAGCTGACCAGTGCCGTAACATCCGCCAGATCAATGGAGCCGTCGCGATTGACGTCAGCCGCTGCCAAGCTCTTGGGTTGCGGCCCGTTGTTGAACATGTAGTTAATAAGAATGCGCAAATCTTTCCCGTCCACCGCTTTGTCAACATTGCAATCCCCGGCTGCTACGTAGGCAGCATCCTGTGCGTCGGTAAGTTTAATCACGGCTCCAGATGCGCTGCTGGCGACACCTGGATTTGCCGCGGCCTGGACGTAGCGGTTCGTTTCGGCTTTTTCAATACTGGCTTGCTTGCCGAGCAACGTAATAATCTGGTTCAGGTCAGCGGTCGGCGGGTCAATGCGCAGCACGTACCACTGGCTGAGCACTTTGGCCGTGGCTTGCACGTCTGCGGCTGTGCCGCGCTTGGCACGTTGGTCAAAAGCCAGACTCGTCAACGTGATCTTACTATCCAGCACCGGGGTTAAACTCTTATAGGTTGGAACCTTCTTGGTCACGGTCTCAACTGTCTGGGTTACGGTGCGCAAGCCAACGCGTTTTTTAACGTTCTGGAGGGTCGTCACGTTCACTGCCGTTGCCAGCGCGGTCTTTACCGCCTGCACCCGGGCCAGGCCGGTGGTGCCGGCTTTAAAACGAACTAGAACTTCGCCCAGTACCGCCCCGTTTGCAGACTTCGCAGCCAGCGGGGTTACATTTTTAATAATCTGGGTCTTGGGCAACGCCGCCACCAGCAATGCGCCGCCAATAACCCCGGCGCTCACCATAGCCACCGCGGTCATTACCACCATGGAGAGACGCACAGCGGAGTACGTGGGCGCCTTCGTCTTCACGATTACTTTTTTCGAGGGTTTTACTGCCATACACTGAGACAATTAAGACGAGCAAGAAAACACGAACGTTGAGCACGTTCGGATAAAAGGTAATGTCGGTGAGCCAGCCCATCCCTGCTCATACTGCTGAGGTTTATTGTAGTTTCTAAATACATTCTACCACATCTGAACCAAAAAAGCAAATATGCCTTGTCATTTGCTGCACCGCATCCTACCCTTCTCCCATGCTGCTTCGTGTCATTGCTATTGTTGGCCCAACCGCTAGCGGCAAATCCGCGCTGGCGCTTCGCTTGGCCAAAAAACTTGACGGGGAAATTGTCTCTGCCGACTCCCGCCAAGTCTACCGCGGGCTGGATATTGGGAGCGGCAAAGTAACCCGGCAGGAACGGCGCACTATCCCCCACCACCTGCTAGATGTGGCTGACCCGAAACGCGTGTATAGCGTTGCGCAGTTTGTGCAGGATGGAAAACGCGCAATCAGAGCCGTGCATAAGTGTAAAAAAATACCCATTGTGGTTGGGGGCACTGGTTTTTGGCTGGATGCGCTGCTTCGGGGACAAAGCCTACCAAGGGTGGCGCCAAATGCGACACTGCGCAAGCGACTGGCTACACTCTCAACTAAACAGCTCTTTGCCAGGCTCCAGCGCTTGGACCCAGAGCGCGCCAAAACCATTGACCGCCATAATCCGGTTCGGCTTATCCGCGCGCTGGAGATTGTCTTGGCAACAAAAAAACCCGTACCGCAGCGAACAGAAAAATTGGCATACGACGTGCTGTGGCTCGGCCTGCGGCCCAATCAAAAAAAATTGTACATTGCTATACGTAAGCGGCTGCTTCAGCGCATGCGCCAAGGCATGGTTGCCGAAGTTCGTACGCTCTTAAAAAATGGCGTCCCCGCTAAACGGCTTATCGAGCTGGGTCTGGAATATCGCTTCGTCACGCTCTACCTGCAAGGCGCGTTGACCAAGGCGGCCATGCTAGAGCAGCTGGAGCACGCCATTCAGCAATACGCCAAACGCCAAATGACGTGGTTCAGACGTCACAAAGATATTCACTGGGGTGATAGTTACCAATCAATTTGGGCGGCGATAAAACAACAAAAAAGGAGTGGTGGCTAACACTCCTTTGGTCTATGCTTTTTCTGTTTTGAAGATTCAACGGTGCAATTTCCAAATTGCTCCGGCAATGATAGTGAATGTGAATTCTAGGTATGCGCTCATCCAATAAGGCATAGAATCTGCAGAAGTAATACCCGGCATTGGTGGTATCACATTTAGGATATCTAGAACCCCAAAAACAAAGGTTAAGGTCCCAAAAAATATACATGCTACACAAACTGCCTTAGTGGATCTCGAGAGATTAGCCCACGGCCGAGCGTATATCTTGGTGTTCGCCCAAAACTCGACGGTCACCATCTGATCATGTATATCTGGAATATCCCGTACCCGAATAATTTTTGTCGTTCGTACTTCACTTAAGTATGACTGTGATTCTGCACGAATAACCTTGATTTGGGATCGACCTGGTGACCAATATAGAAGGTACAGTATGCAGACAATCCCAACCACTACTAGCGAGCGCCAAGCCATATTCCATTCTCCCAACGCCTGCCCATCATGTCTACCAAAAAATGCCTGTGCGAACATGACGAACACAAACGTAATGAAGCAAAGATATAACATTTGCCTCAATATAATCGGCCAAAGAATGTTCTGACGAAAAGGCTTGAACCGCATTAACCCAATTAACTCAATCACTCTTAAACCTCTCTTTTTCAAGGATCGATGAATTTTGTTTACCCTATTTTTTAGCATACAATAACCAAGATGTCAACCCTAAAAGTACAAAAATCTACCGCTATATTTAGCTAGCCCCCGCTTGTAGAAACTGCTTTGTAGGTCGAGATTATAAACTAATATCCAACTTCCCCGCCAGTAGTTCCCGCACCAACGTTGGGTCGGCAGTGCCTTTGGAAAGCTTCATAACCTGGCCAACCAGAAATTGTGCCTTGGCCACTTTGCCGGCTTTGACCTCGGCAACAATGTCGGCATTCTCCTGCAACGTACGGTCGACCAGTTGCACAATGCTGGCAGCATCGGTGACTTGCGTTAAGTCCCCTGCCCGCATAATCTCCTGGGGGTTTTCCCCGCTCTCCACCATACGCTTGAGCACCACCTGCGCCGACGTGGTGTTGAGCTTTCGCTCGGCCAGCAAGGTAAGGAACTCGGCAAAATTCTCCGCGCTCACGCCCGCTTGGCTAAAGGTTTTTCCTTGCTCGGCCAGCGTGCCCAGCAGCCGGGTCGTCACCCAGGTCGCTGCCTGCTGCATCAGCTTGGCATTGGCTTTGGTCCACTCTTCTTCTGGCCGCTCTTCCCCGCCCAGCCGCGTGGTTACCCAGCGCTGCAGCTCAGAGACCACATGTTCAAACCAGTCCGCAATGGCCAGGTCATCGGTGAGTAAAAATGCATCGCTGACGCTCACGTTGTACTGCGCCATAAAACGCTGGCGCTTAGGCCGTGGCAGCTCCACCACGTACTTGTCGACACTGGCCAGGAAACTGGGGGTGAGGGCAATGGGTGGAATATCCGGCTCGGCAAAATACCGGTAGTCCGCGCTGTCTTCTTTAACCCGCTGCTCCACCGTAACACTGCGCCGGTCATCCCACCCGCGGGTGGACGTGACCGTCGGCGGGGTGCCCGCATTCCACAAATCAACCTGACGCGTTATTTCGTACGCCAACGCGCGCTCTACATGACGGAAAGAATTCAAGTTCTTAATTTCGGTTTTAGGAAACAAGCCTTGAGCATTTGGCTGGATTGGCGCAGCGGCCAGGTCTTCGGGTGCCGGTCGAAGAGAAATGTTTGCATCACACCGCAAGTGGCCAGACTCCATATCGGCCTGCGAAATGCCGAGGTACCGGGCAATGCGCTGCAATTCTTGCAAAACGAGTTTCGCCTCGGCCGGCGTGTCGATAAGTGGGAGCGTAACGAGCTCGATAAGCGGCGTGCCTGCCCGGTTACAATCCACCAAGACATTCCCGTCGGCCGCTCGAATATTCTTTGCCGAATCTTCCTCGATATGCACCCGCTCGAACTGCACGCGGTGGGGTTTGCCATCCAGGTCGACCAAAAAATGCCCGCGCTGGCCAATGGGCTTGTCGAACTGGGAAATCTGGTAGCCCTTGGGCAGGTCCGGATAGGCGTAGTGCTTGCGGTCAAAGACGGTAACCTCCGGCACGGTAAAATCCAAGGCGCGCGCAAAGCGCAAAGCGAGGGCCAGCGCCTCGCGGTTGGGCACGGGCAATGTTCCTGGGTGGCCCAGGCAAATGGGGCACACTGCACTATTCGGCTGCGCTTCCGGGCCCACATTCGCACACGCACAGAACATCTTGCTCTGCGTGGCTAGTTGGAGGTGTATTTCTAGGCCGATGACGGTTTCGAGTTTCATTGCTTCAAAAAGTCATTAACAAAGCCGACGGCTTCCTTCTGGGTTTCGACCAAGGCATCGTTCGTGTCCAGAAAACCTACTATGCTCCCCTGCCGGCGGAACAGCCGGCCAAACCAGGGGCTGCGGTACCGGGTATCGAGCTTTTTCAGGAAGGCAAGCTTTTCAAAAATCGCTTGGTCCTTTTTCAAACGCTTCCCCAACCGTTTGATAGCAATTGCCGGTGGGCACAGCGCAATAAGTAACAAGTCCGGGCGGTGTTTGAGGGTGAAGCGATTCCCTTCCAGCTTGAGGAGCTGCTGGAGGGTAACTTTGCCCTGGATGGGTTGGTACGCAAGGGAGGAGGAAACGCCGCGTTCTTGGACGACAAGGATGCCTTGGGCTAATGCGGGCAAGATGACCTTCTGGTAGAGAACGTGCCGGTCCAGGCTAAAAGCCATCGCTGTTTCCAGGGCACTGTAGGCGCGGGCATTCTCTTTAATAATTTCTTCGCGGATAACGTGGCCAATGCCGGCATGGGTCGGCTCTGCAGAAATCAAAATATCGCTGCCCTGCCAATCGACGGGTTCGGGCAGGCGCTGGTTGGCCTTGGCAAAGGCCCGCACGTCAAAAACCCGTAGACCCTGTGATTGAGCCCATGTGGCGTACGCGTCTACGACGGTCCCTTTCCCCGAGCCATCAATGCCATCCACGATGATGAAGGATCCGCGACGTTTTACCATAACCCTATTCTAGCATAGCGTTTTGCCATTTCCGGATATTGTTTATGGTCAACAAAAGTCTACCTAATCACTAGGGTCATGCCCACCCAACATATTATGGAAACAAAAAGGCACCTCATGTGTAGAGGTGCCAAAGATCAAAAAATCAACTTACTGCATCTCACTAAGAATCTGCATAGTAACAGCACGAACACGAGGGCTGCAATCGGCAAGTTTTACGAAAAATACCCTTTGCCCATCTAGCTCATTTACTGAATATTTTTGCCCAAGTTTCTGAATCTGCAAGGGCTCAGTAATTGCCTGATAATACCCAGCGGGCAGACAAACAATTGAACCAGTACCTTCTAGCTTACTCTCTAGCTTTTTTAGGTAACGTTCGATAGTAGCTGAACCAATAATTTTTTTGGGTATGTTCATTGGTCCTACTACAGAATCAGATATACACTGGGCGGCGCGAATAGATACGTGCGCAATGCCATTCAAGACGGTCAATCGCATGGAGTCTGGCGAATAGAATACCGTAACCAAGGCTGTACTAACAAATTGTACTCGAAGCTGGATGGTGCAGACCGTTTGCCCGTCAGATATCTTGATCTCTGGTATTTTTGTGGGTAGGCGCGGCAGGTCTTCGTGTAAAAGTTCAAGACAAAGGGTGTCACCGGCCATGGATGGGTGGTATGGACCATATTTCCCATTGGACAAAATAATGAACTGTAATCCGTGTCGAGCAGTATCGCGGTTCACGATTACTTCAAAGTCCGTACACTTTACCTTACCAGATTGTTGCACCGCTGATTCATTCTGGACATCAATGACAGCTTGAGCACCGATAGTCTGGCCCGTAATACAAAGCAGAAAGAGTCCAGCAATAATCCCAAAGAATGCGTTTCGCATTGTTAATCCTCCTCAGTTTTATAGTTTTTTGTGTATGATTTTCAATTGAACCTAGCAAAAGGTTGTCTCCATGTCAATACAAGGGGGGTTTTTAACACTGCGAAATGCGAGCCTTAGCGCCCGTAAAAATCCTTGGCAAAATCAATGGGTGCCAGGCGGATATGCTGGAGCAATTGGGGGTAGCTGGCCGTTGCCTGGGCCAGCATGTCCCGCACCACCTCGCGGTATGACAAGTGGCCACCGGACTTGGAGCGGAGCTCGACCATGTGAGTAAGCTCGCGAGCGTTCATAATGAACAGCGTGCGCTTACGGGTGGCCATGGGCAGCACGTTGGCGGCTTCGTGCGGCAAGTCGTTAGCAATGGTGCGATAGGCCGCACCCACGCGCTGGGTAATAGTGTCAAAAATATCCGCGCCGCCTGCATCGAGCATGCCCATGGGTTCGGGCGGAGCTTCGAAACCATGCTGGTTGGTCAGCGGTTGGTTGAGCTGCGTGCACATGCGGTGGCGCTGCAAATCCCGGAAGGCTCCGTAGTCCATGAGCGTATCAAAAATGAGCCCGCCCACTTCATAGGCCCGGCCGGGAATATCGTGCGGGCCGCGGTCGGCCATGCCGGCGGCAATAATCTCGTTGCGCGCCGACCCCGGCAAATCGGCCACAACCTGGCGAATCTGGCCATATGAAAAATGCGTTGCTTCGTACAGCAGGGCTGTTGCCACGTCGACTTCTTGATGCTCGGGCTCGTAAAACATGACGCGCGGTTCGCGGTCCAGAACATGCAGATCACCGAGGATATCTGCAGCAACTACCTGCATGCGGCGGCGGGACTGCTTGGCAAATGGCGTGGGGTCCGTATGCTTCACCAGCGTCGGCGCGCCCTTGTACTGCAAGTTGAGTTTGCTCTTTATGGCCGAGGCCAGGGTGGCGTTTTCAAAGTCCGCGGTTTCTAGCAGGTGCTCAATTTCTTGGGCGTGCGGGTTGTAGGCCGGGTTGGTGGCGGCTGCTTCAATCTCGAGGGCAATGGTCCGCACCTCGTCTAGCTCGTGCTGCTTCATTTTAAATATAGCCCGGCGCAAACCCCGCGCAGAAGAAATCCAGCCCAAGTTCGTTAGTGTAGAAGTTGGTAACAAGTAGCGGGCAATGTCCAAACTCCGGGCTTTGAGCTTGGCGGCGTACACTTTGTCCGTAGCCTCTTCCTGCTTCGGGTAGGTGCGGGCGTAGTACTCCTGCATCAGCTTGGTCATGTCCGTATACGCATCGAACATATCCTCGCAGGCCTGGACGTACGCGTCGGCATGGGTTGAGGTCATAATCGGCGCGGACCGGTAGTAGCGGCGAGGCAAGCTGGTACCGTCTGGCCGAACCTTGCGCTCGAAACTTTGGTAGCGGGTGGACTTCTCTTGGTAGCTAGCCAAACGCTGGTCTTCGATTGCTTTGCTGGCCAGCATGCTCACATTCTCACAGGCCAACGCCACCACGGCCATATCAGCCACGGAGGCATCGCCGTAGCCCAGTACCCACTTTTCATGGAACTCGGCAGACTTCTCTTCGGTGAGCTCTTGGAGGGTTTCTTTAATCGACAAAGCCGACCGAGAGTACTTGGCCATGCCTACAGCCAGCACTTCTGGCGGCAAACCAGTAATGGCGAAAATGTCTCGGTCGTTGGGGCCCTTGGTATCCATGCGCGGGTACTTTACTCGGCTGGGCCAAACTTGGCAAGTAAAAAAGGTTTACCCTGTGGCAAGCCTTAACATTTTTTACTAGCGTAACGCTAGTTTTTCTGGTTTTCCTCTTGGTCAACCTTACTAAATGCTTTTGGTCGCATACCGGTACCGTGGCACAGCGCTCCACCGCCGGCTACAGAGTGGCTGGGCATAAAGCCATTAAAATTTTCTTCGGTAACACGTGATTGCGCATTACACACCGAGCAATTTACGATTGCTTCTTTCGGGTTCATGAAACCTCCACTGTTTGATGTTGAAAGAACAAAAAATTAGGCGATGTCTCAACATACGCCCGCTCACGCAACCTGTCAATTTTTACTGGCCGGTACTCCCAAATTTTCCTTCACCGCGAGTAGTTTCTGTAAGCTCATGGGTAGTCTCAATGCTTGGGTGCTCTACTTGCTGAATAAGCACTTGTGCGACCTTCATGCCTTTTTCAAATGTAAAAGGCTCTGCGCTCAAATTATGAATTACTACGAGCCACTCACCGCGATAGCTAGCATCAATAACTCCTGCTATTGAGGTTAGGCCGTTTTTTGCAGCCAAACCACCTTTGTCCCAAACCAAAGCAACGGTTCCGGTCGGAAGCTCTGCAGCAAAACCCAGGTAGATTGCTCGACGCTCCCCCGCGGGAATAGTAACATTTTCTTTGGCAAATACATCCATTCCCGCATCACCGTCATGGGCGTAGGCTGGGGCTTTGGCGTCTGGATGGAGGAGCTTTACCTTGAAGTTCATACCTTGAGTTTGGTCATGAGGGCGTCGAGCTGGGAGTACAGCACCTCGACTGTGTTGTTGTTGTCGATGCGGTGGTCGGCCTTAGCAATAAGTTCGGGAATAAATTGCTCGGTTTTGTACTCGTGCTGTAACTTAAACTTTTCCGCAGTCATCGTGCGATCATCATCTTTCTCGGACCGCTGCTGAATGCGAGCCAGGCGTGCGTCAAACTTCGTTTCGATGCCAACAAAAACAAAATCTGGTCGGCGCTTGAGCATTGCGTACTCATCCTGATATCGAAAACCTTCCATCACAATGGGCTTGGTAGTTTCCTGCGCTAAGTCCTGTAGTAATGTTTCGGCCAAAATATCATCACCAAAAATTGCGCGCATACTCTGGGCCAGCTTTTGCATATTCTCGCGCGTCTGCTGTTGGTGTAAACGGGCCAAAATGTCCCACAGGGGCTGAGAGAAACGCTTCGTCACCGCGCCATACTTTTCCACCAAATAGGCAGCTGCAGTCCCCTTACCTGCCCCTGGTAAACCGGTTATACCGATAACCATTGGAATTACTTTTTCTCGAGCTTGAGGTTGTGCTCCGGCACGTACTGGCGGTACGTCACGCCGGCGCGGTCAAACAATTTGCGCGAGGCCGCCCAAATATCCTGGTCGTGGTACTTGTCCGACATGTAGACCACTTCGGTTATGCCGTTCTGGATGATGGCTTTGGCACATTCGTTGCATGGGAAGAGCGTGGCGTACATGGTACAGCCTTTGGTTTGCGCGTTACTGTTGTACACGGCATTTTCCTCGGCATGAACAACGTAGGCGTACTTTGTTTCCAAAAAATTCCCCTCGCGCTCCCAGGGCAGCTGCTCATCTTCGATCCCGCGCGGGAAGCCGTTGTAGCCCAAACCAATTACCACCTTATCGTGGTTGACAATAACCGCCCCAGCTTGGGTGGACGGATCTTTGGAGCGCTGGGCAATGAGCTCGGCCATCAGGCTGAAACACTCGTCCCAGCTAATGTAGTCAGTACGTTTGGGCATAAATTGAATTGGTTTAAAGGTAAAGGTTTAGAAGCTGGTAAGGTATAGGATGTAGACGAGAGAGCCCTCCTTCCAAACCTGTTGACTCTACTAGCCTCCACGCCCTTACTCTTCAACCTACGGCTGCACCCGAATCCCCGGCCCCATAGTGGAGGTGACCGTCACGGTGAGCAAGTACGTGCCTTTCACGCCCGTTGGCTTGGCGCGCTTGACCGCCTCGATAAACATTTGGGCATTCTCTTCGAGTTGCGCTTCGGTAAAGGTGGTTTTGCCCACGGCCTGGTGCAAGTTGCCCGACTCGTCGTTGCGGAAGGTAACCTTGCCGCCGGACAAGTCGGTCACCGCCTTCGCCACGTCCGGCGTCACGGTTTCGTTCTTTGGGTTGGGCATCAAACCACGCGGCCCAAGGATTTTGGCCACTTTGCTTAGGTACTTCATCATGTCTGGCGTGGCCACTACCACGTCGGCATCAATGCCGCCCTTCTGCTGCACTTGAGCAACCAACTCTTCGCCGCCGACAATGGCCGCCCCGGCTTTTTGCGCCGCAGTTGCCGCCGCCCCAGTAGCGAACACAGCCACCTTCTTCTGCTTGCCCGTACCATGCGGCAAGGTGACCGAGCCACGTACCAACTGGTCGGCTTTCTTGGCATCAATGCCTAACCGAATGTGCAGCTCTAAACTGCCCGGGAACTTGGTGGTCGCGGTTTTCTTGGCCAAGGCAATCGCCTCGGGTAATGGGTACAACGTACCGAGTTCAATAGTCTTAGCTGCTGCCTGGTAGCGCTTGCTGCGTTTTGCCATACTGCTAGAAATTTTGGTGGTGCTAACGCACCATAGACTGGTGCTCCCACCTTGCCCTGAACCCGAACCCCGCGTAGCGGGAAGTGAGTGGTTCAGAGGTGACGAAATAAATGATTAGGTTGTTTTCTTGCTTGCACCAAACCCGAGCCTTGCCTATGGCGAGGAGCGAGTGGTTTTGGTGCGCTCGCGTTGGATAACCGTCCAGTGCAACCAGAACAACGGAATGCTCACGAGTAGGAATGGTAGCGAGCTGGCCATGGTCCGTTGCCAGCCATGCGACTGCTGTGCGTCAATTTCAGCTTTTGCGCTGGTGTAGTCCTGCTGCCATTGGGTGAGTAAGGTCTTTTGTTCGGCAGAAATGTTGCACTTGTCCGCACAAGCAAGCAGCGTCTCAACACCTTCGGTCTCGCTGGTCGTACGGCCGTCAATCGACTTGGCGGCAATCGGTTGGTTCAGGTCGCTGGCGGTATCTTTAATCACCCAGGTTTTAAGGGCGGTATTTACCGATACCCCGGCCGAAATAATGAACATGACTACTGCAGCTAGAGCGACGAAGTAGAAGTACACCGAGCGCAAGGTAAAACTGGAATGCTTTCCTGCCCCAGCGGGCTGGCCACTTTCCTTGCGGTAGTCGCGCTGTGCAGTGCGGAAGTGGAAAAAGAAAATCGGCAAGGCCACAATAAGAAATGACAGCGCATTCACCAAGCCGCGTTGCGTATTGGTGGACGTTGTTGGTTGAGTCTGCCAGGTCTTGTACTGCGCTTCCCAGTCGTTAATCGACGTCCGGTCGTTCTCGGTGAGCGTGCAATCGGGCGTGCAGCTAACCTTGCTCAAGCTGGCGTCCGTAGCTTCGGTTTTGGGGCTTAAGACCAGCGGCGGTGGGGTGTAACGGCCAGAGACTTCGCCTTGGGTAAAGACTGTTACTTTTGCAACGTAGTTCAACAAGTACACACTGGAGCCGACAATAAAGCCTAACGCCACCAGCGAGACCAGGTAGAAATAGATGTTTCGGACAGTGGACGATTGCTCGCTCATATGCGTACCATTGTAACGAGTTACTCGCTAATAGTTATGCCCATGTTCCGCGCCGTACCTTCCACCGTACGCATCGCCCCTGCCAGGTCTTTGGCGTTCAAGTCTGGCATCTTCTTCTCGGCAATTTCTTTAATCTGGGCTTTGGTCACTTTCCCGACCTTATCTTGCAATGGCTTGGCCGAACCCTTCTCGATCTTCGCGGCTTTCTTCAACAGCTCGGCCGCGGGCGGCGTCTTCAGGATGAACTCATAGGTACGGTCTTCGTAAATCGTAATTTCCGCGGGTGTCACTTCGCCCATGCGGTCTTTGGTGGCGTCATTAAACTTCTTGCAGAATTCCGCAAGGTTCAAGCCGTGGGGCCCAAGGGCCGTACCCACTGGCGGCGCTGGGTTGGCTTGGCCACCGGGAATTTGGAGCTTAACAATTGTCTTAATCTTCTTTGCCATATGCGTTACTAGATTTTCTTAATTTGCAGGAAGTCCAACTCTACTGGGGTTTCACGGCCGAACATAGAAACCAGCACCTTTACCTTACCACGGGCTTCGTCCACTTCGGCCACCTTGCCTTCGTAGTCTTTAAACGGCCCGTCGGTAATCTTCACCGGGGTGCTGACCATAATATCAATCTTAAACTTCGGCTCGGCCACGCCCATGCGCTTCTGGATGTCTTTCACTTCTTCATCCGAGATCGGGGTGGGGGTGGTGCCGCTGCCGACAAAACCGGTAACGTTGGGGGTGTTGCGGATGACGTACCATGAGTCGTCGGTCACGATCATTTCGACCAACACGTAGCCTGGAAAAATCTTCTCGGTGACGACTTTACGCTTGCCGTTCTTAATCTTAATCTTGTTTTCCGTCGGGATGAGGACGTTGAAAATCTTGTCCTGCATGTCCATGGATTCGATACGCTGGCGCAGGTTGCGCGCCACGTTCTCTTCGTAGCCAGAGTAGGTGTGCAACACGTACCACTTGCGGCCGTATTGTGCGGTTTGTTTTGCCATAGATTTAGCGGGAAATAAGTTTTTCGAGACCGGCAGTGAGGCCCAAATCAAGCGCGCCCAGGAAGATGGCCACGCCTACCGAAACGCCAATAACCACCAGGGTGTCTTGGATCGTTTGCTTGCGGGTTGGCCAGGAGACTTTTTTGAGCTCCTCGTAGGCTTCCCGGAAATAACTAGTGAACCAATTGGCCATTGGAATATAGGAGGTCTTACCCCGAACCACTCGCTCCCCGCGCAAGGCGGGGCTCGGGTTCAGGGTTTTCAAAATCAGCCCCGGCGGGGCGACGTGGGTCTACTGTACCATTCGCCTATTGGGGCGTCAAGCATTAAAAAAAGCCCCGGTCTTCCAAGTGGAAGCCGGGGCTAATGAGCAATAAGCTACAGAACGTAGGTTGTAAAGAACTAAGTCCTAACTTGCGAGAACAGCCGAGAGACCGCCAACAACCCAGTCGAGGTCACCGACCCGACCGTAGCCCCAGAACCAGGAACCATCGCCCGAGTGATAAAGACAAAGCACACAAAGAACGTTACCGTCGCTGAGCGTGCTCCCCAGGATAGTTCCCCAGAAGGAAAGCCAGGTTATGCCCTGTGACTCGTACAACCAGCGGAGTGTCAGCTGGTCTTTTTCCTCATAAAGGGCAAGGAAATCCTCGGCGTCGAGTTGGATGTCAGCGGGAGTGGCCTTAATACGCTTCAGGCGTTCTTCGCCACTGATTGTAGACTCACCTTCTTGCAGATAGTCCTTCCCGACAATCTTCCCCGCATCCAAGCTGCCACCGGATCGCTTGCTGATCTGTTCAACAAACGACCAGACGTTACCTAAATGTTTGTTGGGATCGAAGGGCTTGCGTTCAAGAATGTGTGGTTCGATTGCATGTTGACCTGCTTCAGCACCGTCTTGAATATTCAATGCCATGGCGTCATCCTCATTTCTACTTTTTCTCCGAATACCGTCGGAATCGCGGTTGAGGGCGTGCTGCCCACTTTTTTCAAGTGTTTTGTTACTCTTTTGTAACTAGGTACAATAGCGCAAAAGGATGAAAAAGTCAACCCCTGGCTTGGCTAAGGTTAGCCAAAAGTGCTGTAGTTAGCCACATTTGCCTGTCGGAAAAAGACGGAGTATGCTGGGAGTCCGACCCTCCAACGCTAAAGCTACGGAGGGCGGGGCAAGAGGACGGTTCTTCAATTAACCGTCTTACGATTTATGACCAAAGAAGCAGAACCAACAATTAGCGATGTATTAGAAGCAATTCATACCTTTGCGGGTCAAACCGAACGTCGATTTGACAAGCTTGAAGGCCGACTCGGCAACCTGGAATCTGGAATGTCGAGCATGGTCACTAAGAGCTATTTGGAGGAGCGACTGCAAAAATTCCAGACAACCATGGTGACCAAAGACTACTTGGACGACAAAATGTCCGAACTTCGGGGTGACCTGGTGGTGCTTACCCGAAAGGCAGACACGAAGCTCCATACCCTCGTGGACATCCTCCACGATAAACGCGTTATTGATGATAATGACGTCCGCCGTGTGGAACGGCTAGAACCCTTTGCGCGGTAATATAACAAGCACATAAAAATCCCGCCTAAAGCGGGATTTTTTAATTCAGCGATATATCTAGATGTCAAGGTTCTTCACCGACTTCGCGTGTGTTTGGATAAAGCGCTTACGGGGCGCCACTTCGTTACCCATGAGCATGTCGAAGGTCTGGTCCGCGGCTTCTGCGTCTTCCAACGTCACCTGGCGCATCACGCGCGTGGCCGGGTCCATGGTGGTCTCCCACAGCTGGCCTGGATTCATTTCGCCCAAACCTTTGTAGCGCTGGATGGAAATACCGCTGGGCGTGGTCTCCACCACCTCGACCCCGGCTTCTGGGATGTCTGCCGGCGCTTCAACTTTCTCTTTAGCTTTCGCGGCCGCCTTCTCAATTTTTATGGCCTCAAATTCTTTCTTCACTTTTTCTAGCTCGGCTTCGTTGTAGACGTACTTGCTCATCTTCCCCTTCTGCACGCGGAACAGCGGCGGCTGCGCAATGTACAAGTGGCCAGTAAGCATGAGCTGCGGGAAGTAGCGGTAGAACAAAGTGAGCAGCAGCGTGCGGATGTGGCTGCCGTCGACGTCAGCGTCGGTCATGATGAT